>NZ_MSKL01000046.1 GCF_001937665.1 Actinomyces oris | reverse complement strand
TCAAGAATGTAGTTCTTGATCTCGGCGATTGCCGTGGAGGACTGAGTCATAGGGGAGGTGGTGAGGCCGGACATGACACCGCGGGACGTCTGCATGGCCCCATTGTCCGACTTTTGGCGCATTTGTGCTGGTGAATGTCGAATTGTGCCCGCCCATGCGTTCTCGCGTCTCCGGACGGATGTCGTGCTGAAAACGGGAGTCGTCGTCAAGCAGCGGCCGGAGGCGGAGCCCTGTAGTGCCGATCAATGACTGATTGTGAGTGGGTTGCTGCTACAGCGCTCACAGTGCAACAGTTACGGCATGCCCCACTCGCATGAAGCGGTCCCTACCCGCCCTCCCTACGACACTGCTACTGCGGCCCTGCTTGAGTGCATCGAGCCGCTCGGCATCTTCCGGACCATGACGGTGCAGAACATCCCGAGCTGGCGCGCCCCCGTTGATGAGGTCCGAGCGGGTTTCCTGCTCAGGCATCCTGACGTCGACTTGGAGGATGTTGAGGTCCTTCGTCAGAACGGGACGGCGTTTCCCGCTGCGGTCGTGCGGACCGTCCAGAGCGCCTCCGTCGGCGGGCCCGGCCCTCTGTTCCTCTCCCTGCACGGGGGAGGACTGGTGATGGGATGCCGTTTCAACGGTCTGTTGACCGTTGTCCCGTGGCTGCGGAGGTACGGAGGCGTCATTATCAGTCCTGAGTACCGGCTGGCTCCGGAGCATCCGGCACCCGCCGGCGTTGAGGACTGCTACGCCACGCTGTGCTGGGCGGTCGAGCATGCCGAGGACCTCGGCGCCGATCCGGGGCGCGTCGTCGTCGTCGGGCCGAGCGCAGGTGGAGGGCTGAGCGCCGGCACGCTGCTCATGGCGCGAGACCGACAGGGGCCGGCCGTTCTCGGTGGGCTGCTGGACTACCCCATGCTGGATGACCGCACAGGAATGCAGCACTGGCAGGACTCGGTCTCAGCGCGTCAGTACCCGGACGATGGCACCTGGCCGACGGCGTACAACAATGTCGCTTGGGATGCTGCGCTGGGGGAGCGGCGCGGCACGGAGCTGGTCACCCCATACGAGGCCCCCGCCCGCGCCACATGGCTGGGCGGGCTGCCGCCGCTGTTCATCTCAGTGGCCTCCGCCGAGGTCTTCCGGGATGAGGATGTCGCCTTCGCCTCCAGGGTGTGGCGCGACGGCGGTGATGCCGAGCTGCACGTCTACCCCGGGGGCACTCACGCCATGGAGTTCGTCAATGCGCGGTGGCTCGCGCAGGGGCTCACTGCCGCGCGCGACCTGTGGATGGAGAGGCTGCTTCGTCCGGAGGACCCGCGCCTCAATGTTCTGGCCGTGGCGCAGGCCGGAACCTATCCGGCTCTGACGGAGCGGTTCTTGGCTGGTGGTT
>NZ_MSKL01000045.1 GCF_001937665.1 Actinomyces oris | reverse complement strand
TTCACCACTTCACCCCCAAGAAAGGGGGTTGATGGTTCCTCTTAACCTTCCAGCACCGGGCAGGCGTCAGTCCGTATACATCGCCTTACGGCTTCGCACGGACCTGTGTTTTTAGTAAACAGTCGCTTCCCCCTGGCCTCTGCGACCCTCCCCCCTAGCCCGCACGGGGCTTCAGGGCTCAGGCCCCCCTTCTCCCGAAGTTACGGGGGCATTTTGCCGAGTTCCTTAACCATGATTCACTCGTGCGCCTAGGCATACTCTGCCCGACCACCTGTGTCGGTTTAGGGTACGGGCGGCTGGCACCATCGCGTCGAGGCTTTTCTCGGCACCCCAGGATCACCCTGTTATCCCCCACCAACGTGGGGTCACCATCACGCCTCACCCCACCCAACCAAATGGGCTGCCCCCCGGATTTACCTGGAGGACGGGCTGCGCGCTTGAACGGACCAAGCCATCAGGTCCGCCGGGCTACCACTGTGCGTCACCCCTGTTAACACGCTTGCCTACCTGCACGGAGGATCCCCAGACCCCACCACCACAACCACACCACCCCCCGAAAGGAGTAGGCGCGGCTTATATGGCGGCTGGG
>NZ_MSKL01000044.1 GCF_001937665.1 Actinomyces oris | reverse complement strand
AGAACGCGCCACTACAAACGCCCTATTCGGACTCGCTCTCGCTACGGCTACCCCACACGGGTTAACCTCGCGACACGCCACTGACTCGCAGGCTCATTCTTCAAAAGGCACGCCACCACCCCCACACACAACGCATGCGAAGGCTCTGACGGCTTGTAAGCGCCCGGTTTCAGGTACTATTTCACTCCCCTCCCGGGGTACTTTTCACCATTCCCTCACGGTACTATCCACTATCGGTCATCAGGAGGTATTCAGGCAGCCAAGTGGTCTTGGCAGATTCACACAGGATTCCACGAGCCCCGTGCTACTCGGGCAAACCGTCCCAGACACGCACCAACCAGTTCCGCCTACGGGGGTATCACCCACTACGCCACGCCTTCCCAGACGATTCAGCTACCGGCCAGCACACGCGCCCCCTCTCCGGCAGAAGAGAAAACAGAACAGCCCCACAACCCCGCACACGCAACCCCTGCCGAGTATCACACGCACACGGTTTAACCATCATCCGCTTTCGCTCGCCACTACTCACGGAATATCTTCTCCTACGGGTACTGAGATGTTTCACTTCCCCGCGTCACCCCCCACACCCTATACAATTCAGATGCAGGTGACACGACATAACTCGTGCCGGGTCCCCCCATTCGGAAACCCTCGGATCACAGCCCGCCAGCCGGCTCCCCGAGGAATATCGCAGGCCACCACGTCCTTCATCGGCCCCTGATGCCAAGGCATCCACCGAACGCTCAAAAAAACAAACAACAAAACAATCACGACAAAACAATCATCGCAGATCACAGTAAGATGCTCGCGTCCACTATACAGTTCACAACCAACCCACCCACACCCACCCCCACCACCCACAAACAGGGAAGCAGAACACGGGCCAGGCAACCAGGGCGCACTGCCCCAGAACCCCGACAGCATGCCACCCCCCACACGCACACAAGCACGCGCAAGAGGCACCCACCAACCAGCCGACCACCACGACCACAACAGCCGCAGCAGCCCACCAGCAGCAGGCGTGTCTCCTATGCCAGCACCAGGCAACCAACCACACCCGGCCCCCACCACCAAAGGCAAGAAACCAGAGCAACAGCCAGCCGCCCTTCCGCAGAAGCAGCACCCCGACCGGCCCGGACCCAACAAACGGCCCAGACAAGATCAACAGCCAGGAAGCCACCCCCACACAAACCTATCCTTAGAAAGGAGGTGATCCAGCCGCACCTTCCGGTACGGCTACCTTGTTACGACTTCGTCCCAATCACCAGCCCCACCTTCGACCGCTCCCCATAGGGCCACGGGCTTCGGGT
>NZ_MSKL01000043.1 GCF_001937665.1 Actinomyces oris | reverse complement strand
AGCGGTTCTTGGCTGGTGGTTTAGGTGAGGACTGCTAGGAGTGGGGCGTAGTGCTGGGTGATGGCTTGGTGGTAGGCGGGGATGTTTCCGGTGCGGGCTGCTTGGAGCATGGCTCGGTGGGCTTTTGCGGTGCTGGTGAGGTCTTCGAGCTTGGGGGCGCCCAGGAGGGGGACGGTGAGGGTGTGGATGGCCCAGAAGGCTTCGGTGAGGTGGAGGTAGAGGTGGTTGTCGAGGGGTTGGAGCAGGCGTGTGTGGAAGCGTCGGTCCTGGTCGGTGAAGAGCTCTCCTTGTGAGGCGAGCTGCTCGATCTTGTCGACGAGGGTGTCGAGCTCGGGGTCTTGTCGGTTGTGCCAGGCGTGGGTGACGGGCTCGGCCAGGGCGTTGTCGAGGGTGATGCGTACTTCGACGATGTCGCGTAGTCCGCGGTGGTCGTCTCCGGGGTTGAGGAGGCCTTTGAAGACGAGGGACTCGACCATGGGGCGCATGGAGATCTGGCCGACGAACATGCCGTGTCCGTGGCGTACTTCGACGATGTCGAGGGCGACGAGGGTGCGGACGGCCTCGCGGACGGAGGAGCGGGATACTCCCAGGTCGGTGCACAGCTGGGACTCCGTCGGCAGCGCATCGCCAGGATGCAGGCCCTTTTCAAGAATGTAGTTCTTGATC
>NZ_MSKL01000042.1 GCF_001937665.1 Actinomyces oris | reverse complement strand
GTTGTCCGGCTGCCTGGTAAGCACTGGCGAGGTTATTGCGCGAAGTGAGGGTGTGGAGGTGGTTAGGACCTAGTATATGGGTGCGGCTGTCGAGGACCTGCTGGTGCAACTCGATGGCCTTGTAGAGTTTGCCTGCTGCTCGATAGACTTCGGCGAGGTTATTACGTGTGGTGAGGATGTGAGGATGATTGGGGCCCAAGGTGTCACTCGCGTGAGTAATAGACTCAGTGAGAGTAAGTGCCAACTGAGGTATTCCGAGTTGGTCGGCATACCCCAGTGTCGTTGTGATTGCTGAAGCGAAGGCAGGATCAGAAAATAATGAGCAAGAGTAGTCTTGCGATGCGACAGAACGTATTTGTTCGACGAGATTGCGCACCTCTTCTCGCTGCTTTTCAAAATTATCTAGCGACTCTATCTCGATCTCGTTGAGGGTGGTTATAGTGTACATACATGCTTCGTCGATCTTCTCTTGGTTGCTCAGATAGGTTTCGTGGTAAACTTGTCTTTGGAGGCGGTGAATAATGGTCTTGTCGCCGTCGGTGGATTCTTGAAGGATAGATGATCTCTTCAGGAATGATAGGGTGTCTCGAACTCTGTCGGAGTCATCGTTGAGCTCGAGGAGCCAGTGGGTTGGCACTCCGGAAGCGGCAAGAAGGGATAGTGTATCGAGGAGAGATATAGCGATCCTCTCCTGTTGAGGATGTGTGGCTCTGAGCTGCTCCAAAGCCTGTTCGTACGCCACGAACAGTGCGACGCTGACGGCATCCGGGTAGTCATCGCCCTCGAGGCGGCTAATGCTTGACTCGAGCGGGTGAGTATTCAACCTCTTGAAATACTCTGATAGGGAATAGTGTCCCCATGTGGCTGTTGCGGCCGCTTGAGTCACCGCGACAGGCAAGTCGCCAAGCGCGTCCGCGATCCGATCTGCCGCATCACGGTGAGTATCGCCAGTGCGCTCGCAGAGAAGAACAATCGACTGCTCTCGTTCAAAGACGCCAACTGGCAACGGCAGCCATCCCAAACTGCCCCAGTCAAGGTGGCGCGTCGTGGTGACGATGACCCGAGTTCCGCTGCCCTCGGGAGTGAGACCCTTCAGGTCGTCGAGATTCTCGATGTTATCGAAGACGAAGAGACGATCCGCCGCATCTGCCGAGCGCACCTGATCCAGGAAGCGTTGAACGATAGTCTCCGGAGGGATGTCCTTCGGTGCGTCGATACCGATTCGCAGTGCAAGTTCGTAGAGGTCGGCAACAAGCTCCTTACGTGTGGTCGCGTTGATCCAGGCGACTAGGGGCCATTCCTCCTCCTCGCATCTGGCCGCAACGGCAGCGGCCAGCTGTGTCTTGCCACTTCCTCGCATCCCCGTCAGCACTGCACGAGGCTCGGCGCGAGTGAAGATGGCGTTGAATAGCTTGTCCTGCCCTTCTCGCTCGATGAAGCCCGCGGTGACCATGGGGCGGCTACCGAAGCGAATCCGTGTGGGCGAAGCAGATCGTCCGTGCGGGATTGCGCTATGGATCTCCTTGATATCCGTCGCCATAGCCCCCAGCAGTCCGTGAGTTTCTGCCTGCCCCTCCAACAGCTGTTCTTGCCCGGCAAGTAGCTGCTCCTGGCCTGCGAGCAGTTGCTTGAGTGCGGCGATGTCGAAGACCCGTGAGCCCGGCGCGCGATAGATGAACTCTTTGGCGACGATGCGGGTTAGGTCGTTGAAGAAAGGCTCGGCTGCCGCCTCGATGTTTCGGCGGCGGCCGGCCGTCCGCCGTCGGAGGTACATCTCGAAGCGATCCGGGAACCGCACCGCCTCCAGGATTGTGGCGTCGTCCCCGCTGAGCTCCTTGAGCGCCACCTCCATCTCGGTGACGGCTCCAGCTAACGCGGAATAGTCAACCTTTTGGTGCCGCTCGCTGGCGTCATCGACCTGTTTCTGAAGTCGGGCCTTGATGGACGCCTCCAGCGGATTCTCCTCGGCTCCTCGCCCCTGCAGCAGGCTCCACATGCTGCGCCACGCGTTGAGAGCCTCGCCAGGCAGTGACGCCGCGTTGCCCCATGAAGGATCAACGGCCACAGCGGCTCCGCGGATGAGCAGCCCGGTGATGCTGGCGGACAGGACAGCGAGGGAGAAGGGGTCGGCCATGCCACTATCGTACAAGCGGTCAGCAGGGCTGGAACCGGATTTTTACGGCGTCTGGAATAGCTTGTCCGCGTCCTCGATCCTGCCTGCGGCGCGATAGGCGCTGGCGAGGTTGTTGCGTGAGGTGAGGGTGTGGGGGTGGTAGGGGCCCAGGGATCGTATGCTGTCTTTGAGAGTCTGCCGATGCAGGGCGATGGCTTCGTTGAGCCTGCCGGCCGCCTGGTAGGCGCCGGCGAGATTGTTACGTGAGGTGAGCGTTACGGGGTGATCGGGCCCCAGGGTGCGGGCGCGGTCGGTGAGGGTCTGCTCGTGCAGGGGGATGGTGTCGTGGAGTCTGCCGGCTGCCTGGTAGGCGCCGGCGAGGGTGCTACGTGAGGTGAAGGTGTCGGGATGGTCGGGGCCCAGGAGGCGGGTGAAGTCGTCGAGGTTCTGCTCGAAGAGGGAGATGGCCTCGTCGAGTCTGCCCGCTGCCTGGTAGGCGCCGGCGAGATTGTGCCGTGAGGCCAAGGTTCCGGGGTGGTCGGGGCCGAGGAGACGGGTGCGGCCGTCGAGGTTCTGCTCGAAGAGGGAGATGGCCTCGTCGAGTCTGCCCGCTGCCTGGTAGGCGCCGGCAAGATTGCTACGCGAGGCGAGGGTGTCGGGGTGGTCGGGACCCAGAATGCGGGTGAGGTCCTCGAGGTATTGCTCGTATAGGGAGATGGCCTCATCGAGTCTGCCCATGTCCCGGCAGGTGCCGGCGAGATGGTTGCGTGAGGCGAGGGTACGGGGGTGGTGGGGGCCCAGGATACGGGCGGAGTCCTGAAGGTTCTGCTTGTACATGGCGATGGCGTCGTCGAGCCTGCTCGCATCCCGGTAGACGTCGGCGAGGTTGAGACCAGAGGCCAGGATGCCGAGGTCGTCAGGACCCAGGATGCGCATGACGTCGTCGAAGATCCGCTCGTACAGGGGGATGGCCTCCTCGAGCCGGCTCGCATCCCGGTAGGCGGCGGCGAGGTCGTCGCGTGAGGCGAGAGTGCTGGGATGGTCGGTTCCCAGGATGCGGGTGGAATCCTCGAGGACCTGCTTGTACATGGCAATGGCTTTGTCGAGCCTGCCGCTCGCCCGGTAGGCGCGGGCGAGTTCGTTGCGTGGGGAGAGGGTGTGGGGGTCGTGGGGGCCCAAAGTGTCGCAGACCTGGGTAACGCAGTCAGTGAGGGTAAGGGCTATCTGCGACATCTCAAGGCTGGTTGCGCATTGCAGTGTCTCGGCGAGCTTTGAAGACACCTGTGGCTCAGAAAACAATGAATGAGAATAGTCCTGTGATGTGACTGAGAGTAGCTGCTCGATGAGATTGCGGGTTTCATGCCGCCGCTGTTCAACATTCTCTAGTCGGTCTACGTCCATTCCGCTGAGAACTGTTGTGGCGGACGTACGTGCCTCACCGGGCTTCTTCTGGTTGCTCAGGTAGGTGTCCCGATAAACGTGTCCCTGGAGGCGGTGAATAATGGTCTTGTCGCCGTCGCTGGATTCTTGGAGGATGGAAGTGCTCTTCAGGAAAGACAGGGTGTTGCGTGCGTCGTCGGAGTTGTTGTCGAGCCTCAAGAGCCAGTGAGTCGGTACTCCGGACGCACCCAGGAGGGACAGTGCGTCAAGGAGCGATATGGCGATCCTCTCCTGCTGAGGGTGCTTGGTGCTGAGCTGCTCCAAGGCCTGTTCATATGCCATGAGCAGTGCGATGCCGACGGCGTCAGGGTAGTTATCACCCTCGAGGCGACTGATGCGTGACTCGAGCGGGTGATTGCTCAGCCTGTCAAGGTAGCCGGATAAGGTGCATCCACCCCCTTTTGCTGTCGCAGCGGCTTGGGCGATGGCGACGGGCGTGTCGCCAAGTGCATCCGCGATTCGGTCAGCTGCGTCGCGGTGAGTGTCTCCGGTGCGCTCGCACAGGAAGGTGATCGACTGCTCCCGATCGAAGGCGCCAACCGTCAACCGCAACCACCCCAGGCCCTCCCCGTCGAGGTGGCGCGTCGTAGTGATGATGGTCCGAACTCCGGCGCCCTCGGGGATGAGGTCTCTCAGGTCGTCGGGATTCTCCACGTTGTCGAAGACGAAGAGACGGTCCGCTGCCTCTGCTGAGCGCAACTGATCCAGGAGGCGCCGAACAATGACCTCCAGGGGGATGTTGCTCGGCGCGTAGATACCGATCCGCAGCGCGAGCTCGTAGAGGTTGGCAATGATTTCCTTGCGCGAAGCCGCATGAATCCATGCGACCAAGGGCCAGCCCTCCTTCTCGCACCTGGCCGCAACCGCTGCGGCCAGCTGAGTCTTACCGCATCCCCGCATCCCCATCAGAACTGTGCGGGGCTCGGCGCGAGTGACGACGGCATGAAAGAGGTCATCCTGCCCTTGCCGCTTGACAAAATCGGCGACGATCATGGGGTGACTGCCGAAGCGAATTAGCGTCGGAGAAGCGGATTGGCCGTGTGTGATCATGCTATGGATCTCTCTGATGTCCTTAGGTGTTGTCCTCAGTGGCTTATGAGTCTGTGCTTACCCCAGGAGGTGCCGTGCCGCCTATCGTACAAGCGGACGGCAATGCAGAAGCAGGATTCGTGCGGCGTCGGGGATCGACGCCGAGAGGCACAGAAATCGTGTGGGGCAACGGATTCTTCCGTTGCCCCACACGAAGACTAATGCCGTCGGTGAAAAGGACTCCGTCAGGCGGCGATGGTGCCGGCGGAGACCAGGGCGATGATGATCAGGCCCAGCAGCACGCGGTAGACGAGGAAGGAGGTGAACTTGTTGGAGGACACGAAGCGCAGCAGCCAGGCGATGGTCGCGTAAGCGACGATGCCGGAGACGACGGTCGCGATAATGGTGGGCGTCCAGCCCACGGTGTTGCTGATGGTGCTGGCCTCGGTTGCTGCCTCCAGCAGCCCGGCCGCGACCAGGGACGGGATGCCCATGTAGAAGGACAGACGCGTAGCCGTCACCCGGTCGAACTTGAGGAACAGGCCGGCGGAGATCGTCGCCCCGGAACGGGAGATGCCGGGGAAAACCGGGGAGAGGGCCTGGAACGCACCGATGATGAGGGCGTCCTTGACGGTCACGTCCTTCATGCCCTTGCTGAGGTTCTGCTGGTGGTCGGCCAACCACATGGCCCCCGACCAGATGATGAGGGCCCCGGCGATCACCCACAGGGAGCGGACCGGTCCCTCAATGAAGTCCTTGAACATCAGCCCGACGACGGCCACCGGGATCGAGCCCAGGATGATGCCCCAACCGAGCGTGTAGTCGGGGTCCTGGCGGGCCTGCCTGTTGCTCAGGCCCTTGAACCAGGCGGTGACGATGCGGACGATGTCGGCCCAGAAGTAGATGATGGCCGCGAGGATCGCACCCACCTGGATGACGGCGGTGAAGGCGGTCATGCCCGCGGAGTTGATCTCGTAGCCGAGCAGCTTCTCGACGATGTTGAGGTGCCCGGTGGAGGACACCGGGAGGAACTCGGTGATGCCCTCGACAATGCCGAGGAGGACGGCGTGCAGCCAGTTCAAAGGGACTCCTGGGGTGGATGGATGGTGGACTCACGGCAGGTTACCGGCGCACAAGGTGGGGAAACGGCCGGGTCACTGTGGTACCCGCCGCAGCGGTGGCGGTTCAGCCGCGCGGCGACGCCGGGTCAAACGCCCAGTTCTGCGGCCGCGTATAAGTTTGTGACCCTTTTATAACGTTGGATGCGTGGCAAGTCCAGCCCGTGTGATCCCGGCGTGTGGCTGCGGGTGGTCGGCTGCGGCTGCGCCTCACTCCATGACGAGGTGCGCTGCGTGCTCGCGCAGGTACTCACGCAGATAGGGGGCGGCGAAGTCGACCTTGCCGTAGCCGGCGGTCTTGATGATCCCGGCGGCGAGCAGCCGGTTGCGGTAGACCGACACGTAGTTGACAGGGCGATCCATGCGTTCGGCGATGTCGGCGATCTGTGAGGGGCCGTCGTCCTTGGCCATGCACACGAGCATGGTGCGGTCGACGTCGGACAGGTCGCGTAGTGCCGGAGCATGAACCAGGTTGCCGAGGCGCAGTCGGGCAGCGGTCGTTCCTGCGGCGACTGATGGCTGGGTCACTGGGCCATCGCCACTGTGCTTCCACACCTGGTACCCCACGAGCTGGATCATGAATGGGTAACCGTCGGTCGCGTTCGCGCACTCCTGGGCCAGGTCGTTGCTCAACGCCTTCGCGCCCGTGTCGAAGGTCGACTTCAGGGCCTCACAGACGTCGTCGATGGCCACCTCACCGAGTTCTATCCGCTCGGCTCGACGCAGGAAGGTGGTGATGTCGTCATTGAGGAGCTCCTCAACGGCTTTGGGGAGTCCTGCCATGAGCAGGCCGATGGGAGCCCCTTCGCGAATGAGGTGCTGCACCTCTGCGGACAGGGCTCGCAGTTCCTCGCGCGGAATGGCATGCACTTCGTCGATCGTGAGCAGCAGGCCGGTGCCGTGCTCCGCGAGCCACTGGGTCAGTGCTCGCGCCTTCTGCCGCCAGGAGGGCTCAGGAGCAGGTGCGTGCTCGAGTGTTGCGCTACCGCCTCCGAGCGGTGTGCTTAGGCTCAAGGAGGTCAACCGTGAGCGCTCCTTGCCGGCGAGCTGCGATAACTGGCGAGTGAATTCGGCGGCGAGGCGATCCATGAGTCCCTCGCGTGCGGTCTCATCAACGACCACCCAGCCGCGCTCTCGTGCCGAGTCTCCCAGTGCGGTGAGCATGACGGTCTTCCCGACGCCCCGAGCGCCAGTGATGAGCTCCAGGAGTCCGGGTGCTCCGGGGCCGTCATCGAGGCTCTCCAGAAACTCCTCGATGACGCGGTTGCGGCCAACAAGTAAGGGAGGCGTTGCGCCCGCTGTGGGTTTGAAGGGGTTGGCCATGCGTGATCGTCTCCACTTTTGCGCGTTTTAGATCTTTTAGATCTTTTATAACTTCAGGGCGTGCTGAGTTCCAGTGATGGGAGGTGAAGGCTCGGCTGGCTGCGGCGACTCAGTCCGTCTCGGCGCTCAGGTGGTGCAGGGCGACGTCGTGCAGCAGCGAGTTCGTGGCCACCGCGTTGCCCCCGAAGGGGCCGGGCTCGCCGTCGAGGGAGGTGAAGCGCCCACCCGCCTCGGTGATGACGGGAACGAGTGCCGCCATGTCGTAGAGCTCGAGCTCGGGCTCGGCGGCCAGATCCACGGCGCCCTCGGCCACCAGCATGTAGGACCAGAAGTCCCCGTAGGCGCGGGTGCGCCAGCACGACTGCATGAGCCCCAGCATCCCGCGCAGACGCTTGGTCTGGGCCCACCCCGACAGCGAGGAGTAGGACATCGAGGCCCGGGTGAGGTCGTCGACGCCGGACACCGACAGCCGCCGCGCCGAGCTCAGTGAGCGCCCGGTCCAGGCCCCGCCGCCGGACACGGCCCACCAGCGCCTCCCCAGCGCGGGGGCGGAGACCAGTCCGACGACGCACTGGCCGTCCTCGATGAGGCCGATGAGCGTGGCCCACACAGGCACGCCCCGCACGAAGTTCTTGGTCCCGTCGATCGGGTCGATGACCCACTGACGTGAGGAGTGCCCGGTGGTGGGCAGCTCCTCGCCCAGGACGGAGTCGCGTCCGCGTGCCCGCCCCAGCTGCTCGCGGATGACCCGCTCGGCCTCCTTGTCGGCCTCGGTGACCGGGGTGAGGTCCGACTTGGTCTCCACGGTGAAGTTGCCGGCGTCGAAACGGGCCTGGGTGAGGCTGTCCACCTTGTTGGCGATCGTGTGCGCCAGGTGCAGGTCGTCGCGCCACCGCCGCTGCTTGGCCGGGGGTGCCGTCACAGCGGGCGGTGCCGCTGCCGGTGAGGGCGCCGCGGGCGGTTCCGGAAAGACGGGGCGTTGTGGGCGGGGAGTCTCGCTCATGGCACCACGGTAACGGGGGAGTGGGCTCGGTGAGACCCCACCGTTGTCGGGCGCGCCACCGGGTGGGCCACCAGAGGAGCGTCGAGTCGTTATCCCGCCTTGAGATTCCGAACTGTGTGAGCAATGCGGAGGAGAGGTGGTTTTTTATCGTTATATTGCGGAAGAACGGCGTCGGTCATCATGTGGATAGGCGCCTTCGATTTGGCGGCCTGTTATTGGTTCGTTACGCTGACGAGTATGACCCAACCCGGGAGGCTCAATGCAGCATAGTGCCGGTTTTACCAGGGATGACGTCGTCACAGCGGCCCTTGAGATCGGTGTGGACCGGTTCACGATGGGCAAGGTGGCGCGTCGGCTCGGGGTGAGTGCGGCTGATCTGGGGCGCACCGTCAGCTCACGCGACGACCTGCTCGTGGCCTGCCTGGAGCGTGTGTCCGCCGACGTCACACTGCCTCCCACCGGCCTGAGCTGGCAGGACTACCTGCGCCAGCTCTCCGACTCGCTGTGGGACGTGCTCGACGCCCATCCCGGCCTGGACCACACCCTCATCAACCTGGCCTGGGCCTACGTGCCTTTCATGTCCGTGGCCAAGCGCGCCCACAACGCCCTCGTCTCCGGTGGTCTGCGCAGCGAGGACGCCTACCTGGCGCTCAGCTACACCCTCTCGACGGTTCTGACCGCCCACCAACAGGCGGTCGCCATGGCGGAGACCATCGAGTCCGACCGTCGGCCGGGTCAGGGCGAGCGAGGCATCGACGCCGCCACCCGCATGTGGGACGAGCGCTTCGGCGGCTCGGGCGCCGCCCTGGGGATGCGTGGGCCGCACGAGCTGCACGGCGGCGACGACGCCGACCGCGTCCCCTTCCGCCCTAAGGAGTCCTGGCTGGACCGCAGCGCGATGGCTCCCAAGGTGGAGGTCATCATCGGCGGCTTCTCCAGCCTGAGCGACGTCCTGTCCGCCTCCGGCGCCGGCGACCACGGCGCCTCACGGGGAGCATCCCCCGCATCACAGTCCAACGACACCAGGGAGTCCTCCGTGAACACTCTCGTTCTCGTCTTCCACCCCAATATCTCCGAGTCGCGGGTTAACAAGGCCCTCGGGGCCGCGGCGGAGTCGCTCGGCGGCAACATCACCGTGCGCTACATGTACGACATCTACCCCGACTTCAACATCGATGTGGCCACCGAGCAGGCGGCCCTGCTGGGCGCCGACCGGATCGTGCTGCAGTACCCCATGTACTGGCTCTCCTGCCCGCCCCTGCTCAAGAAGTGGCTCGACGACGTCCTCACCTTCGGCTGGGCCTACGGCTCGACCGGCACCGCCCTGCACGGCAAGGAGCTGCTTCTGGCCGTCAGTGTCGGCGGCGCCGGCAGCGCCTACGGCCGCGAGGGCGCGCACATCTACACGATCCACGAGTTCTTGCGGCCCATGCAGGGGACCTCGCGAGTCATCGGCACCAAGTACGCGGTGCCCTTCCTGTCGGTGGGTGCCCTGGAGATCACCGATGAGGCCATCGCCGGCCGTGCGCAGGACTACGCCGCGGTCCTCCAGACCCCTGAGCTCCCGCTGCTCGACATCTTCGGCTGAAGTTCCTGAGCGGTCCTGAGCCTTCTGGGTCCCTGCCGGCGCGATGACCGGCGGGGACCCGGCGTATCCATGGGGAGCGCCGTAGGATCTTGGCATGGTTGAGATCGTCGCGTACCGGCCGGAGCAGCGTCAGGCGCTGCTGGACCTGTCCCTGCGCGCCTGGGCCCCGGTGTTCCCGCTCATGGAGCAGGACGTGCCCGCCTTCGTCTACCACTCCTTCTACCCCGAGGGCTGGCGGCAGCGGCAGGTCGCAGATCTCGCCGAGGTCCTCGATGGTGAGCCCGAAGGCGTCGACGTCGCCGTCCTCGAGGGGCGCCCGGTGGGCTGGGTGTGTACCCGGTTGCACCCCGAGGACCGGATGGGGGAGGTCTATATCGTCGTCGTCGACCCCGACTACCAGCGTCGCGGCATCGGGCGGGCCCTCATGAACCACTCCATGGAACGGGCCCGGGCAGCGGGAATGGCCATGGTGATGGTGGAGACCGGCGGGGACCACGGGCACGCCCCGGCCCGCGCCACCTATGAGGGGCTCGGCTTCCAGCGCTGGCCGGTGGCACGCTACTTCAAGGACCTGGCCGACGGCGACTGAGACGCCCGTGAGACGCGCCGAGGGCCCCAGGCCGGTTCGCCGGTCTGGGGCCCTCGGACTTGTGGAAGCTGCGTGCCGGCGTGCTCAGCCGTGAAGCTCCAGGACGGGCAGGTCCTTGGACTGCAGGACGGCCGCGTAGTCCTCGGCCCGCTGAGTCAGGGCCTCATCGGTGATGGTGAGGGTCCCAGTGGTGGTAAAGGGCTTGAGGTAGGTCATCTGGACCATGTTCGCCGTCGCCTGGAGCGGGCGCAGCAGCTCGGTGATCGTGTAGCCGTAAGAGGACTCATGGCTGTAGGCGTCACCGGGGCCACCGGTGCTCACAGCCACCAGCAGCTCCTTGCCGGCCAGGGCCTTGCCGGTGGAGCCGTAGGCCCAGCCGTAGAGGAGCACGTCGTCCTGCCACTGCTTGAGCAGGGCGGGAGTGGAGTACCAGTACATGGGGAACTGGAGGACGACCCGGTCGGCGGTCTCCAGGGCGGCCTGCTCGGCGGCGACGTCGACCTTCTGGTCGGGGTAGATGTCGTACATGTAGCGCACGGTGACGTCGTCACCGAGGGTCTCGGCCCTGGCCGCCAGGGGCCGGTTGACGCGCGAGGCGGACATGTCGGGGTGGAAGACGAGAACGAGGGTCTTCATGAATGCTCCTGTTGTCAGGCGGTGATGGTGGGTGGTGCGTCGCTCGGTGGGGCGACGTCAACGACGTCGTGCCCTCCCACCAGATGCTACGCACCGTGGGCGCCGTGCGGGTGCGGACCGGATCAGGGCTCCAGGAGAACCTTGATGGCGCGGCGCTCGTCCATGGCCCTGTAGGCCTCGGGGGCCTCCTCCAGTGGGAGGCGCAGGGTGAAGACCTTGCCGGGGTCGATCTCGCGCTTGAGGATGCGGTCGATGAGGTCGGGCAGGAAGCGGCGCACGGGGGCGGGGCCGCCCAGCATGTTGATCTCGGCGAAGAAGAGCTGGTCCCCGGGCAGGGAGACGCCGTGAGCCACGCCCACGTAGCCGAGGTGCCCGCCGGGGCGGCAGGAGGCGATGGCCTGCATCATCGAGGTCTGGTTGCCCACGGCCTCGACGACGCCATGCGCGCCGTAGCCGCCGGTGAGCTCCTTGACCTTCGCGGCGCCCTCGTCGCCGCGCTCGGCGATGACGACGTCGGCGCCGAACTCGCGGGCGAGCGCCGCCCGGTCCTCGTGTCGGGAGAAGACGATGACCTTCTCAGCCCCCAGGGCCTTGGCGGCCAGCACCGCGGACAGGCCCACGGCGCCGTCGCCGACCACCGCGATGGTCTTGCCGGGACCGGCCTGGGCCGCCACGGCCCCGAACCAGCCGGTTCCCAGGACGTCGGAGGCGGCCAGCAGCGAGGCGATGATCTCGGGGTCCTCGGGCTTGCCGCCGGGAACGACGACGAGGGTTCCGTCGGCCAGGGCCACGCGCGTGTACTCGGCCTGGGTGTCCCCGATGAACCCACCGTTGGCGCAACGCGACTGGTAGCCGTCCTCGCAGATTTCGCAGGTGTTGTCGCTCAGGCAGAAGGAGCCGACGACGAAGTCGCCGACCTTGACGTTCTTGACCTCGTCGCCGACCTCGACGACGGTGCCCACGTACTCGTGGCCCATGGGGCGGGCCTCCTCCAGGGGGGAGATGCCCCGGTAGGGCCACAGGTCCGAGCCGCAGACGCAGGCGGCCTCGAGCTTGACGACGGCGTCGGTGGGTTCGATGGCGTGGGGGACCTCGCGGTCCTCGACACGGACGTCACCGGCGGCGTGCATGACGACGCCGCGCATGGTGGTGGGCAGGGTGGGTGCAGAAGCAGTCACAAGCAGTCCTCACATCAGTGCGGGTTGATACGTGAAGACTAAACGCGCGTCTCGACGCGGGTCCACCGCCTGGCAGGTTCTATCAGGGCTACCCAGTGGGGCTGCGGGGGACCGGCCTCGGTTCAGGGGGTGGCGTGATTCGGCCCGAGAGCGGGCGAAGACCGGTGCCGGCGAGCGGGCGGCGACGGTTGCGGACGATCACGGATGATCGCGCTCGGCCGAAGCCGGGCTGCGGGCGCTGCCGCTCCCTACCCGGCTTTGCCAGTTGATGCCGTGTCCCGGGTCTTGCGCGGTAACGGTAGAACCAGCGGGGTCCCGGTGAGAGGGTCGGAGATGACCTGGACCGCCAGGCCGAGGGCTTCCTCGATTTTCCGGGTCGGTGCTGGTTGGAATCTTGGTGACCTGAGTTGAGTGTGCTGCGGGCTGAGTGTCGGGCTACCCGTGGGGTGTCGTTTCGGTTGAGTGATGGTTGGTGGAGTCCTATGAGGTCAGGTGGCGGAGTGTGAGCGCGGCTCACGCAGCCACATCGCTTCTCCTCGACCTCGGACGCGAGCGGGCGGCCGCGGGCCAGGGTGACGCGAGGGTCGCTGAACTGCCCCTCTGGGGCGTGGAGGCTCCTGTGTCGCGGTTTTCCACAGGGTGGCGTCAAGGTCTGGTGTGGGGGCGTGTGGACGGGTAATGTCAATACACCACCTGGACGGGCAGCGTCGCCCGGCCAGGGGGTGCATGGAGTTGTTTCGGCGGCGAGGAGGCTTCCGTGATCAGTGCGTCCCTACGATCCCCCACACCCACAGGTGTACGGCAGCCAGCAACCAGCCCCGACCAGACGGCCCCACCAAAACGACACCCCATGATGCAAAGCCCTCAATCCCGCCTGGACCCCGACGGCTCCAGCGGGCACGCGGAGCAACTGGCTCTACGTGGAAGGCGGGAACGGTTGAGCGGGTCGGCGCTGTTGGGGCGCCGGGGTTGGTCTGGTGCTCGTCTCGGGCGCCGGAGGGGTGTGGCTGGATTGGTGGCGGTGTGTGTGCTGGCGCTGGGGGTGGCGGCCTGCTCGTTGAAGGATGCCGAGGCCGAGGCCAGCGCCAGCGCGAGTGCCAGCGCATCCGCGGCTATCGCCCGGGCTGAGAAGGGCGTCGCCGACGCCAACGCCTCGGCAAGCGCCTCCCGGGACGCTGCTCTGACCCCCGATCTCAAGGCCAAGCGCGACGCCGCCCTGGCAGAACCCGCACCCGCCAAGCCTGAGCAGATGAACCAGGAGAGCCCCGAGGGGGCCGCTTCCAGTGTTCGCTACTTCCTCGAGCTCTACCGCTACGCCTTCATGACCGGCAACACCACCGAACTAGCTGCCATGAGCGATGACCGCTGCAAGTTCTGCCAGTCCACTATCGATGACGCCAACGACATCCACAGCAAAGGGGGATGGGCAGACAAGTGGGATCAGGAAATCATCGAAATGACCTTCTATGAGAAGCTAAAAGGTTACGACTACAACAGAGTCAAGGTCATCGTCAACTACGGAAAGATGGCTTCATACTACGGAGATGGAAGTAATCCCACCACCTCTGAAGCAATAACTGGGCAGGAGGTGAACTTCGGAATTCGATACAATAATGGCAGATGGATGATTGGGGCTGTTGAGGTGGTTTCAAAATGAAAGCAAGATGCAGTATTGCCGCTGCTATAGTTTCGGTTTTACTTCTCGTGACCCCTTCTTTGAGGGCTGAAGAACAAGATTCCAATGCTCCTGGGGCGAAGTTAGGGGCGAGAAACGTCGATGGTGGCAGTCAGGCCTATGGCGAGGTGACTGAGACCGTTCCGCAGGAGGGGACGCCGGGTTCTGAAGAGCCTCCGTCTCAGGAGCGTCCGGCTGTGGTGGCCTCCGACCCGTCGATGTGGGATGAGAAGCCCCAGCAAAAATGCATGCCTCAGAAGGACGAATCCGGGCATATAAGCGACAAGTGCTACAACCCACCAAGCGACGGGCCTGCTCAACCCGCCGAACCCACCAACGGTGGTGGGCCCCGCACGATCACGATCACCACCCGCCAGGCGGCCACGCTCATCGCCTCCGGCTCGGGCATCACCCGTCAG
>NZ_MSKL01000041.1 GCF_001937665.1 Actinomyces oris | reverse complement strand
CCCCGATCAGTACACTTAGGGCTCGCGTTCGAGGGGTAGAGGGTACGAACGCGCGGCCTACCCTACGAACGCGCGGCCCCTGCCCCGACTGCCCGGCTCCGGCCGGCTTCCGCGACAGTCCCTAGGACCTGCCGAAGAACCCGCGCCGGTGCGACTTGCTGGCGCGCACCGGCAGCAGCGAGTTCGGCTCGTCGAGCCGCCCCTCGGCCAGGGCCTGCCCAATCGCCGGCCACACCGGCAGGCGCGCCATGAGAGTGGCCTGCAGGGCGTGGTAGATGTCCGGGTGCCCGGCCCAGGTGCGGGTCGAGGGCCGGTTGTCGCGGTCGAGCTCGTGGGTCCACACGCCGGGCGCCTCAATGAGGAACTCCTCGGCGTAGTCGATCCAGGCACGGTAGCAGTGCTCGTAGTGCTCGACGTCGATCTCCCCGCGACCGTCGTCGAGCAGGGCCTGGCGAATGGCGGCCGACGCCGAGATCCCCTCACAGACGACCCAGTGCATGCGCTCGTGCACCACCGGCTTGCCGTCGAAGTCCGTGGTGTAGACGAAGCCGGGGGCGCCGTCGACGCGCCAGCCGTCGGTGCGAGCCTGCTCGAAGATGTGTTCAGCGGCCTCAAGCATCCAGTCCGGCGCGCTCATGGAGCGGTTGATGAGCGCCCCGCGCAGCTGCACGGTCAGGCGCGCCCACTCCAGCCCGTGGCCCGGCGTGACGCCGTAGGGCCGGAAGGGGTGGGCGGGCTCGTCGCGGTTGTAGTCCAGGCGCGGCTCCCAGGAGGTGGAGTAGTGCTCGGGCAGGCGCCAGCCGTGCTCGCGGGCCTGGACGTTGACGGCGAAGTCAACGATCTTCAGGGCCCGCTCCAGCCAACGCACCTCACCGGTGACATCGGCGGTGGCCAGGTAGGCCTCCACCGTGTGCATGGCGGCGTTGATGCCGCGGTAGTCCTCGGGGCCGGTGAAGTCGGCGGCGTAGGACTCCACCGGCATCTGCTGGCCCTCGTCCCACCAGTAGCGGTCCTGGACCTCGATGGCGTCGCGCAGCAGCTCATGGGCGCCGGGCCGGTCAGCGGCCGTCGCGGTGGCCGCGGCCAGGAGCACGAAGGCGTGCTGGTAGCACTCCTTACGGGCATCGCGGTCGACCGGGACAGCCCGCCCCTCGGCGTCGGGCTCGGGGCCGATCGCCGAGTACCAGCCGCCGTTGGCCGGGTCGCGCAGGGGGCCGTTCAGGGCGCGCACGCCGTGGTCGGCGTAGCGGCGGCAGCCGGGGATCCCCATGAGCGCCCCCAGGGAGAAGGCGAAGGTCATGCGGCCGGTGATCCACAGCTCGACGGGATGGGAGGGGTCCACCTCACCGTCCTGACCGATCCACCCGAATCCGGTGGGCACCTGCGCGGCGCGCGCGTAGTGCAGCAGCGCATGCGTCTCGTAGGCCAGCCAACGCTTGTGCTCGGGGGCGCCGAACCATCCCAGTCCCATGAGTCCTCCTTGATCCGCTGGGGGTCCAAGGTTATCGACCCGCCTGACACGGATCAATGCTCCCGACTGCTCTTGAGCGGCTCACTCCCGCGCCTCACGCGACGCGGCCCACCGCCCCCGCTACTTCCGCTTCGGCCAGGCCGACTCGGCCTGCTTGAGCGCCTCCTTGGGGGTCACCGTCCCGGTCGACCACCGGCTCAGCCCGACCCACAGGGCGCTGCTGCCCACGCTCACGGGCATCGAGTCCGAGGCATCCATCTCCACGGTCGTCTGGCGCGACTGGAGCAGTCTCGTGGTGCGCCTGCCGACGTCGCTGGGCGCCAGGTCCGGGTCGACGCCCTGGTTGGCGGTCGCCACCCCGCCCAGTGCCATCCGCGTGCGGGCCCACTCCTGGGAGGTCAGGTACTCCATGACCGCGTTGACCGCGTCCGAGCGGGTGAAGGCCACGAGGTAGTCGGTGCCCACCAGCACGGAGTCCGAGCCGCGGTCCGCCGCCGGGGTGACGAAGGCCGAGACCTTCGTTCCCGCCGTACCGGCCTTAGTCGTCGCACTGGCCGTACCCTTCGGCGTCGCCGTCGCCCCGGACGTCCCTCCGCCGGTGGCGGTGGCGCTCGCGGTCGGGCGGGGGGCCTGGACCGTCACCGGGTTGGCGCCGTCGGCGTCGGTGATGACGGTGCCCTCGGGGAAGCGGCTCTCGAAGGACGACGAGGCGTGCAGCATGAGGCAGTTTCCCTTGACCAGGTCGGACCCCGCCTGCACGGGGGTGCGGGAGATGACCGAGCCGCGCCCGCCGGCGACGTTCCCGTTGTCCAGGACCAGGGAGTTGACGGCGTTGAGGGCATCCACGGCGTTCGAGGAGTCGACGGGCACCCGGTGCGAGGCCCAGGTCTCGTAGACGCCGGGCCCCTGGGTGGAGAGCAGGGCGTCCTCGAGCCAGTCGGTGAGCACCCAGCCGGTCGACTCCCCGTCGGCGGCGCCCGCGCACCAGGGCGTCACGGAGCCGTCGGGGTGATCGGCCCGGACCTTGCTGGTGAGGGCCTCCAGCTCGCCCCACGTGTCGGGCACCTCGTAGCCGGCCTTCTTGAAGGCGTCCGGTGAGTACCACACGAGGGACTTCACCGAGGCCATGAGCGGGGCGCCGTAGGGCACGGAGGCGTGAATGCCGACCTGGATCCAGTGCCGGTCCCAGCCGGCCTCCACGTTGCTGTTGACCTTGTTCGGCAGCGGGTGGACGACGCCGGTGTCGACGAGCTCGGCCACCATGGCGGGCTGAGGCACGATGGCCAGGTCGGGCAGGTTCTCGGGGTTGTCCTGGCTCGACGGCGAGGCCCCCGTGCTGGTGGACAGGTTCGCGCCCGAGCCGTTGAGCAGCTGGGAGCGCAGCTCGGCGGTGCCGGTGTGCTCGACGTTGATGCCCGTGCAGCTCTCGAACTCGGCCACGGAGGCCTCGAAGCGCTCGGCCTCGGTGCCGGTCAAGCCGCTGGAGATGGTGACGGTGGCGCCCTTGTGGCCCTGGTAGGCCTGGTAGGCGGCGCAGCCGGTGGCCGACGCCGAGCCGGACCCGCCGACTGAGCAGGCGGCGGTGACGGCGGCCGCCAGGGTCAGGGTGCTGGCGGCGGCCAGGAGGCGGCCGCCCCGACGCAGCAGACGGCTCGCGCGTCCTCGGCCAGGAGCGCTCGCCCCACCGGACGGGCCGGCTGCGCGAACAGCGAGCTCCTGGTGGATGGAGTTGTTGTGGGAGACAGGGAGGGGGGACTGTCGCATTAGGGGTGCCTTACTCGTTCGATGAGGGCGTCCAGGACGGCGGCGCAGCCGTCCCGCCACACGGGCTCGGTCAGGATATCGCCGCGGTCGCGCACCCACTGCGGTGCGCTGCCCATGACGACGCCGGCTCCGGCCCACTCGATCATCTCGACGTCGTTGGAGCCGTCCCCGACCGCCAGGACGTGGGCGGAGTCGTTGCCCAGGCGGGCGATGAGCGCCTCGAGGGCGGAGGCCTTGGTGACGCCCTCGGGGGCGACGTCGAGCCAGGCCGTCCAGCCGATGGCGTACTCCACCGAGTGCAGCCCGGAGTCGGCCACGATCTGGGAGAAGCGCTCCACGGGCATGCCCGGGGCTCGCAGGACCACGCGGGTGACCGGCTGGGAGACGAGCTCGTCGAAGCTGACGACCCGCTGGTCCTCGATGAGCTCCCCGTCGGGGAAGAGCCGGGAGACCTTGAAGCCGACGCCGGGGTTCTCCACGGCGATGATCCCGTCGGGCACGGCGGCGTGGAGGGTCTCGATGGCGGTGCGCGGGTCGAAGGTGCGCGAGTCGACCACCTCGTAGCCGCCGGGGACGTCCGGGGCGAGCCGCAGGGTCAGGGCGCCGTTGGCGCACACCATCCAGCCGGTGCTCAGCCCCAGGTGGCGCACCACCGGCATGGCGGCGGCGATCCCGCGGCCGGTGGAGATGACCACAGGGACCTCGTGGGCGCGCAGGCGGGCGATGGAGGCCATGACCCGCTCCGAGACGCTCCCATCCATGTCGAGGATGGTGCCGTCGACGTCGAGGGCGACGAGGAGCCCGTGGCCGGGCGCGAGCCGGGCGCCGCCGTCGGCCTCCAGGGCGTCGAGGTCCCGCATCCGGTCCTGGACGAGGGCGTGGTACTCCTCGTGGTCCAGGGGCCGACGGCGCAGGGCGCGCTCGCCGGTGCCTGCGGTGTGGCCGGCGCCGTCCTCGAGGTGCCCGACGTACTCCGTGGAGCCGCCCAGGTGGGTCAGGGGCTGGCCGGCCGGGGCGATACCGGTCTCGGGGTTGACAGACGGGCCGTTGCCGGTGGGCTCGGGGCCGGCGGAGTCACCGACGACGTCGGTGTCGGTTCCGCGGGCGGCACCCGGGCTGGAGGCGGACGTGGGGTTCATGGGGCCGACCCTCAGGCGGTGGCACCGACGGGCTCGATGACTTCCAGGCCGCCCAGGTAGGGGCGCAGGCCCGCGGGCACGCGCACCGAGCCGTCGGCCTGCTGGTGGTTCTCCAGGATGGCGACCATCCAGCGGGTAGTGGCCAGGGTCCCGTTGAGGGTGGCCACGGGGCTCGTGCCGCCTTCGCGACGCTCGCGCACGGCCAGGCGGCGGGCCTGGTAGGTGGTGCAGTTGGAGGTGGAGGTGACCTCCATCCAGCGCTGCTGGGTGGGCAGCCAGGCCTCGCAGTCGAACTTGCGGGCGGCCGAGGAGCCCAGATCCCCGGCGGCGGTGTCGATGACCCGGTAGGGCAGCTCGACCAGGGCCAGCATCTCCTCCTCCATGGCCAGGAGCCGGGCGTGCTCGGCCTCGGCGTCCTCGGGACGGCAGTAGGAGAACATCTCCGCCTTGTTGAACTGGTGGACGCGGATGATGCCGCGGGTGTCCTTGCCTGCGGCCCCGGCCTCGCGCCGGTAGCAGGTGGACCAGCCCATGTAGCGCTTGGGCCCGGCGGACAGGTCGAGGATCTCATCGGCGTGGTAGCCGGCCAGGGCCACCTCGGAGGTGCCCGTGAGGTAGAGGTCGTCGGCGGGCAGGTAGTAGATCTCGTCGCTGTGGGCGCCCAGGAAACCGGTGCCGCCCATGACCTGCGGGGTCACGAGGGTGGGGGTGGTCATCGGGGTGAAGCCGTGGGCGACGGCGGCGTCCAGGGCGGCCGTCATGAACGCCAGCTCCAGGCGCATGCCCCAGCCCTTGAGGTAGTAGAAGCGGGCGCCGGAGACCTTGGCGCCGCGGCGGGTGTCGATGATGTCCAGGCCCTCGCCGATCGCCAGGTGGTCGGCGGGCTCGAATCCTTCGGCGGCGAAGTCGCGAGGCTCGCCGCCCTCGTGACGCAGAACGACGTAGTCCTCCTCGCCGCCCGAGGGCGCCCCCTCGATGAGGTTGGCGAACTGGCGGGCCAGGTCGTCGAGCTCGGCGGCGGCGGCCGAGGAGGCGGCCTCGGCGGCCTTGACCTGCTCGGCCAGCTCCTTGGCGTTGGCGAGGATCGCCGGGCGCTCCTCCGGCGATGCCTTCCCCACGGACCGGGAGACCTGCTTCTGCTCGGCGCGGAGGTTCTCGAAGGCGGCCAGCGCCTGACGACGGGTCTCGTCGGCGGCGATGACGCGGTCGACGAGATCGACGTCGGCACCACGGGCTCGCTGGCTGGCGCGGAAGGGCTCGGGGTTCTCACGAAGCGCACGCAGGTCGATCATGGTCCCGAGTGTAGTCAGGACCGCGCCCCGGGCAGCATTCGAGCAGCATCCCGGACGGATTCGGGCCGCGAGCGGGGCCGACGGCGGAGACGGGGAAAGCCGGCGACGATCAAAGTCACGGGCGAGTGGCCGAGCCGACACTCGGGGGCGGAACGGGACGGGATCGACGTCGATCCCCCGTCGTCCGGTCCGCCGTCGGGACAACCCGAGGACCCTGGAATCCATGAATTATCCGGGAGATCGGGTGGTTGTGGAGCGGGCCGACGGGGCCGTGACGCATACACGCTCACCCTCGTCCGCACCACCTCCTGACGGCGAACGTGACCCACACCCCTCTTACCAACGCAATCCACCTGTGAATAGAATCTATTTCAATCGGTGCACCCTATCGTTCCCGACGGTGTTTCCGGGCCGCCACGTTGGAGGCCCGCCCGCACCTCCCAGCGCACCGCTCTCCCCGCACCTCCCGGCCAGTCGTCTGTCCCCGATTTTCTGTCACTCCGTCATATCAGGCTCACCGACCGCTGCGAATGCGGGCCCCGACCACAGGACCACAACTCATGCCGACCACATCATCTCCGTCCTTCTCCCAGCTGCGGGCGTTCGTAGCGCTGTGCGACCACCAGCACTTCGGCGAGGCCGCCACCGCGCTCGGAGTCAGCCAGCCCAGCCTGTCCCAGGCCATCACCGCGCTGGAGAAGCGTGTCGGCGGCGAGCTGGTGGAGCGCACCACCCGTCGCGTCCTGGTCACCTCCCTGGGCGAGGCCCTGCTGCCCTTCGCCCGGGACGCCGTCCTGGCGGCCGAGGCCTTCAACGAGGCCGCCTCCAGCCAGGGCGCCGCCCTGAGCGGCACGATGCGCCTGGGCATCATCCCCACGATCGCGCCCTACCTGGCCCCCGTTCTCATCGACGGCCTGCGTGAGGCCCTGCCCCAGATGGAGCTGGACCTGCGTGAGATGGTCACCGGGGACAACCTCGACCAGCTCGCCCAGGGGCGCCTCGACGCCGCCATCATCGCCCTGGAGGACGACCTCCAGCGCACCACCGCGATCCCGATGTTCGACGAGCGGCTCGTCGTCCTCACCGCCGCCGACCACCCCTGGGCCGGCCGCACGGACGTGAGCCCGGCCGAGCTCGATGACCAGCCCCTCCTCCTGCTCGACGAGGGCAACTGCCTGCGCGACCAGACCCTGGCCCTGTGCCAGCGCTACGGCTCCCAGCCGCCGGTCGCGGTGGCCACCACCCTGTCGACGGTGACCCGCATGGTGGCCCACGGCTCCGGCGTGACGATCATCCCCGAGGGGGCGCTCCAGCTGCTGGCCCCCTCCTCGGAGTACGGCGTCGCCCGTTTCGGCGGCGAGGCGCCGGTGCGCCACATGGGCCTGGTGCACCGGGTCTCCTCCTCCCGCGGCGCCGACTTCGCCCAGCTCGCCGGCCTCATCTCGCGCCTGGTGCGAGAGGCCGACCTGCCCGTCTCCCCCGCCACGGACCCGGCCGCGGCCTGAGCCCGCCAGCTCCGGGGCGCTCCTCGCCGGCGGCCTGCGCTCTCTGTCCGCCCGCACTCGCCATCCCCTCCCGGGCCGTGACCGGGCCCCTCAGGACGACTAGCCTGCCCCTATGACGGGCGGCACCGACGGCGGCACCCGGGCGACGACGCGCACCGGGCGACCACTGGCCTGCGTCGTCGTCAACCCCTCCAAGCCGCGCGCCACCACCGCAGTGCGGTCCCTGCTGGAGGACGAGCTGCGCGAGGCCGGCTACGCCGGGCCCGTATGGCTGGAGACGAGTGTCTCCGAGCCCGGCATGATGCAGGCGCGCCTGGCCCTGGCCGCCGGGGCCAGGCTGGTGGTGGCCGCCGGCGGTGACGGAACGGTGCGATCAGTGGCGGCCGGCCTGGCCGGCACCGGCGCCCAGATGGGCATCGTCCCGCTGGGCACGGCGAACCTGGCGGCCCGCAACCTCGGGGTGCCGGTCGGGGACACCCGAGCCGCGGCCCGGGCAGTGGCCCACGGGGTCGATCTTCCCGCCGACCTGGCCTGGGTGCGCACCGAGCACTGGTCCGATCCCGACGTCGACTCCGACTCAGGCACCCTGACAGACGGAGCCTCAGCAGTCCCGCCAGACGCCCCGCCCACTCAGGCCGACTCCCAGCAGCTGTCGGCCGAGGCGGCCCGGGCCGTGCGCACGATCCAGAGGGCGACCCGCAGGCCGCGCCAGTGGACCCGGCCCACACTCGGCGATGAGCACGCCTGCATGGTGGTGGCCGGGATCGGTTTCGACGCCGGGCTGGTGGCCTCCACGCGCCCGGCCCTCAAAGCGCGGGTCGGCTGGGGCGCCTACGCGCTGGCGGCCATGGAGAACCTGGGCTCGCCACGCATGGACCTGGTGCTCAGCCTCCTGGACGAGGCCGGACAGCGGCGCGTGGAGCGCCTGACCGCCCGTAACCTGCTGGTGGCCAATGGCGGCCGCCTCCCGGCCGGGATCACCCTGCTGCCCGAGGCCCGCACCGACGACGGCCTGCTCGACGTCGCCGCCATCGACACGGTGGCGGGCTTGGCGGGCTGGAGCTCGCTGGCGCGCCAGGTGCTGCCGCCCTACGCGGCGCGCTACTCCGAGTCGGGCCGCTCCCTGGGGCGAGTGGTGCTGCGGCGCGGCGCGGAGGTGGCCGTCCAGCTCTCGGCGCCGGCCCTGGTGGAGGTCGACGGGGACCTGCTGGCGCCCACGCAGGGCATGCGGGTGCGCATCGACCCCGGGGCGCTGCTCATCCGCCGCCCGGCGGCCTGACCCCGGCTCATTCCTCCCAGAAGCCGGCGACGTCGATCGCCCCGCCGGTAGCCTCGAAGTCCGCGCGGACGGCCCGGCGCAGCTCGGCGTCGTGCAGCCAGTCCAGGGCGACGGCGGCCAGCCCATAGGCGCCGTCGAGCGCGGCCGCGTCCCCGGTGGGGGCGCCGGCGGCCTCGGTCATGGCGGGGGTGTGGAGGGCGACGTCGGGCCGGTCGGTGACCTTGATGAGCGGGTGGATGCCGGGAACGCGCTGGGAGACGTTGCCGAAGTCGGTGCCGGCAGCGATCGTCTCGGGCAGCACCCCGGCGGCCAGGGGGTCGCGGCCCCGCTCGCGCTGGGAGCGCGCCCAGGAGCTGAGCAGAGGGCCGTTGTCCCGGACGGGGACCTCGTTGCAGTACTCGGAGGTGAGGATCTCGACGCCGGTTCCGGTCATGAGGGCGGCGCCGTGGAGGACCTCCTCGACCCGCTCGGCGATCTCCTTGAGGGTCTCGAGGTACTTCGAGCGCACCATGATGGACAGCTCGGTGCGTTCGGGGATGATGTTGGGGACCTGGCCGCCGTCGGTGATGATGGCGTGGAGGCGGTCCATGGGGAGCATCTGCTGGCGCAGCAGGCCGATGCCGGTCAGGGCCAGGGTGGCGGCGTCCAGGGCGTTGCGGCCCATGAAGGGCTGGGAGGCGGCATGAGCCGGCACGCCGTGGAAGATGACGCGCAGGCGGCGCACGCCGAGCCAGGTCTGGTGGGTGACGTCGTGGGCGTAGGAGTGGGTCTGGATGGCGGCGTCGACGCCGTCGAGCATGCCGCGCACGGCCAGGATCTCCTTGGCGGTCGAGTTCTCCTCGGCGGGCGTGGTCTGCAGGACGACACGGCCGGGCAGGGCGCCGGGGTGGGAGCGGGCCAGGGCGGCCAGGGCCAGGAAGGCGCCCACGGAGTTGGCGCACATGACGTTGTGTCCGCAGCCGTGGCCGATGCCGGGCAGGGCGTCGTACTCGGCGAGGATCGCGATGGTGCCGGCTGATTCACCGGAGTCTGCGGCGGCGTCGGTGCTTCCGGCCCCGGAGATCTCGGCGCGCAGGGCGGTGTCCATGCCGTAGACGCCGACCTCGGGCTCGATGCCGTGGCGGCGCAGCAGCGCGGCGACCGTGGCCACGGCGTGGTGCTCCTCGTAGCCGGTCTCGGGGTGGTCGTGGATGTCGTGGGAGAGGTCGACGATCTGCGGAGCCAGCTCGGCGACGGCCTCACCCAGGGCGGTGCGCAGAGCAGCGGGGGCTCCGGCGTCGTCAGGCAGGGCCGGGGCCGGGCCGACGACGCCGCGGCGCTCCTCGGTCTCGGCGATCATGCGCTCCTGGATGGCGCCGGAGGGGACGGTGGGGCGGGTCAGGTCGTTCAGGTCGCGCACGGGTCCATCTTGGCCCAGTCGGCATCCCCGCGCTCAGTCGCGGGGTGCGGCGAGCCGACGGGCCGCGTCGACGACGACGGCACGCTGACGCTCGTGCACCTCCCCATCATCGAGGGACCCGCACAGCATCCGCGCCACCTGGGGCACGGTGGACCACCAGCCGGTCAGTGACATGAGCATGAGCATGAGCGCACCGGGGTCGACGTCCCGGTTCAGGGCACCGGCATCCTGACCGCTGCGCACCCCGGCGATCTTGCGCTGATAGTGCTCGCGCCGCAGCTCCTCCTCGGGCACCTCGTCGTCGAAGGTGAGGGCCTCCCAGCACAGCAGCCGGATGAGCTCAGGGCGTTGCCGGTGGTAGTCGTACAGGCGCCCGGCGTAGTCCCCCACATCCTCGCCCTCGTCGAAGGCGGGCGGCACGGCCTCGGCCGCCCTGGTCAGCTCGTCGCGCAGGACTTCGGAGAACAAACGGTCCTTGGAGCCGAAGTAGTTGTAGACGCGCTCCTTGTTGACCCCCGCCCGCTTGGCAATCCGCTCCACGGTGGTCCCAGCGGGACCGCGGCGGGTGAACTCGGTGGTGGCGGCGTCCTTGATCTTGCGCTTGGTCCCCTCGGTGTCCCAGGCCATGACACTCCGTCTCCCGTGTCCGCGAGCGCCGGCGGCAAACTCCAACGCTACCGTTGCACTTTCCCTTCCAGTCTACTAGGATCATTTCCAACGCTTACGTTGGAAAGGGGTTCTCATGTCTCCCTCGCACCGACCTGATCAGCATCCCGACGTCGCCCACTCCCCCGAGCCCTCGCCCCAGTCGACGACTCGGTCGGCCTCCCCCGCCTACCCCGCCGGCAGCAGCTCCACCGCGGCCCTCGTGGTCACCGCACTGCTCGTCCTGACCCAGCTGTATGCCGCCATCCCCCTGTTCACCCCGATCTCGATCGACCTCCACGGCAACGCCACCGTCGCCCTGTCGACGGCCTTCAGCCTCACCTACGCCGCGGGCTTCCTCATCTGGGGGCCGGTCTCCGACCACTACGGCAGGAGGAGGACCATGGCACTCGCGCTGGGGACCCTCGCCGTCTCCACCGTCTGCTGCGCCCTGGCCCCGTCCCTGCCGGCACTCGCGGCCCTGCGTGCGATCCAGGGCCTGAGCGCCTCCGGTTTCGCACCCGTGGCCCTGGCCTACTTGTCCGAGGCGCTGGCACCACCCAGGCGGGCCGGGGCGATTGGGGCGATGTCGACGTCGTTCCTCGTGGCGGGGATCGTCGGCCAGGTCCTGGCTTCGCTGGTCGCGCTGCACCTGGGGTGGCGGTGGTTCTTCCCCCTGTGCGGCGGGCTGCTGGCTGTGGCCCTGGCGGCCGTCCTCGTCGTTGTGCACGACGCCGCTTCCACCTCCGGTCCCTCGGGCTCCTCGCTTCGGGGGCAGTTCGCATCACTGGGGCGGCTCTCGCTCAGGCCGGCGGTTCTGGCGCTCAGCCTGGCGCACGTCACGCTGCTCATGGTGTTCGTCGCGATGTACACGGGGGTCGGTGGCCATCTGGAGTCGCTGGGCATGCGGCCTTCGACGATCATCCTCATTCGCCTGGCGGCCCTGCCGGCCATGTTCCTCAGCCTCGTCGCGGGCCGGCTCGCGGCCAGGTGGTCCTGGGCGCAGACGGCCCGATTCGGCTTCGGGGTCTCGGCGTTGGGCATGCTCGGTGAGGCGCTGCTGGCGGAGAGCCTGGCGGGCCTGGTGGCCGGCAGCGTCGTGTACGTCGCCGGGGTCGCACTGGCTGTGCCGGCGATGATCAGCCTCTATGGACAGGTCTCCGCACCCAACCGCGGCAGCGGCATGGCGCTCAACGGGTTCATCCTGTTCGTCGGCACGAGCGCCGGCCCACTCCTGGCGACGTCGTTACCCACCTTCCGGACGCTGGCTCTCACCCTGACCGGCATCCTGGCCGTGGCACTGGCCGCGATCACCGGCTTCAAGGCACTGGCCGACGCCGACCGCTGACCACCGCCCGAACGGCGGGAACCGCCCCGCCCTCAGCTGAAGAGCGAGGCGGCCACCATGGTGTCGCCCTCCTTGATGCCCGGGGGGATCGCGAACAGGGCTGAGGCCTCGTGCTTGAGGTACTCCTGGAGGGCGTCGCTCTTGGTCATGCGGTCCAGGATCGGGTAGAAGTTCGTGCGCGGGTCGCGTACGAAGGCGATGAAGAACAGGCCGGTCTGCAGCAGCCCCAGGGAGTCGGAGCCGTCGGTGTAGTTGTAGCCGCGGCGCAGCATCCGGCGTCCCTGGTTCTGCTCGGGTGAGACGACGGCGATATGCGCGTCGGCCGGCACGAGCGTCTCGCCCTTGTCGTCCTTGGCCTTGTAGTCCACGGCCGTGAACTCCTCGGAGGACTTCGTGGGGTTGGCGATGCTCAGTGGCGCCCCGTAGCGCTTGTCGCGCCCCATGGTCTGCTCCTGCTCGATGAGCCGCAGGCGGTCCCAGATCTCGGCAAGCATGCGGATGCGCCGGGCCACGTAGTAGGTGCCGCCCGTCATCCACTCGGCTGCGGCGTCGTCGCCCTTCTGGACCCACAGGTGCTTGTTGAGCTGTTCGGAGGAGTCCTCGGCCTTGATGTTGTTGGTACCGTCCTTGAAGCCGAACAGGTTGCGCGGCGTCTCCTGGTCCACGGAGGTCGACGACGTGCGCCCGTAGCCGACCTGGCTCCACCGCAGTGCGGCGGTCCCGAAGGCGATGCGGGTGAGGTTGCGGATCGCGTGGACGCACACCTGGGCGTCGTTGGAGCATGCCTGGATGAGCAGGTCGCCGTCGGACTGGGCGGCGTGGAGCTGGTCGCCGGCGAAGGAGGGCATGCCCTCCTTGAGGACGGCGGGCATCTTGGCGGCCAGGCCGAAGCGGTCCTTGCCGTCGGCGTCGACGAACAGGCCCTTGCCCACGCCGAAGGTGATGGTCAGGCCGTTGGGCTTGTAGCCCCAGGCCTCGCCGGTGTCCTTGGGCGGCAGCTGCTTGTTGGAGCTGGGCTGTCCGCCGATGAGCTCGCCGGCGGTCATCTGCTCGGCGGCCACGGCCCAGTCGGACAGGAGGGTCTTGAGCTCCTCGACGTCGGTGGTGGAGACGTCGAAGGCCGCCGTGAACATGTTGTCCTGGGCGGGGGTGGTAATCCCCGCCTGGTGGTCACCCCGGAAGGGGTAGGTCGTGAGGATGGTGTCCTCGGGGCGCCGGGAGGCCTCCCAGGCGCGCCCGCCGGCCACACCGGCCAGGCCCGCGAGCGCGGCGCCCAGGCCCGCACCGGTGAACATGGCGCGGCGGCTGGTCCCCTTGGTGCCGGGCTTCCCGGCCTGTCCAGGCTTCGCGGGCTCATCCGCCTTATCCGGCTTCTGCGGCTCGTCAGCCGTGTCGGACGTACTGGCGTCCTCAGACTGTTCCGCCGAGTCGGAGGCCGGAGAGCCGTCATCCGGTCCTTCCGACATCGGGGCCTGCGGCTCCTGCTGCGCCTGCGCGGTCTCGTCCTGGGCCGCGTCGTCGGCGACCGGGGAGGTGTCCGACTCGTGGGCCGGCTTGCCACTCACTGCTGTCTCCTTCCGGGGTGTCCGGGTTGCTCTGGCGCTGATGCCTCAGAGGACGGTTCCAGTGACCTTGGACAGCGACTCGCTCAGGGCGTTGACGGCGTCGGAGAACTTGCGCTGCACGTCGGTGTAGGCGTTCTTGTCCGGGGTCTCGCCAGCGTCCTTCTGGACCGAGGCGATGGTGGAGTAGTCCACGTAGGTGGGCTGGCCGTTGGAGGCCTTCCCGGATGCATGGGCCGCGATGAGCTTCTCGACCGCCGCGAACTGGGTGGTGATCTTCTCGGCGAGCTTGGCGTCCTTCTTCTTCATGAGCTCCTCGACGTTGCCGTAGGCGACCTTGGCGCCCTCGACGTTGGCCTGGAAGTCGTAGAGGTCGGTGTGGGAGAAGGTCTCCTCCTCACCGACGATCTTGCGGCTGGCGACCTCCTCGAGGAGGCTGGAGGCGCCCTTGGCGACGTCCTCGAGCCCGAGCTCGAACTTCTTCCCGCCGGTACCGGTGATGTTTCCGTAGACGAGGTCGTAGAGCGACTTGGTGTCGGAATTGAGCTGGTCGGCGACCTTCTTGCGGGAGGCGTCATCGGCGAACTTGAAGGGGCTGGAGGAGTCCTTGGCCCACAGGTCGGCCTCGATGCGGTGCCATCCGGTCCACTTGGCGAGGACGTCCTTGTCCGTGACGGCCTTGCCCGCATCGGCGGCAAGGTCCTGGATGCGGGTGTCCAGGGCGGCGTCGAGGTCGCCGGCCTCCTTGAGACCGAAGGACTCGGCGGTCGGCTCGATGCGCTCGTAATACTGGCGTGCCAGCGGGTAGAGGCTCTTGGCGGTGGCGGTGTCGCCGGAGGTGTAGGCGGTCACGAAGCCCTGGGTGGCGGTGAGGAGCTGACCGGCCTGGTCACGCACGTAGGCGGTGTAGTTGGTGATGGCGGTCTCGCGCGCCTTGGCCTCGTCGGCGCTGACGTCCACGGCGGCACCCTTGGTGATCTTCAGCTCGGTGACGCCCTTGAGCTCGCCGACCATGTTGGGTTTGCAGGCGGCGTAGTAGGTGCCCTCCTTGAGGGAGGTGGTGAGCTTCGTGGTGGTGCCGGGGCCGATGTTCTCCTGCTCTGAGACGATCTGGAGCTTGTCCTCAGTGAGAATCTCGAACTCGTTGGGCGCCGTGCCGGAGTTGGTGATGGTGAAGGTGACGACGCCAGAGGGGAAGGACGCGGACGAGAGCTTGCAGGAGTCGTCGGTGAGGGTCACCGTGATCTCCTGGGCCGCCCCGGAGCCGGAGGCGCCGCCCTTGGCGTTCTTGGGGTTGTCGGCGCAGGCGGCCAGACCCAGGCCCACAGCGGCCAGGGGGAGCAGGGTGAGGATATTGCGTCGCTTGATGATGGGCATGGTCTTTCCTTTGTGAAGAGGCGGCGTGGATAGGGGAGGGGAGGGTACTCGGGGTGGTCAGGAGGCCTCGACGGCGTCGTTCGAGTCGGCGGCATCGGCGGCATCG
>NZ_MSKL01000040.1 GCF_001937665.1 Actinomyces oris | reverse complement strand
GACGTCGAGTGTTCCCTTAGTGCCCTCGGGGTCGTTGCAGGTGTAGCCGACCTTGACGGTCTCACCGGCCTGCGGGGCGTAGTCGCCCTTGACACTCTTCGACACCGAGAACGTACCGGTATCACGGGTGTAGGTGTTGGTGGCGGTCACGGCCACAGTCTGGTCCTTGGTGATGGTCACCGAGTCCTGCGACAGGGTCGAGGCCACCGAGTACCCGTCCTTGGCGGCCGACGCGGCGTCCTCCGCCAGGGTGCAGGAGACCCCGGTCGGGATCTTTGGAGAGGACACGGCTGTCCCGTCCCCGGGGACCGTCAGGGTTCCCTGCACGTCACCGCCGCAGGTGTAGGTGAAGGAGTAGGAGCCATTGGCCGCCCATTCTGGGCCGCCCTGAACCGACTTGGCGATGGAGAAGGTACCCGTGTCGCGGGTGTAGGCGTTGGTGAAGGGGGCGCTGGCCACCTGGTCCTTCTCAGAGACCGTCACCGTCTGGGCCTCCGGGGCCGTCAGGGTGTAGCCGTCGATCGCGGCCGCCTTGGTGTCCTCGGTGACGGTGCACTGCGTGCCCGTGGGGACCTTCGGCCCGGAGACCGCCTCGCCGTCGGCCTTGGCCTTCAGCGTGCCCTCGGTCCCGTCGGTGCAGGTGTAGGCAAAGGTGAACTCCTTGTCACCGGCCTGTGCGCCCGTCACGGTCTTCGTCACCTGGAAGGTGCTGCGGTTGAGGGTGTAGGTGTTGGTGGCTGAGATGTTGACGGCGGGGTTGTCTCCGCCAAGGACGTCGAAGGTTGCCTTGTCGCCCTGCACGGCAGTGCCGTTCACGGCCAGGGTGGTTGACAGGCTCGTGGCCTTGACGGGGGCGTCCTTCTCGGTGAGTGTGCACGACCCGGTCGGCACGTCGCCCACATGCGCGGTCTCA
>NZ_MSKL01000039.1 GCF_001937665.1 Actinomyces oris | reverse complement strand
CCCAGCCGCCATATAAGCCGCATGTGTCAGGTTCGCCTGGCGGTGTGGTTGTGGTGGTGGGGTCTGGGGATCCTCCGTGCAGGTAGGCAAGCGTGTTAACAGGGGTGACGCACAGTGGTAGCCCGGCGGACCTGATGGCTTGGTCCGTTCAAGCGCGCAGCCCGTCCTCCAGGTAAATCCGGGGGGCTGTCTTTGATGACGGGGGTGAGGCGTGATGGTGACCTCACGTTGGTGGGGGATAACAGGGTGATCCTGGGGTGCCGAGAAAAGCCTCGACGCGATGGTGCCAGCCGCCCGTACCCTAAACCGACACAGGTGGTCGGGCAGAGTATGCCTAGGCGCACGAGTGAATCATGGTTAAGGAACTCGGCAAAATGCCCCCGTAACTTCGGGAGAAGGGGGGCCTGAGCCCTGAAGCCCCGTGCGGGCTAGGGGGGAGGGTCGCAGAGGCCAGGGGGAAGCGACTGTTTACTAAAAACACAGGTCCGTGCGAAGCCGTAAGGCGATGTATACGGACTGACGCCTGCCCGGTGCTGGAAGGTTAAGAGGAACCATCAACCCCCTCTTGGGGGTGAAGTGGTGAA
>NZ_MSKL01000038.1 GCF_001937665.1 Actinomyces oris | reverse complement strand
GGCCACTAAACGATGGGGGCCACAGATCAACAGATCCGCTGGGGTACCAGGACTCGAACCTAGAATAACTGAACCAGAATCAGTCGTGTTGCCAATTACACCATACCCCAAGGGGCTTCCCTCGGAACGAATCACGCCCGAGGCAGCGGGCAGTAATCTACACGCCCGCCCCCGCCCCACCAAATCACCAGGAGGTGAAGACCGACACACAGAAGGAAGCCAGACCCTCCTCCCTCCACCCTCCTGATCACGGCTTCGCACAGCCCCTCGCAGCCGGTATCGCACATCCCGCCCGAGTACTCACCACCGAGCCCGCCTCCAGGGGCATCCCCTAGACTCCCTCTAGTTCCTGCTCACCCCACCCCTTTGGGATGCCATATGCCCACCCAACTGCAGCACCATCGCCATGCAGGTCGCGGCCCCTGCAGCACTCGCCTCCTCACCCTTGGACTGACCCTGACCGCAGCCCTCTCACTGAGCGCCTGCGGACCCGCCCACAAGGGACAGCTGAGCGTCGAGCCCGCAGGCGCCTCCGCCGAGGCCAGCCCCTCCGGCTCGGACGCACCATCCAAGACGCCGACCCCAACGCCGTCGACAGCACCTTCCTCAACGACCTGGACGGCCCCGAATGTCACGATCTCCAATGACACCACCGGCACGTGGCGCCGAAAGGACGACATACTCAAACAGCCGATCGAGACATCGTCAGAAATCAGCCAGGCCTACAATTTCGACGCAGGAGGATGCCTGGCCATTATTTTTTACAAAGCAAACCAAACAATCTACGACGAAAGAGGAAGGGGCGGAGACAACACCATCTCCTCTGTTAAGATACAAGAGACGATGCCGAACCACAGTTCTTTCTCGGTGACCTCGGGGCCGACTCCGGTCGAAGCCGTGCCGGACGACAGTGGAACGCTCCCCGGATATGAAATCGGATACACAGCCAATGTCAAATACGCCAGCGGCTCAACCGGCGATGTGGCAGGATATCGTTTCTTCCGGCAGATCAGTGACCGGGGCGTCACCCTTGAAATCTTCCTCGAGTGCGATCCGGACAAGCTCGCCTCCTCCGATACGTGGCATCAGTTCCTGTCCTCGACACGAGTGGCGGGACTCGATGCCGGGGCCATGGGATAGATGAGCCCCGGCACTGAACCCCAGCACCTGCCCTCCTCCCTCCTCACCACTAGGAGAGCCGCATTGTCTCGTCCGGCGCAGCGCCATCGCCAGCCACTCCTCTCCCACAACGCGCCTTCCAGAGCTCGTCGCCTCACTCTGGGACTGTGCCTGGCAGCCAGCCTCACGCTGAGTGCCTGCGGCCCCGCCCACAAGGGGCAGCTGACCGTCGAACCCACAAGGGCCTCCACCGAGGCCAGCGCCTCCAGCTCAGCCACACCGCCCAGGACTTCGAGCTCGCCGCCGTCGAAGTCACCGTCCGCGCCGGCCACCTGGGCACGACCATCAGTCACCTTCGCCAATGAGGACACGTCCGTCTGGTCCCGGAACGACGACCTGGCCGACACTTCCAAGAACTCCAACGACCTTCACATCGAAGGGTATGAATTCAACGACGGAAAAGGCTGCCAGGGATACATCGTCCAACACATATCTGAAGAATTTTTCAGCCCCACCCCCACAGACGATCTGGACTCAAAGACTTTTGTCACAACTAAGTCCGGGGACTTCGCAACCTTTCAGACCACCAGCACACCCGCCATCGTCGAAGCAGTACGTGACAACAATGGAACGATGCCCGGTTACGAAGTGTCATTCAGCGGCAACGCCAACTTCTCTGACGCCCCGAATACTCCCGTCGTAGGGTATCGATTCAGCAGGATCGTCGAGAAGGAGGGGTACAATCTATATGCCACAGTTTTCTGCCCGACAGACTCATCGGCGTCCTTGGATCAGTGGCACACGATCCTGGCGGGCATCCGGGTCCAGGGAGTCGACGCCGGGGCCATGTGACACCCTCAGGGAATCGCCGTGATCCTCTGAGGGCGCTCGCGAGGCGTCTCGCGCACGATAAGCCGAGTGGGGTCAGGAACACGACGTTCCTGACCCCATCACCATTCGCATGAGAGTAACCGGCAGCGTGTCACCCGAGCCGCGCTCGAAGAGCCTTCAGCCTGGCGAGGGTGGAGTCGGTTCCGAGGATCTCCATGGACTCGAACAAGGGCGGAGACACCTGTCGCCCGGTCACCGCAACGCGCAACGGACCGTAGGCGAGACGCGGTTTGATCCCCTCGCCGTCGGGCATGCCCCGCCCTTCGACGATGGCGGCCTTGAGGGCGTACTCCAGATGGTCCTTGTCCCACCGCTCGGGGCTGAGCCCCTCCAGGGCACGGATGCCCGCGTCCAGCACGTCACCGGCCGAGTCCTTGAGCTTGCCCAGTGCTTTGTCATCCATGGCGAGATCGTCGTCCGACACGAAGAGGAAGCCGAGCATATCGCGGCTCTCACGCAACAGCTGGATCCGCGTCTGGATGAGAGGGGCGGCCGCATTAAGGATCTCCTGCTCCCGTACGGTGAGTCCGTCGAAGGAGTCCGCCGAGACCAGTGGCACCTGAGCGGTCTCGCCGGTCGGGTCGGGGTAGGCATCGGCGAGGTAGGGCACCAGCCGGTCCCGGAAGTCGGTCTCCTCCAGTGCACGCACCTGCTCGGCATTAATGGCCTCGCACTTCTTGGGGTCGAAGCGGGCCGGGTTAGGGTTGACGTCATGGACGTCGAAGGCCCCGATCATCTCCGCGGCTGAGAAGACGTCGCGGTCTGCGCTCAGTGACCACCCCAGGAGGGCCAGGTAGTTGAGAAGCCCCTCGGGGATCATGCCCCGGTAGCGGTGGATGAGGAGGTTGGACTGGGGGTCTCGCTTGGACAGCTTTCGGTTGCCCTCCCCCATGACGTAAGGCAGGTGCCCGAACTCGGGCACGGCCTGAGCCCGACCGACAGCCATGAGGGCGCGGTAGAGGACCACCTGCCGCGGAGTGGAGGACAGCAGGTCCTCACCGCGCAGAACATGGGTGATGCCCATGGCGGCGTCGTCAACGGGATTGACCAGTGTGTAGAGAGGCTCGCCACCTGCACGCACGACGACGTAGTCCGGCACGCTGCCGGCTTTGAAGGTGATAGGGCCTCGGACCAGGTCGGTGAAGGTGATGTCCTCCTCCGGCATCCGCATCCGCAGGACGGGCAGGCGCCCCTCGGCGCGGAAGGCGTCCTTCTGCTCCTGGGTCAGATCGCGGTCGAAGCCGTCGTAGCCGAGCTTGGGGTCTTCACCGCGCTCACGGTGACGGGCCTCGATCTCCTCCGGGGTGGAGAAGGACTCGTACAGGTAGCCCGCCTCCAGCAGCTCGGCGGCCACCTCCTTGTACAGCCCCATGCGCTGGGACTGACGGTAGGGCTCATGAGGACCGCCCTTGCCCACACCCTCGTCCCAGTCCAGCCCCAGCCAGGTCAGGGAGTCCAGGATGGCGTCGAAGGACTCCTCGGAGTCACGGGCGGAGTCCGTGTCCTCGATCCGGAAGACAAAGGTGCCGCCGGTATGACGGGCGTAGGCCCAGTTGAACAGACAGGTGCGCACCATGCCCACGTGAGGGGTTCCCGTGGGTGAGGGACAGAAACGTACGCGCACGGACGATGAGCCCTGCTCCGGGACGCCGGACGCAGCTGCGGGCTCAGGACGGAAGGCGGATGAGTGATCACTGAGTTCAGGCATGATGGAGTCAGGATAGTCCTCTGAGGCCGCGCCCAGGGAACAGGGCGGGGAACCTCCTGGAAGAGGTTCCCCGCCCTGCCGTGCGCACGGCTCATGGGCTCCACCGAGATGCACGCGGCCGATCCATCGCCCGATCAGTACTCGTTTCCAGGGTGCTGCATCGAGATGTGCACGTGGTCCATGTGGTTGGCGGTCGCGTTGGCGCGCTTCTTCATCTGCCTCCATCCCTCACTGGACCTGGCGATGTTGTAGATCCTCTGGTGGTGAATGACGTAGAGCACCTCGAGCGAGCCGGCGTTGTCCTTCGCCCACTCCGCGACCCTCTGACGCTCCGAGTCCGGCCCCCAGCAATCGAGTGCGTTGCCCGTGTAGTGGTCCGACTTGCGGTCCCCGGTCTCGTAGGTGTTGCACTCGATATTCGGGAACTGCTGCTGAATCTTGTCCTTGAGCCACTGCGTGCGAGGCGTGTAGCCGCCGTTGGCGCCCATCGCCCCGGCGTAGGGGTTCTTCATGGAACCCGTCGCGGGCGGTGGCTGAGTGCTGTCCGACGATCCGCCATCGCCGATGCGGTGGGAGGCGTTCTGGTTCTTCAGCGTGGAGTTGAGGTTGACCGAGGCTCCCGCAGGAATGGTCTGAGTGGCCCCCTTGTAGTTGGAGTTGTAGTAAACCGTCACCGGCTTATCGGTACGGTTGGTGACCGAGGCCACCTGATTCTTCATACACTCCCCCTTACCGTTACCGGCCCCCTTGAACTCATAGCACCGGGGCTGAGAGCTCCCATAGTTTCCAACTGAGTCTGTGAAGTCGGAGACCGACCCCTGCTGATTACTGTTGTAGTAGAAGCAGACCTCACCGGAGTCACAGACACCGTCACGCCCCGCCGCGCTGGCCGCCGACGCCGGCACCGCAAGCGCACTGGCCAAAACCAGCATCGAGGCCCCTGCAGCAATATGCCGAGCAAGCATTGTCCTCATAGCAACGACTTCCTTCCTTTCCGTCAGCATGTTCTGACGATCATGTGTTGCTCCGGATTCATATCCGGACCCCGGAACACTAAGGCGAGATCAATCACCCGACCATCGAGGTCAACCCCTATTGACATTCTCATTCACGTTTTGTACGGAGTTATTCCGCGTAGGTGTCAACACCCATTGACTATGGCCCACATGTGGCGTACCCACCCCGCTGCTCCGAGTGACGGGTACCCCGCCCCATCGCACTCAGCACTCAGGCGAAATAACATTGCGTGCATGAGCTCATGATGTCGCCGCCAGGAAGTCCTCGCGGCTCCCATCAGAGGCGACGACACCCCAATCCGTTCGGGACGATTCCCACTTAGCATTCCTTGGAGGCCCCATGTCCCCGACCCGGCGTTCCGCGGCACGCTCCACCACCCACCGCCGATCAGCACTCAGACTCCCCCTTGTGGCCGGGCTCAGCCTCGCCATGGCCGTCCCGGCTCTCGCCGCGTGCCAGGACGAGTCCGGCCCCGCGCGCCCCAGCACCTCCAGCAGTGAGTCACCATCCACCAGCGCGACCAACAAGAGCACGAGTCCGTCGGGCAAGTCCTCCAAGGCGGGCAAGAACAGCAACGTCGAGTACGTTCCCTCTTGGGAGTTCCCGCAGTCCCAGTCCGGTTGGAAGGTGACCGTCTACGACACCGACGGCAAGAACAAGATGGACAAGCAGAACGGCTGCGTGTTCACCGCGACGCAGAACCTGTACGACAAGAACACGCAGGGTGATCGCACCGAGTCGGACTATCAAGCGGAGACCACGGTCAACGCCTATCAGCAGTCGTCGGACTTCACGAATGTCTCCTTCGAGCCCACCAAGGATGACTTCTCCCTGGTCAAGGACACCGATGGTCACGCCATCGAGACCAAACGACTGGACTTCACGTACACCGGAGCCGACCACAAGGACTACAAGCTCACCAGGTTCGTCCGTGTTTTCGGCACGACAGGCACGCCCGTCGTGCTCCAGGCGATGTACGCCTGCCCCGTTGATGCTTACTCCTCCAGTGAGATGGAGACGCTGTTGAAGGCCACACCGATCAGTAATCCCGGCCCGGCCGACATGGATGAGGCCGGATCCGGTGACGGCTCCGGCAAGGACGGCAAGAGCAACGACAAGAAGAGCGAATCCGAGGACAGGAAGAGCGACGAGAAGGGCTCAGGCGGCTCGTCCAAGGACACCTGATCGGGCCACCGGCTCTCCATGGCCGAGAAGCAACACCGACACTCACCGGCATAGTTGCTCCGTGAGGAGCGACCGCGTCGGTTCAGCGGCGGACCACTGGGTTGGAGAAGGAGCCGATGCCCTCAACCTCGACCTGGACACGCTGACCGGCTCGGATCTCGCCGACTCCCGCCGGCGTGCCGGTAAGAATGACGTCGCCGGGCAGGAGGGTGAAGATCGTCGATATGTAGGAGATCAGCTCGGGAATCGTACGGATCATGTCCGTGGTCCACCCCTCCTGGACGAGGAGGCCGTCGACCCGGGCGCGTACCGCCGCATCACCGGGCGAGAAGAGGGGCTCACGGCCGGGCTCGGGAACCTCGATCCACGGCCCCAGGGGACAGGAGGTGTCGAACGCCTTGGCCCGCACCCACTGCGGCTCGATGCGCTGGCGGTCCCGGGCCGAGACATCGTTGGCGACCGTGTAGCCCAGGATGACGTCGTCGGCGTGGTCGATGGGGACGTCCTTGGCGAGGGTCTTGATGATGACAGCGAGCTCTGCCTCGTAGTGGATCTCCTCGCTCCAGGAAGGCAGGACGATGGGAGCGTCCGGGCCGATGACGGAGGTGTTGGGCTTGAGGAAGACGACCGGATCGCGGGGCGGCTCACTCTCCCCCATCTCGGTGATGTGGCTCGCGTAGTTCTTCCCGACCCCCACGACCTTGGAGCGGGGAATGACCGGCGACAGGAGCCTGGCCTCACGCAGCTCGACGACCTCACCGGTGGACTCGGGCAGGGAGTAGAGGGGGTCTCCCTTGAGGACCAGGAGGTGCCCCTCGGACTCGCCCGAGGCGACCTCTTCCTCGGGCAGGCCCTGGACGATGCCGTAGCGGGGCTCATCACCGGTTGAGAAGCGCGCGATCTTCATGGGCCTCAGCCTAGCGCTGTTGGGCTCAGCTGCCCGAGGCCTCCTCGAGTGCGGCGCGACGCTCCGTGATGGCGGCGTGGGCAGCACCATCGACGGCCCAGATGTCTCCGGGGAGCGTGCCGGGCAGGTAGGGGTTGTCAGTGGCGATGAAGCGGATCTCGTCCTTCTCACCGGCCTCGACGGCGCGGCGCTGGGCCTCCCAGTCGCGCAGGGCCCCGAAGGCCCAGCCTCCCAGGGCGAGAATGGAGACCATGTTGATGACGGTCATCGCCCCCATGACGAGGTCGGAGAGGTTCCACACGAAGGTGAGGGTGGACAGGGAGCCGACGGCGGTGGCCACGATGATCATGGCCCGCAGGGCGTAGTGCTTGTGCTGCCTGCCCTGGAGGTAGTCCATGTTGACCTGCGCGTAGGTGTAGTTGCCCAGGAGTGAGGAGTAGGCGAAGACGAAGATGATGATGGCCATGAGGTACTGCGCCCAGCCGCCAAGCACGTTGGTGACCGATGCCGAGGTCAGGGTGTTGGCGGCTGCATTCGCGGTATCCGGGTCGGCTTGAGCGGCCGCCGGGTCATAGACCCCGGAGAGCAGGACGATGAGGGCGGTGACGGTGCACACCACGATCGTGTCAACGAAGACGCCCAGGGACTGCACGAAGCCCTGCTGCACGGGGTGGGAGACGGTCGCCGTGGCGGCGATGTTGGGAACCGATCCCTCGCCCGCCTCGTTGGAGAACAGCCCGCGCTTGACGCCGTTGAGCGCGGCGGCGAAGAGGCCGCCGGCGGTTCCGGCGAAGGCCTGGTTGAGCCCGAAGGCACCCTCGAAGATGGAGATGATCGCACCCGGGATCGCACTGGCGTGCAGCACCAGAATGGTCACAGCGATGAGGGCGTAGACCACCGTCATGATCGGCACGAGCCATTCCGAGACCGCAGCGACCGACTTGATGCCCTTGAAGATGATCGGCGTGGTGATGACGACCAGGCCGACGGCGGTCATCCACGGCTCAATGTGGAAGGTGCTCTTCATCGTGGCGGCGATGGTATTGGCCTGAGTGGCCTCGTAGGCGAAACCGAAGACGAAGGTGATGACGACGGCGAAGACCCGGGCGGCGGGCTTGGATCCCAGACCGCGCTGGATGTAGTAGGCGGGGCCACCACGGAAGGAGCCGTCCGGGTGGGTGACCTTGTAGAGCTGAGCGAGGGTGGCCTCAATGAATCCGGTGGCCATGCCTACCAGCGCCACGATCCACATCCAGAACACGGCTCCGGGGCCACCCATGGTGATGGCGATGGCCACGCCCACGATGTTGCCGGTGCCCACTCGGGACGCCAGCCCGACGGCGAAGGCCTGGAAGGAGGAGATCCCGCCCTCGTTGCTGTTACGGGAGGAGGTGATGGCCCGCACCATGTAGGGAAAGAGTCGCAGCTGCACGAATCCGGTTCGCACAGTGAAGTACATGCCCCCCAGGACGAGCAGCCAGGCGAGCAGGTAGAGGAACAGGTGACCGGAGGCCTTGTCCAGGATGTCCGCGCCTTCGGTGAAGAAGGACTCCAAGGATGCGGTCCAGCTGTTGTCTGCGCTGGATGCCGCACTGTTCAAGGAAGCCAGAACCGATTGCACGTGAGAACCTCCGTAGGGGTGGGACGACGGCGCAGGCGAGGTGGGCGATAGACAGGTGAACAGCACGGGGATCGACCGTACCGGAGCACGCCTCCCGCCCAGGTCCGCTCCTCTTCCGAGAGGGGCGGGCACCGTATTCGCGAAGGCTACGGATACAGTGTTTCAATTCAGTGACGACCCTGTGGCATTGCTGCCACATGTGCACGAGGCGGTGCGGTGCTGCTCGCGGGAGCGCTGATCTACCGGATGGCCGAGTGGTCCCATGCGCCTTCCGGCAGAGGCGCCGGAAGGTACTGAGAGTCCCCGCGGAAGGCCGCCTGGTCGTCGTCCGAGGTCGACGAGCTCCGCCTTGCCTCCCAGTCCCTCAACGCGCCGACGACCCATCGGCTCAGGAGCACCAGCGCAACGAGGTTGATGATGGCGCCGATGCCGAGGAGCACGTCCGCCAGAGTCCACACGGTGGTCAGCTGCTGCACGCTCCCGACACCGGCGCAGACGACGGCGCCGATCTGGAGCGCGCGCGAGACCCCGGGACGGTCGGAGAGGTAGTCGAGGCAGACCTGGGCGTAGGAGAAGGCCCCGATGATGGTGGTGTAGGCCAGGACGACGACGAGCAGCGCCATGGGCCAGCGGCTCCACTCCCCCACGAGGTGGGCGATGGCGTCCTGGGTCAGAGTTCCCGCGCGTTCCTTGGCGCTCGTCCCGGGCTGGAGGACGTCTGCGCCCGCGACCAGGATCGCCAGCGCCGTCGCTGTGCAGACGAACAGGGTGTCCACCACGACCCCGAAGACCTGAATGAATCCCTGCTGGACGGGGTGACTCACGGTGGCCGAGCCCGCGGCGCAGGCGGCCCCTCCCAGTCCCGCCTCATTGGAGAACAGGCCGCGGCGCACGCCATTGAGCAGTGCGGCGGTCACTCCGCCGGCCAGGCCGCCCAGCCCCTGCCGTAGGCCGAATGCCCCCTCGATGATGGAGCGCAGCGCCTCCCACGCCTGGACCGGGTGGGTCAGGAGGATGGCCAGAACCAGCACCAGGTAGGCCAGGGCCATGAACGGGGCGAGGTACTCCGCCACGCGGGCCATGGCGCGCAGGCCCCCCAGGAGGACCGGGGCGGTCAGGGCCACGACGAGGACGGCTCCCAGGCTCGGCGAGAGCCCCCCTGCCCCCTGGAGGGAGGCGGTGATGGCGTTGGCCTGCACCATGGGCATGACCAGGCCGTTGGCGATGAGGAAGACGACGGCGAACACCCCGCCCAGGATCGGCAGCCTCAGTCCTCGCGAAATGTAGTAGGCGGGACCGCCACGGAAGGTGCCGTCCGGGCGACGCACCTTGAACAGCTGGGCGAGCGTCGCCTCGCTGAAGGCGGTGGCGGTTCCCAGGATCGCCACGAGCCACATCCACAGCACGGCTCCGGGCCCACCCATGATGAGTGCCAGTGCGACCCCGACGATGTTTCCGGTCCCCACCCGGCAGGCCAGCCCGACGGCGAAGGCCTGGAAGGAGGTGATGCCGCCGTGGCTGCCGTCGCGGGAGCCGACCACCGAGGCGGCGATCGCGTCGGTGTGCCGCAGTTGGACGGCCCGGGTTCTGACGGTGAAGAAGATGCCCGCGCCGATGAGGAGCCACATGAGGCCCCAGGAGTAGAGCATGTCGGAGACGGAGGCCAGGACGGCGTCGACCTGGCCCATCCATGAGGTGCGCCCCAGAGATGGCATGAGAATCAGCCCCGCTTCACCACGTCGTCGGGCTCCCAGATGCCGGGGACCACATCACCGGGCAGGAGGGAGTTGCCATGGCCCACGAAGGCGGGCTCGGTGATGCCCCGGGCACGCTGGGACTCGAAGTCCCGCAGGGCTCCGATGACCCAGGGGGCCAGCCGGACAATGACGACGAGGTTGAGCACGCCCAGGAGCCCCAGGGCGATGTCGGACAGGGCCCAGACGACAGGCAGAGTCAGCACGGTGCCGCCGAAGGCCGCAGCGGTCAGGAGGATCCCGAAGATCTGCTCGGACCGGCGCTCTCCGCCCAGGAAGTTGACGTTGACCTGTGCGTAGGAGTAGCAGCCCAGCACCGTGGAGAAGACCAGGACGAAGATGAGCACCACCATGGGCCAGGTGGTCCAGGCACCCAGGTGCTCGGCAACGGCCTGCTGGGTGAGGATCGCTCCGACCAGGGAGTCATCGCCGGGGCGGTAGGTCTTGGTGGTCAGCAGGATGAGCAGGCCGGTGGCCGTACACACGAGGATCGTGTCGACGAAGACACCGAAGGACTGGATGAGGCCCTGTCGCACGGGGTGGGCGACGGTCGCGGTCCCGGCGGCATTGGGGACGGTTCCGAGCCCGGCCTCGTTGGAGAACAGCCCGCGACGCACGCCGTTGAGCAGCGCAGCGAGGATTCCTCCGGCGGTGCCGAAGAGGGCCTGGTTGAGGCCGAAGGCCCCTTCAAGGACGCTCCCCAGGACCTCGGGGAGCCTGCCGATGTTGAGGATGATGACCACCACGGCCATGAGCACGTAGGCCAGCGCCATGATGGGGGCCAGCCACTCCGCGACGCGGGCCACGAGCCGGACCCCTCCCAGGACCACGGGGGCGGTCAGCAGGACGAGGAAGACCCCAACCATCCAGCCCGAGACGCTGGGGACGGTGGCGGTGATGACCTGGGCCAGTGAGTTCGTCTGCACCATGACCACCGTCACGCCGACTGAGACGATGCAGATGGCGGCGAAGATCTTGCCCCACAGGGCCGATCCCAGACCGTTCTTGATGTAGTAGGCGGGGCCCCCGCGGAAGGTGAAGTCCCGGCCGCGCTCCTTGAAGATCTGGGCGAGCGTGGACTCCACGAAGCTGGTGGCCATCCCGATGAGGGCGACGATCCACATCCAGAACAGGGCGCCGGGGCCGCCGGCCACCACAGCCAGGGCGACTCCCGCAATGTTGCCGATGCCGACGCGTGCGGCCAGCCCCACGGCGAAGGCCTGGAAGGAGGAGATGCCGCCCTGCGCGCCGGATCGGGACCCGGACAGCGAGTGGACCATGGTGCCGAAGTGGCGCAGCTGAACCAGACGGCTACGTGCGGTCAGGTAGATGCCGGCCAGGATGAGCAGGGCGGTGAGAAGATAGGTGTAGAAGAAGTCGTCGACGGAGTTGAGCAGGTTCTCGATACTGGTGAGGTTCATGCGTCGGCTCCTGTCGAGGCGGCGGGCTGGCTACTGGCCGGGGTGGCTGCGGGAACAACGTCGTCGGCGGTGCTGTCCGCCTCGGACAGGTTGGCCCTCTCACCGGTCCAGACGTCACCGGGGAGGTCACCCGGCAGGTAGGGGTTGCCCACGCCGTTGAACAGGGGGGCGACTCGTCCCGCCGCGCGCTGGGCGTCCCAGTCCCTGAGCGCCCCCACGCCCCAGCGGGCCAGCCAGATGAGGGCGACCAGGTTGGTCAGGGTCATGATGGCCATGGTGATGTCGACGGTGTTCCACACGACGGTCAGAGTGGCGAGGGCTCCCAGCCCGGTGGAGATCACCGAGACGAGCCGGGGCAGCCAGCGCCATGCGGGCCGCTCGGAGATGAAGGTCATGGAGACCTCGGAGTAGGTGGCTGCGGCGATGATGGAGGAGAAGGCCAGGACGAAGATGACGATGGCCATGGGAATGGCCGTCCAGCTGCCGAGGGTGACGGCGACCGCGTCGGAGGTCAAGGTTCCCGCGGCGTCGGGGGTCAGCGTGCCGGCCTTGACGAGGGCGGGGCTGTAGACGCCGGAGACCAGGATGATGAAGGCGGTCGCGGTGCACACGATGATGGTGTCGACGAACACGCCGAGGGACTGGATGAGCCCCTGCTGGACGGGGTGGGCCACGGTGGCGGTGGCGGCGGCGAAGGGGGCGGTGCCCTGCCCGGCCTCGTTGGAGAACAGGCCACGGCGGGTCCCGTTGGTCAGAGCGGCGATGATGCCCCCGGTCACCCCTCCGGCGAAGGGAACCGGGCCGAAGGCCGAGAAGACGATCGTGGCCAGCAGCCCCGGGAGCTGAGTGATGTGGAGGGCGACGATGACGACGGCCATGACCACGTAGACCAGGGCCATGATGGGCGCCATCCACTCGGTGACGCGGGCGACCCGGCGCACTCCCCCCAGGATGACCAGGGCGGCCAGCCCCACCAGCACCGCGGCGGCGACGCTCGGGGGCAGGTGCAGCGGGGAGTCCGGGCCGATGACTCCGGCGACGGCATTGGACTGGACCATGATGATGGAGAAGCCGCAGGTGAAGATCGTCAGCCCCGCGAAGGCGATTCCCAGGGGACGGCTGCGCAGTCCTCGCGCCATGTAGTAGGCGGGCCCGCCGCGGAAGGAGCCGTCGGTGTGGCGGACTTTGAACATCTGGGCCAGGGTCGCCTCGAAGAAGGCGGTGGCCATGCCGACCAGGGCGACGACCCACATCCAGAAGATCGCGCCGGGGCCACCCAGGATGAGGGCGGCGGCCACCCCGAAGACATTGCCGATGCCCACGCGGGCGGCCAGGGAGATCGTGAAGGCCTGGAAGGAGGAGATGCCTCCTTGAGCCCCGGAACGCGACCCGGCCACCTGGCGGAACATGTCCGGCAGGCGGCGGAGCTGCACGAAGCCGGTGCGGACGGTCAGCAGGATCCCGGTACCGACGAGCACCCACATAGTGATGTGGAGCGTGATCCAGTCCGAGACCGCCTCAAGCTGAGCGGCGAGGGCATCCATGGGAGATTCAGCCTTTCACGGTGTCGCGACAGGTGGGGACGGCCCGCATGCTCTCATGAATCGGCGCCCGGAACATAGTGCGGTCGTTCCTCAGGACGCGGACGCGGCTCGCCAGCATCGGATTCCCGCGAGCCTCCCGGATCATTCACTGTCCAGCCCCGTGAGACGATGACGCCGTGACCTCCCAGACTGCTCCGGCCCTCAACGCGATGCTCGACGCCCTCATTCCGGCTGATGATCCCGAGCGCGTCCCCGAGCCCGAGGAGGTCTACCTGGCCTTCTCGAACTGGGCGGAGACGACCGGCCGCCCCCTCTACCCGCACCAGGATGAGGCGCTGTCGGAGATCCTGGAGGATCGCCACGTCATTGCCGCCACCCCGACCGGTTCGGGCAAGTCGATGATCGCGTTGGCCGCCCACACCGTCTCCCTGGCCCGCGGGGGCCGCTCCTACTACACGGCGCCGCTCAAGGCCCTGGTCAGTGAGAAGTTCTTCGAGCTGGTGCGCCTGTTCGGGGCGGACAACGTCGGCATGGTCACCGGGGACACCTCCATCAACGCCGCTGCCCCGATCATCTGCTGCACCGCGGAGATCCTGGCCAACCAGTCCCTGCGCGAGGGCGAGGACATGGACGTGGACTGCGTCATCATGGACGAGTTCCACTACTACGCCGACCCGCAGCGCGGCTGGGCCTGGCAGGTGCCCCTCCTGGAGCTGCCCCAGGCTCAGATGGTGCTGCTGTCGGCCACGCTGGGCGACGTCTCCTTCTTCGTTCGGGACCTGCGCGAGCGCACGGGCCGCGAGGTCGCCGTCGTCGACGACGCCGTGAGGCCGGTTCCCTTGGAGATGGAGTACGTCGTCGAGCCGATCGGTGAGCTGCTTCAGCGCCTGGTGGGGCAGGACAAGGCGCCGGTCTACGTCGTCCACTTCTCCCAGAAGGAGGCGGTGGAGCGGGCGACCTCCCTACTGAGCGTGGATCTGGTGCCCAAGTCCCGCAAGGCCGAGGTCGTGGAGGCGCTCGGTGACTTCCGCTTCGGGGGAGGTTTCGGGGCCACGCTCTCCCGACTGCTGCGCGCCGGTATCGGCGTGCACCATGCGGGTATGCTGCCGCGCTACCGGCGGCTGGTGGAGCGCCTGGCCCGCGAGGGCCTGCTGTCCGTCATCTGCGGCACGGACACGCTCGGGGTGGGGATCAATGTGCCGATCCGCTCGGTGGTCATGACCTCGCTGGTGAAGTTCGACGGATCCAAGGAGCGCCACCTCACCGCTCGCGAGTTCCACCAGATCGCCGGGCGGGCCGGGCGCGCCGGCTTCGACACCCGCGGCTACGTCGTCGTCCAGGCCCCCGAGCACGTCATCGAGAACGCCAAGGCGCTGGCCAAGGCCGGCGACGACGAGCGCAAGCGCCGCAAGATCGTGCGCAAGAAGGCCCCCGAGGGGCGCGTCAACTGGACGGACAAGACCTTCGAGCGGCTGCGCGACGCGGCCCCGGAGACTCTGACCAGCCAGTTCCAGGTCACCACCACCATGGTGCTGAACCTCATGGAGCGCGACGGCGACCCGGTGGCGGCGATGGCAGGCCTCCTGGAGCGCGCCCACGAGCCAGAGGCCCAGCGACGCCGCCACGTGCGCCGCGCCCTGGAGATCTATCTGTCCCTGCGCACGGCGGGCGTCCTGACACATGTCTCCAGCGCCCAGGCCGCCGCCGACGGGCGCCCCCGGCTCCGCCTGGCCGTGGACCTGCCTGCGGACTTCGCCCTCAACCAGCCCCTGGCCCCCTTCGCCCTGGCGGCCATGGACCTGCTGAACGTGGAGTCCCCGGAGCACACGGTCGACGTCGTCAGCGTCGTTGAGGCCACCCTGGACGATCCGCGCCCGCTGCTCTACGCCCAGCAGCGCGCCGCCCGCGGCGAGGCGATCGCCGCGATGAAGGCCGAGGGCATGGACTACGAGGAACGCATGGCCGCCCTGGAGGAGATCACCTGGCCCCAGCCCTTGGCCGAGCTGCTCACTCCTGCCCTGGAGATGTACAAGCAGGCCAACCCGTGGATCGCCGAGCATGAGCTGGCACCGAAGTCGGTGGTGCGCGAGATGGTGGAGAACGCGATGACCTTCTCCGACCTCATCTCCCGCTACGAACTGGGGCGCAGCGAGGGCGTGGTGCTGCGCTACCTGACCGACGCCTACCGGGCGCTGCGCCAGGTCGTGCCTGAGGAGCACCGCACACCCGAGGTCACCGAGCTCATCGACTGGCTGGGGGCGCTCGTGCGCGCCGTCGACTCCTCCCTGCTCGACGAGTGGGAGGCGCTCGGCCAGGCCCAGGCGGGCAAGGCGGGTGAGATGGCCGGCCTGCTGGAGGCCGATCGTCCCGGCGCGGACGACTCGGCCGGAGTGGAGCGGGCCTTCGGCGCGGGCGAGGACGGGACGGTGGCCTTCACTCGCAACCGTCACGCCTTCCGGGTGGCGGTGCGCCGGGAGATGTTCCGGCGCGTGGAGCTCATGGCGCGCGACGACGTCGAGGCCCTGGGCCGCCTGGATGCCTCCTCCGGATGGGGCGAGGACCGCTGGGATACGGTGCTGGGGCGCTACTGGGACGAGTACGACTGGATCGGCACGGATACCTCCGCCCGGGCGATCTCACTGGCGCCGCTCGACGAGGCCCCCGATGAGACGGCCCTGGCGGCCGCCGGGGTCAGTGAGCGCCTGCGCGAGGCCCTGGAGACCTCCGGCAGGCAGGTGTGGCTGGCCACGCAGGTCCTGGAGGATCCCGACGGCGACCACGACTGGCGTCTGACGGCCCTGGTGGACCTGGCCGAGTGCGACCGGGACAAGCGCGCGGTCGTCCACTTACTGTCCGTGGGCCCGCAGCAGGGTTAGTCCGCCTCGCTGGTGTCCGCGACGGGCCTCACCGGTTGACGCAGGACGGTCTTCGTCTTCTCCGGAGCCACGCGCCTGGGGTCGCTGAGGTAGATCTCGTGGTGGGGCCCGTTCCAGGTGAGTCCGAGTCGCGGCATGACCTCGTCGTGCAGGCGTGCCAGGGTGGGGGCCTCGTCGTCGTAGGTGCCCACGTGGAGGATCTGCAGCGACCTGCCCTCGATCAGGGGGAGCTCCTTGAGGACGGAGATGGGCAGCTCGGGCTTCTTGCGTGCCGCCCGCACCAGCCCTTCGGCGATGTCCTGCGAAGAGACCGCCTCGGGCAGGGGGATCATCATGGTCCAGTCCCACTCCCCCTTGTCTCGGGCGATGAAGGCCGCGTTGTCGGCGCTCGTCCATAGTCCCTCCAGGGGGCCGACGACGAAGTCGTCGCCGGTTCGTTTCTTCAGCACGGCGCGGATCGCGTAGGCGCCTGCGTAGAGCGCCTGGATCGCGGTGGCGTAGGCCGGTGAGGTGTTGGGGTCGCCGTGGCCGTCGATGGCCAGGTGGGTCATGGCCGGGACGTCCACCTCTGTGAAGTCGGCTCGCCCCGGCAGGTACAGGTCCTTGCGGTCCTTCTTGATGTCAGTCCTCATCACTGCCTGCTTTCTTGAGAAGGGTTCGGGTCCAGGCGAGATCCGCTTCCTGGCGCAGGATCTCGTAGTCGAAGATGGCCAGGGCGTGCTCCTCGTCGACCTGGGCGCGCAGAGCGCGCAGCTCATCGAGTCTCTTAACGAGCGCCTCGGCGCGCTGCGCGAGGAGGGCCGCAAGCTCGGGATCGTCGAGCCTGGGGTAGGCGTTGAGCGCCGGGAGCACTCCGGAGCAGGGCGGGGCCGGGGCGAGGACGCGTTCACCGGCGGCCCTCCTCAGCTCGCGGTGCCCGGCCGCGGTCACGCGGAAGACGGTGCGCCTCCCCTGGGAGCCCTCGTCGGGCTCAAGGAGCCCCCGTTCCGACAGGCGCTTAAGGAGGTAGTACACGGAGGAGAAGGCCAGGGATGTCCACTGGCGGTAGCCACGCTGCTCGATGACCCGGTCAAGGTCGTAGCCATGGCGTGGCTGCTCGGCAAGGAGCGAGAGGAGAACGATGTCGGCGTCGGATGGCACGCCATTACTCTAGCGCTA
>NZ_MSKL01000037.1 GCF_001937665.1 Actinomyces oris | reverse complement strand
CGGGGCGGTGGGTGCAGGCGCCTCGGCGGCCGGAGTCGGGGCCGGTGCGGGAGCCGGGGGCTCGGGAGCGGCCTCGGGCGCAGGGGCTGCCGGTGCCGGGGCGGAACCCGCCTCGGAGGGGTCTCCGATGATGGCAAGGACGGTGCCGACCTCGACGGTCTCGTCCTCGGGGACGCGGATCTCCAGCAGGACGCCGGATGCGGGGGAGGGGACCTCGGTGTCCACCTTGTCGGTGGCGACCTCCAGCAGGGGCTCGTCGGCCTCGACGGTGTCTCCCACGGCCTTGAGCCAGGAGGAGACCGTCCCCTCGGTGACGGACTCACCCAGAGCGGGCATCTTCACGGACTCTGACATTGCTGTCTTCCTTACTCTCGTCTAGCTGGATCAGCCGTGGTTGTGCAGCGGCTTGCCGGCGAGGGCCATGGCGGCCTCGCCGAGGGTCTCGTTCTGGGTGGGGTGGGCGTGGACCAGAGCGGCGACGTCGTCGGCGTCGGCCTCCCAGGACACCATGAGCTGGCCCTCACCCACCTGCTCACCCATGCGGGCGCCGATGGCGTGGAAGCCCAGGATGGGCCCGTCCTTGAGGGAGACGAGCTTGACGAAGCCCTGGGTCCCCAGGATCTGGCTCTTGGCGTTGCCGGCCACGTTGAACTCCGCGGAGGTGATGTTGTCCTTGCCGTGGATCTCGGCTGCCTTGGCCTCCGACAGACCCACCGAGGCGATCTCGGGCTCGCAGAAGGTGACCTTGGGGACCAGAACGTCATCGACCGGGGTGGGGTCCAGGCCCGCGATCTTCTCCGCCACGACGATGCCCTGGGCGAAGCCGCGGTGGGCCAGCTGGACACCGGGAACGATGTCGCCCACGGCCCATACGCCGGGGACGTTGGTGCGACCGTACTCATCGGCCAGGACGAAGCCGCGGTCCATCGCGACCCCGACCTCCTCGTAGCCCAGGTTGGCGGTCGCCGGTCCGCGACCCACGGCGATGAGGAGGACCTCGGCCTCATGGGTCTTGCCGTCCTGGGTGCGCACGGTCACCCCGCCGTCGTGGCGCTCGACCGACTCGAACATCGTGTTGGTGCGGAAGGTGATCTTGCGCTTACGGAAGGCGCGCTCGAGCTGCTTGGAGATCGCCTCATCCTCATTGGGCACCAGATGGGGCAGCCCCTCGATGATGGTGACCTCGCTGCCCATGGACGCCCAGGCAGAGGCGAACTCCACCCCGATGACGCCTCCGCCCAGGATCACTGCCGAGGCGGGGACGTGGTCCATCTCCAGCGCCTCCTCGGAGGTAATGACGCCTCCGGAGATCTCCTGCCCGATGGTCTTGGAGTAGGAGCCGGAGGCGAGGACCACGTTGCGGCCGGTAATGCGACGGCCGTCAACCTCGACGGCGTCGGCTGCCACCAGGCGTCCCCACCCCTGGATCAGGTCGATGCCCCGCGAGGACACCAGGCCCTCAAGACCCTTGTGCATCCGCGAGACGATGCTGTTCTTGTACTTCTGGACGCCAGGCATGTCCACGCCCTCGAAGGCGGCCTTGATGCCCACCGTGGCAGCCTCGCGCACGGCATCAGCGGTCTCGGCGGCGTGCAGCAGGGCCTTGGTGGGCACGCATCCACGGTGGAGGCAGGTGCCCCCCAGCTTGTCCGCCTCGATGAGGGCGACCTTGAGGCCCAGCTGGGCGCCGCGCAGGGCGGCGGCGTAGCCCCCTGATCCCGCGCCCAGAATGACCATGTCGTAGACGGTCTCTGTCACGAACTCACTCCTTGTTGGTTGGTCACGTCGCCCACGCGGGGCGGCTCGGCACGGAGCCATTGTTCCACCTGAAGAGGGCACGCAGGAGCCAGGGGGGTTGCTGTTTAGGGACCAGAGTCCTGAAAACGGGGTGATACGCATCACCGTACATGGGCGTTGTCGGCAACCATCCGTGCCGGGACCGCCCACGCAGGCCCCGGCACGGGCGCCGTCGACTCGTTGCCGACGGACGACGACTCAGGAGAGGATACTGACCTCGGCGGACAGCGAACGGAGCAGCTCCACCAGGGTGGAGACCCCCATGCCCGTCCCGCCGGTCGGAGTCAGCCCCCAGGGCGAGGAGTCGTTGTAGGCAGGGCCTGCGATGTCGAGATGCGCCCACGGTCGGCGCCCGACGAACTCGCGCAGGAACAGCCCGGCCGAGAGCATCCCACCGGCGCGCGAGCCGACCTTGGTGTTGCGCAGGTCGGCGAAGGGCGAGTCCAGGGTGGCGCGCAGATGCGCGGGCAGCGGCATCGGCCAGAAGGACTCTCCGGCCCGCTGCGCCGCGGCGACGACCTCCTCGCGAAGGTCCGGCGTCCCCATGACGGCGGCCACGTGGTCGCCCAGTGCCACGATCTGCGCCCCGGTCAGGGTGGCCACGTCCAGGACGGCATCGGGCTCCTCCTTGACGGCCCGGGCGAGGGCATCGGCCATGACCAGGCGCCCCTCGGCGTCGGTGTTGGTCACCTCCACGGTGGTGCCGTCGAACATCGTGATGACATCGCTGGGGCGCTGAGCGTCAGCCCCCGGCATGTTCTCGGCCAGCGCCAGCCATGCGGTGACGCGGATGGGCAGTGCCAGGCGCGCGGCCGTGACGATGGCGCCCAGTACGGTGGCGGCTCCCGCCATGTCGGACTTCATCTCCGGCATGGACGAGGCGGGCTTGAGGGACAGACCACCGGAGTCGAAGGTAATGCCCTTGCCGATGAGAGCGACGTGCTTGGGGTGGCCCGCCGCCCCATCACCCTCGGTCTGCGAGCTCATCTGTTCGCCGGCAACCTCGGCGGCACGCACCGGCGACCACTCCAGACGGACCAGGCGTGCCGGGTGCACCGAGCCCTGAGCCACGCCGAGGATCCCTCCGAAGCCCTGCTCGACCAGTGCCGGGGCGTCCCAGATCTCAACTCTGATGCCGGCCTCCTGCCCAGCTGCGCGAGCCCTCTCGGCGAAGACCTCGGGAGTCAGCCGATTCGGCGGCTCATTGACCAGATCCCGGGTCAGCGCCGTGGCCTGGGCCAGGACCAGGGCTCCTGTCAGCGCCTCCTGCCCCTCGGGGGTGTCGGCCAGAGGAGAGACGATGGAGATGCTCTTGAGCGGGGAGTTCTTCTTCGAGATCGTCTCCTGTCCGGGGCGGTCCTCGTTCTTCGTCGCGCTCCAGGAATAGGCGCCCAGGGCGGCTCCGTGTGCGACGGCGGCTACCTGCTCCTCGGAGAGCGTGGGCAGTGCCAGGGCGGCGGAATCGGTCCCGGCCAGCGCCCGGGTGGCGCGTCCGGCGGCCCGGCGCAGAAGACCGGTCTGGTCGTAGCCCAGCGCGGCCTCGTCGTCGGTGGTGACGGCAAGCGGGTCGGTGTCGGCCCATCCTGTTCCGACGCCGACCACAAGGATCGTCGCCGGTCCCCGGTAGCTCTCGGTGGTCACCGAGGAGGAGGGCAGGCGCACCACGGAGTCCTGAGCGCCCGAGAAGCCCAGAGCCGGCAGCAGGGTCGCAAGAGCATCGATGTCCAGGCCCTCCAGAGCGGTGCTCGAGGGCGGCTCGAGGCCCTCCAGGAGGATCTCGGGGGCCTCGGCCCCGTCCCTGCCCGGTGCTGCGGCCAGGACGAGCACATCGGCGTCGGCCTCGGCGCTGGAGGCTGCGTCCGACTCGACGCCGGCCGACTCGCCGGATCCGCTGCCCGTGCCGGTGGCACCGTCGGTGTTGTCCTCCTGAGCCACGGGGTCCTCCTCGTCGCTGTCGGAGTCCTGCTTCAGGTCCTGCGTGGTGTCTGCCGAGCCGGCCCCGTCCCCGGTCGCGGGAGCCTCGGAGCTCTCAGCCTCCTCAACCGTGTCGACCTCGGCCTGATTGCTGAGGTCGGTATCCTTGCGGTCGTCGTCAGCCGAAGCGCGTGCGTTCAGGGATTTGGTCAACTTAATGGTGCTCACGTTGTGAATAGTAACGTTCTGGCATTGGTTGGAGGTTGAACTGGTGCTGCGCGTGCCGAAGGTCATCACACGGAAAGGTCGTTCCTCATGGACGAGCGCTCATCGGTACGTCCGGTTCAGGACACCCGCCGCCCCGCATACGGGTGGGGACGGATCCTGGTCGGCGTCTTCGCCGTGTTCGGGGCGATCGTTCTCATTCCCTCCCTGACGACGCTGCTGAGAAGCCCCGATGAGGAGCCGGCGGTGTGGACCCTCAACGTCCTGGGGGGCGGTCTGTACATCCTGCTGGCCGTCTGCGTGGCCCACAACGGACGCCGGATGCGCAACATCGGCTGGATGTGCCTGGGGGCACTGGCCACCATGGCGGTGCTCATCGGCGTCCTCACCTTCCCCACCCCCTCACCGGCCGACCTCAGCGTCTCGGTGTGGGCCCACTGGGGCCGGTCCCGGTGGTACCTGCCCGCGATCCTCCCGGTGGTCGCCGCCGCGTGGATGTGGATGTCTGACCCCCGGCGCATCGTGGCCAACGCCGAGCGCATCACCGAGCTGTCCGATACCCTCACCGAGAGCATCACCGAGAAGGCTCGGGCGGTCCAGGAGGGCCGGACTCTCAAGACTCCTCGCAGTGGTCGGGACCGGTGAGGCTGTACACCGCGCCCTGAACGGCTCCTGAACGCGTCGAGTCCGGTGGACTCTCATCGGCGTCGGGAACGGCGCGAGCCGCGTGAGTTGATTCGGCTGATACGGCTGATCCTTCTGGTTCTGCGTGAGGGAACGGGCCGGGAGTGCCATCTGTCCTGGAGACGTGAGCCCCAAGAGGTATAGGTGGCGGCGGCTGCGCGGGCCCGCGCCTGGACCTCGTAGATCCTTTCAACGACGATCCGTTGGGACACCCAGCCCACCAGCCTCTCCGTACTGGAGCCCGCAGTGCGGGCGACCACCGGAAGCGCCTCCAGACGGGTAGTGGTCAGGGCCTCGAGCACATCTGTCGCCTCGGCCTCGCCGAGCAGACGGTCATGGACCAGTGGCAGGTCCGCCACCGTCGCCGACCGGACGGTGGCGTCGTCGGACTCATCGCTCAGGAGCGCTTCGGCGAGCTGTGCGGCCGTCACGCAGCCGAGCAGCTCACGGGTGCCATCCTCTCCGGTTCTGACCACGGGCAGGACCGAGACGCCACGTCGGCTCATCAGGGAGGCGACGTCGCTGAGCGGCGCCGTGGCCTTGACCACGGCGGGCGGGTCCACCATGAGCCGGGAGGCGCGGGTGCGTCCCAGGAGCGTGGTGGTCATCGGGTCCTCGACATCCTCTCCGCGACGACGCAGCTCCTCGGTGAACAACGTGCCGCGAGACAGGAACCGGCTGATGAAGGTGGCCAGCACCGTGGCCAGCATGAGCGGGAGCAGCAGCGCGTGCTGCCCGGTCATCTCGATGATGAGCAGGACCGCCGTCATCGGGGCGCGAGCCGCACCGGCGAACACCGCCCCCATGCCGATCACACCGAAGACCCCGGCGGCCGGCGCGTAGCTGGGAGCCACGAGGGTACCGAAGGCCGCACCGAGCGTCCCGCCGATGAACAGGGACGGTGCGAACACCCCGCCGACGAAACCCATCCCCAGGGTCAGGGAGGTCGCCATCATCTTGGCCACACACAGCACCAGCAGCAGCGTCAGGGCGTAGCGTCCCGCCAGCGCCCGGTTGAGGGCGGCCGACGACTCCCCGTACATCTCTGGCAGAACCAGGAGAACCGCGCCGACCGCGAACCCGCCGATGCCCGGTCGCGCCCAGACCGGAACGCCCAGCCTCTGCCAGGCGCGGGTCAGGGCGTCGAGCATGATGAAGCGAAGACGCATGAAGCCGATACCGACGCCGCCGCCCATGACTCCCAACAGCGCGACCCAGCCCAGCTGGGCGTCGCCGGACAGGTCCAGGTAGGGAAGCGACAGCGACAGCGTCGTTCCCAGCAGGTGATGAGACAGGACCGTTGAGGACACGCAGGCCAGAACGATGACGATGAAGGCGTCGGCGCTGAAGCCCATGAGGACGACCTCCAGGGCGAAGAAGGCCCCCGCCAGCGGAGCATTGAAGGCGGCGGCGATCCCAGCGGCCGTCCCGGCGGCAGCCAGGTGGCGGATCGAGAGCCTGGGCAGCTGCAGTCCCCGTCCGATGACGCTCGCCGTCGACGCGCCCAGCTCGGCGATCGGCCCCTCCGGACCGACCGAGCCTCCGCCTCCGATCGTCAGCGCGGCCGAGGTCGTCGTGGCCAGGGCCGGCAACGGTGCCATGGTCCCGTCGCCGTGGCGCGTCGACCAGATGACGCCGGCCACCCCGTGGCCCGTGGGCGTGCGGCCCAGTCGGGACATCAACGGTCCCGTGAGGAGACCGGAGAGCACCGGAGAGACCAGGACGAACCAGGATCCCAAAGGAGCCAGGAGCCCGAACGATGGCCCCATGGACACGGTGTAGTCGTCGGCTCCGCTCAGCAACTGGGACCAGGCGTCGATTCCCAGCCGGAACAGCACCGCGCCCAGGCCTGAGACGAGTCCTACCAGCACCGCCAGGATGTAGAGGCCGAAGCGATGATGACGGAAGAGGCTGCCTGCGCGCCGCGACAGGGGCTGAGACAGCCTCTTCCAGAGGTGATCCATCAGTGCAGGTTCTCCACCTTGACCGTGAAGGTCTCCTCCTCATCCTGGCACTCGGCCTTGGAGCAGGCTCCGCCGATCTTCCACACCTGCCGGTAGAAGCTCAGCTCGGCCTCATAACGCCTCCGGATGTTCGCCGCCAGACGGAAGCCGTGGCCCTCACCCTGGAAGACCTCCAGGGCCACCGGCGCGCCGGCCTCCTTGAGGGCCTCATACATGGCGGTGGCCTGCTCGGCCGGGACGATCGGGTCCTCCGAGCCCTGGATGAGCAGCAGCGGGACGCTGATGTCCTCAATGTGGTTGATGGGGCTGCGCTCATCCAGGAGCGGGTCGTCGATGTCCTGGGTGCCTATGAGCTGGCCGATGTAGTGCGACTCGAACTTGTGGGTGGTGCGCACCAGCCTCTTGAGATCGGTCACCCCGAAGCAGGAGCTGGCCGCCGTGAACACGGTGGAACGGGTGATGGCCGACAGCACCGTGAAACCGCCTGCCGAACCGCCGCGGATCGCGATGCGACGTGGGTCCACGAGCCCGGCGTCGACCAGGTGCTGAGCGCCGCTGACGCAGTCGTCGACGTCGTAGACGCCCCACTTGCCCTCCAGGGCCTTGCGGTAGCCCGTCCCGTAGCCCATGGAGCCGCGGTAGTTGACGTCCAGGTAGCCGAAGCCCCGGCTGGTCCAGTACTGGATGCGCAGGTCGTAGCCGGGTACGGCCGTGGCCGTCGGGCCGCCGTGGACGTTGACGATCAGCGGCGCCAGCTCGCCGTCGGGGCCTGCGTGAGAGGCCGACGTCGGCGGGTAGTAGAAGCCGTGGGCGGTTGCTCCGTCGCTGGTGGGCCAGGAGACCGGCTCGGGGAAGGACACTCCGGCGCCCTCGGGAACGAACTCGCCCGAGCCGCGCAGCACCTGCACATTGCCGTTCTTGACCTCCACGATGCTGGGCATCGACATCTCGTTGGAGGCCAGCATGACGACGCGACCCGCGTTGGAGGCGACGTTGCCGATCGGCTGCCACCCCACGTTCCACTCCTCGAGCTCCCCGTTGGCGAGCTTGATGGTCCCCAGGTGGGAGACCGCGTCGCGCGCCCAGGAGGTGATGATGTGCTCGGAGTCGAGAATGTCGAAGGAGTGCGGTCCCAGCTGCCAGGCCGGGGTGGTGAAGGTGGCCTCGGCCGGGTGCAGCGGGCGGGTTCGCAGCTTCTCCGACCAGCCGGTGCGGTTGGTGCCGCGTACCGGGAATCCCTCGGTGCGGTAGAGGTTCCAGAAGCCCGAGGCGTTGGAGCCGTGCACCAGCTCGCACTCCTCGGTCCAGCGGGGCTCGGAGACCGAGTGCCCGTTGCCGCCGTCCACCAGCGTCTGCTCGCCGATCGTCCCGTCCGGGCCGAGGTCCCCCACGTGCAGGCAGGCGTTGTCCCACGGCATCCCCGGGTGGTCCCAGGTGATCCAGGCCAGGTGCTCGCCGTCAGGGGACAGGGTCGGGGCGACCACGAAGTCCGTTCCCGACACCAGTGTGCGCACGCGAGAGTCATCGCGGGCGGCCGAACCGTCCAGAGGGATGGCTACCAGGGTGTTCACGGCCTCACCGTGGCCTCGGTGGTCCTCGCGGACGGCGTAGACCAGGCCCCGGCCCGTGTCGATCTCCAGGTCGCCGTGACGCACGTCTCCGTAGATCGTCAGCGGGACCAGGCCGCGCATACGGTGCGCCACGTCATAGCGGTACAGCCGCCCGTCCCCGGCGTGCGAGACCACGATGATCCCACTGTCAACGGCGTAGGCCCGCCCTCCGTACTCGTGAACCCGGGTGCGCACGTCGACCAGCTCGTCGGCAGGTGTCAGCGGCAGCACCTCCCCGATCTGGCCGTCGCCGTCACGGCGAAGCAGCACATTGCGGCCCGCCTGCGAGGCGCGCTGCTCCACCCAGTAGGTGTCTCCGCCGTCCACACGGACCTGTGAGAGCAGGACCGTCCGGGTCGTGATGGTGCCTGGAGTAATGGGCGAGGGCCAGGTACCGAAAGGGGCTGTGGTGCTCATGGTTCCTCCTGGAGGGCAGTCCTGAGGGACGGTCTGGCGATCAGGAACGACGCCGTGGACCGGTGGGCGCGGACGGTTCGACGCCCAAGGCATACAGTACGTGCTCAGCCGTGACCCGCGTGACACGCGACCGCACAGCGGTCGGGGCGGCTCTATGCTGAGCATCCTCGGACCGTTCAGGAGCGTCGGCCCGGGCGGCCACGCGGATACTGAGCCTGCATAAGGAGGAGAAGGAGCCTCCGCAGGAGACACCGCCTCCGTGTCAACGGCTACCCTGTCCCGAGTGCCGCTTCGGCGACCCGCCGGCTCACTCATGAGCGACGCACCGTCGCACGAACGACACGAATGACTCGTCATCACCTTCGACAAGGAGGCGCACCGTGCCAGCAGCTGCTGAGCGCCATGGACGGCCTGCCGGGCAGACCGGCAAGGCGCTCCTGCCCTGTGTGCGCAAGCCCGCCGACCTCGACCGGCTCACCAGTGAGCAGCTGGTGTCGCTCGCCTCTGAGATCCGCCAGCACCTCGTCGCCTCAGTGGCGCGCACCGGCGGCCACCTCGGCCCCAACCTCGGTGTCGTCGAGCTGACGATCGCCCTGCACCGGACCTTCCGCTCACCGCGGGACACCATCGTGTTCGACACCGGCCACCAGGCCTACGTCCACAAGCTGCTCACCGGCCGTCAGGACTTCACCCATCTGCGGGAGCGGGGCGGCCTGTCCGGCTATCCCTCGCGGGCCGAGTCCGTCCACGACGTCGTGGAGAACTCCCACGCCTCCACCTCCCTGTCCTGGGCCGACGGCATCGCCCGGGCCAACCACCTGCAGGGCCACGACGAGCGCCACGTCGTCGCCGTCATCGGGGACGGAGCCATGACCGGAGGGATGGCCTGGGAGGCCCTGGACAATATCGCCGACTCCTCGGATCGCCACCTGGTCATCGTCGTCAATGACAACGGCCGCTCCTACGCCCCCACCATCGGGGGGCTGGCCCATCACCTCGACGCACTGCGCACCAATCCCGGCTACGAGCGCGTCCTGTCCGGGGTCAAACGGACGCTCCTGTCGCAGGGCGCCCCCGGTCGGGCCGCCTTCGACGCCCTCCACGGCCTCAAACGAGGACTCAAGGACGTCCTCGTCCCCTCGGCCTTCTTCGAGGACCTGGGGATCAAGTACACCGGACCGGTCGATGGCCATGACATCACGGCCATCGAGTTCGCTCTCACCCGCGCCCGCGAGTACGCGGAACCGGTCATCGTCCACGTCATCACCGAGAAGGGGCGGGGCTACATCCCGGCCGAGGAGCACGTCCCCGACCGCTTCCACGCCGTGGGACAGATTCACCCCGAGACCGGGCTGCCGGTGGTGGCCGAGCGCTTCGGCTGGACCTCCGTCTTCGCCGAGGAGATCGTCTCCCTGGCGCGCAGCGATGAACGGATCGTCGGGGTCACCGCCGCCATGCAGGCCCCGGTGGGTCTCCAGCCCCTGGCCGATGCGATGCCCAAGCGGGTCATCGACGTCGGTATCGCCGAGCAGCACGCGCTGACCTTCTCCGCCGGGCTCGCCTTCGCCGGGATGCATCCGGTGGTGGCCCTCTACGCGACCTTCCTCAACCGCGCCTTCGACCAGGTGCTCATGGATGTCGCCCTGCACCGGGCGGGAGTGACGATCGTCCTGGACCGGGCCGGAATCACGGGAACCGACGGGGCCAGCCACAACGGCATGTGGGACATGGCGCTGCTGGCCCACGTTCCGGGCCTGCGCCTGGCAGCACCCCGCGATGAGGCGACGTTGCGCGAGAGCCTGCGTCTGGCCGTGAGCATTGACGACGCGCCCGCCGTCGTGCGCTATCCCAAGGGCGCCCTGCCCGAACCGCTGACGGCGGTGCGCCGCCTCGGCTCGGGACCGGACGGGCAGGGGAGCAGCGAGGAGGCGGCGCAGAAGGACGCGCCGCCATCCCCGTGCGCCTTCGACGTCGTCGACGTCCTGCTCGAGAGCCGGCGGCCGACCGGCACTGCGCGGATCCTGCTGGTGGGCGTGGGCGCCATGGCCACCGAGACCTACGAGGCCGGTCGGATCCTTGAGCAGGAGGAGCGCGCCGTCACCGTGGTGCATCCGCACTGGGTCATCCCGGCCCCGGCTCCCCTCGTGGCGGCCGCGGCCGATGCCGATGTCGTCGTCGTGGTCGAGGACGGACTTGTCGACGGCGGCATCGGTTCCCAGCTGCGTGACGCGGTCGAGGGCTACCAGGCCACCCACGCCGGTTCAGGGGGCGCGCCGGTCTTCCGTCGCATCGGTATTCCACGCCAGTTCGTCGACACGGCCACCCGCGCTCAGCTGATGGAGGACTTCGGCATGCGGGCCGTCGATATCGCCCAGGCGGCGCGAAGCGCGGCCGACGGTGTCGCAGGCGCCCGCACTAACCAGGACCTTGGGGCCGACTAGGGGTGTGGCGGCGGCGCCTCGACCTCTGTTTCCGGCAGGGAGGTCGAGTTCCGCTGGGACACCTGTCCTAATCGCTTCGGTAGGTCGATGTGATGGGTGAGCTGCTCCATTCGTCTCCGTTGCCGAAGGCCGGAAGGTGTTGCAGTTCGGCGACGCACGTCGCTCTGAGAGTCGATATAGGGACCTATGTCCTGGATTACGATGGTGTTGATCAGCCTGTGAGTCATCTAACCGGCTCTTCTTGGGACCAGTGGCCCACAAGCCATCTTCGGAGTTCTACTCTGAGACCGACGGCGCGCCGATGTGCCGCCTCGCCTCACAAGGGCGATCGCAACCGGGTGGCTCTCCGGTCACCCACATGAGGAGGGCACGGATGACCACTGAGGTCACAACATCTGCCACCACGGCGAGCGGCAATGACGCCTGGGAGGGCTTCGTTACCGGACCGTGGACCGAGGACATTGACGTCCGCGACTTCATCCAGCGCAACTACACCCCCTACGACGGCGACGCCTCGTTCCTCGCTGACGCCACGGACAAGACCCTGCGTCTGTGGGACACCTTGGAGAAGGACTACCTCTCCGAGGAGCGCAAGGTCCGCATCCTCGACGTCGACACCCACACCCCCGCCGACATCGACGCGTTCCCGGCCGGGTACATCAGCGAGGACGACGACGTCATCGTTGGTCTGCAGACGGACTCCCCGCTGCGTCGCGCCATGATGCCCAACGGTGGCTGGCGCATGGTGGAGACCGCCATCAAGGAGGCGGGCAAGGAGGTCGACCCCGAGGTCAAGAAGATCTTCACCCGCTACCGCAAGACCCACAATGACGCGGTCTTCGACATCTACACCCCGCGCATCCGCGCGGCGCGCTCGAGCCACATCATCACCGGGCTGCCCGACGCCTACGGCCGTGGCCGCATCATCGGTGACTACCGCCGTGTGGCGCTCTACGGCGTCGACTTCCTCATCGAGGAGAAGCAGAAGGCCAAGGACGCCGTTGCGGACAAGCCCTTCTCCGAGCACTGGGCCCGTTACCGCGAGGAGCACTCCGAGCAGATCAAGGCCCTTAAGAAGCTCAAGGTCATGGCCGCCTCCTACGGCTACGACATCTCCGGCCCGGCCAAGAACGCCCACGAGGCGGTCCAGTGGACCTACTTCGCCTACCTGGCCTCCGTGAAGTCCCAGGACGGCGCCGCGATGAGCATCGGCCGGCTCTCCGGCTTCCTGGACATCTACTTCGAGCGGGACCTGCGCAACGGGGTCATCGACGAGACCCGCGCCCAGGAGCTCATCGACAACATCGTCATGAAGCTGCGCATCACCCGCTTCCTGCGCACCATCGACTACGACCAGATCTTCTCCGGCGACCCCTACTGGGCCACCTGGTCCGACGCCGGCTTCGGTGAGGACGGTCGCGCCCTGGTCACCAAGACCTCCTTCCGTTTGCTGCAGACCCTGCGCAACCTCGGCCCGGCCCCGGAGCCGAACATCACGATCTTCTGGGACGAGAACCTGCCGCAGGGCTACAAGGACTTCTGCGCCCTCATCTCGATCACGACCTCGTCCATCCAGTACGAGGCCGACGAGCAGATCCGTGAGCACTGGGGTGACGACGCCGCGATCGCCTGCTGCGTGTCCCCGATGCGCGTGGGCAAGCAGATGCAGTTCTTCGGCGCTCGCGTCAACTCCGCCAAGGCCCTGCTCTACGCCATCAACGGCGGCCGCGACGAGATGACCGGTAAGCAGGTCGTCACCGGGCTGCCCGGTGTCGAGGGCGACGGCCCCCTCGACTTCGACGACGTGTGGGACAAGTACGAGAAGATGCTCGACTGGGTGGTGGCCACCTACGTCGAGGCCCTCAACATCATCCACTACTGCCACGACCGCTACGCCTACGAGTCCATCGAGATGGCGCTGCACGACTCCGATATCGTGCGCACCATGGGCTGCGGTATCGCCGGTCTGTCGATCGTGGCCGACTCGCTGGCGGCCATCAAGTACGCCAAGGTCACCCCGGTCCGTGACGAGACCGGCCTGGTGGTCGACTACGTCACCGAGGGCGACTTCCCGATCTACGGCAACGACGACGACCGCGCCGACGACATCGCGGCCACGGTGGTTCACACGATCATGTCGAAGATCAAGGCCCAGCCCTTCTACCGGGACGCCATCCCGACGCAGTCGGTGCTGACGATCACCTCCAACGTGGTCTATGGCAAGGCGACCGGCTCCTTCCCCTCGGGGCACCAGAAGGGCACCCCCTTCTCGCCCGGAGCCAACCCGGAGAACGGGATGGACACCCACGGCATGGTCGCCTCGATGCTCAGTGTCGGCAAGCTCGACTACAACGACGCCCTCGACGGCATCTCGCTGACCAACACGATCACCCCGCAGGGGCTGGGCCGCACGCTCGACGAGCGCGTCGCCAACCTCGTGGGCATTCTCGACGCCGGCTTCGTCCCCGACGACTGCGCCGAGATCTGATCGAGCCGCTCATCCGGCTGAATCGCATCGCAGCAATTTCTCACACATCGATAACACCACCTCAGAAAGGGGCCACCATGGCCACGTACGAAGAGCGCCTCGCCTCCATGAAGGCACAGCGTCAGGACAACGGCGGCGTCAAGGGCCTGTACCACGCCAACATCAACGTCCTGGACCGCAACACCCTCGAGGACGCGATGGAGCACCCGGAGAACTACCCGAACCTCACGGTTCGCGTCTCCGGCTACGCCGTCAACTTCGTCAAGCTGACTCGTGAGCAGCAGCTTGACGTCCTTCACCGCACCTTCCACTCCCAGGCCTGAGCCCTGGAGCACGGCGAGCGGTCATGACGCAGACCACGACGACCGTGCGCGACGGCGGTCGGGACCAGGACTTCCTGGCCCCGGCCGCCCGCTTGCGCGGGGCGGGTATCGGCGGGCTTGAGGAGCTGACGGATCTTCAACGCTCGGAGCGCCTGGCTCGGATGCGGGACGGCGAGCTGGGTTCGATCCACTCCTGGGAGCTCGTGACCGCGGTGGACGGTCCCGGAACCCGGATGACGGTCTTCCTCAACGGATGCCCCCTGCGGTGCCTGTACTGCCACAATCCCGACACCTTCCTCATGAAGGACGGGGAGCCGGTGGAGGCCTCGGAGCTTCTCCGCCGCATGCGCCGCTACCGGGGAGTGTTCCGCGCGTCCAAGGGCGGGATCACGCTGTCGGGCGGCGAGGTCCTCATGCAGCCGGCCTTCGCGGGCAGGCTCTTGGCCGGGGCCAAGAAGATGGGTATCCATACCTGCATCGACACCTCAGGGTTCCTAGGCGCCAATGCCAGCGATGAGATGCTCGATAACATCGACCTGGTCCTGCTCGACATCAAGAGCGGTGACGAGGAGACCTACAAGAAGGTGACGGGACGCTCCCTGGCTCCGACAATCACCTTCGGTGACCGCCTGGCGGCCAAGGGGATCGAGATCTGGGCGCGGTTCGTGCTGGTTCCGGATCTGACGGACGACCCTGAGAACGTCCACAACGTCGCCCGAATCATCGAGCGCTGGGGCTCGGTCAGCCGTGTCGAGGTGCTGCCCTTCCACCAGATGGGCACCGACAAGTGGGACGCCCTGGGGCTGACGTATCAGCTTCGCGACACAAGGCCTCCGGAGCCGGAGCTGGTGGAGTCCACTCGTGCGATCTTCCGTTCTTACGGTTTCGAGGTTCACTGAGGTCGCCGGCGGGCTCGGGCTCCTCGAGCGGGGCTCATGGCGGGTTCTCCTCTCGTGCGCCGTCCACCTGATGGTGGGCGGCGCACTGTTGCGTGCGCGTCGTGGCCGTTCAGCTCAGGGCTGTCGCAAGGGCGGGGGCGGCCTGTTCGATCTGCCAGGGCCTGGCCCCCATGGCGGCCAGGCGCTCACCGATCTCCTGAGCACTGACGCTGCTGGTCCGTCCGGCTTCGATCTCCTCGCCGAGGTCCCAGGCCAGATGACGTTGGCACCCCGGGGTCAGGAGGAGCTCCTGAGGCACGCGGATCTTCTCAGCGTGCTGTCTGATCGCCCCGCGTACGCGAGTGAGTCGGTCGGCGGCTGCGGCGTGGTGACGCTGCCATGTGCGCGGGTGGGGGAGCTCGTCGGGCCCCAGTGGTGCGCGAGTCGGGGGGAGCTCGTCGTCGGGCAGCTCCAGGGCGCGTTCGATGGCTCTCCACCAGCGTTCCTGGTTCTGCCGCGCCTGCCGGGAGGAGAACTCCTTGAGGGCGCTCATCTTGCGTCGTGAACGGGGGCGGGCGACGGCGGCGGCGACGAGTGCCTGGTGGGGCAGGACCTTGGAGGGGGTGCGGTCGAGCTCTGCGGCCAGCTGCTCGCGCGAGTTCCACAGCTCTCGCAGGATCGCCAGTGAGCGGGGGGAACGCACGGAGCTTCCCGCTCGTGGGGTCTTGCGCCACGGGTCGACCTTGGCCGGTTTGGCCGGCTTGGTGCGCACGTGCTCGAACTCCTGGGCGGCCCACTGGTCCTTGCCGGAAGCCTCGAGCTCGGTGGCCAGGGCGTTGCGCAGGTCGATGAGCAGCTCGACGTCGAGGGCGGCGTAGGTGAGCCAGGAGATGGGAAGAGGCCTGGTGGACCAGTCCGCTGCCGCGTGGTCCTTGGCCAGGCGCAGGCCCAGGGTCTCTTCGATGACGGCGCCCAGCCCGACGTGCTGGCGGCCCAGGAGGCGGGCTGCCAGCTCGGTGTCGAACAGGGATGCGGCCCTCAGCCCGAGTGCGGTCAGGCAGGGGATGTCCTGGTCGGCGGCGTGGAGGATCCACTCGGGTCCGTCGAGGGCTGGGGCCAGCTCGGTCAAGGGGCCGGTGGTGACCGGGTCGATGAGGAGGGTGCCGACGCCGTCTCGTCGGAGCTGGATGAGGTAGGCGTCCTGCCCGTAGCGGAAGCCGGAGGCCCGTTCGGCGTCAACGGCGATGGGGCCGTGGCCGCCTGTCAGAAGCTGAGCGGCTCGGCTCAGCTGGGTGGGGGTGGCGGTGATCTCGGGGAGTCCGTCCTGGGGACGGGGATAGTCGACGACGTCGTGTGGGCTGATGGGATGGTCCGTCGTCCCGGGGGGTACGGCTGGGCGGGGCACGGCCGAG
>NZ_MSKL01000036.1 GCF_001937665.1 Actinomyces oris | reverse complement strand
CCGGCTCCCCCCCCCCCCCCCGTACATTCGAGTGAAGCGTCTTGCTCGTAGGTGGCGTACATCAGTTGAATCTCGTTGCTCGACGGGGAGTGATTACGGAGGGTGACACCGTGTTCACGCAGGAAGTGGGAGAGGGGCGTTCGCTTCCGAAGCCCGCCTGTTGGGCAACGGAATTGAGAATTTCCGGTGATATAGATGGTTTCAATTCGTTGGAATAGTTCCTCACGCGCTCGCGATGCCTGGTGTCGGTGATTCTTCCGGCGGTGTGTGCTATGTCATTGAGTGCAACTTGACTGGTGAACTTATGCCACCGGATTACATGAGGGGGCAAGTATTGACAAGTTTTCCACTAAAGCCACTAGATCAAGGATGCCCTGCCAAGATATCCGGCGGAGCAGACCTCTGCCAATACTGCTGCAGTGGGCTCTCGTCGGAACGACCTTTTCCTTGCTGGGGCAAGCGGTGCTTATAGTCGGTGCAGCACTGGATGACATCGTCGACGTCGCCGTTGGCAGAACAGGATTGAGTTGGTGAGTTGCGTCAGCTGCTGAGGAGTCGGTGGGTGAGCGCGCTTACCACCTCGTCAGGGTTGGCGGTTTCATCCACGGGGACAGTGAGTTGGTCGAGAATCAGCCCGTCGAGGGCGTAGTGGAAAAGCATGATGTCCGCAGGCAGGTCGGGTAGGACCATCTTTTCGTTGAACTCGATGTCGGCTTCAAGCCCTGCTCGCCGCCAGGAGGTGAGCGCATCAGCAACATGAGGACGGCGGGTGGCTTCGAGTCGCAGCTCGAAGAGCGCGATCGCTGCATCGCGATCGTCTGTCAGTCGGTGGACGATGTCGCGCAGGTACTCGGTAAATCGTTCAACGCAGGGAGACCGCTGGGCGAGATCCGCGTGGATGTCGGAATTAGGCTGCAGACGTTCACTGATGCGGAGCAGAATCGCGTCAATGACCTCATCGCGCGAGGCGAAGTAGTTCGAGGCCGTACCCCTGGGTACCGCCGCCTCGGTGTCGATCGCCCGATGCGTCAGACCGCGCGAGCCTTGTTGAGCGAGCACCCGTACAGCGGCGTCGGCGAGCAGCGTGCGTCGCTCAGCATTACGGGCCATGTCATCATGCTATCGCAACTACTACTGCTGTAGTGGTAAGGTTGTTTTAACCACGACAACAGTAGTGATTGAGGGTGTGATATGTGAACTGATCTATTACGTCGCCGTGTCTATCGACGGCTATATCGCCGCGCCTGACGGCGGCTACGACGCTTTTCTCGTCGAGGGGGATCATGTGGCCGTCTACCTGAGTGACTTCGCCGATGCGCTTCCCGCCCATGTGCTCGGGGCGCTTGGTATGCATCCGCCGGGTAGTCGCTTCGACACGGTCATTCAAGGTTGGGCGAGTTATGACGTCGCGCGGGCGGCTGGCATTGAACGGCCCTATGCGCACCTGAGTGAGTTCGTCGCAACATGTTCGCAGACAGCCCCACCGGTTGGTGTGACGTTCACCGCCGACGCGGTCGCGACGGTGCGCGAGCTGAAGCGGCGAGAGGGGCTTGGGATCTACCTCTGCGGTGGCGGAAATCTTGCAGGAGAGTTGCTGCCTGAGATCGACCGCCTCATTCTCAAACGCAATCCCGTCATCCTTGGTGACGGCGTCCGGCTGTTCGGTGTCGCTGGGGCCATCGTGCAGAACTTTGATCTAGTGAGTTGTCGAGGCTTCGAGTCTGGCGTCGTGATTGAGAAATACGTCCGTGCTATCCGGTAGCAGTCCGCTGCGGGCCTATCTGTCGCGGGGTTCGAGAACCTTTCAAGCCGTCCAGATGAGATCAATGATGTAGATAGTGGTTCAGACGCGCAGCACGGCGAAGACCCAGATGGGCAGACCGGTGGTGAAGAACCTGTGCGCCACCCACGCGGTGGCTGCGGCGAATAGCCCGCTGTGCCAGGCGAAGTCGGTCAGGAGGATCGATATCGAGGTGGAGACGACGGCGCTGCACGGGTTCGCCATCCATTTGCTCATTAACTTCGACTCCGGCTTCAGACGGCAGACCCCGCGAATAATTGAGGTCAGTATCGATCGGCTGCGGCCTTAGGCTCGGCCAACATCCGGATGCGCGTCGAGTGCCGGGACGACTTGACCTTGACATTGTGACAAGGCATTTCCTTGGGGGCAGGAGGTGGTCCCGATGACCAGTACAACCCCGCAGGACTCCCGTGTCGCGAAGGCCCTGAGCGCTGAGAGCTCTTCGATCCGTCTGCAGGCGGCCCTGGCCATCGGGTCCGGAGCCGATGCCGACTACACGGAGCTGCTCGTCGAGCGGTGCGCGATCGAGCCGGACTTCTTCGTTCGGGACATGCTCTCCTGGGCCCTCACCCGCCTGCCGTCGGAGATCGTTCTGCCGCGCCTCCACCGGGAGCTCGACTCCGGTTGCAACCAGGCCCGCAGTCAGGCCCTGCACACACTCTCCAAGATCGGTGACAAGAGCGCCTGGCCCTGGATCACCCGCGAGATGCTCGGCGATCCCGACGACGGGATCGCGCGGACCGCCTGGCGCACCGCCGTCGTCCTCGTTCCGGAGGACGAGAAGGCGTCTCTGGCCGAGGATCTGACACGCCAGCTCGGTCGTGGAGACCGAAGCGTCCAGCTGAGCCTGAGCCGGGCGCTGATCGACCTCGGCGAGTTCGCCGACCCCGTCCTGGAGAGGGCTGCACATAGTCTCGATCCGAGGGTGGCTGCGCACGCCCGTGCCACCGAGCTGCTTCGGCAGGACCCGGAGAGAGGTTTTGAGGAGGCCATCTTCGAGGCGAGGCTGATGCTCACACCGGGGGTGCCAAGCGTGGAGGGGGCGGATAATGGCGTGGTGGGAGCTGAATCTGCTGGGGTTGACTCTGTGGGGGTGCAGGAGGAGATGGAGTGCTGATCGGCGACGCGGCCCGCTCCTCCGGAGTGAGTGCCCGGATGCTCCGGCACTATGAGGCTCTGGGTCTGGTGCGGCCGACGGGCCGCACCTCCGCCGGCTACCGCGACTACTCTGCCGAGGACGTCCGCAGAATCTTCCAGGTGGAGAGCCTTCGATCCATGGGGTTGTCGCTCAAGCAGGTGGGGCGTGCTCTGGAGGACCCGGACCTGACGCCCGCCGCGCTCGTCGTCGATCTCATCCGGTGCACTGAGGAGCGTCTGGCCCAGGAGCGCGAGCTGCTCGACCGGCTCCGGGCCATTGACGCCTCCGCGCCTGCCGACTGGCGCGACGTCCTGCGCGTCATTGACCTGATGCGAGACCTCGACTCGGAAAGTGCTGCACGCAGACAGCAAGCCGTTCTGATCCGATCTGCGGGAGCGCCGGTCCCCGTCGAGCTGCTGGCCGAAGCGCTTCTGAGCGAGTCCGAGCCGGATGTCGCGGGTGCGCTGCGCTGGGCCATCGCCCGATCCGGCGGTGATGCGGTGGCGGCGCTGCGCGCCGGTGCTCGCGCAGGGGACACGGACGTTCGACGGCGCGCGGTTCGGGCGATCTCTGAGGTGCCCGAGGCGCCGGGCGCCGCCGTCGTGCTCGCGCAGGCCCTCGATGACCCCGACGCGGCTGTGCGCGACTGCGCCGCTCTGGCGCTGGGGCGATGCGGTGTGACCGAGGCCGTCCCCGTCCTTGTCGCGATGGTGGTCGAAGGCGCCCACGATGTGGAGGCCGCGGAGGTGCTGGGAGTGCTGTGCCGCGACGATGAGCGTGCGTCCTGGATCGTCAACGCTCTCACCGACGAGCTCGCCGCACCCACCGCCGAGACCGCCGTGCGACTGCGTCTGACTCAGGCTCTCATCGAGCTCCCGGTCGATGCCGCCGGAGAGGTGCTTCGCCGGTTGGTCCGCGACTCCGACCCCGCCGTCGCCCGCCTCGCCTCGGTCTTCGCCTGAGTCCCGAACGAGAAGAGTCGCCGAGGACATAGCAATGGCGTGCGGTCGGACTTTTTTGTGGTTCATGCTCGAGTGGCAGGTGGTCGATGGGGCGTCTCAGTTACCTACAACAGTAGGGTGATCTCCCTCACATGTGGTCGGCGTTGGTTGGCGGAGGTGCGCGGATTTGCAGGGACTTGACGGGCCGGTGGCACGATGTGGCAGGCGCCTGGTTGGGGTGTCCGCGACTTTTGTCTGCGGTGGCGGCGATTTGGTGCGTATCCTGGAGAGGAAACCAACCGAGTGGACTGTTAACTGGAGAAGTACCTTGCCGCAGCATGATCGGATGAGGCGCCGCAACTTTCTGATGGGCGGCCTCGCCTTAGCAGCCTCGAGCACTCTTCTACCTGAGCTGCAGACGGTGGCTCACGCCTCCCCGGCCCCGCCCGTGGGTCCATCCTCAGCGCCGTCAGAGGTGCTATCGGACATGCAGGACCCGCGCGCCTGGGCACTCTCCTCCAGGGACGGATCCATACGGCCGGACACCTCCACCCACTCCCACGGGACCCAGTCGCTGCAGCTCACCACCACCGGCGACCCCGCTCGTCCCACCAGCGCCGACCTGGCGCTCTCGGGCGTCGACATGACCGACTGCCAGTGGGACCTGTGGCTGCGCGCTGAGGACTACCGGCAGATCGAGAGCATCCAGCTCGAGCTCGGCGGGGAGGGTGAGGACTGCCTGCGCCTGGACGTCGCACCCGACATACGCACGCTGCGCACCGGAAGCTGGTGCCGAGTGACCGTCAACCGCGCCGCCGAGCGCTCCGTCGTCGGCCACCCCCGGCTGGACCGGGTGACGCGGGTGCGCCTGAAGGCCGTCCCCGCCTCCGACTCGGCACCGAGCCGCCTATGGCTCGGCTACCTGGGCACCCTGCCCTCAGCGGACAGCGGCATCGTCTCCATCTCCTTCGACGACGGCTACGACAGCGACTACAAGACGGCACGGGAGATCATGCAGGGCCACGGCATCCCCGCGGCAACCTCCTACGTCATCGCCGACAAGGTCGGACTGCCGGGGCGCATGAATGCCGACCAGCTCGCTGAGATGCGAGAGGTTCACGGCTGGGACATCGCCGCCCACGCCTCCACCGACCTCACCACGCTCGACGAGGCGGGGATACGCCAGGAGTTCGAGACGATCAGGTCCTTCCTCCTCGAGCACGGCTACCCCGAGGGCGCCGCCCACTTCGCCCTGCCCATGGGCCGGTACAACGACCTCGTGCTGCGCACCTCTCAGAGCTACTTCACCTCGCTGCGCACCATCGAGAACGCCCCGGAGACCCTCGCGCCGGGGGACCCATTCCGGCTCCGCGTCTTCTACTGCGGCTCCTACACCACCGAGTCCCAGGTCGAGAAGGCCCTGGCCCGCTGCCAGGAGCACCGATGCTGGACCCACATGGTCTTCCATCGCATCGACGAGAAGCCCGACGGCGCTCCCGAGTCGGTGAAGGCGGCCAGCTTCGAGCGCTTCATGAAGCAGGTGGCGGACTCCGGCCTTCCCGTCAAAACGGTTCCGGAGGTCATGCGCAGCCAGCCCCTCGCCTCAGCCCCGGCCTGAGCCGCCGTCGCCTCCTCGCCCGGAACCGGCATCTCGACACGGAAAGACTGACGCCTATGACTTGGTCCTTCGGCCTGCTCGTCCTGCTGGTCTGCCTTGTCATCCTGCTGTCCTGTTTCGCGGTCAAGCTGCTGTTCAAGCGCAGGACACGGCTCCGAGTGGTGCGGGTGGTCCGTGGCAAGGGGCGCGGCGAGGGTGTAGTCACTGTACGCACTCCGGTGGCGACGACGGACGAGGCTCAGCGATCGGCCGATGCCACCGGGCTGCCTCGGGCCCTGATGCGGGCCAGTGGGGCCCTGCCCGCCGTCGTCGTGGCCCTCGGTGTGCTGGGGTGGCTGTGCTGGCGGGTCCTGGTCAGCCGGCACCACGTCCTGGACACGTGGATCGTGTGGACCTTCGATGTCCTCTTCGTGATGGTGGCTGTGCAGCTCGTGCTGGCCGGCTTCGAGGGGCGCGTGGTCGGTCGTGGTGAGGTGTATCGGGTCGCCGTGCTCGTTCCGCTCTACAACGAGGATCCTGATGTCGTGGTGCGGATGCTCTCCGCCCTGTTGCGTCAGAGCTCTCCGCCGGCGGAGATCCACGTCGTCGACGACGGCTCCACCCAGGGCGCCTACGTGGCGGAGCGGGACTGGTTCATTCGTCAGGCGGCGGTGGCCCGCATCTACGCCACCTGGCAACGCACGGCCAATGAGGGCAAGCGGCATGCTCAGGTTCACGGTTTCAGGAAGATTCGCGACGCCGACCTGTTCGTGACCGTCGACTCCGACTCCATGCTCGACGCCGAGGCCCTCCATGAGATCGTCCAGCCCTTCAGCGATCCCCGGGTCATGTCGGTGGCCGGCGTCATCCTGGCGATCAACAATCGGGAGAATCTGCTCGCCCGTGTCACCGACGTGATCTTCGTCGGCCAGCAGCTCGTCGACCGCTCCTTCATGTCGCAGCTCGGCTCGGTCATGGTCAACTCCGGCGGTCTGGCCGCCTACCGGTGCTCCATCCTGGCTGAGAACATCGATACCTACATGAACGAGAGCTACCTGGGGAGGCACGTGGAGTTCTCCGACGACTCCATGCTGACGCTCTTCGCCTTGCTGCACGGCAGGACCGTTCAGCAGCCCTCAGCCTTCGCCTTCGCGTGGATGCCCGACCGCTGGAGCCACCACTACCGCCAGCAGGAGCGCTGGTTCCGCGGCTCCTTCATCCGTGGGCTCTGGCGCATCCGCTTCCTGCCGGTCCTCTCATGGGGCTGGTGGCGCCAGGTCACCGGGTGGATGCAGATCTGGCTGGTGATCTCGGTCTTCGTCTACCTGCTGCTGTGGCGTCCGCTCGTCCTCGGCGGCGGTATCCCCCCGACGGTGGTGCTGGTGCCTCTCGCGATCGGGCTGGCGCAGGGCTCGAGGTACATCACCGTGTGGCGCTCGGACACCACCGGCTCCCAGAGGTACGCCAGTCTCATCCTGTCCCCGGTGGCGACGCTCTGGTCCGCACTGATCCTGCGTCCCCTGCGGGTCTGGGGGATGGTCACCAGCGGCAAGATGGGGTGGAACACCCGCCAGCAAGTCGAAGTCACCTCGCAGTGACGTGCCCACCGCTCACTTCGACCAAATCTTCATAGAAGACACGGCTCCGGGTCTTTTCTGAAGTTTTGGTCGAAGTGTTGAGGGCGATGGCTGCGGCTTGTCATGGCGCCGTCAGGGTACTCGCCCGGGTGGTCCTCAGTCCGGCCACTGCCCCTTGCCGGCGGGCAGGCCGACGGCGGCCAGCAGTCCTGGAAAGCGTTTCTCGATGACGTTGTCGCGCCGGGTGATGCGCCGGTGCTTGCCCTCGCGCTCGGTATGCATGAGCCCCGACTCGCGCAGCACCCGGAAGTGGTGCGACATCGTGGACTTGACGACGTCGTAGCTCAGGTCCCCGCAGTACAGGGCGCCCTCATCGGCGATCCGGCGAAGGACGTCGCGGCGGATGGGGTCTGACAGGGCGCCCAGGATCGCGTCCAGGGAGATGTTGCCCGCCTCGGGGTGGAAGAGCTCCCTGTCCTTCACAGTTCGTCCCTGCCTTTCTGTCCCAGCCTTCGCCCCCGGCGCGCACCGGACGGGGGTTGACAACGAGTATCGTCTCCTACAATTCTTAGTACGTCAAACATCGAACTAAGGAGGTTTGAGATGACTGAAGAAGCTAGTGGCTCATTGCGCGTGTCCGTCGATGACAAGAGAACGCCGCCGAAAGGTATCCGCGTCTCGACCATGGGCTGGCTGTCCTTCTTCACCATGTTCGTCATCGGGACCGACACCTTCCTCGTCGCGCCCCTGCTGCCCCTGCTCCAGCGTGAGCTCGATGTCCCCCTGTCCCGGGCCGGTTGGCTGGTCTCCGCCTACGCCCTGGGGTACGCGCTGTTCGCCCTCGTGGCCGGCCCCGTCTCGGACCGTCACGACCGGCGTCGGGTCATTCTCTCCGGACTGGCGGCCTTCGCCGTTTTCACCTGCGCCTGTGGACTGGCCTGGAGCTTCTGGAGTATGGTCGCCGCCCGCTTCCTGGCCGGCGTGAGTGCCGCATTCGTCAGCTCCCAGATCTGGGCCTCCATCCCGGTCACCGTGCCCCGGCCGTCCGTCATCAAGGTCATGGGCTATGCGACCGCGGGACTGGCGGTCGCGCAGGTTGCCGGCGTGCCGATCGGCTCCTACCTGTCGATCAGAGGCTGGCAGCTGCCGTTCCTCGTGGTCGCGGCGGTCAGCGTCATCCTTTGGGGACTCCTCTTCCTCTCGTTCCCCCATGTGCTGCCGGTGGGGGAGTCAGCCGACGTCGTCGGCTCCTACCGGAGGATCCTCGGCTCGCGGGTGCTGAGGTGGTCGCTCCTCGCCTACCTCGTGTTCCAGACCGGCAACTATGTGTCGTTCTCATTCATCGGCTCCTGGCTGGCCAAGGACTTCGGTGCCTCGCAGGGCACCATCGGAAAGGTCATGATGATGATCGGTCTGGGAACCGCGCTGGGCTCGCTCCTCGGCCCACGGCTCGTCGCAAGGATCGGTGAGCGGCGGTCGCTGTGGGGCGGCATCCTCGCCCAGGGCGCCTTCTACCTCCTGGCCGCTGCGATGCCGCTCATCGTGACCACCATGTGGGGCACTGTTGTCGCCTTCGCCGCGGCCCTGGTTGTGGCCGGCTTCCTCCTGCCCGTCCTCATGGGGCAGCTGCAGGCCCACGCCGGCCAAGCCCGAGGAACCGTCTCCTCACTGTCCAACACGGCGATGTACCTCGGTGCCACGATCGCCGGTGCCATCGGCGGAGGGCTCCTGACCCACGTCCCCGGCTTCTGGGGGCCCGGTCTCATGACTGCTCTCGCATTCCTCCTGGCCGTCGCCCTGTACAGGATCGCCGGCGCCCTGGCCTCCGAGTAAGCCGGCCGGCGCCCGCCGCTCACTTCGACCAAAACTTCAGAAGAGACACGGCTCCGGGTCTTCTATGAAAATTCGGTCGAAGTGTTGAGGGCTACGACGGCGGGCCTGATCTGTCCTGCGTTGAATGGGCCGTTAACGATCGTTTTCGGACAAAGTGCTACTCTCCCCTCGGAATTATCCCGACATCGAGAGATCTCACCATGTCCACAACAACCTCAACCGGCTCCGCTGCGGCGAAACCGTCCGGTGCCGGCTCCGCCCCGGTCAAGGAGCTGACGATCCGCGGCGTCCTCATCGGCGGCGTCATCACGCTCGTCTTCACCGCGGCGAACGTCTACCTCGGTCTCAAGGTGGGGCTCACCTTCGCCACCTCGATCCCGGCCGCCGTCATCTCCATGGCGATCCTGCGTCGCTTCTCCGATCACACGATCCAGGAGAACAACATCGTCCAGACGATCGCATCAGCGGCCGGGACGCTGTCCGCCATCATCTTCGTGCTGCCCGGACTCATCATCGTGGGCTGGTGGACCGGCTTCCCCTACCTCCAGACGGTCCTCGTCATCATCCTGGGCGGCATCCTCGGCGTCACCTACTCGATCCCGTTGCGGCGCGCGCTCGTGACCAACTCCGACCTGCCCTACCCCGAGGGCGTGGCCGGCGCCGAGGTCCTGCGCGTGGGCGACACCAGTGAGGGGGCCGAGGAGTCCAGCCGCGGACTGGGTGTCATCGTGCGAGGCTCCATCGCCTCAGCCGCCCTCTACTTCCTCAACGCCCTCAAGGCCATCAGCGTCGACATCTCCGGGGTCTTCCGGGTCGGTGCCGGCGCCACGATGGTGGGCACCTCCCTGTCCCTGGCGCTGGCCGGAGTGGGCCACCTGGTCGGCGTCGGCGTCGGCATCGCCATGATCGTCGGCCTGCTCATCTCCTACGGCGTACTGCTTCCGATGCGCACCTGGGGCGAGGCGGCCGCCGCCAAGGACCTCGCGGACTTCGTGAGCACCACCTTCGCCAGTGAGGTGCGGATCGTCGGTGCCGGTGCCATCGCCATCGCCGCCATCTGGACCTTCCTGAAGATCCTCGGCCCCATCGCCTCCGGTATCCGCGAGTCCCTGGCCTCCAGTGCCAAGCGCAACGCCGGCGAGGAGATCCCCCTGACCGAGCGCGACCTGTCGATGAAGACGGTCATCGGTGTCACCGTCGGCTCCATGCTGCCCATCGGTGTGCTCCTGTGGCTGTTCCTGCACGGGACCTCCATGGCCCACCACACGGCGGGCCTCATTATCGTCTCCATCCTCTTCATCCTGCTGACCGGTCTGGTCGTCGCCTCGGTCTGCGGCTACATGGCCGGCCTCATCGGCTCGTCCAACTCGCCGATCTCCGGCGTCGGCATCCTCGTGGCGGTGACTGCGGCCGCGCTCGTGCGCACCATCGCCACCACCTCCTCGCCCGACGACGTCCGTACTCTGGTGGCCTACACGCTGTTCGTCACCGCGGTCGTCTTCGGCGTGGCCACCATCTCCAATGACAACCTTCAGGACCTCAAGACCGGTCAGCTCGTCGACTCCACCCCGTGGAAGCAGCAGGTGGCCCTCGTCATCGGTGTGGTCTTCGGAGCCATCGTCATCCCGCCGGTGCTCAGCCTCATGCAGGGAGCCTTCGGCTTCGCAGGTGCCCCCGACGCCGGTGCCGACGCTCTGGCCGCGCCCCAGGCGAACCTCATCAAGCACCTGGTTCAGGGCGTCCTCGGTGGTGACCTCGACTGGAATCTGCTGGGGCTGGGCGCCCTCATCGGCGCCGTCGTCATCGCCATCGACGAGATCCTGCGCCGCAGCAGCAAGTACTCCCTGCCGCCGCTCGCCGTCGGCATGGGCATGTACCTGCCCACGGCCGTGACCGTCATGATTCCGATCGGCGCCGCCCTCGGTCACTTCTACGACCGCTGGGCCGAGCGCACCGCCAACCCCGAGCGGGCCAAGCGCATGGGCACGCTCATGGCCACCGGACTCATCGTCGGTGAGAGCCTCGCCGGTGTCGTCTATGCCGGGATCGTCGTGGCCTTCGGCGGCAAGGAGGATCCGCTGGCCATCATGCCCGAGGGCTTCGCCGGCATCGCCCCCTGGGTGGGCGTGGTGCTGTTCGTCGGCACCCTGTGGTACCTCTACCGGGGTGCCCGTCAGGAGAGCACTCGCGACTGAGGGCCGACGCTGCGGCCTCCGGCCGCCACCGTCTCCTTGTTCCGACCGTCCTCGCGGCCGCCGTCCCTGCACTAGGCTGGGCGGAGACCGCGAGGACGCGTAGTACCAGGAGGACCTCATGACTTCGACAGCACCAGCAGCATCAGTGGCATGTGGGATTGACATCGGTGGATCGGGCGTCAAGAGCGCCCTGGTCGACCTGGCCACGGGCACGTTCATCGGTGAGCGTGTCCGCATTGACACTCCCGAGGAGTCGACTCCTGCGGCCGTCGCCGAGGTGTGCCGCGAGCTCCTCGAACAGCTCGAGGTGGGCGACGACGTCCCCGTCGGCGTGGCCCTGCCCGCTCCGATCGTTCACGGCACCGTCCCGTTCATCGCCAACCTCGACAAGTCCTGGACGGGCGTCAACCTCACCGAGCTCATGCGCGAGCACCTGGGCCGGCCGGTGACCGGACTCAATGACGCCGACGCCGCGGGCCTGGCTGAGGTCGCCTTCGGTGCCGCCAAGGACGTGCCCGGAACCATCATCGTCACCACCCTGGGCACCGGGATCGGCTCCGCTGTCATTGTTGACGGAACCCTGGTTCCCAACACCGAGCTCGGGCACCTGGAGATCGACGGGTACGACGCCGAGAGCCGGGCCTCCGCCGGGCAGCGCACCGCCCAGGACCTGTCCTGGAAGAAGTGGGCCAAGCGTCTCCAGCGCTACTACGCCCATGTGGAGATGCTCTTCTCCCCGGACCTGTTCGTCGTCGGCGGCGGAGTCTCCCGCAAGCACGAGAAGTACCTGCCGCTGCTCGACCTCAAGACCCCGATTGTCCCGGCCCAGCTGCTCAACACGGCCGGCATCGTGGGGGCCGCCTACCAGGCCTCCCGCACGTGCACCTCCTGACGAGGCCGCAAGCGGCGCCGGCGCGGGTCGGTGCTGAGCGGCGGTCCACCTCATCCGGGACTGTCCTTCTGGGCAGGGGGCGCTGTGCTGCAGGCGGGGGTGGTCGGCCCGCGGAGTCATGACACTGGAGGCATGGGTAAAGCAGAGAAGTTCAGTCCTGTCCGTTCCAACGTAGTCACTCCTGAAAGCCCCGAAGCAGCAGGGGCCGCCGGTACCCGAGCCGGCCGTCGCCGGTCGGTGGTGTGGCGGGTGCTGGCGGTGCCTCTGGCGGCGGCGATCGCGTTGGGGGCTGCCGGGGGTACGGCCTCGGCGGCGCCGTCGAAGGGAGAGGCTGAGAGCCTGAAGTCCCGGGCGCAGGGGCTGGTGGAGGCCGGTTACCCGGCGGCTCTGGCGGCGGTGACCGACAGCAAGGGTGAGTCGGCGGGAGTTGCCGTGGGCAAGGGCAATCTGGAGACGGGGCAGGCCCCGCCGATGGACGGCGAGGTGAGGATCGGGTCGAACACGAAGACCTTTGTGGCCGTGGTGGTCATGCAGCTGGTTCAGGAGGGCAAGGTGGGGCTCGATGAGCCGATCGAGACCTATCTGCCGGGCCTGATCAAGGGTGAGGGCGTCGACGGATCGAAGATCACGGTGCGCCAGCTCCTGCAGCACACCAGCGGACTACCTGAGTACACCGATATCACTCCCGGAAGGAGCGATATCTTCCAAATCAAGGATCACTACGCGCAGCCGCGGGATCTACTGGACACAGCTCTGAGCAAGCCGGCGCAGTTTGAGCCGGGGACGCAGTGGAAGTACACCAATACGAACTACATCGTGCTGGGGATGCTCATTGAGCGGGTGTCCCAGCGGCCGGTGGGTGAGCAGATCGACCAGCGCATCGTCAAGAAGCTGGGGCTGTCGCACACCTACTTCCCGACTCAAGGGGAGGAGAAGATTCGTGGCACCCATCCTCGGGGGTACCACCTCAACGCCGACGGCAAGTTGGAGGACATTACCGAGATGGATCCGGCTTGGGGGTGGGCAGCTGGTGCGATGGTCTCGACCCCTAGCGAGCTCAACACCTTCTTCCAGGCCGTCTTCGACGGCAGGCTGCTGAGCCAGTCCAGCATCGAGGAGATGAAGAAGGGTGTCGATATGGGATCAGGAGGACGAGTCTACGGGCTGGGCCTCATCGGTACTCCGCTCAGTTGCGGAGGCACATCCTGGGGCCACGGCGGGACGATCCACGGGTACCAGACCAACGACGCCGTCGGACCTGACGGCACCGCCGTCACCGTTGCCGTGACAGCTGTGCCCGCGGCGATCGCGGACCAGAGCAACCTGGAGAGCTCCGCCAAAGAGAAGGACAAACTGATTGAAGACGCCGTCGACGCCACCCTGTGCCACAAGTGATGGGCTCGGAGACGGAGTCGGGCACCTCGGCGTCGCGTGTGTGCTTGACTCGGAGTGTGCCCAGCCGCATGCCCGATTCCGCCGTCCGGGTGCAGTCGCCACCGAGGCTCCCACGAGCCGCGGTGGCGCTGTGCCTGCTCAGCGTGTTGTCTTACATCGGCATGGTGATAGCAGAACCAGAGTATGTCTCCGGGTATGAGGCAGGTACCGTTGCCAGGGCGGTTGTCCTGAGCGTGCTCGCTGTCCTCCAGATAGCGGCTGTCATGGTGACAGCGCGCTTCCCGTACTGGACGCTCGGGATCGTGGCCACCGCCGATCTCATCATCCTCATCGCCAGTGATCGATCGGGGCTCGGATCCGTTGCGGTCATGGTCGTCATCTGGTGCTTCGTGCGCTACCGTGTCCCGGGCTGGCAGATCGCGCTGTTCGCCAACGTCATCGTCTTTAACCTGGTCTTCCTCATTGGGGAGGTGTACTCCGGTCAGCGTGGGATGATCGCTATGATCATCTTGCTCTCGGTGCACCTGCTCCAGCGTTACCTCCTACCGGTGGCGGTGGCGGAGTACATGTTGGGGCGCGAGCGGCTCCACCAGGCGCTGCGTGACAAGGCTGAGCTCCTTGAACGGGAGAAGCAGCTGCTCGAGCGCGAGGAGCGCGAACGGGTCGAGCGCGAGCTTCGGGCCAGCCGCAATGCCCTGGCCCGCGATCTCCACGACATCGCCGGCCACCATCTCTCCGGCGTCATCGTCAGCGCCCAGGCGGCCGCGGCTTTGCGGTACAAGGACCCGGAGCGTTCCGACCAGATGCTCCAGACGGTGCAGGACAGTGCCCGAACCGCTCTGGCCGATCTGCGTCAGGTCGTTGGTCTCCTGCGCAGCGAGGACAGCAATGTCTCCGGACGTGAGGATCATGGCGAGGATGGTCGGCACAATGAGCCGGCGTCGTCGAGCACCGAGGCGACAGCCGAGCCGGCGGCTGTGACGGATTCCCGGATGGCAAGGGAGCCGGTGCTCCTGCCCTCGCTGGAGGCAGTGCCTCGCCTCGTTGAGGAGGCTCGCCGTCGTCAACAGCGGGTCGGGTACGCGGTCAACGGCCGGCCTCGTCCCCTGAGCCCGCTGGCTGACACCGCCGCCTACCGTATGGTCCAGGAGTCCCTCGCCAACAGCGCGCGGCACGCGCCGGGGGCATCTTGCCAGGTACGGATCATGTATCAGCCGAGGTGCGTGGAGATCGTGGTGAGCAACCGGCGTCCGCCGAATGCGGAGGCGCCTCAGTCGGGCTCGAGCGGCAGGGGCGGTGGCTACGGTCTGTCCGGTATGGCTGAGCGCGCTGCCCTGGTGGGTGCTGAGCTGGTCACCGGACCCGACCCCGACGGCGGCTGGCGCAACCGCCTCGTCATCCCCGTTCCGCCGGACGTCGCCGACGGGTCCCGTACCGAGGAGGAAGCGGTCATCTCATGATTCGACTCGTCATCGCTGACGATCAGGCCGTGGTCCGTGCCGGGTTGAGCGTCATCCTCGGAGCCGAAGAGGACATTGAGGTCGTGGGTGAGGCGGCAGACGGCGCTGAGGCGATAGCGCTGGCTCGTGAACTGCGCCCCGACGTCGTATGCATGGACATCCGCATGCCCGGGACCGACGGTATCGCGGCAACGCGGGCGATCGTCTCCGACCCCGATCTGGACGTGGACGTGCTCATTCTGACCACCTTCGATGTCGACGACGACGTCCTGGCCTCCCTCGAGGCCGGTGCCGCGGGGTTTCTCCTCAAGGGTGCCGATGAGGACACTCTCCTGGGGGCGGTCCGCTCCGTCGCAGCAGGGGAGGGAACCTTGGACCAGCGTGTCACCCGCAGGATCCTGCGTGAGCTCTCCAGGCGAGGCTCCCGAGGTGCGCTCGCCGAAGCTGACACCGGGGCTCAGCATCAGTACACCGACAGAGCTGCGGATGCTGGCGGTGCATCCGGGCATGTGTCGCACGCCGGACCTGCTTCCGTGGACGTCGCCTTGACCTCTCGGGAGCTGGAAGTGCTCAGACTGTTGGCCCAGGGCATGTCCAACGGTGAGATGGCGGCACACCTATATGTGGAGCCGACGACAATCAAGTACCACCTGACGGGACTCATGCAGAAAACCGGGTCTCGAGACCGCCTGCAAACGGTGCTCTGGGGGATTCGCGCTGGCCTGGTACGGCCCTGAGAAGCGATGACAGGAGAAGTAGAACCGGAGGGACCGGTGCAGGGGAGAGCCGGCCTGTCCCCCGGGGAGCCCGGATGTGATGCAGGTCGCGGGAAAGTCGTTTGACAACCCGTGATCAAGTCTGGCTATAGTACTCCTCGCTGCCGGAGCGACTGAACGGTCTGACGGCGGTACCGGACGGCGGAAACGTCGAACCGGCGGGAGCGATCCGGCTGGTGCGGTGAAAGCAGAATAGTTCAGAGATCAGGGTCACGCGATCCGAATTTGATTCCCGAACGACAACCTGCTTATGCTAGTCCGGTCGCCTTCGAGAGGCAAGCAGGGAATTCTTTCCCGGTTGAAATCTCGGTGGGTGTGTTGT
>NZ_MSKL01000035.1 GCF_001937665.1 Actinomyces oris | reverse complement strand
GAGCCCACACCGGAGCCCTCACCGACTCCCAGCGAGACTCCGACGCCTGGTGAGACTCCGACGCCTAGTGAAACTCCGGACCCGAACGAGTCCTCGACGCCGGTGCCCAGTGAGTCGCCGTCTCCCGCTCCGAGCGGTACCCCGAAGCCGAGCGACCCCGCCACGCCTGGTGACCCCTCCTCGCCGAGTGTTACTCCGCCTGCCGCACCCAGCGAGCCGGCGAAGCCCCAGGAGCCCTCTGGAGGCCCTCTGGCCAGCACTGGTGTCAGGATCGGTCTGCCGCTGGGTATCGCCGTGGTTGCCGTGATGGGAGGGGCTCTGCTGGTGAGCCGCCGCCGCGCCTGACGTCGGCTGCCAGTCCCCGCTTCTCATCGGGATAGGTCCCCGGGCCCACCTGAGTTCTGCACTCAGGTGGGCCCGGGGCGTCTTGCTTAGCCGGTGGCTGCGCGAGCCGGAGGGGGCGATCACCCGGTGCCGTGTGCCGGAGCGGGATCCTACGGCGGCGCCAGCTCGTCGTCGGCGCAGCATCGTCCGTTTCCTTCTGACCGCCATTTCCCTGGTGCGCACGGGTGCTCCGGTTCGTTGCCGATGGAGTGGCTGCTGGGTGTATCTCGGAGGCTGCTTGTCTTGTGTTTCAGGAGGCCTTCGTCAATTCCGGTACCTCGAGACTCATGTGGAGTAAACACCAGGAGGTTTTTGCTGTGTGGTCTGTGGTGCCTTGTCGTGTTACTCGTGGTTATTGCGGGTACTGGGCTCGTTGTTGGGGGCGCGCCATACTTTGTCGCAGCGGCGGGCGCTTGGGTGATGAGACGGACGTTGGGTGGGTCCACGGTGTGGTCGCCGTCGACGCCCCCATTCCGCCCATCTGCTCGGTTAGCGACGAAGTCGTCATCGTCGTCATCATTTCGATGCCTAATGGCCACAGACTCGTGACGCACACCTGAGATTTTCGCCATTGTTATCCGTAAATATGGGATCTAAGTTCAGCGAGTCATCAATTGAGTGTCGGAATTCTCCCGAAAGGTTTGCCGTGTCTCAGATCCCTGCCCCCAGAGCGTTCAGGGTGCCTGTACGTGCATCAGGCGCTCTCCTCCTGCTTGTGGTGATGGTCGCCGCAATGCTGACGGTCCTGCCGATGCAGGCCCGAGCCGCCATCAACCCGAAGATCACCGTCTCCGACCTGTCACTGACTCCTTCCAACGCCAACGGTGAGGAGGACCCGAACAAGACCGCGGTCCAGAGCGGTGACTACCTCAAGCTGAAGTTCAGCTGGGATGCCAGCAAGGCGGACGCCAAGGGTGGGGACTCCTTCGAGATCGGACTGCCCGAGCAGATCCGCAGTAAGGACAAGATCACTGAGTCGATGATGCTCAACCACGATGGCATCAACACGAAGGTGGGTGAGTGCGTGGTGTCCGAGCGCACCATCACCTGCACCTTCAACAGTGAGCTCGACAAGGTGACCGCCCAGGGTTTCAAGGACCTGCGTGGAAACGGGACGTCACTCATGGTGGCTAACGGGGCCACCGACCTCCCCAAGCTGCCGATCAAGGCCAACGGTGTGGACACTCCCGTGGCCGTTCCCGGTGGCAAGATCGGCGCTTACGTCGAAGGCCCCTACAAGCCGGAGAAGGTCACCAAGTGGGCCAGCGACCTGACCGCCGACTCCGACAAGGTGGCTTGGCAGCTGATCTTCGGCCCCGACCAGATCAAGGCGGCGCTCGAGGAGAACGGCCAGTCCCTGACCGTGGACGGCAAGACCCGCTCGACCATCATGTTCACCGACGAGCTCGGCCCCGGACAGAAGTACGTTGCCGACAAGGCGAAGTGGAGGCTGGAGACCGGCACCGCTGAGGGCAAGAACGCCAGTTCCGTTCAGCTCACGGACGCTGCCGGAACGGACCAGAACACCAGCGCGGGCGACTTCGACCTCGATGTCACCTTCAACGGCGACGTCGCCTTCATCAAGGTGACCGGTCCCTTCGTGCCGCGTAGCAACTACATCGTCCGCTACGAGTCGACCCCTGAGACCGGCAACGGCAAGGTGCAGCCCGGTGTGCGGTACAAGAACGACGCCACCGCGCTGGGAACCAGCTTGCGGGGCTCCTACGCGGTGCACTACGCCTCGTCCTTCTCCATCAACGTCGAGATGAAGCCCGGATTCGGTGGATTCGAGATCACCAAGCTCCTCACCGGAACGCAGACCGGCAAGGTGCCGGCGGACACCACCTTCAAGGTCAGTGTCCACTACGACCTGCCCGGCGGTGCGAAGGCCAGCGCCTACCCGGACTGGAAGGCCCCGGGCACCCTCAACCAGGAGGGTACTGGTGGTGACCTCGAGATGACCCTCGGCATCGGTGCCAAGACCGTGTTCAAGGACATCTTCCCCGTTGGAACGGTCCTCACATTCAACGAGGACCCCACGAATGCCTCGGCTACTCCCGAAGGTGTCGTCTGGGGCAAGCCGGCCTTCACGGTGAACGGTCAGAGCGCCAGCACCGCGACCATCGCGGACCAGGAGCTCACGCCCGTGACACTGAGCAACTCCGCTGACGCCGTGCCCGTGGATCACGGTGACTTCACGATCACGAAGGCCCTGGCCGGCGAAGGCGACTTCAGCAACTCCACCTTCCTGTTCACCTACAGCTGCACTGACAACACCACGGGCTTCCTGATGGTGAAGGGCGGGAAGACCTCGGAGCACTCCGAGGAGGTCCAGGCGGGCTCGACCTGCACCGTCACCGAGATCACCGACTCCGCCTTCCGGGCCGGGTACACGCTGACCGCCCCGGAGCCGCAGACCGTCACCATCGTCAAGGATGAGACGGCCGAGGTGAAGATGACCAACACCTACACGAAGGCCAAGGGCTCGTTCTCGGTGACCAACACCGCCACGGGTGCTCCCGTGGGCGACAAGGAGTTCACCTTCACCTACACCTGCGACAACGGCCAGGAAGGCACCCTCAAGGCCAAGGCCAATGGCACGGCGGTCAACGGTCCGGAGCTGCCCGTGGGTACTGAGTGCACCATTGAGCAGGACGTGAACACGGCACAGGTCGATGGATACACCCTCAAGGCCCCCGCATCTCAGAAGGTGATTATTGGCGAGAAGATGCTGGCCATGAACTTCGCCGGCACCTACACCGCTCTTGAGGTGCCGACGCCGGAGCCGATCGCTGACGCGAGCGTGAAGCCGACTGCTGAGCCGACTGCGGACGCGACTGCTACCCCGAGTGCGGACCCGGCTGCTGAGCCGACCGCCGACGCAAGCGCAGAGCCGAACGCCAAGCCCAGCGCTGACGCCAGTGCGGATCCGAACGCCAAGCCCAGCGCTGACGCCAGCGTGAAGCCGACTGCTGAGCCGACTGCGGACGCGACTACTGCTCCGAGTGCGGACCCGGCTGCTGAGCCGACCGCCGACGCCAGTGCGGATCCGAACGTCAAGCCCAGCGCTGACGCCAGCGTGAAGCCGACTGCTGAGCCGACTGCGGACGCGACTGCTACCCCGAGTGCGGACCCGGCTGCTGAGCCGACCGCCGACGCAAGCGCAGAGCCGAACGCCAAGCCCAGCGCCGACGCGGCTGCTGAGCAGCCGACTGGTGAACCGAGCGCAAGCGCGAGTGCGTCTGTCTCTGCGAGTGACCCGTCGTCGTCCGACGCGACTCCGCAGGTCACGCCCACCAACTCGGCGGCACCGACCCCGGCTCCCGGGGCTCCCAGTAGCCCTGCGGGGGGTCCGCTGGCCAGTACCGGTGTCAGGATTGGTCTGCCGCTGGGTATCGCCTTGGTCGCCGTGATGGGAGGGGCTCTGCTGGTGAGCCGCCGCCGCGCCTGACGTCGGCTGCCAGTCCCCGCCTCTCATAGGGATAGGTCCCCGGGCCCACCTGAGTGCAGAACTCAGGTGGGCCCGGGGCGTCTTGCGCTCCAGCAGCCGAGCAAGCCGGAGAGGGGAATGATGCCCATCCCGGGTGCCGGAGCGAGGCCCTAAGGTGGCGCCATGGCTCATCGTCGACGCAGCATCATCCGGTTCCTGTTCACCGCGCTCTTCCTGGCGCGCCCAGGTGAATCGGTCCGGCTGTGATGAGGCTGGTGGACGGGGCAGCCCTCCCGAGGCGCATGATTCTGACAGGCACTTCAGTCGCTTTATCTCTCGACCGTGTCGGACCGAAGGACTGCTGGAACGGAAGGCGTGCGCTTCCAGATGGAAGCGGGTGACTTTGATGACGGATTCCCATCCGTCGAGGGTGAGAAGATACTCGAGGCAGCACGGAATTCCGCCTCTTAGCGATGGTGATGATATGAATCGGGTACGTGCCTGTGGCAGGAGAGGCTGTCGGGATTTCTTGACGCGGCGGAGTGACGTCTGATGAGTGTTCGACGTCGTGAGGTACTGCTGCTGGGCGTCTCCTCTGTCGCGTTCGGAGTAGCGGGGTGCTCGCCCGGCGTTTTTGCGCGCAATAGGAGGAAGCGGAAGGTGCGTCAGTACCTCTCCGGGCTTGACGCGGTCGTATCTGCGCAGGTGGATGTGCGCGCGGAGTTCTTAGCGTCAGACCGTTGGATGGTGGATGTGGTGCTCAAGGACAACCCGTCTGCTGAATCAGTGGCGACGGTTGTGCGTGACGCCTACACCAAGGTGCGGAACCTGGCCGGAGTTGGCGAGGTGAATATGCATGTCTCCTGGGATCAGGGTGAGACCTCCGTGTTCTGCAACCTGCCGATGAAGGATGCTGACAAGGCGGCCTCCGCTACGGTGGAGGCGGTATCGCCCGGCATGGAGCGAGTGCAGGTCGCCGAAAAGAGAATATCCTTCGGGTACCGGACTGCTGAGACTCTCCCGGATCATTTCATCCTGTCGCCCACCTCCCCGGCGCTGAGCCTCGACTCGTTCGAGATCGAGCAGAGCATTCTGATTGGGCGGTCGTACTGCTTCGTCTCTCACGCCAAGGGCAAGGACGTCACGTCCGTGCCGATCAAGCGTGCGCTGGAAGCCATTCCCTCCGACAAGCGATACGGGGCGGTCGTGAGCCTGGAGGCGGAGGATGAGGATCGCCATCAGACCCGTCTGACAGTGAGGGGATTGGGGCAGTACGGGCAGGACGTGGATGTTCAGTCCGCCGCTGCGGTTCTGGCCACGGTCCTCGGCAACCAGGTGCTCCAGCGGGTGGAGCTGAGTACCGCGGTGGAAGGCGGCAATCAGCCCACGGCGGTCGTCTTCGACATGAAGTCCGGTGCCGTGGTCGGCCAAGGCGACCCGCCCGAGCAGGGCGCGCCCATCCTCGCAGCCGCCCAGCAGGCGGCTGCCTCTCCATCCTGATGAGGGGCGGCCCCGAAGGCGTCCCTGCCGTGGTCACGTATGCCAGATATCAACATGGAAAGGGGAGTGAGATCGATGAGTATTCGACGTCGAGAGGTGTTGGCACTGGGTGTCGCGTCTCTGGCCTTCACTGTGGGTGGATGCTCACCGTTCGCTGTTGCGCGCAGCAAGAAGAAGAGGAAGGTGCGCAAGTATCTTTCCGGGCTTGATGGCGTGACATCTGTTGAGATGTATGTCAGCCCGAACCTCATGTCCGATGATCGCTGGTCTGTGACTGTGAATCTCAAGGATGATCCTGCGCAGGACTCAGTCCTTGCGATCGTTCGCGATGCTCGCAATGAAGTAGTGGAACTGGTTGATAGTGACGAGGTGGGTATTGAAGTCAGGTGGGTTCAGGGGACGACGTCGATGTCCTGCAACCTGCCGATGAATGATCCCGAGAAGGCGGTGTCGACAGCCATGAAGGTGGTCTCTTCTGAAATTGAGAGTGTGGGGCTCACTGAGGAGAGAATCACGCTTCGCTATAATGAAGTACAGGCCCTTCCGGATGACTTCATCCTGCCGAAGACGTCTCCGATCGCGAGCGTTGGTTCACTGGAGACCGAGCAGGATGTCAGGGTCAACTCATTGTATTGCGTCATCACGCACTCCAGTGGTGTCGATCTCACTTCTGTGCCGCTCAAGAAAGTGTTGGATGCTGTTCCATCGGATAAGCGATCTGACGGGGCGTTCGTGCGCCTGGATGCGGCTGATGTCGTCAATCATCGGCCCGGTTTGGTCGTCAATGGACTGGGGAAGTATGAGGATGGTGTGGATGTTTCGTCCGCCGCTGCTGTTCTGGCGACGGTCCTCGGCAACCAGACCCTTGAGAGGGTCGAACTGGGCACGCAGATCAATGACGACTACGAATCCAAGAGCGTTACCTTCGGTATGAAGTCCGGTGCCGTGGTCGGCAAGGGCGACCCGCCCGAGCAGGGCGCGCCCATCCTCGCCGCCGCCCAGCAGGCGGCTGCCTCCTCGTCATAACAGTTGTTCCAAGGGAATTGCGGTCAGTCGGCGCCCAGCTGGAGCCGGTCCCAGGATCGGAGGGTGACCCAGGCGCCGATCGCGGCGGTCATCACCGGTGTCACCAGCAACGGCGTGCTGACCTCCGTCTGGTGCGAGGCCCACACGATCGGGATGGACCACGGGACGTAGGAACCGAGCCCGAACCCTGCGGCAAGATTGGCGACGACGAGGATCACCAGCGTGAGCCCGATACCGGCCAGGTAGCCGCGCCACCGCGTCGCCGCCCACATGACCGGCAGCACGCTTGCGCCCAGCAGGGCGGCAACGAGCATCAGTGTCGTGCAGCACCCGGCGGCTCCCTTCGGGCCCAGGCCGAGCAGCAGCCCTGCCGTTGTGAGCGCTCCTGCTTCAACAGCTCCCAGGATGGTCGCCCAGGTCAGAACCACCGCCATCTTCGCCGCCGCGATGATGGCCAAGGGAGGTGGAATCGCGAACAGGCCGACGACGGTGCCGTCGATGAACTCCCGCCCCGTACTCCATGACATCACCACGCCCACGGCCAGGAGCATTGTTACGCTCACACTCGTCGCCCCCAGGGCCGTGTAGCCGTCCCAGCCGGGCGAGGTCACCATTGAGGCGGCCTTTCGACCCAGATCAGTATCTCCGGCGTGCATCGCGGCGGCGTACCCGCCGACCGTGGTCGCCATGACCAGAACGAGGGCGGCCGCCGTCGCTACGCGCACGACCGTGCCCCGAGCCAGCTTGTGGGCCTCGAGACCGATCACGACCCCGACTCCGACGGTGCTGCGATCCATGGCCATTAGGAGACCTCCGTCCGTTCGCGATTCGCCTCCGTGCGGGCGTCCGGCCCCGCCCCTGACTCCAGGACAGTGCTGTCTGCGGCCAGGTCCGCCGCCAGGACGGCGTCGAAGAAGACTCTCTCAAGGTCGGTGCCTCCGGGGCGGCCGGGTTCCTCAGGCACGATCGTGTCGATGATCCGCCCTCGGTGCAGGACATCGACACGGTCCGCGATGCGCGTGAGCTCATCGAAGTGGTGCCCGGTCACCAGCACCGTTCCGCCGCGCCCGGTCACCTCCCGCAGAAGATCCCTGAATCCGACGACCGCCAGCGGATCGAGCCCATTGGTCGGCTCATCGAGGACGACGACGTCCGGTTCATGCGCCAGGGCGCCGATGAGCCCCACTTTCTGGCGCGTACCCAGTGACAGGCGGCGTGCGGGCGCATTGAGCCAACCGGTCAGCGCCAGCGCCTCACTCATCCGTTGCACTGCCCGCTCGGTGCGCTCAGGATCGGCGCCGTGGAGCCGGATGGACGCCTCGATGTTCTGCCGAGCCGTGAGCTCGGGGTAGGAGAAGGGCCTCTCCACCAGATGGCCCACCCGCCGCCAGACATCCCTGGGGGAGGAGGCGATGTCGCGGCCGTGCAGAAGAACCCTGCCGGCGTCGGGACGCAGCATGCCCAGGATGATGCGCAGGGCCGTGGTCTTCCCGGCGCCGTTGAGACCCACGATGGCGCGACACTCGCCGTCGGCGAGTGAGAGGCTGAGGTCGCGCAGAACAGGCTTCCCCCGCAGGGTGACGTGGACGCCCGCAACCTCCAGGGCCGCTGGTGCTGTACCGCTCATGCTTCCCCCAGCAGGCTGAGAAGACCCCGACTGAGGGTTGCTGCCGCATCGGCCGCCCCGGTGTCGGCTGCATTGCTCTCGCCGGCCCAGGCGAGCAGGAGGCTGCTCGCCGCTCCCATGACGGCTCCGGCCGCGGCCCGCGCCGCCGCGTCGTCCACCCCGGGAGCGGCAAGTGCCGCGGCGATGGCGCGCTCGGTCTCCTGACCCGCGGTTCGCACGGCGGCCGCCAGCGACGGGGTGAGGGCTGCCAGCCGAATGCGTTCATGGAACTCTTGGGAGGACATCTCCTTGCGCGCCGACTCCTGACTCATCGCCGCAACGAGGCCCCGCACGGCTCGGGTCAGTGGCCGCCACCGCTGCGGCTGAGCGCGCACCGCCTCGGCGATGAGTGGATTGAACAGGTCGCTCACCACCACGGCCTCCTTGGTGGGGAAGTGGCGGAAGAAGGTCATGTGAGAGACCCCGGCGGCCTTGGCGATCGCGGTGACCGGGACGGCGTCGAACCCCTGCTCGGTGAACATCCGCAGTGCGGTGCGCCGAAGCAGGTCGGCGGTGGAGGCGCGTGGGCTCATGCAAAAAAAGTTAGTCACTCACATTATGTGAGTCAATAACGTCTCTGGTCGTCCTCCCGTCCGGAAGCCCCCGACGGCAGGAGCGCGGCGGGTACCACAGTCGCCAACCGGTCGGGCGTCACTGCCGGTCGGCGGTCTCGTCGGTAGCATGAGGCCAGCGCAGCCAACCCCGGGAGGAAACCGATGCACGAGCCCATCAAGCTGGTCGACCGTGTCCAGGCCATCAACTGGAACCGCCTGGCCGATGACAAGGACCTCGAGGTCTGGGACCGCCTCACCGGCAACTTCTGGCTGCCCGAGAAGGTGCCGCTGTCCAATGACGTGCAGTCCTGGGCCACCCTCAACGAGGCCGAGAAGAACATGACCACCCGGGTCTTCACCGGGCTGACCCTCCTGGACACGATCCAGGGCACGGTCGGGGCGGTCTCCCTCATCCCGGACGCCCGCACCCCCCACGAGGAGGCGGTGCTCACCAACATCGCCTTCATGGAGTCGGTCCACGCCCGCTCCTACTCCTCGATCTTCTCCACCCTCATCTCGACGGCGGAGATCGACGAGGCCTTCCGCTGGAGCGAGGAGAACGAGAACCTCCAGCGCAAGGCCCGCATCATTCTGGACTACTACCGCGGCGACGACCCCGAGAAGCGCAAGGTCGCCTCCACCATGCTGGAGTCCTTCCTCTTCTACTCCGGCTTCTACGCCCCCATGTACTGGTCCAGCCACGCCAAGCTGACCAACACCGCCGACCTCATCCGCCTCATCATCCGCGACGAGGCCGTCCACGGCTACTACATCGGCTACAAGTACCAGCTCGCCGTGCGTGAGTCCTCGCCCGAGCGTCAGCAAGAGCTCAAGGACTACACCTTCGACCTGCTCATGGAGCTCTACGACAACGAGGAGCAGTACACCGAGGACCTCTACGACGAGCTCGGCCTGACCGAGGACGTCAAGAAGTTCCTGCGCTACAACGCCAACAAGGCCCTCATGAACCTGGGCTACGAGGCGCTCTTCCCGGCCGACGCCGTCGACGTCAACCCGGCGATCCTCGCCTCCCTGTCCCCCAACGCCGACGAGAACCACGACTTCTTCTCCGGCTCGGGCTCCTCCTACGTCATGGGAACGGCCGAGGCCACCCAGGACGAGGACTGGGACTTCTGAGCGCATCCGGGCGGAGACGGGGAGCGCTCCCCCGGACGGGCTCCCCATGGTGGAGATGGCGCGTGCGGCGCACACTTTCGCTGTTCCCAGCGCGCCAGAAAGGAACTCCCATGCGCTCCTCCGTCAAAGTTCTCTCCGTCGCCGCCGCCCTCGCCATGGCTGTTGGACTGTCCGCCTGCGATGAGCAGGACATCGCTCAGCCCTCACCCGGTGGCGCCTCCGCGACCAGCTCCGCCGAGACTGACTCGGACGCCTCGGACACCACCCCCTCCGAGGACTCCAAGGATGCCAAGGACTCCAAGAGCAAGGGCGGCGAGACCACCAAGTCCGGCTCCACAATTCAGAACATCAAGCCGGTGACCTTCAAGGATGAGGAAATCGGTCTCACGCAGACCTGCGACAAGGTGGTCGAGGACTACGCCGCACCGAAGTACAAGAAGACCCACGAGTCAGACACCGTCTACCTGCTTCACTGCACGCTCGAATTCAGTGGAGACATCGCTTACAGCAGCACACTCTCAGACTCCACCTCACTCCAGGACAAAACGAAATCCACTAGCAAGGCGGACGAGTACGGAGCGCTGGTGGCCGACGACCTGAAGGATGACGGTCTCGAGCCCTTCGACTCCGAGGACTCCGGCTCCACGAAGGTTGAGGGCTGGCTCGCCTTCGCCGCTGTGTCGGAGTCGAGCGCACTGAAGCCCTTCTCCGAGGGCACCACCAGCATCGTATACAACCGCGAGGCCGGAAAGGGCATCCAGTCCGGCAAGCAGTACCCGGCCTACTCCGACACCCAGGACCTCGTGCTGAAGTAGATCTGATGACACTGTTCCCTCGGCGGCCTTGAGATCCCCGCCGACGTCGTTCCCCGGCTGCCGCGTCCTCCGTTCCCACGGGTCCGAAGGACGCGGCAGCGCGTGAGGCAGTGGCATGCGGCGGTTCAGCCGGCCTCCGGCGCCCCTCATCTTCGGTAGCGTGCTGCCATGACGTCATCCGAGGTGACTCGCCCCCGCCCGACGGCGCCGCCCGTCTACCGGGACGGCCCGTCCAAGATGTCGGAGGTCGACGCCCGCTCCTGGAGCATCGATGACGTCCTCGACGCCGTCTTCTTCGCCATCGCCGCCGTCGCCACGCTGTGGCTGGCCTGGCTGCTCATCGGCTCAGGCTGGCACCTCGATGCGGCGCTCGTGGTCAACTCGCTGCTGTTCTGGGCGGTCCTGTCCTACCTCGCCCTGCCGCGCCTCCACCAGGTCCTCACCTGGCTCTACGTGCCCGACTACTTCATCGGCCGCACCCGCACCCCCGACGGGCTCCTGGGCGACCCGGTCAACCTCGCCGTCAAGGGCGACGAGGAGGACATTCACGAGGCGATGGTCGCGGCCGGCTGGGTGCGCGCCGACCCCATCACCCTGCGCACCTCCTGGAGGATCGTCATCTCCTCGCTGCTGCGCCGCTCCTACCCGGCCGCCCCCGTCTCCAACCTCATGCTCTTCGGGCGCAAGCAGAGCTTCGCCTACCAGAAGGAGGTCGAAGGCAACCCCGCCCAGCGCCACCACATCCGCTTCTGGTACTGCCCGCCCGGCTGGTCGCTGCCCGGCGGCGGGCACGTGGACTGGCTGGCCGCCGCCACCTACGACCGCGCCGTCGGCCTGAGCGTCCTCACCCTCCAGGTCACCCACAAGATCGACGCCGACATCGACATTGAGCGCAACTACGTCGTCGACGACGTCCGCTGGGCCAGCGAGGCCGCCGAGCTGGAGATCTGGCCGGACTTCTTCACCTCCTACCACGACAAGAACGGGGGAGGGGACCGGGTGGTCACCGACGGCGCCCTCCACGTGCTCGACCTCAATGAGGTGGTCCCCGGCTCCGACGCCGGGCTCTCCCTGCAGCAGGCCCGCCTGGCCGACCTCGAGGCCCGACGGCGCCGCCCCAGCCAGCTCGTCATCGCCCTGGCGCTCATCGGGCTCATGCTCGCGGCTGAGATCCTGCGCGTCGCCCACATCGACATCACCCAGGTGCTGGAGGCCGCCCCGATCCCCGAGGAGGACCCGGCGGTGGTCACCGCCGTCGTCGCCGTCATCGCCACGGTGTCCGCCGGCCTGACGCTCCTGACCGCAGCCCTCGGGGTGGCGGCCTGGCGCGGGCACCCGCGCGGCCGCATCGCCCTCATGGCGACCCTCGTCCTGGGCATTGTCACTGACATGGCTCAGGTCTCCAGTCTCGGGGTCCGGCAGGCGACTCTTGGTCTGGTCGTCACCAGTGCGCTCCAGGTCCTGGCCCTGCTGGCGCTCTCGGGCCGCCAGGTCCACGAGTGGGAGCGCGCCCGCAAGGAGGAGCGTCTCGCCGGCCGCGCGAGTGCGCAGGGCGACCGGGCGGCAGTTAGGCTGGGCTCATGAGCGAGTACCTGGCAGGACCGCAGGACAATGGCGCCGGCAGCGCAGGGCCGGCCGGTCGGTCCGGCCGGCACACCAGCCATGTCAGTCATGTCGACAGGTCCCGGCCCGTCGACGGCGCCCGCGAGCACGTGCGCTTCGGCATTCCCTTCAACGGGGTCCTCCCCATCTGGCACGACGACGCCACCATCACCTGGCACCGGCCCGCCGACGGCACCGACCTGTCCACCGTCCTGGGCATGGGGCTGGTGGAGTCCGAGCCCGGCCCCGCCCAGGCCCCGGCCGGTTGGCAGGAGCGCGTCGAGACCGGCGTCCTCACTGATTCCGGCCGCCTCCTGCTGCTCAAGGCGGCCACGCCGTCGGGCCGCCGCGCCATCAACGACCCCGGTGAGGGCGCCCCCATCCCCCTGGAGGCGCCGCTGAGCTACGGGGAGGCCATGGAGGGGGTCTTCGACATCGTCGGCTTCGGCATCCACATCGGCCGCGTCATGCTTCGCGCCGCCCGCGACGGCGGCATCATCCTGTTCACCCTGCGTGCGCCGCGCGACCCCGAGCCGCACCACATCCTGTCCGTGCCCGCGAAGGTCGACGACCACGGCATCATGAGCTTCCATCTGGGGACTCTGCAGGAGATGGAGGGCGGCGCCTGGGACTCCGCCACCCACCAGGACGGCATGGCCCTGCTCGATCTCACCATCCCCTACTCCGACCTCGTGGCCGAGGCCGGTCCCAACGGCGAGGAGGGCCTCGACGCCGACAGCGTCCTGGAGATGGCGCAGCCGGTTGTCCAGTGCATCCTCAAACCCGGCTACCCCTTCGCCCTGGGCGCCTCCATACTCCTGCCGCAGGCCGGCTGAGACGAGGGTGGGCTGCGGGCCGGGTTGGGCCGACGTCGCCTGGCCCCAGGGCAGGAGTCGGCAGGGGCAGGCCGTGGAAGGTGAGGCCCCGGCCCTGGGATGAAAAGGCCCGGCCCCGAGGTGGGGGAGCCCGGCATCGCCGCCAAGGTTCGGTGGAGTTGATCCCGCAGGCCGCCCAGTGTCCACAGCGCTGACATCAACGAGCCTGCCGTCGAAGGACTCCTTGAGGATCGTTGGAATTCCGCGGTTCCTCTTCGGGGTGCGGCGCCTGTACGGGGTTGATGTCAGCACCATGGACACCAGCGACCCGACAGGCCGCTTCCCCCGGCCCGCCGTCGCCTCCAGAACAACTGCCCCGCCCCCGAACTCCCGCCTGAGAAGCCAGAACAGTCACATGCGTCAGAAGTCAGGAGACAAGGAAGCCGGGCGGCGCTCGGGCGTTTGTTGGGGAGGTAGGGCCGCGCTCAGGCGGCCGGCGGGGCGGTTGAGCCGCGCACGAGGAACTCGGTGGGGATGATGATGCTGCGGCTGCCGTCCAGGGGCCCGGAGGCCGCCTGCTCCAGCACCAGGTCCACCATCTCGTGGCCGTGCCGTTTGAAGTCCTGACGCACCGTGGTCAGAGGCGGGAAGCTGTACTCGCCCACCGCCAGTCCGTCGAAGCCGACGACTGAGACGTCGCTGGGCACGCGCCTTCCCTGCTCGTGCATGGCCCGGATGAGGCCCAGAGCCAGCTCGTCGTTGGCGCAGAAGACGGCCGTCACCTCCGGGTCCGCGGCCAGGCGCAGGCCGGCCTCATAGCCCGCTGCGGCCTCCCAGTCGCCGGGTACCGGCTCGGGAACCTCCCGTCCCGCCTCCCGCAGGGTCCTGGCCCAGGTGGCTCTGCGGATGAGGCTGGACTGGGAGTCCTCGGGCCCACACACGTGGTGGACGGTGCGGTGCCCCAGCTCCAGAAGGTGTCCGACGGCGTCGCGCACCCCGCCGACCTGGTCGGCGCTGGCCGAGGGGTAGTAGTCCACGAGCGTGGAGTCCGAGACCGCCACCGGCATCGAGGGGGGCAGTACCAGCTGCTCGCGTCCGGCCCGCCCTGCCTGCACGACGACAAGCCCATCGATGGCCTGGTGGGAGAGCCGGTAGACGGCCTCGCGCAGGTCGTTGGAGGCGGGGTGCTCCACCTGGACGAGGTTGACGGCGTAGTCGGCGGCGGTGGCGGCCTCCAGCACGCCCGCGGTGGTCAGGGCCTCCCCGGTGCGCTGGATCTGCTGGGTCAGTACGCCGATCGTCTTGAAGGAGCCGCGGCGTAGGGCCTGAGCTGCGCGGTTGGGGGAGTAGCCGAGCTGGTTCATCGCGCGCAGGACCCGCTCGCGGGTATCGGGCCGGACGTGCTCCGAGCCCGCCGCCACGCGCGACACCGTTTGAGCCGAGACGCCGGCCAAGCGGGCCACGTCGCTCATCGACGGCGCTCCCTGCGCGCCCCGGCTCTGCCCTAGCATGACGCGAGGTTATCAGGATTGTCAGGGGTAACCGCATCCTGACGATGTGATGACGTTACCATATCGATCCGCCTTTGAGGTCGGTGGGGCCAGAATCTTGTGGGTAGATCTGCCTCACTGGAGCAGATCTCATCTACTATGTTGACGTCAACAAGCAGGCGTTGCACTGCTGCGCGTCCTCTGTTCCCGTCAACCCCCTGGGGAGCCGAACAATGATCGTTCCGAGACACTTCGAGGACCTCGACGTCCTCCATGAACACACGCTGCCGCCCCGCTCCTACTACGTGCCCGCATCCCGCCCCATCGCTACCAGCCCCTGGAGGCGGGAGGACTCCGATCGCTTCCACCTGCTCAGCGGCCAGTGGGCCTTCCGCTACCTGCCCAGCATCCACGAGCTCACCGAGCCCTTCTGGGAGGAGAAGGCCCCCGAGACCGACGATGAGCACCGCGAGGAGGGCCCCGCCGCCGTTCCGGAGGGCTTCACCATGATTCAGGTGCCCAGCACCTGGCAGCACCTGGGCTACGACCACCACCAGTACACCAACGTCCGCTACCCCATCCCCTTCGACCCGCCTTACGTGCCTCAGGACAACCCCTGCGGCGCCTACATCCGCGACTTCGACTACACCCCGGACCCCGCCGCCCCCAGCACCTACCTGACCTTCGAGGGCGTGGACTCCTGCTTCTACGTGTGGCTCAACGGCACCTACGTCGGCTACAGCCAGGTCTCCCACGCCTCCGCGGAGTTCGACGTCACCGAGCTCCTGCGCCCCGGCGCCAACCGCCTGGCCGTCCTAGTGCTCAAGTGGTGCGACGGCACCTACCTGGAGGACCAGGACAAGTTCCGCACCAGCGGCATCTTCCGCGACGTCTACCTCCTGAGCCGCCCGGCCGACGTCCTGTTCGACTACGTCGCCACCACCTCGCTGGGCCCGATCTCCGGCACCGGTCTCGACGCCGGCCCGGCCACCGCCCTGGTCAGGATCCAGGGCGCCTACCGGGGCGGGCCCGTCCCCACCTCCGTCGAGCTCATCGACCACGACGGCGCCGTGGTGGCCGCCGGTGAGCTGGAGCCTTTCGCCGGCGACGACGGCTACACCCACCGCGCCCGGCTCACCGTGGAGGCCCCTCACCTGTGGAGCGCCGAGGACCCCTACCTCTACACCCTGGTCATCACCACGCCCGACGAGGTCATCACCGACCGGGTGGGCATCCGCGAGGTCGAGGTGAGTGACGCCGTCGTCCGCCTCAACGGCCGGCCCATCACCCTGCGCGGTGTCAACCGGCACGACTCCGATCCCGCCACCGGCCCCGTCGTCGACCTGGAGCACATGCTGTGGGACCTGCGCCTGATGAAGGAGCACAACATCAACGCGGTGCGCAGCTCCCACTATCCCAACGATCCGCGCTTCTACCAGCTGTGCGACGAGCACGGCTTCTACGTCATGTCCGAGGCCGACAACGAGAGCCACGGCACCCAGAGCCGGTTCCTGGCCGACCCCTCCTGGGACAACCAGGTCGAGCACTGGAACGAGCCCATCGCCGATAATCCCGAGTGGACCGAGGCCACCGTCGACCGCATGAGGCTGTGCGTCCACCGCGAGAAGAACCGCCCCAGCATCATCTCCTGGTCCGCGGGCAACGAGTGCTCCTACGGCTGCACCCTCGAGGCGGCGCTCTTCTGGGTCAAGGACTTCGATCCCACGCGGCTGACCCACTATGAGAGCTCCTACTACCGCGACTCCAAGCGCCGCTACGACTACTCCTGCATCGACCTGTACAGCCGCATGTACCCGGCCATCGAGGAGATCCGCGACTACCTGGACTCCGACCCCGACAAGCCCTTCATCCTCGTGGAGTACTGCCATGCCATGGGCAACGGCCCCGGCGACCTCGAGGACTACTGGGAGATCATCCGGGCCGACGAGCGCATGTGCGGCGGCTTCGTGTGGGAGTGGTGCGACCACGCGGTCACCGCCGGGACCAGTGATGACGGCCGGCCGGTCCACCTCTACGGAGGCGACCACGACGAGGCCGTCCATGACGGCAACTTCTGCGTCGACGGGCTCGTCTCGCCCGACCGCGTCCCCCACCCGGGACTCGCCGAGCTCAAGAACGTCCAGCGCCCCGCCCGCGTCATCGAGTACGACCAGGAGGAGGGCCTGCTCACCATCCACAACGACCTCGACCACACCGACCTGTCCCAGTACCTGCGCATCTCCTACGAGGTGCGCTGCGACGGCGTCGTCGTGGACCGCGAGGACCTCGACCTGGTCGAGCCCGTCCCGCCGCACACGAGCGTCATGCTGCGCTGCGAACCGAAGGTTCCACCCACCGGCCGCTGCCACCTGCTGGTCACCTACCGGCTCGCCCGACCCGACTCGCTGCTGGCCGCCGGCCACGTCCTGGGCTTCGACGAGATCGCCCTGCGTAACGCCGACAGGCGCCACCGGTGGGTCGCCGCGCTCGCCAACCGCCCCATCGGCGAGACCCGCCTGCCGGTCAGGCGGGAGGGCACCCGGATCGAGGTCGACAGTGACCGTCTCAGCTGCGCCATCGACACGTGCACCGGCCTGCCCGTGTCCCTGTCCTCGGAGGGCCGCGAGCTCCTTCAGCGCCCGGTGGAGCTCAACATCTGGCGGGCGCCCACCGACAACGACCGCCACGCGCGCCTGGAGTGGGAGCGCGCCCACTACCACCAGGCCGTGGCCCGCGCCTACGGCGTCGACGTCGACGAGGAGCCCGGGCGGGTCACCATCAGCGCCGACGTGGGCCTCGTGGCGCCCTCGGTCCAGCCGGCCCTGCACGGACGGCTCATCTGGACCCTCGCCGACGACGGCGTCCTGAGCCTGAGCCTGCGACTGCGCCGGACACTGGGCTTCCCCAGCCTGCCGCGCCTGGGACTGCGCCTCTTCCTGCCCGAGTCCATGAACCAGGTCGACTACTACGGCCTGGGCCCGCAGGAGAGCTACATCGACAAGCACCGCGCCAGCTACCACGGGGCCTTCAGTGCCGACGTCGTCGACCTCCACGAGGACTACATCAGGCCCCAGGAGAACGGCAGCCACGCCGACTGCAACAAGGTCGTCCTCTCCGGAGGCGGGCTGAGCCTGGCCGCTGTCGGGCCGACCCCCTTCTCCTTCAACGCCTCCCGATACACGCAGGAGGAACTGGCTGCGCGCCGCCGCAACACCGAGCTGACGCCGTCGGGCAGCACGGTCCTATGCCTCGACGCCGCCATGGCCGGTATCGGATCCAACAGCTGCGGGCCCGCCCTGCGGCCCCGCTACCAGGTCGACAGCCAGGAGTTGGGGATGGAGCTCCATCTCCTGCTCAACCCCCTCATCACCCACGCCAGCACTCACAACGAGGTGAAGCCATGAGCAGCGACTCCGCCGCAAAGACGGTCGGCGCCCCCACCGCAGGAAGCGGCCTGGAGGCGGCCAGTGAGAGGAAGTACCTGAGGTGGTACAACAAGGTGGGCTACGGGTCGGGCGACGTCGCCGGCAACGTCGTTTACGTCCTGCTGACCTCCTTCGTCATGATCTACCTGACGGACACCGTCGGGCTGGATGCGGGCGTCGTCGCCACGCTTCTGATGGTCTCCCGCATCTTCGACGGATTCTCCGACCTCATCTTCGGGACGCTGCTGGACCGCACCAACACCCGGATGGGTAAAGCTCGCCCGTGGATGCTGTGGGGGTTCGTGGGCTGTGCCATCCTGATCATCGCGATCTTCGCGATCCCCACGAGTCTGGGGAACATTGCTAAGTACGCCTGGTTCTTCATCGCCTACACGCTGCTCAATGCCGTCTTCTTCACGGCCAACAACATCGCCTACTCCTCTCTCACCGCGCTCATCACCCGCAACGGGGCTGAGCGCGTGCAGATGGGCTCCATCCGTTTCGTGTTCGCCTTCGGGACGAACCTGCTCATCCAGAGCGCCACGGTGGGTGGTGTGGCCATGTTCGGTGGCGGCGCGAGCGGTTGGCGGACGATGGCGATCATCTACGCGCTGCTCGGCCTGGCGGTCAACACGCTCTCAGTGTTCTCGGTCAAGGAGCTGCCGCCCGAGGAGCTTGAGGAGGAGCCCGAGGAGGACAAGCTCTCGGTGGGTGAGTCGGCCAAGATGCTCGTATCCAACAAGTACTACCTCATTATTCTCATCGTCTTCCTGCTCACCCAGATCTTCACGGCGATGCTCAACATGGGCATCTACTTCATGAAGTACGTGCTGGGCGATGCGGACCTGCTGAAGACCTTCGCCTGGTCCATCAATGTTCCCCTCATGATCGGGCTCCTCATCACGCCGTTGGTGGTGAGTCGCTTCGGCGGCATGTACCGGATCAACATCATTGGCTATGTCATCGCGACTCTGGGGCGGCTCGGGGTACTCGTGGCCGCTTACATGGACAGCCTTGCGCTCATGCTGTTCTTCTCCGGGGTCGCGGCTCTGGGTATGAGCTCGCTGCAGGGCACGCTCAACGCCCTCATCGCCGAGGCCTCGGAGAACACCTGGCTGCGCACGGGCAAGCGCATCGACGGGCTCATGTTCTCCTGCACCTCGCTCGGTGTGAAGGTGGGTGGCGGGCTCGGCGCGGCCATCTCCGGGTGGCTGCTGGCCGCCGCCGGGTACGACGGGAACCTCAAGGTCCAGCCGGAGTCCGCCATCCAGATGATCTACGTCATGTACGTGTGGTTGCCGCTCGCGGCCAACGCGCTCATCCTCTTCCTGCTCATGCGGCTCGACGTCGAGAAGGTCAACACCCGGCTCAAGGAGGAGGCCGACGCGCGGGCCGAGGTGGAGGTCGGCGCCGGGGCGACCGGCGAGGGCTCCGTGGCCACGGGGCGGACCGGTGACGCCGTCGGCGGTAGCGATGCCGTCGGAAGCTCGGATGACGCGGCGGGTACTGGCGAGAGCGAGGACTCGACGAGCTGAGGCTGCACGAACGGCTGACTCGCGGGTGGGGGCGAGACTGAGGCGACATGGACCGTGCGCCCTCGCCCCCACCCACCTTCCCTGGGGCGGAGTGCAGGCGGAGTTCTTCTCCGCTGGCGCGCTGCCCGTCGTGTTGTCTTCGCCTGCGTCGCCATCGAGGACCTACTTTCCGATCGAGCACTGCGTTGTCCTCCAGGCTACTGGGGTCTCCCCGCCGTCTTCTGGGGGAGAACGCAGTCCTGGTGCCGAAAGTAAGTCCTCGATGGGGTGGTGGCTCCCGCGGCGCGGGTGGCTGGGCCACGATGGACTCACGCGCCACCTGAACGACCTGACCCGCCCCACCGTCCCCTCCGGCGCCATCCAGGAGCGCATGCTCGCCAGACCGAGGAGCGCCGCGGCGTCGTCGGCCGGGCACTGGCCCTGCCCGACGACGCCGGAGCCCCCGCCGCCCTGAGCACATGTCACCTCGCCGCTGGGATTCAGTCACCAGACCCCTTGATAGACTTCACACCTTGCCGGCGACCAGCAGGTAGTCGCTGGGATTCAGTCACCAGACCCCTTGATAGACTTCGGCTACGACGACGCACCCTGGGAAATCAGCTGGGATTCAGTCACCAGACCCCTTGATAGACTTCCCATAGCGGCGACCACGCTGCCCAGGACGCTGGGATTCAGTCACCAGACCCCTTGATAGACTTCGGAGCGCCGATGTAGGAGTCAGCCAGTGGCTGGGATTCAGTCACCAGACCCCTTGATAGACTTCACAAGAAGCTCCTGAAAGAACGCCAGGAGCTGGGATTCAGTCACCAGACCCCTTGATAGACTTCGTCGGCCCGGCCGGTGCGGGCAAGACCAGCTGGGATTCAGTCACCAGACCCCTTGATAGACTTCCGTCCAGTCATCGGAGTGTGCCGTCAGGGCTGGGATTCAGTCACCAGACCCCTTGATAGACTTCGCGTCAAGGTTGTAGTCAACGACCAGACGCTGGGATTCAGTCACCAGACCCCTTGATAGACTTCAGAAACGTCTGTCAAGGGGGTCTGACCAGCGTAAACACCTCGTCAGAGGTCAGAAGATCATGAGCTGTTGGGGCTCTGACTCAGGCTCAACGGGCTCTTCGTTGCGGAAACAGAGCGTGCGCGACCACTCGCGGTCGGTGACATACAGCATCCTCACCTCACCTCCGCGCGGCAGGCTACTCTTGATCGAGCCCACCCTGCGAGGCTCGCCGGCCACGGTTGGGGAGTAACGGACGTAGACGCTGTACTGGAGCATCCAGAAACCCTCATCCAGGAGAAGGTGCCGGAAACGAGTCGCCTCCTTGCGCTGCTCCTTCGTCGCAACCGGCAGATCGAACATGACCACGCACCACACTGGATCATCCGCCATCAGGACTCACGCCTAGGTCCGGTCCAAGATGGGACATCCAAGCGGGCTCGGTCCCCTTCACAGTACTGACCCAAGTGTTGAGCCAGCTCCTCCAAGACGGTTGGGAGCGTAGAGCCGTCGTCACGGAACGGCTGTTGAACCGCAGCAACCAGAACCTGCTTCACCTGCCGCTCAGCGGGACTCGCATCAGGATCCAGACGCAGCACAGCATCATCCACCGCAGGGCGGAAGGGCTCGATGATGTCATCCACCAGGTTGAACATATTGCCGCGCCCATGGTGGAACAGGCCGAGCGTCGGGCTGAGCCCAGCGCTCACCACCGCTCGGATCCCATGAGCGCGCAGGACCGCATAGCCGTAGTTCAAGCAGCTGTTGCGGTGGTCCTCCGCCTCGGGGCGCCGGAGAAAATCACCCTCGGAGGCGAACAGACGGGACCAGTACAGGCGAGCGGCATGAGCCTCAACATTCTCCGGGTCGCCCGAGCGCACCGAACGAGCCATCTCCTTGAGCCGGGATGCCGCAGGACGATCCTGCTGAAGCAGGACAGTCGCCTGCCCCAGCACCTTCGCCCTCACCAGGCGCCCCCACGCGTTCTTCCTCCGAGGCTCGGAGAGCTGCGACTGCGCCAACTGCCGAGCACCCACGCGACCATGCTCGTGCCACGGATAGGCGGCGCCCTCTGGGACGCCCCGCCAGTCGCAGAACAGCACGACGACATCCGCGTCCAGCAGGCGATGCATGACAGCCGTCGAGAAGCTCACGTGGGGGCCCATGAGGATCACCGCCACATCGGCTGTCGGGACCCGATGCTCACCGCCGTCATCCTGGTGGATGCAGATTGCTCCGCGATCCGCGGTGATGCGCCCCTCCAGCGACGAACAGTCAATGATGCGCCAGGCTGAGTCCATCGGCCATCCTCACTCGATAGTCCAGGAGGTTGGGAGATTAGATCTGCTGGAATACCGAGGGCGCCCTAGGGCGTCGCGCCGAACAACAGTAGGATGTACTTTGGTCAGTACGTTAATGGCGACTCGCCATCCTTTGAGTTCAACGATTTCATTCACGGCGCTACTTGGATTCTCTAATCCTTCCGCGGCAAGGACTATTGGTTTCAATGTCAGCTTACTGTTGGTGTCGTAACCACATATGCGCCAGCGTGTGGTGTTGGGAAAGTCTTCAAGGAAACGCCCAATGGCGTACTTTGTGAAGGAGTCAACGTTGATCTCCAGTTCGTCACCCACCACGACCCATCCCAGATAGGTGGCATTGCCTGTGGTGATGGCCTTCCGAAGCTTCGGCTCAGCGCACCTCATGCTGATCGACTGGGGTGGGATGACTGCAGAGAAGAGATCCCCGTGCCGCTGACTGAGCAGGTCATGAGTGAAGACGCGGAGCATCGCGTAGACGGGCTTCTTGCCCTCGACACGGTAGATGCGGGCGTGATGAATTGATGGCCCGATTTCAACGAATCCGCCGCGCACGGCGATAGCCCCAAAGGGGGTCTCGTCTCGATCGCTATCTGTCTTCTTTCGTTTGGAAAATACTTGAATGTAGTCGGAAGACTTAATTTCGTGACCGTGAACTCTGATCGCGCGGTCCTCCCGTGCGGGAAGACCGTTCTTCTCGTCGAAGTCCTTCTCCCGAGTGAGTGCGCACCACAGTGCGGGAGTGCAGGCGCGGTCGATCTGCTGCACCGTCAATCCGTCGCCGAGGCGGTGGGAGACTAATTTTGACGGATTAACAGTATGTGCGTTGCCGTCAGATAGTCGAAGGCGAATGTTTTGGGTGACGTACACTTTATCTTCTGCCAGGCGCTCGTTGAACAACTCGGTGAGATGAAGCATGTGGCCCCGCCACATCTCGAAGTGCTCTCGCGCCCCCACGGTCGAGCCCGTGTACTGCTTCCAGGTCTGCTCCTTGCCAGTGAGTCGCTGTTCCCCGCGAAGACTTGATCGTTCTGCCAAGGTCTTGGCAACACTTGCCTCCATGAGTGCCACAACACTCGCGTCCACAGCGTGGTGTCGGCGGTCGATTCGATCCTTGCGTCCTTTCTCTCCGATCAGGTTGATGCGGGAGTCGATGCCGGCCGCCTTGCGAGCTGCTGCGGTGATAGAGCCTCGGTAGACCATGACAGTGGTCTCGGGATAGGCGGCCGCAATGCGATGGTGCAGCTCATTGGCCATCCAAGCCACAGACTCCATGCTGCGCTCATCGATCTCCGGATCCTCCTGGGTGCGCCGAAGACGAGCGATGACCTCCTTCTTAAGGCGTGTCAGGTCTTCGGATGATGTGTTAGGAGTCTGTTTGCGCCAGCCTCGCACTCGACCAATAGCTTCCTTCACTCCGACGTGAGGGATCCCGCACTTCTGTGCCCACACTGCGAATGGGGTGTTAGACTTCGAACGGTTGCAGCGCTCGCAGACAGCCACAAGATTCCCGCGGCGATTGTTCGATCCTGGGCCAGCCTGAGGAACGATGTGGTCAAGCTGGCATGTGTGGTAACCGATTGTCGTCCCACAGTACAAGCAGGTGCATCCTTGTAACTCTAAGGCGTCCAAGCGCACGATGTCACCTCGGCTTATGTATCCCTCCTTGCCGTAGTCGCGTTGAATCTTCTCCATCGCTTCCTGGTTGTCGTTGTAGCGACGCCTGTTCGCCTTATCTCGCTCGTCTGCCATGCGCTCGCTGGTGAACCCGTCACGAACATGCTCCACGTGAATGACCTCAGGTGTACCCCACATACTTTCGACCGCAGAGAGGTACCGTCCGACGATTTTGAGAGTCCGGTCGACGGACGGATTGCCAACCGGAGCATTTATAGCTTCAGCTGGAGGAGCCCATGAGTCATCGACGCCGAAGAGCCGCTTACGTGCCTCGTGCAGATCGTCAGTCGTCGCAAGCATGTGGTCACTGAGAGCCGTCAATGACTCCCGCGAGTACGCCGCGCGGCCGGCTGGAAGGTGGAGGGAGTCGAGCTTAGCCTGGTCCTCCTCCGGCAGCTCGGCAATGATCTCGGCGCACTCCGAGTCGGTAGGGTCTTCGTAGAGGTAACGAATCATGGCGCCCCGCTGCTCGCTGTCAGCCTCCTCCCACCAGGTCTTTAGTGAACTGATCTTGGTCTGGCGCATGATGCGGTCTGTGGCGTCGATGGGCGGCCTTGCCGCAGATCGTTCGCCGTCGTCTGTGAGTACAGCGGTTCCTCGTAGGTCCCTGCGATGCACGCCTAGTTTCTCGGCCACGTCAACCCAGGTCAGGTCGGCTTGCGAGTCCTCCGTGAGGAAGGTGACCACGTGGCGGCGCTCGTCCGCTGTCAGCGGCCGATTCTCTCCTTTGGTCTCGCTGATGCGGAGATTGGCGACGATGGAGATGATCCGGAAGCGCTGGAACTCCGGATCGCACTTCGGCGCGCGCCGGAAGGAGCCCTGACCGGGAAGCGGGTCGGGAGCCACACGGGAGACGGCTGAGCCACGTGGAGAATCCGCCTTGAAAACGGCTCGCAGTAGCTGCTTGCAGACATCGGGAGAGACGCCCTGTCGGGCGCAGATCTTCCGGATCTCATTGGCGTTGTCGCTCTGATGCAGCTTGCCGAGAATACCCTCCGGGCCACGCATGCTGATGTTGTGGGTTAGCGCCACCTGGGCCATCGCCTGCCCGGGGGTGATGCCGTCGTCAAGAACCTCGCCCGTGGTCGCCAAGATGCGCTCACGCAATGCCTTCATGAACGGGGATTCCTCTGCGGGTGACAACAGCGATTCAACCTTCGAGTACGGGTTGCGCCACCCCCGGTGCCGCGCAATGTGGCGCACTGCCATGGAGATGGCCGGGCCGCGCAGCTCCTCGGGGAGTTTCTCCTCGACCAATCGGGCACGCACCCTCCACACCCGGTACGGGTCGGTTTGCTCATTTAGGTCGAGGAACTCTCCTGGCGTGGGGATCGGGAAGCCCAGGTCGCGCAGCACCTCGTCAAGTTGCTGGAGCTGTGTGCGTCGGTGATGCAGCAGGCGCCGGGCGCGGCGGGCGATGCCGGAGAGCTTCTTACGAGTATCGTGATCCTTTTTCCCTTCCTTGCCGACCCCGGAGTCGTGGATGTGTGACAGTGCTGAAAGGAGCTCGATGGGGGTACCGTGGTCGTCAACCCGCAGCGTTGCGAGCCCGACTGAATGGGTACCGACGTCGATCCCCACGCGAAGGTGGTGAGCAGACATGAGAGATGCATACCACACTCGGGCTCATCGTGAGGTTGACGTAAAAAACTGCCCGGTCTCGATGTGAGATCGGGCAGTCAGACCGGCTAGGCGGTGGAGCAGTCCACTCCGCAAACATGGCGAAGGTTACTAGGAATTCAGTCGCTACCAGTATAGCGCTACCAGGGCTGGATCCTCGGTCTTGAGAGAGTCTCGGTGTGCGGGTGCTGGAAGTGGTGGAAGGGTGCGGGTGTCAGGGTCTTGTGTCGGCCGCCAGGCGTGCCCGACCGGGCGAACGTCCCGTGGAGACTGTGGAGTGCCCCCGGAGTACCCCAGAGCGACGTGGGTCGGTGTGACCGGCGAAACTGGGCTTCATCCCACATGAGTGCGATAAACGTGAGTCTTTGGTGGTGAGATCGTCTAAGGCTAGGCTTACCTCGACCGTAGTGATCTGAGATTGATACATGACGTGGAGGTCGAGTGTTCGCCAACCTGCTCATCGCTCTGAGGGAAGGCCTGGAGGCTGCGCTCGTTGTCAGCATCATCGTCGCCTACCTGGTCAAATCCGGTCGTCGCGACGCCTTGCCCAAGCTGTGGCTGGGGGTCGGGCTGGCGACGCTGATCCCGCTGGTCGCCGGCGCCATCATGACCTGGGGCCCCAAGACCCTCACCTTCCAGGGCCAGGAGATCCTCGGCGGCGCCCTGTCATTCGTCGCCGTCGGCCTGGTGACCTGGATGATCTTCTGGATGGGGAAGAACGCCCGTGAGCTCAAGGGCGAGCTGGAGGGTTCGCTGTCCAAGTCCCTGTCCGCAGGCAGCTCCGGCTGGGGCGTCGTCTGGATCGCCGTCGTTGCCGTCGGGCGCGAGGGAGTGGAGACCGCCCTGTTCGTGTGGGCCACCGTGCGCTCCAGCATCGAGACCTCCGCCATGCAGGCGACGGTGGGTGTCGTTCTCGGCCTCGTCCTGGCCATCGTGCTGGGTGTCCTCATCTACCAGGGCGCGGTGCGCATCAACCTGCGCGTCTTCTTCGCCGTGACCGGCTACTTCCTCGTCGTCGTCGCCGCCGGCATCATCGCCTACGGCATCGGAGACCTCCAGGAGGCGGGCCTCCTGCCGGGCATCATGAGCCACGCCTGGAACCTGTCCTCCTACCTGCCGGACAGCACCTCGCCCTTCCACTGGCTGTACGTGCTGCTCCAGGCCATGTTCCAGTTCAACCTCCAGCCCACCGTCCTGCAGGTCGTGGGCTGGTGGGTCTACATCGTCCCGACCCTGATCCTCCTCACCCTTCAGATCACGGGCCGGTGGCCCTCGCCTGGGCGTGCAGTCGACGCCGTCCCGGCCGCCGCGAGCACCGAGGACTCTGCCGATGCCGCCGATGCC
>NZ_MSKL01000034.1 GCF_001937665.1 Actinomyces oris | reverse complement strand
TCAAGAATGTAGTTCTTGATCGCCGTCATCGTGGTCTCGGCCTGAGTGGCGGGTGACGTCATCAGTGTGGAGTAGGTTCCGTGAGGGATCACCACCTCATTCCCTCCTAGTGTGATGCTTATCTCTTTGTTGGGGGAGGCATCCGCTTCGTTGGGTGTGGGTGTTCTGCTCACGATGCTTCTCTTCTCGGTGTCGACCATGGTCCTTGCCCTGTCAATCATTGTGCTCACTGCGTTGTGAATCCGCTCGCCGAGCCGTCCCGCCTTCTGGCTGAGTCGCGGCGAGCGGTGTTTGACCTGCGATGTTGCGAGTGGTCTAGGCGTCCTCGCTTCTGCTACAGTCATCCTACCAACGTCAGACATAAGACGTCAGACTTCAGGAGAGAATCAATGGCGATCACGACTCCGGCCGGCTCCAGCCGCCGGGACTTCATCAGGCTGACCGGCACCCTCGGAATGGCTGCCGGTCTGGCTGTCAGCCTTGCGGCCTGTGGCGGTAAGGCCAAGACTGCGGGCGGCGCAAAGGGCAGTGGCACGGCCACCGATCAGGAGGTCACCCACAAGGATGGTGTCATCACCGCAGGTATTTCCTATGAGCTGGGTACCAACGGCTATGACCCGATGACGACGTCCTCGGCTCTGACGGTTGCTGCCAACTGGCACACTCTCGAGGGGCTCACCGAGCTTCACCCGGCTACCCGAGAGGTCTATGCGGCTCTGGGTGCTGAGATGCCCAAGAAGGTGGATGACACCACCTATGAGGTCGCGCTGCGTAAGGACGCGAAGTTCTCTGACGGTTCGGCCGTGACTGCCGACGACGTCGTCTTCTCCTTCAAGCGCGTGCTCGACCCGGCCAACAAGTCGTTGTACTCCCAGTTCCTGCCCTTCATCGACAAGGTGGAGGCCAAGGACGCCAACACGGTGACCATCAAGCTCAAGTACGCCTTCTCTCTGGTCGCGGAGCGTCTGAGTGTTGTCAAGATCGTCCCCAAGGCGATCGTTGAGGCGGACGCCAAGAAGTTCGACATGAACCCCACTGGAAGCGGCCCCTACAAGATGACCGACAACGGCGCCGCCAGCCAGAAGGTCGTCTTCGAGCGCAATGACAAGTACAACGGTCCTCGCCCGGCGCTGGCCAAGTCCATGACCTGGCAGGTCCTGCCCGACGACACGACCCGTACCAACGCGATGAGCTCTGGCTCTGTGCAGGCCATTGACGCCGTTCCGGCAGCTAACCTCTCGACGCTCAAGGAGCCGGTCAAGGTGGCGGCGCAGCAGGGCTTCGGACTGCTCTTCGCCATGTTCAACAACACCACCTTCTCCAACGTGAAGGCGCGTCAGGCGGTGCTCTACGCGCTGGACTACGCCAAGATCTGCAACACCAGCATGGCTGGTCTGGCAACGCCGGCGACCTGCTTCGTCCAGGAGGGGCACCCCGCGTACAAGAAGGCCAAGACGGTCTACTCCTTGGATGCGACCAAGGCCAAGTCTCTCCTGGCAGAGGCCGGTATCAAGACCATCAACGTGCTGTGCACGGACCACGGCTGGTTCTCGGCTGTCAGGCCCGTTATCCGTGAGAACCTCGAGGCTCTGGGAGTGACGGTCAAGTACGACGAGAAGAAGTCCGCGGACACCTACTCCTTCATCGACTCCGCCCAAGGGGCGTGGGACGTGCTCATCGCTCCTGGGGACCCCTCGGTCTTCGGTAATGACGCGGACCTGCTCATGCGCTGGTGGTACAGCGGTGACGTGTGGACCGAGACCCGGATGCACTGGAAGGGCTCGGAGAGTCAGGTTGCGGTCCAGGGGCTGCTCGATGAGGCGGTCAAGCTGGAGGGTGACAAGCAGATCGCCAAGTGGCAGGAGGTCTTCGACAAGATTTCCGAGGATGTTCCGCTCTACCCGATCTTCCACCGCAAGGCTCCGACGGCCTACGACTCGACGACGTTGGAGAACTTCAAGCCGATCTCGCTGACCGGCCTGTCCTTCGTGGGGACGGGGTCGTCCAAGTCCTGAGAGTCACGAGCGGGCGGTGCGGCATCCACGGAAGGTTGCTGTGCCGCCCGCGCCGTGCTCGTGGCGTCAGTGTGTCCGGGGTAAAAACAACGGACTTGCAATCTGACATCAGACATCAGACAATTGGCGTGGCGGCTGGCCCTGCGGCTGCCGCGTCACCCAGCCGCCCTCCTAAGGCGGCAGGACGCTAACGCAAAGGAGCATTTCAGTGTCCAACCTCATCCGCCTGATCGGACGGCGCCTGGTCGCGCTGCCGATCATGGTGCTGGGCGTGACGCTGCTCGTCTTCATCGTCATGTCGTTCTCCTCGGCAGACCCGGCGCGTCTTGCGCTGGGTGAGTCGGCTACGCCAGACGCACTCGAGCAGTACCGAGTCGCCCACCATCTCAACGACCCTCTTCTCAAGCGATTCTGGGAGTACCTCCTGGGTCTGGTCCACGGTGACCTCGGCACCTCCTTCACAGGGGCCAAGATCTCCGACATGGTGGCCGCGGCCTTCCCGATCACGCTCCAGCTGACCTTCATCGGAATCTTCGTCGCCGTCATCGTGGCTACGATCCTGGGTATCATCGCGGCCCTCTACCGCGACAAGTGGCAGGACCAGGTCATCCGCGTCATCTCCATCGCTTGCCTGGCCACCCCGTCCTTCTGGCTGGCCCTGCTGCTCATTCAGTGGTTCTCCGACATTCCGGGGGGAACGGGGGCCTTCCCCGCACTGGTGTCCGAGTGGGTTCCCTTCAGCGAGGATCCCGGAACGTACCTCAACCAGATCTTCCTGCCGGCACTGGCCATTGCGGTGCCCAATGCCGGCTCGCTCACCCGCGTGGTGCGTACTGCCATGGTTGAGGAACTCGACCGTGACTACGTGCGTACCGCCATCGGCGGCGGTATTCCCAAGAACGTCGTCGTGGCTCGCAACGTGCTGCGCAACGCGCTCATCACTCCGCTGACCGTGCTGGGACTGCGCATCGGCTACGCCATGGGAGGCGCCGTCGTCATCGAGATGATCTTCAACATCAAGGGAATGGGACAGCTCATCTTCCAGGGAATCACCCGTAATGACGTGAACATCGTCCAGGGGGTCTCCATCACGGTGGCACTGGCCTTCATCATCATCAACATTGTTGTTGACATGCTCTACGTCCTCGTCAACCCACGAATCAGGAGCATCTGATGCTGCACCGCTCCACACTGGATAAGGCCTCGCGGCCAGGGCTGCGCTTCCAGGGCTGGAAGGCGCTGCCTATCGGCTCGAAGATCGCCATCATCGTGCTGGGCCTCATTGCCCTGATCGCCATCCTGGCTCCCGTCGTCGCCCCCTACTCTCCTGGTGCCACCGGGTTGGCGGAGGCCAAGACGACTTCCTACATCGAGGGCGTCGGTGAGGTGACCGCCACCGATCCTGTCGTTGCCCCGTCCATGTCCCACCTGTTCGGTACGGACGGCACCGGCCGTGACATCTTCTCGCGCGCCGTCTACGGCGCCAGGGTCTCGCTGGTCGTGGGTCTGACGGCCACCGGGCTGGCACTTCTGGTGGCCTCGGTCCTGGGGGCAGTTGCCGCCACCTCCCGCAAGTGGGTCGCTGAGACTCTCATGCGCGTACTCGACGTCGTCATGTCCTTCCCCGGCATCGCCCTGGCGGCGGTCCTCGTCTCGGCCATGTCGACCCGTCTGCCGATGCTGCCGGTCATCATCGTCTCCATCGGCATCCTCTACATCCCCCAGCTCACTCGTGTGGTGCGCGCCAACATCATCTCCCAGTTCGGGGAGGACTATGTGGCCGCCTCCAAGGTGATGGGTGCCCCGGTGCCATGGATCCTCCTCAAGCACGTGGCCCGCAACTGCATCGCCCCCATCATGGTCTTCGCGACCGTTCTGGTGGCCGACGCGATCGTTTTCGAGGCCTCGCTGTCCTTCATCGGTGCGGGCATCAAGTCCGTCAACACCCCGACCTGGGGCAACATGCTCTCCGAGGGCAAGGAGCTGCTCCTGTCGGGCCACTGGTGGCCGACCTTCTTCCCCGGCCTGCTCATCCTCATCACCACCCTGTGCCTCAACGTTCTGTCCGAGGGCCTGACCGATGCGATGGCCTCGCCTCGCATCAAGGCCAAGCCCGATGTCCAGGCCGATGAGGAGGCCATGGAGGCCCAGGAGACCCTGGACGCCTGGGATGACGCTGCCGAGGCGGTTGTCGCCAACGCCTCCGTTGCCGACGGGGAAGACGCCACGAACGGACTGAGCTCGCTGACCGGCGTCGTCGCTCCGGCGACAGAGGATGTTCCTCTGTCCGAGCGGCTCGGTGCCCTGCGGGTGGCCGAGCTCGCCCGGCGAGACCGCCTGGTCTACGAGGACACCGGCGAGGACCCGGTTCTGGAGGTCAAGAACCTCTCGATCGCCTTCCCCGAGCAGCACGGTGAGGTCAACATCGTCGATGGCGTCTCCTTCTCCGTGCGTCCCGGCGAGACCATGGGACTGGTGGGGGAGTCCGGCTGCGGTAAGTCGATCAGCTCGATGGCCGTCATGGGGCTGCTGCCGCCCTCGGCCCGGCTCTCCGGTGAAATCCTCTTCAAGGGGCGCAACATCCTTGAGATGACGCCGGCCGAGCACAACGCGCTACGCGGTCACGAGATGAGTATGGTCTACCAGGACGCTCTGTCCTCGCTGAACCCCTCCATGCTCATCCGTACCCAGATGGCCCAGCTGAGCGCGCGCGGAGGCACTCGTAGCGCCTCGGAGCTGCTTGAGCTGGTGGGGCTCGACCCCAAGCGCACGCTGCGCAGCTACCCGCACGAGCTCTCCGGCGGCCAGCGCCAGCGCGTTCTCATCGCCATGGCGCTGACCCGTGACCCCGCCCTGGTCCTGGCCGACGAGCCGACGACCGCCCTGGACGTGACCGTTCAGAAGCAGGTCATCGACCTGCTCAACGAGCTGCGTGAGAAGCTCGGCTTCGCGATGGTCTTCGTCTCGCACGACCTGGCCCTGGTGGCCAAGCTGGCACACCGGATCACCGTGATGTACGCGGGCCAGGTGGTTGAGCAGGCTCCCACCAGCGAGCTGCTGGCCAACCCCGTTCACGAGTACACCCGGGGACTTCTCGGGGCTGTGCTCTCCATCGAGGCCGGCTCCAAGCGGCTCCACCAGGTGCGAGGGGTTGTCCCCTCGCCCAGCGAGTTCGTCAAGGGAGACCGGTTCGCGCCGCGATCGTCTCACCCGACGGTCGGCCTTGAGACCCGGCCCGTGCTCAAGCCCGTGCCGGGCACGACGGAGCACAGCTACGCCATCACCCCCGAGCTCGAGGCTCTGCTCGCGAAGGAGAAGCACTGATGTCGCCCAACACGTCTGCATCGTCCTCATGGAGCGAGGACCAGCCGGTCGTCGAGCTCAGGGACGTCAATGTCATCCACAAGTCCCGCACCGGGGGCCTGTTCAACCCGGACACGGTTCACGCGGTCAACAACGTCTCGCTGTCCGTGAAGCGAGGAGAGACGCTGGGGCTCGTGGGGGAGTCGGGCTGCGGCAAGTCCACCACCGCTCGGGTCATGGTGGGCCTGCAGCCGGTCACCTCCGGTGAGGTCATCTTCAAGGGCCGCCCGTTGGGGCGCTCGGCCTCGGACCGTCGCGAGCTGGGGCGCAGCATCTCGGTGGTCTTCCAGGACCCGGCCACGGCCCTCAACCCGCGCATGATCGTCCATGACGCGCTCATCGACCCGCTCAACGTTCACGGCGTCGGGTCTCCCAAGGAGCGTGAGGCCCGGGTGCGCGACCTGCTCCACCTGGTCGGGCTGCCGCCCAGCGCCCTCAACGTGCTGCCTCGGCAGATCTCCGGTGGACAGCGCCAGCGCGTTGCCATTGCCCGAGCGCTTGCTCTCGACCCGGACATCATCGTGGCCGACGAGCCCACCTCGGCCCTGGATGTCTCGGTGCGCGCCCAGGTGCTCAACCTCCTCCAGGACCTCAAGGCGTCCTTGGGGCTGGGGCTGGTGTTCATCAGTCACGACATCAACACGGTGCGCTACGTCTCGGACCGGATTGCCGTCATGTACTTCGGCAAGATCCTCGAGATCAACACCACTGAGGAGATCTTCAATAATCCTCAGGAGGAGTACACGCGCACTCTCCTGGCCGCAGTGCCCTCGCTGCTCGATGGCTGAGTAGGCAGCCTCCGGCCGCGGTCGGCGGTGCTGGCACCTCCTGGTGAGGGGCGGACCCGTATGGGCCCGCCCCTCACCTGTCCATCGGTTCCGTTCAAGGGGATATCTCGTTCCTCGTCGTTCTCCATGCGGCTGATGTTGGGGCAGGGGCAGCGGTGTGACAATTGCGAGAAATCGGTCCGTCAATCTCGTGTGAACTCTGATTGCGTGAGCATTGACTTTCGGGTCGCATGTCGTGTAGATTACTTTTATCGGCTCAGCGAGGAGTTGATAGCGGCATACGTAGCCGCCAACAAAGATGTTGATTGTGAAGGAGGGTCTCCTATGTATGTCACAGCGCCTTGGCGTGTGACCACGACGGCACGTCGCCAGTCCGTCGTGCGTGAGGGTCGGGGCCCGTCCTTGATTCACCTCTGACCTGCTGGTGAGAAACCGGGGTCTGTGTCAGGGAGGAGTGGGGCGCTGCATGCGACCCTCCGGTGCTGTCTCATCGCTGTGAAGCATGAGGCGATGAGAATTTCGAGGTGCGCTTGAGTCGCTGAGATCAAGTGCGCCTGAGATCAGACGCAATCTTGATGAGTCCAGCTCCCTACGTTGGGCGTGGAATTCCAGGAATTGCGATCCAAGTAATGATCGATAGGGACTTCTGTGCCCTTTTTAAGAAGCAGGTGACAAGTGATTGGGTCAGCATGTGCCGCATTGCGGCTTGACAAAGAAATCCTCGATTCTGAAACAGGAAGCATCTCCTGTGAGTTCCGGTCGAGGTCTGACGGTAACCTCTTCGCGCTGCGAGGAGCTGACGGGGCCGGTCTCGAGCTGCGCATCGTCGGATCGTCACTGGTGTACGAGGCGACGGTTCCGGGCAGGTGGAGCAAGCTGGAGGCTGAGGATGTGCGCTCGCTCGACGACGGGCGCTGGCACAGCGCCGTCGTCACCGTCAGCTCTGCCGGCACCCGTCTCTACCTCGACGGCTACCAGGTCTTCTGCGGTACCACCACGGCCTTCCTCAAGGACCTTCCCGGGCTGACGCAGGCCGTCGTGGGACAGGGGGACAGCCCTGAGGTCGCCGCCTTCACAGTGCACCCCCGGGTACTGACGTCGAGAGAGGTCCTCGCCCTGTCCAGGCGCGCAGAGCCACTGGTCGAGGTCGCTGCGAACCGTCTGAGCCCTCACGACGTCGCCCGCTTCGCAGACGTTCAGCACGGATCCTTCTGGCTGCGCTTCCGGGTGCGGGGCCGGATGCAGCAAGGAGCCCTCCTCGCCGCCGGCGGACTCGGGCGCGAGCAGCTCACCGTGGCCGTGGGGCCCGAGGGGATCACCTACGCCGGAGTGAGCGCAACGGGAGAGCGCAGGGAGGTCAAGGCCACAGGCGCCTGGAGCGACGGTGGCTGGCACGAGGTCGTGGTCGCCGTGGGGCACGGCGCGGTCGACCTGTACGTCGACGGCTTCCGTGAAACGCACGCTCCTGGTGAGTTCTTCCTCGGAGGGGTCGAGGGGCTCGATGAGATCGTCGTCGGACAGGACTGTGAGGGCGTGCGCCTGTCCGGAGAGGTTCAGCGAGCGGGGATCTATGACTACGCGCTCAGCGACGCGCAGATCAAGCGTCTGTACGAGGTGGAGCCGATTGAGACCGACGCCCTGTTCGACCGCGGCTACTGCGGCTCCGCCTCCTACCGGATTCCCTCCCTCCTGACGCTGTCCTCCGGCACCGTCCTGGCCGGTGCTGACCAGCGGGTCTCTAACGCCAACGACTCTCCCAACGACATCAACTTCGTCGTGCGCCGGTCCCTGGACGCAGGACGGAGCTGGGAGCCGATGAGCACCGTCATCGACTGCCCGGGAAGCGGGGAGGACGCTTCGTCAGTCATCGACTCCTGCATGGTCCAGGATCCGCACACAGGGCGGGTCCATGTCCTCATCGACCACTTCCCGGGAGGGATCGGGCAGCCCAACTGCTGGGCGTCGACAGGATTCGACGAGCAGGGAAGGCGGCTGCTGAGAGATCTCGACGGCGGACGCTATGTCGTCGAGCCCGATGGTGCGGTCACGACGATCGAGGGGCAGGGCACCGAGTTCCGGGTGCTGGACGACGGCACGGTGCTCCGTGACGGCGACCCGGCGGGCAACATCGAGCTGGCCCCCGGGGCGGACCCTGCCGAGAGCCTCCTGGCCATCCCCACCAGCTACCTGCAGATCGCTCACTCCGACGACGACGGCGTCACGTGGAGCAAGCCGCGGGACCTCAACCCCCAGCTGAAACAACCGTGGATGAGGTTCCTGGGCACCTGCCCGGGTAATGGTATCGCCCTGAGGAACGGCCCTCACGCCGGACGCCTCATCGTTCCCCTCTACTTCAACAACGATCAGAACTGGCTGGCGATGTGCGCGACGGTCGCCTACTCCGACGACCACGGCGAGACCTGGCAGCTCGGTCACGGCCCCAACGAAGGGCGGCAGACCCCTGAGGGGGAGCTCGACCCGCAGACATTCGTTGATGAGACCTGGTCACTGCATGAGGCCGCAGTAGTGGAACGACAGGACGGCGTACTTCTGCTCTTCATGCGCAACCAGCATCCTCGTGGGCGGGTCGCCGTCAGCGAGTCCCACGACGCCGGACAGACCTGGGGGCCGATCCGCTTCGATGAGGAGCTTCCCGAGATCTGGTGCCAGCCCAATGCGATCAGCCTTCCCGCCCCCGAGGGGGAGGACCGCATCGTCTTCGCCAACGCCTCGCTCATGCTCCCGTTCCGTGGCTGCGGCGTCATCCGACTCAGCCTCGACGGCGGACGCACATGGAAGCACTCGCGGACCTTCAACCCCGGTCACTACGTCTACCAGTGCATGTGCGTCCTACCCGACGGCAGGATCGGGATCCTCTGGGAGAACGAGTGCCAGGGTCTGTACTTCTCGCGTCTGCCCCTGAGCTGGTTCTCCGACGGCATTGAGACCGTCGCCCCCCGTCAAGCAGAGGAGCAGGACTCACTCTCATGACGATGAATCATCCGTCAGCCACACCTCACTCCACCACCCACCCGTCATTTCCCGTTCAAAGGAGAACTGTCATGACTCCCTCCACCTCAGTTTCGTCTCACTCGGCCTCCGCACTCAGTCGTCGCGGCTTCATGGTTCTGGGAGGCATCGGCATGTGCGGTGCGCTGGCCGCATGCGGCGGCAAGGACTCCGCCGACGACGAGGGGACCGGCCCCCTGCGTGGCACGGTCACGATGTGGTCCTCCTTCACCCAGGGGCCTCGTGCAGACTGGATGAAGAAGATGGCCGAGGAGTTCCACAAGAAGAATCCCGACGTCACCGTCAAGATCGAGCAGTTCTCCTGGTCGGAGTTCAACACGAAGTGGACCACCGGACTGACCGCAGGGCAGGTGCCGGATATCTCCACGGCACTGCCCAACAACGTTGTGGAGATGATCAACTCCGAGGCGCTGGTGCCGCTGGACAAGGTCATCGACTCCATCGGTCGTGACCGGTTCCCCAAGCCGGCACTGGCCGAGGGGCAGTCGGACGGAAAGTCCTACTCCGTGCCCATCTACTCGCACGCCCAGGTGATGTGGTACCGCAAGGACGTGCTGAGCTCCAAGGGCCTGTCGGTCCCGACGACCTGGGAGGAGCTGGCCAAGGCGGCCAAGGCCGTCGGAAAGTCCGATAGCCTCTACGGTCTCTCCGTGCCCCTGGGAACGGGGGACATGCTGGGGGCTCGCTACCTCAACTTCTACGTCCGCTCCGCAGGCCAGAGGCTGCTCAAGGACGACGGGACGGCCAACCTCACCTCCGAGGCGGCCCTGAGCGGTATCAAGTACTGGACCGACCTGTACAAGTCGGTCTCCCCGGAGGGATCCCTGGATTACGCGGTCCTTGACCAGGCAACGCTCTTCTACCAGGGCAAGACCGCCTTCGACTTCAACTCCGGGTTCCACATCTCCGGAGTGGCGAAGGACAGCCCCAACCTGGTCGACTCCATTGCCGCGGCGCCTCTTCCCCGCATGAAGGCCTCCGACCCGGCGAACTACCCGGCCGAGGTGTCCAACGTGCCCCTGGTGGTGTGGGAGGCATCCAAGGTCAAGCGGGAGGCCAAGGCCTTCCTGGAGTTCCTGTTCACCAAGGACAAGTACATCGAGTTCCTGCACTCGGTCCCCGGCGGCATGCTGCCGGTCCTCAACGACATCTCGAAGGATCCGAGCTACGTGGGCAACGAGACCATCAAGAAGTACTCCGACTCCATCAAGGTGATCCAGGACCAGGTCGGCGTCGGCAGTGCCATCGGTATGGAGAAGGGCCCACTCGCTCAGGCAGGAGTCCTCACCAGCCAGGGGCTGATCGAGAAGATGTACCACTCGATCATCATCGACAAGACCGATATCGAGACCGCCGCCAAGGACTGCGAGAAGAAGCTCAACGACGCGTTCAAGGCCGCCGGGGCCAGTATCAAGTGACTCGGCGATGCGGTGGGAGGGGCATCTCCTCGCCGCCCAGTCCGAAAGGTGAGCTCATGACTCGAATGAAGCGAATGAACTGGACGGGCGTCGTCTTTGTGGCGCCGTCAATATTCATTGTTCTTGCTCTGCTGATATACCCGGTCTTCTCAAGCATCTGGTACTCCTTCACTGACAAGCACCTCTTGCGCCACAGCTATCATGTGGTGGGTATATCCAACTACACCGACCTCCTCGCATCCTCCAGCTTCTGGAATGCGTTCGGGGTGTCGATCAAGTGGACAGCGGCGTCGATTATCGGCCAACTTGCTGTGGGATTGGTGCTGGCGCTGGCGCTGGACCGGGTGCCTCGGGGATCGGGACTGTTCCGTACGCTCCTCATTGTTCCCTGGGCGTTCCCGGCGATCATCACCGCATTCGCCTGGAAGTGGATCCTCAATGACGTATACGGGTTCTTGCCCAATCTTGTGACCACTCTTGGTCTCAGTGATAAGAACATGGCATTGCTGGGCAATCCCTCGACGACCTTCTGGGTGGCCTTGCTCATCAATATCTGGTTCGGCGCTCCGATGTTCATGGTGAACATCCTCTCTGCTCTGAAGACCATCCCCCAGGAGCAGTATGAGGCGGCAATGGTGGATGGTGCCTCTGGATGGCAGAGGTTCAGGTTCATTACGTTGACCCATATTCGAGAGGTCATCGGCCTGCTGGTCATCCTGCGCACCATCTGGGTCTTCAACAACTTTGACATGCTCTTCCTCCTGACGGGCGGAGGTCCGGGGGAGAGGACGACGACGCTACCTATCTTCGCCTACCAGGAGGGTTGGAATCTGCGGCAGCTCGGGGTCGCCTCCACTGTGACGATCCTGCTGCTCCTCTTCCTGCTGGTGCTGGCCTTTGGTGCCTTCAGGATGCTCAACCGCTGGGAAAAGGAAAGGGGCTAAATCATGCGACGTGCTGGTCGTGGTCCGTGGGGTACGGTGTGCGTTTACCTCATTCTCATCGTGGCTGCTTTTGTTGCAGTGTTCCCGCTCGTGTGGGTGGTCTCCTCATCCTTCAAGACCTCTCATGAGCTTGCACAGAATCCGTTGCAGCTGTTCTCGACCTCGCCGACGCTCGAGCACTACCGCAAGGTGATTGAGGAGATCGGGTTCTTGACGAATCTCAAGAACTCGCTGCTGATAGCGGGCTGCTCGACTGTCATCGCCGTCCTGGTCTCGTTGCTGGGTGCCTATGGGATCGTGCGATTCTTCCCCCGTGTTGGCAAGCAGCTGACCAAGCTTCTCATCGGCACCTACATGTTCCCGCCGATCCTGCTCGCCATCCCGTACACCATCACCATGGTGAAGCTCGGCCTCATGAACAGCTACTTCGGGCTGATCATCGCCTACCTCTCGTTCTCGATCCCCTATGCGATCTGGATGCTCATCGGCTTCTTCCAGACGGTCCCTGTCGGGGTGGAGGAGGCGGCCGCCGTGGACGGTGCCAGTCGGTTCCGGGTGTTCTGGCAGATCTCGGTCCCCATCATCCTTCCGGGGATCGTGGCCACTGCCGTCTACACCTTCATCAATACCTTCAACGAGTTCCTCTACGCGCTCCTGTTCATCACCGAGTCGGACAGGATGCCCGTCGCAGTCGGCCTCTACTCTCTCCAGGGGTCGGAGGTTCTTGACTGGGGAGCCATGATGGCTGCTTCGGTGATCGTGATCGTCCCATCGGTCGTGTTCTTCATGGTCATTCAGAAGCACATCTCAGGAGGGCTCTCGGAGGGCTCCGTCAAGTAGCGCCTCCCGGAGCCGGTCCCCGGTCCGCCTCCTGTCGCTCCGGTGCCTGTGACGTGAGTGATCGCACGCTCACAGGCACCGGGGTGGCGCCAACCGGGAGCATCTGCAACAATACCTCGTGACGTCAGATGTCAGACGTCCGATATCCTTTCAATGAAGAGAGTCACCACATGGACAACCGTTTCACCGGCGTCATCCCGCCGGTCGTCACCCCTTTCACCGCCGAGGGCGAGGTTGACTTCGACAGCCTGGACAAGGTTGTTGAGCACCTCATCGCCGGCGGCGTCAATGGCCTGTTCGCCCTGGGGTCCTCCGGGGAGGTCGCCTATCTCACCGACGCCCAGCGCGACGCCGTCATCGAGCGAGTCGTCAAGACTGCGGCGGGGCGCGTCCCGGTGCTCGCCGGTGCCATTGACACCACCGCCCACCGGGTCATCGACCAGGCCCGGCGGGCGGCCGCCCTCGGCGCCGAGGCGATCGTGGCCACCTGCCCCTTCTACGCGCTCAACGACGCCGAGGAGATCAAGGCTCACTTCCGCGCCATCGCCGCGGCCATTGAGGTCCCCGTCTTCGCCTACGACGTTCCCGTGCGTCTTGGCGGCGCCAAGCTCGGTTGCGACCTGCTCGTCGAGCTGGGCAAGGAGGGCGTCCTGGCCGGCGTCAAGGACTCCTCCGGCAACGACGTGGCCTTCCGCAGGCTGGTCGCCGCCAATGAGGCCGCGGGCCACCCCCTGGCCCTTCTGACCGGCCACGAGTGCGTCGTCGACGGCATGCTCCTGCTGGGCGCCGACGGCCTCGTCCCCGGATACGGCAACGTGGACCCGGTCCGCTACGCCGAGATGTGGAAGGCGTCCCGCGAGGGCGCGTGGGACGAGGTGCGCCGCCTTCAGGACGAGGTCTGCGCCGGCTTCGAGATCGTCTTCGTGCCCCAGGGGCGCTCAGCCGACGCGACCGGTATCGGCGCCTTCAAGACCGCCATGGAAGCGATTGGAATCATCGCCACCAACGAGATGGCCTTTCCCGTCAAGGCGCTCGAGGGTGAGACCAAGGACCGGGTCCTGGAGATCGTCAAGGCCCAGGGCCTCATCTGACGCCCCGACGGCTGCATGCCCGGCGGCCGCGACGTCGGTCGGTGCGGGCATGCAGCCGCCATGGCAGCACCGAGGCCTCAAGCCTCGTTCCACGCGGCCTCCTGCGGCCGCCCCTCATCCCTTCCCACTTCTTCCAACCCGGCGCGCCAGCGCCCAACGTCCCGTCGGAGAGCGTCATGAGCCAGGATGTCCTCCCATCCACCCCCCTCACTCCATCACCATCGCCGTCCGGCCGGCCTCCGCTTGTCGTCGGACTCGACCTGGGCGGCACCAAGATGGCCGCCGCACTGGTCGATGCCGGCGGAGCCCTGCAAGGACCGGTGAGCTCCTGCCCGACCCCGGCTCACGACGGTCCCGCCGCCATGCTCGACGCCATCAGCGGCCTGATCAAGAAGGTCGTCGAGGCGGGGACGCACCAGGAACCCGGCAAGGCCGCGCCGATCGCGGCGGTCGGGATCGGCACCGCCGGCGTCGTCGACGTCGAGCGTGGGACCATTCTGGCGTCCACTGACGCCATCACCGGGTGGGCCGGTACACAGGTCGCCGCCGGTGTTCAGGAACGGCTCGCCGCCCAGGGGCTGGGTGAGCTGCCGATCCACGTCGAGAACGACGTCGACGCCTACGCCGCCGGAGAGGCCTGGCTCGGCGCCGGTTCCGGGGCCGAGGTCGTTCTCATGGTGGCGGTGGGCACCGGTGTCGGAGGCGCCCTCGTCCTCGAGGGGCGGACCCGCAGAGGCGCCCATCACGTGGCCGGAGAGATCGGCCACGTCCCCGTTCCCGGGGCCCAGGGGGAGCCCTGCACCTGCGGCAGGACGGGGCACCTGGAGGGCATCACCGCAGGGCCGCAGATCCACCGCCGCTACCTGGCCAAGGGTGGAGACGCCGACGTCCCCGACGCCCGCGGGGTCGAGGAGCGCGCCGCTGCGGGGGACGGCATCGCGGCAGAGGTCTACCGCGACTCGGCGGTCTGCCTGGGCAAGGCTCTGGCCGGCCTGGTCACCGTGATCGACCCGGACATCGTCGTCGTCTCCGGTGGCCTGGCCCGCGCCGGCGACCTGTGGTGGGAGCCCCTGCGACAGAGCTTCGCCGCAGAGATCATCGCCCCCCTGGCCCCCATCAAGATCCTTCCCGCCACCTTGGGGACCACCGCGCCGATCGTCGGTGCGGCTCGCGGTGCCCTAGCCCTGGCCAGCAGCAACGACAACCACCGCCCGTAGCCGCTGGGCTCCGGCGCCATCAGACAGGACACACCTATGACCGAGCAGTCACCTTCACAGTCGTCGACGCAGGCGCAGGCCACCACGGCGGGGAACCGCCCCGTCCTGGAACGCCTCAAGGGAGGTCTCATCGCCTCCGCCCAGGCCTACCCGGGCGAGCCCATGCGCGACCCCCGCACCATGGACCAGGTGGCTCAGGCCTGCGTCGTCGGGGGTGCCGTTGGCATCCGCGCACAAGGGCTGGCGGACCTGGCCCTCATCTGCCAGCACGTCGACGTCCCCGTCATCGGTCTGTGGAAGGACGGACACGACGGCGTCTTCATCACCCCGACCCTCACCCACGCCATCGCTGTGGCCGCCACCGGCAGCCAGATCGTGGCGCTGGACGGCACACGGCGCCCCCGCCCCGACGGGCTGAGCCTGGCCCAGACCGTCGAGGGCCTCCGGCAGGCCCGCCCCGAGGTCCTCATCATGGCCGACTGCGGGTCCCTGGATGACGCCAAGGCCGCACAGGACGCAGGAGTTGACATCCTGGGGACCACCCTGGCCGGCTATACCGGGGAGCGTCCCAAGACCGACGGGCCCGACCTCGAGCTCGTCGACCAGGTCGCAGGTATCGCGGAGATCCCGCTGGTGGTCGAGGGGCGGGTCCACACTCCCGCGCAGGCGGCCGCCGCCATGGAGCACGGCGCCTTCGCCGTCGTCGTGGGGACCGCCATCACCCACCCGACGACCATCACCTCGTGGTTCGCAAGGGCGCTGCCCGGCGCCCTGTGGAAGGGCTGAGCGGAAGGGCGGGAGGAAACGGCGTCGTTCCGCGACTTGCTCCGCATGTGACAGATGTGACTGCTGTGGCGTAAATGTGCGAATTGTTACTCGCTACCCAGCGCGACACTCCGGTCTGACCTGACAAACCCAAGGTTTTATGCGTAGCGTTGCCAGAAGTGGCACCACACAAGGGTGTCCGTCCACGATCGAGAGGGAAGACATGTCCGTCAACCGCACCGAGCTCATCGCCGCCATCGCCGAGAAGGCTGGCCTGACCAAGACCGACGCCGACGCCTTCCTGGGAGCCTTCCAGGATGTCCTCGTTGAGAACGTCGCCAAGGGTGAGGCCGTGAAGATCACCGGCCTCATGGGTATCGAGCGCGTCGAGCGTGCCGCACGCACTGGCCGCAACCCCCGTACCGGTGAGGAGATTCAGATCCCCGCCGGCTACGGTGTCAAGGTCACTGTCGGCTCCTCGCTGAAGAAGGCTGTCGCCGAGTGATACGTGGGGCCGTGCCCCTGACGTCCTGATTCCGGCCCGTTGCCGCCCCGTCGAGGTGCGGCAACGGGCCGGAATCGTGTCTGCAGCTCCCGTGCCGTCCCCAATCCACGTCATTGCGCTTTCCGTCCCTTCTGGCGTCGGACGCCCGAGTCGGCCGCTCTGCCACTGATGATGCCCGGCGCGGTTCTCCGGGAGGATGTCAGGATCGGTGATCTCCTCCTTCCGGTGGAGTGCTGAATAGGAGGAGGCTTTTACAGTGGAAACATGTCTGCTTCCACATTCGAGGTGAATGCGCCCGACGGCACAGGGGCGGTTGCCGCACTGGCCGGGGCGTCCCCTGGTCCCGCCTCCGTTCCAGCACTTCAGATGATGGGACTGATCAAGGCCTTCGATCGCAAAGTTGCGGTGGATCGGCTGAGTCTCGACATCCCCGTATCCAGCTTCTACGGCATCGTCGGCCCCAACGGGGCGGGCAAGACGACCAGCCTGTCGATGGCCACCGGCCTGCTGCGCCCCGATGCCGGTCGGGTGCTGGTTCATGGTGTTGACGTGTGGGCGCAGCCGCAGCGGGCCAAGACCCTTCTGGGAGTCCTGCCCGACGGGCTGCGCACCTTTGATCGTCTCAACGGTCTGGAGCTCGTCACCTACTCCGGTCTGCTGCGCGGGCTCGATCGGGATGTCGTGGTGCCTCGGGCCACTGAGCTGGTCAAGGTGCTGGGGCTGTGGGACGCCGGGACAACACTGGTCGCCGATTACTCGGCGGGCATGCGCAAGAAGATCCACCTGGCCTGCGCCATGGTGCACTCGCCCTCCATCCTGGTCCTGGATGAGCCCTTCGAGGCCGTCGACCCGATCTCGGCCCAGACGATCCAGGCGATTCTGCGCGACTACGCCGCCGGCGGCGGCACCGTGGTCATCTCCAGCCACGTCATGGCCACCGTGCAGCGCCTGTGCGACCACGTGGCCATCATCAATGCCGGCCGGGTCGTCGCTGCGGGGACGACTGAGCAGGTTGCGGCCGGTGGGGACCTCGAGCGCCGCTTCACCGAGCTGGTGGGGGGCCAGGTGCGAACGGAGGGACTGTCGTGGTTGCGACCCTCGTCAAGCTGAAGTGGCGCCTGACCTTCAACGCCCTGACCAAGAACACCTGGGCCATCATCGGAACCGTGCTCGGGGCCCTTTACGGGCTGGGGACGCTCGGCATGGTGCTGACCGGCGCCGTCGGGCTGGGGCTGCAGGCCGCCCCCGAAGACATCATGCTGGTTCTCGGGTCTCTCGGGGCGCTGCTGGTGGCCGGCTGGGCCGTAGTGCCGCTGCTCGTCACCGGGGTCGATTCCACCCTGGACCCCCGTGCCATGGCGGCCTGGACCGCTCCGTCAAGAGGGCTGGCGCTCGGCCTGCTGGCCGCCGGAGCCGTTGGGATCCCCGGCTGCCTGACGGCTGCTGTCTGCCTCATTCCGGTCCTCACCTGGCTGCTGGCGGGCCAGGTCCCGGCTGCGCTCCTGGCGCTGCTGTGCGCTCCGGCAGCCCTGGCCACCTGTGTCCTGCTGTCCCGGATCATTGTGACGGCCGCAGGCATCTCCTCCTCACGCCGCGGACGTGAAACGACGGCGATCATCGCCTTCGTCGCCTTCATCGTGGTAACGCAGGCACCGAATCTGATTCCCCGCTTCCTCGGGGACGATCCCGCCGACTTTCTTGAACGGCTCAGGGGCCTCGCCCAGGCCATGGGCCTGAGCCCCTTCGGGTGGGCCTTCGCCGCGCCCGGTCTCATGGCCACCGGGTCCGTGCTGCCGGCGCTGGCGCTGGCGATCGGCGCGTGGATCCTTCCCGTGTGCCTGCTGCCTCTGTGGCAGCGCGTGGTGAACAAGGTGATGAGCTCTCCTGGTACGTCGCACTCCCGGATGCGGGCCTATGCCGCCGGCGGTGCGGGCTCCGACGCACAGCATCAGGGCCTGCCTGACGTACTGCCGTGGGCCCGCAGGCTCAGCGCGGCCCTGCCCGCGCCCGCCGCCGCTGTGGCGGCCCGCAGCCTGCGCTACTGGCGCACTGATCCCAGGTACCTGGTTCAGTTCCTGTCCGTCCTGATCTTTCCCGTTGCGCTTGTGATGACTCCTGCTCTCAACTCCAACCGATTCGCCGCCAGTGCCAACGGCCAGCCGGTGGAAGCCAGTCTCGCCTTCGGGCAGGCACCGGCCGCGCTGCTGTTCATGGCACCCGCCCTGGCCGTCTTCATGGGGTGGGCGCTCCATGACGACCTCGGTATGGACTCCACCGCCCTGTGGAGTCATATCAGCGCCGGGATCCGTGGGGCCCACGACCGTCTGGGGCGGGTGGTCGGGGCGGCCGTCTGGCAGGTTCCTGCGCTGGTCGTCATCGATCTGCTCATGGTCGCGTGGACAGGACGATGGGAAGCGCTCCCCGCCGTCACCGGCGCCTGCCTGGCCCTCTACGGCTGCGCACTGGCCTGGTCCTGCCTCGCCAGTGTCCTGCTGCCCTACGAGACGCTCGCCCCCGGGGACAGCCCCATGCGCTCGCGGACCTCGGGGACGGCCCTCCTGGCCGCGCTCATTCAGATGGCGGCGATCCTGCTTCTCCTCGCCGTGTGCTCCCCGGTCCTGGGGGCGGCGGTCTACGGTGTCGTCCAGGGGATGCCGCTGTGGGGGTGGGTGGCGCTCGTCGCGGGGATCGTGTGGTGCGGTCTGCTGCTGTGGGGCGGAGTCGTCTTCGGTGGTCGGATGCTGGACCAGCGAGGACCTCAGGTTCTCACCACGATCCGCAGCTGGCCGGGACACTCCCAGCCGGTGTGATCGCGCTGGTCACATCAACACAGAGTGATTGATTCTGACGAGTCGGGGTAGGATTGCTCTAAAGTCGCTCAAGCATGTAGCGGCTCTCAGAGATCAGTACACTCAGTGCACCCAGTCGTTATGTCAGAGAGGACATCATCGTGCAGCTTGTCATTCTGGATTCCGCGCAGGCGATCGCGCAGCGGGCGGCCGACGAGATCGAGGCGCTGCTCAAGGACAAACCGGCAGCCGTGCTGGGGACCGCCACAGGCTCCTCGCCCCTGCCTCTGTACGACGAGCTCACCGCTCGCTGCTCCGCCGGACGCCTCAGCTTCGCGGAGGTCACCGGATTCATGCTCGACGAGTACGTCGGCCTGCCCGCTGGGCACCCGGAGCGCTACGCCACCTTCATGGAGACCAATCTGCGCTCGCGCGTCGATATGCGCCCCGGAGCCCTCCACGGCCCGGATGCGCTGAGCGAGGACCTCGAGGCCGCCTGCCGGGACTACGAGGCGCAGATGGCTGCGGCCGGATACTGCGACCTGCAGATCCTCGGCATCGGCTCCGACGGGCACATCGGATTCAACGAGCCCGGAGGCGCCCTCGACTCGCGCACGCACCTCGGTGAGCTCCATGAGCAGACCCGCCGGGACAACGCCCGTTTCTTCGACGGTGACGTCGACGCCGTGCCCACCCAGTGCATCACCCAGGGGCTGGCCACCATCATGGAGGCCCGCAAGCTGGTCCTCATCGCCACCGGCGAGGGCAAGGCCGAAGCCATCGCCCAGCTCGTCGAGGGCGAGGTGAGCCCCCAGTGGCCGGCGACCGTCATGCAGCGCCACGACGACGCCCTCGTGCTGGTCGATCCCGCGGCCGCCAGCCGGCTCACATCGAAGCACTGACGAGGGCGTCGGGCTCTCCTCAGGCGAGAGCCTGCCCACAGGGGCGGGGCGGGCCACTGCCGGTGAGCACTGTCCGACCTACACTGGGCGGCATGACAGACGTCCTCGCCAGTGCCGATCCCGGATCGCCCGGAGCCCCGACCGACCCGGCCGCCGAGCCCACCCAGGGCGTCGGTACGGCTGTCCTGGAACGCGAGGAGCTCCAGTCGACCGACGACGGCGACGCCGACCGCTTCGCCCACTACGTCCGCAAGGACAAGATCGCCGCGGCCGCTGTCACCGGGCGTCCCGTTGTCGCCCTGTGCGGCAAGGTGTGGACGCCCGGGCGCGACCCGTCGAAGTACCCGGTGTGCCCCACCTGCAAGTCCATCTACGAGGAGATGCGCGGCGGGGAGGGCTCCGGCGACGGCAAGGGGCCACGCTTCCCCCGCTTCCCGTTCGGGCGAGGCGGTCGGTGAACGCCGCCCGCGGCGGCCAGGCGATCCACTCCACCCCGACACGAGCCTCGACGTCGGCGGCCCAGAACCTCTCCCCGGCCTACCCGCGCCGCGCCGCCTGGGGGACAGCCGGTTCGCTGCGAGCCTGGCAGGCCGCCGCACTGGGCCAGTACCTGGAGACGATGCCTCAGGACTTCCTGGCGGTGGCCACTCCCGGGGCCGGTAAGACGACCTTCGCGCTGCGAGTGGCTACCGAGCTGCTCAGCTCCGGGGACGTCCACAAGGTGACGATCGTCTGCCCCACCGAGCACCTCAAGTACCAGTGGGCCGAGGCCGCCGCCAGGGTCGGCATCCATATCGACCCCTCCTACTCCAACTCCCAAGGAGCACTCGGCTCGCGCTTCGACGGCGTCGCCCTGACCTACGCCCAGGTGGCCGCCAACGCCAACCTGCACCGTGCCCGCACAGACCAGGCCCGCACCCTGGTCATCCTCGACGAGATCCACCACGGGGGAGACGCCCTGAGCTGGGGCGACGCGATCCGTGAGGCCTTCACCCCGGCACGGAGACGACTGGCCCTGACCGGAACGCCCTTCCGCTCCGACACCTCCCCGATCCCGTTCGTGCGGTACAAGGAGGACGCCTCCGGGGCGAAGCGCTCCCAGGCGGACTACTCCTACGGCTACTCCGACGCGCTGCGCGACGGAGTCGTGCGCCCAGTGATGTTCATGTCCTACTCGGGGCAGATGCGGTGGCGCACCAAGGCCGGCGATGAGGTCGCGGCGCGCCTGGGCGAGCCCCTCACCAAGGACCTGGAGTCCCAGGCCTGGCGCACCGCGCTCGACCCGGCGGGGGAGTGGATCCCCGCTGTCCTGGCCGCCGCCGACCAGCGCCTGACCGAGGTGCGCCGCCAGGTCCCCGACGCCGGGGCCCTCGTCATCGCCTCCGACCAGGCCAAGGCACGCGCCTACGCCAAGCAGCTGCGCGCCATCACCGGCGAGGCCCCCACCGTGGTCCTCTCCGACGACAACGGCGCCTCCAGCCGCATCGAGGCCTTCTCCGCCTCCACGGACCGCTGGCTGGTGGCCGTGCGCATGGTCTCCGAAGGGGTGGATGTGCCCCGCCTGGCCGTGGGCGTCTACGCCACCTCCACCTCCACCCCGCTCTTCTTCGCCCAGGCGGTGGGGCGCTTCGTGCGCTCGCGGGCCCGGGGGGAGACCGCCTCGGTGTTCCTCCCGTCGGTCACGCCCCTGCTGGCCCTGGCCGGGGAGATGGAGGTGGCCCGCGACCACGTCCTGAGCCGACCCGACGCGGCGGCGCAGGAGGACTCCCTGTTCAGCCCCGAGGACCGGCTGCTCGCAGAGGCCAACAGGACTGAGAACGCCTCGGCCGAGCTGCTGCCCGGCTTCGAGGCCATGGACAGCCAGGCCGAGTTCGACCGCGTGCTCTTCGACGGCGGCGAGTTCGGCACCGGCGCCATGGTGGGCAGCATCGAGGAGCAGGAGTACTTGGGACTGCCGGGCCTGCTGGAGCCCGAGCAGGTGACCGCCCTGCTGCGCCAGCGCCAGGACAAGCAGATCGCCTCCCAGAAGAAGCAGGCCGCAGCCGAGGCGCAGAGGCGGAAGAACTCAGGCGTCGACGACGCCCGGCGCCGGGCAGCGGCCCGTAAGGAGCTCTCCCAGCTGGTGGCCGCGTGGGCCCGCCGGTCGAGCCAGCCCCACGGCGTCGTCCACAATGAGCTCAGGCGCGTGTGCGGGGGACCGGAGGTCGCGGCGGCCTCCACCGAGGAGATCGAGAAGCGCATCCAGACCCTGCGGCGCTGGTTCGTCGGCAAGCGCTGACAAGCAGCGCTGACCAGGGGCCGGAGGCGTCTCTGCCGCCGGTCAGCGTCGGGTGGCGCCTCGCCCGTCGAGGTCGACGTGGCGGGTCGGCAGTGCCGACTCACCGTCACTCAGACGCCAGGCGTCATAGGGGAGCTCGACGCGGGAAGCCCGGTGCCGCTCCGCCGCCGCGTTCAAGGCCTCCTTGCCGCGGTGCTCCTCGATGATCCGGCCCTCATCGACCAGGAGCACCTGAAGCGGCCGGGCGCCGGCCTGGCTCAACGCCGACAGTCCCTGGTCCTGCGAGCTGGAGGAGACCACCAGTTCCTCGGCGGCTGTGCCCTCGGAGGTGAGGATGCGGCCGGCCCACTTGCGACCACCCACAGTGGACTTGCCGCCAGAGGAGAACTTGGCGACCTCCTCCATAGTGCCATCGGCACCCTCGCGCTCCACCAGCTTGTAGACGAGCGCCGCGGTCGGGCGCCCCGAGCCCGTGACGAGCTTCGTGCCCACGCCGTAGGAGTCCACGGGGGCCGCCCCCAGTGCCGCGATGGCGTGCTCGTCGAGGTCGTTGGTGACGGTGATCCTCGTCGACGTCGCACCCAGGGCGTCGAGCTGGGCGCGCACCTTGAACGCCTCGGCCACCAGGTCGCCGGAGTCGAGGCGTACCGCCCCGAGCTCGCCACCGGCGGCGCGGGCCGCCTTGACCGCCCGCTCCACGCCGGTGGCGATGTCATAGGTGTCCACCAGGATCGTGGTGCTCGGTCCAAGACTGGCCACCTGCGCGGCGAAGGCATCCTCCTCCGTGTCGTGCAGGAGGGTGAAGGAGTGCGCCGAGGTCCCCACCGTGGGGATGCCGTAGAGGAGCCCCGCCTCCAGGTTGCTCGTTCCCACGAAACCGCCGACGACCGAGGCCCTGGCCGCGGCGACGGCCGCCTGCTCATGGGCTCGGCGCGCCCCGAAGTCCACGCAGGGGCGCCCGTGGGCGGCGATGGTCATACGGGAGGCGGCTGCAGCGACGGCGCAGTCGTAGTTGTAGATCGACAGGGCGAGGGTCTCCAGGATGCAGGCCTCGGCGAATGTGCCCTCCACGGTCAGCAGTGGGGAACCGGCGAAGTAGCACTCGCCCTCGGCGTAGCCGCGGATCGTCCCGGTGAAGCGGTAGCCGCGCAGGAAGTCCAGGGTCTCGTCGTTGACGACCCCGGTGCGGTGCAGGAAATCGATCTGGGAGGGGGTGAATGTGAAGGCCGCGATGGCGTCCAGCAGTCGGCCGGTGCCCGCGACGACACCGAAGCGGCGCGACCCGGGGAGCCTGCGGCCGAAGAGCTCGAAGACGCTGCGCCGTGAGGCGGCCCCCGATGCCAGTGCTCCCTGCAGCATCGTGAGCTCGTACATGTCGGTCAGCAGTGAGGTCGAGGCCGTGGACACGTCCATGGAGGCGGCGGTGGATTCGGCAGTGGGCATGTAGCTGTTCACGGGCACAACCTATCGCGGCTCACCGCTACCCTGGTGGCATGAGCGCCTCGTTGCCCGTTGCGGAACCGGAGACCCTGGAGGAGTCGCGTGTCCGTGCCCAGCGCCTGTGGTGCACTGTGGTCCACGACGATCCGATCAACACGATGAGCTATGTGACCTGGGTGTTCCACTCCTACTTCGGCTTCTCGCTGCCTGTGGCCGAGGCCCGGATGATGCAGGTGCACACCGCCGGCCGCGCCGTGGTCTCCCGGGGTGCCCGCGAGCGCATGGAGGTCGATGTCACGGCGATGCACGGCTACGGCCTGCGCGCCACCATCGAGCCCATGGGTGACGACGGTGACGCCTCCGCCGACGACTCCTCAGGAGGGCGGTGATGCGAGCCTTCCGCCGAGTCCCCGAGGGGCTGGCCTGCGGTCTTGACGACTGGGAGCGCGAGCTCCTCGCCAGGCTGGCCCTTGAGGTCCGGGCCCTTCTCCAGGCGGATGCTCCTCCCGTCGAGGGCACCGGAGAGTCTGAGACCTCGTCGTCGTCCCGACCCGACCCGGTACGCCCGGGGGAGAGCGAGCGGGATCGGGAGGTCCTGGAGGCTCTGGACTTCGACCTCGATCCGCCGACCAATCACGTTCACGCCGGTCGACCGGACGCGGACCCCGTCATCGCCGTCCTGCTTCCGCATGCCTCGGAGGATCCCATCACCTCGATGGAGGTCAGCAGCCTGACTCGTGCGCGTCTGCGGGGTGACAAGGTCGACCGCCTGGTGCGTCTGGCCGCCGAGCTGCGGGCGCCGTCGGGCCCCGGGGAAACGGTGCTCGTGGCCTCGGGCCAGGAGTCCGACTGGCTGGGGGCGATCAATGACATCCGGCTCGTGCTGGCCCAGCGCCTGGGCATCGAGTCGGCTCAGGACGCCGAGCACGTTCACGCAGTTGCCTTCCAGGAGGCCCCCGAGGAGGAGACGGATCGCGAGCAGTGGTACCGGGGGACGGCGCTCGTCTACGACATGGTCACCTGGTGGCAGGAATCACTGGTATCCGCGCTGTTCGGGGGCACAGGGCCCGCATAGTCTCGCGGTGTGAATGATGCTCCGATCGGGATGTTCGACTCTGGGGTCGGTGGCCTCACCGTCGCCCGTTCTGTCCTCGACCAGCTGCCCCATGAGCAGGTGCTGTACATCGGGGACACCGCCAACAGTCCCTACGGTCCTCGAGACATCGCCGAAGTCCGATCCCTGGCTCTGAGCATCATGGACGAGCTCGTGGACCGCGGGGTCAAGCTGCTCGTCATCGCCTGCAACACCGCTTCGGCGGCCGTCCTGCACGATGCGCGTGAGCGCTACACCCTGGGGCGGGGCGTCCCGGTCATCGAGGTCATCCACCCGGCGGCACGCACCGCGGCCCGAGTGACCCGCAACGGCAGGGTGGGCCTGATCGCCACCCGTGGGACGGTCGATTCGCGCGCCTATGACGACGCGCTTCAGGCCGTTCCCGGCGTCGAGCTCGTCTCACAGGCGTGCCCGCGTTTCGTCGAGCTGGCCGAGCGGGGGGTGACCACCGGCCCCGAGGTCCTCGACGTCGCCGAGGAGTACCTGGCCCCCATCAAGGCCGCCGACGTGGATACCCTCATCCTCGGCTGCACCCACTACCCCCTGCTGGTGGGGCCGATCTCCTACGTCATGGGGGAGGACGTGGCCCTGGTGACCTCCTCGGACGAGACCGCCAAGGACGTCTACCGGGCACTGGCCGGAAAGAACCTTCTGCGTGGGCCCGATGCCCCCGAGCCACGCCATGACTTCGCCTCCACCGGCGACCCGGAGGCCTTCTCCGGCCTGGCCAGGCGGTTCCTCGGACCCGAGGTCACCGCCGTTGAGCATGTCGCCTTCACCTCTGAGGCAGCTGGCGCCCCTGCCGAGCTGCCCCAGCCTCCCTCACCTCCCACCGCCCATCAAGGATCTGCATGAGACTCACGATTATCGGCTGCTCGGGATCCATGTCCGGTCCCCAGTCCTCGGCCTCCTCCTACCTGGTGCAGGCCGACGGAGTCGACGCCGACGGCGCGCCTCGCACCTACTCGATCGTGCTGGACCTCGGACCGGGATCGATGGGGCAGCTGCTGCGCCACCTCGATCCCGCCGAGCTCGACGCCATTGCAATCTCCCACTGCCACGCCGATCACATGGTCGACCTGGTCGGCATGCACGTCTACCGGCGCTGGCTGCCCACCGGGGCGCTCGGGCCGGTCGCCTGCCTGGGGCCCTCGGAGCTGTTGGAGCGCCTCCAGGGGGTTGACGGCGTCCCGCCGAGTGAGCGCTACGCCACGGAGTTCGGTTTCGTCACCGCCGTGCCCGGCAGGTCCTACAGCGTGGGTCCCCTGGTGATCTCCCCCTTCGAGGCGCTTCACCCCGTGGAGGCCTACGGCTACCGGATCGAGGGCCCCAGTGAGGAGGACCCCTCCCGGCAGGTCAGCCTGGCCTTCACCGGGGACACGGACTCCTGCCAGGGGATGAGCGACATGGCTCAGGGAGTGGACCTCCTCCTGGCCGAGGCGGCCTTCGTCGAGGGGCGCGACACCGTGGGCGGCATGCACATGACGGGGCGCCGCGCCGGTGAGCTCGCAGCCCAGGCCGGTGCAGGGCACCTGGTCCTCACCCACATCCAGCCCTGGACGGATCCGGCCGTGCCCCTCAAGGAGGCCGCAGCCGTCTACTCCGGTCCGTTGGAGGCGGCGACGGCGGACGCCGTCTGGGAGCTGTGAGCGCTGACGGGCACGATCGCCCCACCCAACGGCGAACGGTCTCCTTCACCCCGGCTCTTCCCGATGGGGTGGATTGTCCCTGGACCCGTGGCAGACGGACACGCTGGTGGTTGGTGGTTCCCGCGGACCTGGCGGCGGTGGCGCTCGTGGCCCTGTTCGGCGCCGCCTCCACCCGTAGCCTGGGGCAGGTACCCGCCTCCTTGTGGCAGGCGGGTACGGCCCTCGTCATCGCCTGGGGCGTGACCTGGCTCCTGCGACGCTCTCACCCCGATCATCTGGAGATGGCGCTGCCCGAGGGGCTCATCGTCGTGGGGACCAGCTGGGTGGTCTGGATCGCGTTACGCCATGTGGCATCGGCTTTCGACGACGTGTCCGCCATGGCCTCCTGGGCGGTGATGACCGGGGCCTTCCTCCTGGTGTTCCTGGGAGGATGGAGGTGGCTCTACGGCTACGTGCGCGCCCACGACTCCCTGACCCCTAAGCCTGTGGCGCGTCGCCTCGCCGAGCAGGAGCAGGACGGGAACTAGCCACGCGGCCGGCGGCTCCGACTCCTCTCGGCACCAGGGCACTGCCTTTATGGGATGACAACCCGGCTATTCGTACCTTTGCGCCATGCACCACTGCTCCAGCCGGCGTCGACCGCATCAGTGGGTCGGCGTCCTGATCGCCGTCACCCTCTTTCTGGGAGGAGCGGTGGGCGGGTCCGTCGTCTACGTCCACAGGCACGAGGGGCGGGCTCCGCGCGGAACCATCCTCATGGGGCAGGACGTGTCCGGAATGGACCGGCCGACCTTGACCGCGCTCGTGCTTCAGAAGGCCGCATCGGCGTCACTGACGCTGACCGTTGAGGGTACGCCCACCACCGTTCCGCTCTCCCAGATCGTCCAGATCGATGCCCGGGCCACCGTGGAGGCCGCCGTGTCCGGAGCGGGGTCACTGACGACTCACCTGCACGGCATCGTGGGGACACGGGAGGTGGCGGTGCGGTACACGATCAACAAGGAGGCCCGTGCCGCGTTGGTGTCTCGGCTGAGCAGCACGCTGCGCAATCACGTCGTCGAGCCGACAGTGACCTGGAACGAGGGCAGTGGCGGCTTCACCGCCTCACCGGGGAAATCAGGCGACGCCATCGACCCCAGTGACCTCGACTCGGCTCTCGACGTCGCCGCACGAGAGATGGCGGACCATGCCGCGCCGGTATCGATCCGCCGGACCGATCCCACGGTGAGCGCCCAGGAGGCGGCCTCGGTCGCGCAATCGGCAACCGCGCTGTTGGACGCCGAGCTCTCAGTGGCGATCGACGGCACAGCGCATACGGCCTCCAAGGCTCAGAAGGCCTCATGGATCGACTTCCCCGTCAAAGAGGGCCGCATCGTGCCGACGGTCTCGCATGAGAAGATCAAGGCCTGGGTGTCCTCGCTGAGCACCCAGGCGGAGCGGAAACCGGTCAACGCCATCAACGACGTCGACTCAGCCGGCACGGTGCTCCAGCTCGCCCGCCCGGGCAAGTCCGGAAGGAAGGCCGGCAACGTCGAGCCGGTGACGGCAGCGCTTGTCCAAGGGCTCGGTCAGGGCCGGAGCGTCAGCCAGCAGATCAGCTGGAACGAGGTGCCTCACTCCACCGAGAGCAGAGTGGTGCCCAACGGGCCGGAGCGCTTCGCCTACCAGGCCAAGGCGGGGGAGAAGTGGGTCGATGTCAACCTCACCGACTCAACGCTGACCGCCTATGAGGGCCAGCAGGTCGTCTATGGGCCGATCCTCATCAACCACGGCGGTGTCGGGCACGAGACCATCACCGGCACCTACAAGATCTATCTGCGCTACCAGACGCAGGACATGGGGTGCACTCCCGAGTGGCCCTACTGCGAACGAGGGGTTCCCTGGGTGAGCTACTGGCACAACAGCTACGCCCTCCACGGCGCCCCCTGGGTCAAGGAGTTCGGCATCGGGACGGACGAGTCCTCGCACGGTTGCATCAACATCCCGGTCGCGGACGCCCAGGCTATCTGGCAGTGGTCCGAGATCGGCACCACTGTGGTGACTCACTACTGACAGCGCGTTAGGGGCTCAGCCGACCAGGACGTCGGCCAGGACCGGTGCCAGGGCACGGAATGCCTGCCCCCGGTGGGAGATGGCGTGCTTGTCCTCAGGCGCCATCTGCGCGGTGGTGCGGCCCCGACCGTCCGGCTCATCCTCCTGGACAGGCACGAAGATCGGGTCGTAGCCGAAGCCCCCCTCGCCCAGAGGGGAGCCGGTCAGGCGCCCCTCCATGGAGCGCTCGATGGTGGTGACTCGCTCCGGCTGCCTGCCGGAGGCCGGCTGGACCAGGACCGCGGCACAGGTGAAGCGCGCCGTGCGATGCGGGTCGGCGACGTCGGCCAGCTGGTCCAGGAGCAGCTGAAGGTTCGCGGCGTCGTCACCGTGCCGGCCGCTCCAGCGCGCCGAGAAGATCCCCGGCGCGCCGCCCAGGACGTCGACGCACAGGCCCGAGTCGTCGGCGACCGCGGGCAGGCCCGTGGCCCGGGCCAGGGCTCGGGCCTTGAGCAGCGCGTTGTCAGCGAAGGACAGGCCGTCCTCCACCGGCTCGGGTGCCTTGAGGGAGGCGGCCGAGATGATGGAGCCGGGATCCAGCCCCGGTACGAGCGGGGTCAGGATCTGCCTCAGCTCGGCCAGCTTGCCGGCGTTGTGGGTGGCCAGGACGAGGCGGGCGCCAGCAGGCACCTGGACCCGGTCCGTGAGCGGGGCGGCGCCGTCGGCATCTGACGAGGCACTCACGGCTCAGGCCTCCGTGGGCTGGGACGAGGACTGCGAGGAGGACACGGTGAAGGGCTCACCGCTGGGGCCGGCCAGGGCTCGGCGCTGGAGCTCTGCCAGGCGGCTGTTGCCGGCGGCGGCCAGGTCGAGTAGCTCTCCCAGCTCGGAGCGGTCAAAGGGGGCGTGCTCGGCGGTCCCCTGGACCTCGATGAAGCGGCCGTCCCCGGTCTGGACGACATTCATATCGGTCTGGGCTCGCACGTCCTCCTCATAGGGCAGGTCGAGGCAGGGAACGCCGTCGATGATTCCCACCGAGATGGCCGACAGGGAGTCGGAGAGCACCGGCTTGCCGGGGCGGGCCTTGATGAGGCCGTGCTGCGTGCCCCAGGCGACAGCATCTGCCAGGGCCACGTAGGCGCCGGTGATCGCCGCGGTGCGGGTACCGCCGTCGGCCTGCAGCACATCGCAGTCCAGAGCGATCGTGTTCTCACCCAGCGCGGCGACGTCGATGATGCCGCGCAGGCTGCGGCCGATGAGGCGGGAGATCTCGTGGGTGCGGCCTCCGACTTTGCCCCGCACGGACTCCCTGCCGGAGCGTTCCGACCCGGCCCGGGGGAGCATGGCGTACTCGGCGGTCACCCAGCCCTCGCCACTGCCCTTGCGCCAGCGCGGAACGCCCTCGGTGAAGGAGGCGGCGCACAGGACTCGGGTGCGTCCGAAGGTCACCAGGACCGATCCCTCGGCGTGGTCGAGCCAGTGGCGGGTCATGGTCACGGGGCGCAGCTCGTCGACGGCGCGGCCGTCCTTGCGGGCGAAGGGGGCAGTTGTCATGGGCTCAGGCTACCCGGCGGCCATCGGGCCTCGGGTCGGCTCCGTACCTCGGGATGCTCGATGCCTGTAGTCCGCGACGGCGGTCAGGCGGTAACGTTCGTTGCGATACCTGCTTCCGGCCGGGAGCCGACGTAGACACCGAGGAGAACACCTATGACCTATGTCAACATCACCGCACTGACTTTTCCCGAGGGCGCCCAGGCCGAGATCGAGAAGCGCTTCGCCGCACGGAAGCGAGGCGTTGACGCCTCGCAGGGCTTTCAGGGCTTCGAGCTGTTGCGCCCGCTGGTCGGAGAGGACCGCTACTTCGTGGTGACCCGGTGGGACAGGCGCGAGGACTACGAGCGCTGGAGTGCGGCGCGGCCCGCCGGCGGGCACGAGGACGACAAGCGCCGGGGCATGAGCGTGGAGGTCCTCGGTTTCGAGGTCGTCCAGCACGAGGAGTGACTCAGGACGCCGGGGTGGGCGCCGTGACGAAGACCGACTCCGGCACGCCGTACCGGGTGTAGACGAGCTGACAGGAGTGGCAGGGGCCGAATGCCTTGGTCGGGGTCTGGATCTTCACCCGGGTGACGGTCTCGGGGAGGCGCTCGACGCCGAACTCGGCGGCGCTCTGCTCAAGCATCTTGTAAGCGGCATCGACCTGGTAGGACCACTGCGCGAACGCTCCGCCGCCGCGGATGGCGTGATCGAGCCAGGCCTCGTACCAGGAGATAAAGCTCGGTGCCACACGGGTGAAGCCATCGTCGCAGGCCCGTGAGTCCAGCCAGACGCTGCCGTCGTAGGGGCTCATGCGCCACTCGGCGCCGCAGCCGGCGTCGGCCAGGTGGATGCCTCCGTCGTCGGCCGGGTAGATGTCCAGCCCGTAGCCGGGGCCGGCGCCCGAGCCCGCGATGGTGCTGAGGAACCAGCGCAGGTCCTCCGGCAGCGAGAGTCCTGAAGGGAGGCTCGGCGGCCCCAGCCTCATGCCGTGGTGGCGGCCGCCGAGCCAGCCGGCTTCGCTGCCAGGATCGTACGAGGTCGCGGCGATGAGGTTGAGGGTGTGCTGAAGCCCGTCCCTGGTGAGGGGTGGAGCGGGCTCCAAGGGCATGAGCACCGACCACTCCCGGAGCATGCGGTGGCCGCCGGGCTCGGGCGGGATCGCGTCCAAGACGCTGCGTCCAGCGGGCCAGTCGGCGCCGGCGAGCTTGAACTCGGTGATCGAGTGGGGGCCGATGGCCGCGTAGCAGCCCAGTGCCACTGCCTCATTGGAGCGAGTGGCGGGAATCACGGGGCTGGCGAGTATCCGGTCGGTCAGGGCACGGGGCCACCCAGCCGCTGGCGGTAGGCCTCCACCTCCTCAATCGGCATATTCATGCTGCGGTCGAGGTGGCCGGTGGTCACCCGGTAGCGTCTGCCTCCCACCGTGGCCTCGAACTGCTCGACGTCGGGATTGTCAGAGTCGATGAGGTCCGGGCGGCCGATTCCGGTCAGGAGGACGGGGCCGAAGGCACAGGCCCAGTTGCATCCGGCGGCGACAACCGACTCCAGCTGACTGGAGCCGTAGCCGCTGGCCGTCACCAGGACCCGTCTGCTCCCGAAGGCGCCTCCACTGATCTGAAGGAAGATGAACGCGCCGTACGGCTTGTGGTCCTGAATCTCGTCAATGAAGCACTCGATCGTGGGAAGGCCCTCGCCCAACCGGACCGTCTGAACGCCTTCGATGACCTCGGTCGTGGCCCCTCGGAAGTGTCTGGCGATCGTCTGCGCCAGCACGACGTCGAAGGCGGGTGGCCCCTGATTGAAGGAGTTCTCTTTCATCGATGTCTCGGATCAGGTCGGCGGAAGGGGCAGGTGTCGGAGCAGACGAAGAAGGCAGGGCCTCCTGTCAGAGGAGGGAGACCCTCTTGGTGCTGGGAACTGAAATCTGTACGCGAGAAGGGACTCGAACCCTCACGCCCGAAGGCACCAGGACCTAAACCTGGGGCGTCTACCAATTCCGCCACTCGCGCTGTGCGGCGTCCACTCTACCGACTTCCATCCCGGATAGCAGAATGTGGCAACCGCTCCCGTGCGTTCGTATCACTCCACGCCGAGTGCGGCGCGCAGCCGCTTGACGTGACCCGTCGCTCGGACATTGTACTGAGCCAGCGTCACAGTGCCGTCAGGGGCCACTACCACGGTCGAGCGGATGACGCCGGTGTAGACCTTGCCGTAGTTCTTCTTCTCGCCCCACACTCCCCAGGCCTCCATGACGGCGTGGTCGGTGTCCGACAGCAGAGGGAAGGGCAGATCGTGGCGGTTGGAGAACTTGGCCTGCGCGCTTGCCGGGTCGGGGGAGATGCCGACGACGGTATAGCCGGCCGCCTTGAGCTCTGCCAAGGAGTCCCTGAAGTCGCAGGCCTCCTTGGTGCATCCCGGAGTGCATGCCTTGGGGTAGAAGTAGACGATGACGCCTTTGTTCGTGATGGAACGAAGGTCGTCAAGGGTCACTGTGCGGCCGTTCTGGTCGGGCAGGGCAAATTCCGGGGCTCGGTCACCGGCGACGAGCTGGGTCATGGGTCCTCCTCGGGCTCCTGGGCGAATGTGCTCATCCTCGCATCGCCTCCGGTGCCTGCGGCAGTGAATTCGAGGACTTACTTTCGTGATCTGGCAAACGTTCAGGACGCCGGTCGCACGGGACCCCTGCCCCATCTCCGGGTGATGCCTCCCGGTCAGGCGGCCTGGGCGAGCGTTCGCCGTGAGGCCTGCTGCGCCGCCTCCAGACGCTCCAGCGCTCGCTCGAGGCGCGAGGGGGAGGCCGTTGCCCCCAGCGAGGCGAGCTCTGCGCGTGCTGCGAAGAGCTCCCTGCTGGCCGCATCATCGGTTCTGGTGTCAGTGGCTGTCGTCCCGGCGGCCAGGGCGGACAGGGTGGTCATGGTGTGGATGTCGTGTGTCATACGTATCTCCTCATCTTCCTTCAGCGTCGTCGGCCCGATGGGGCCTGGGGCGCAGCGTGTATCGGAGCAGGGACGTACCTGCGGGACCGGCATGCTGCGGATCAAGAGTTCCGGTGCGGCGACTGGTCGGCGCCGCCGCATACTGTGGTCACGAGGGCGTGAGAACCGGTGAAACGGTGGCATTCTGAGAACTTCTCAGTGCGGAGGCGGTTGTCATCGACCGCCGTCATGCGCCTGCTGCAGTGCTTTCGGGGTCATCCCGGGCGAAGCGCGTGCCCTTCGTGGTACACCGCCAGGGACTTGAACCCTGAACCCGCTGATTAAGAGTCAGCTGCTCTGCCAATTGAGCTAGCGGTGCTCGGTCAATGGTGACCTGCTCTTCCTTCCCTATGGTCAGGAAGATTCGTACACCGCCAGGGACTTGAACCCTGAACCCGCTGATTAAGAGTCAGCTGCTCTGCCAATTGAGCTAGCGGTGCTTTCACCACAGCGATGTCATTCGACATGGCTCGCTGGGCGACGGAGGAATACTTTACGGATGGAGGAGGGCTTCGTCCAGTCAGGATCCATGAAACCAGGCGATTGTGCGGCAAGTCTCAAGGGGTGGCGAAGAGGTGAGCTGCTGCGCGCTGCCTGGCAGTCCGCTCAGTGCGACGGGCCGCCCTCGCGTTCCTGTCGGCGGCGGCGCACGTCGGCGGCACGAGCGCGGTCGCGCTTCGACATCGTGCCCCGCGGGGACCGCATCCTCGACGGTGACGTGCTTGAGGCGCCTCCGCCTGTCCGTGAGCTTCGGTCACGGCCGCTCCGCCCGGAGGGGGCGCCCTTGGGGCCATCGTCGTCCCGGTCGATGCGGCCGGTGCGTGACCACTGGTGGTACTGCTTCAGCGTGGCCGCCTGCTCCTCGGTGAGGCGGCGCCACAGGGGGAGGTCGAGCTTCTTGCGGTCACGCACGCGCGTGCCGAGGGTCCAGCCCGCCAGCATGACCAGTGCGACCACCATGCCGCCCCACATGCTGCTGCGGCCTTCGCGGGCGCCGGTGAGCAGTGAGACCGTTCCCCCGAGCAGGCCCGCAACGAGGATGGTCGCGACGACGATGGCGGCCATGGATGCCCAGTAGCGCTGCGCGGAGGTCATACGCGGCTTGCGGGTCTCAGAAGTCACCTCGGCATTGTGACACCCTCGCACACGGCGGCTGAGCAAGGCGTGGACGGCGTCGGGGTGTCGGAGGGCGTGGACGGATGCCTGCTGGCTGCTCCGACCAGTAAGTAGTCATGTCCGTTGGTGCGGGCGCGGTTCAGCGTCACACGTCTGTGGCTCTCGCCGTGGTGCCGTGCGCGGTAGCGTGGGCCGCATGAGCGACCCGATCGTGACGCTGGCGACCTGCGCCGACTTCCCTGACCTTGATGACGATGACCGCGGCCTGCCGGATGCCCTGCGTGCACGTGGCATCGAGCCGCGGATTGCCGTATGGGACGACCCCGACGTCGACTGGAGCCAGTCCGGCACGGTCGTGCTGCGCAGCGTCCGTGACTACGCCACCAAGGGCAACTACTCCCGGTTCCTCCAGTGGGCCAGGTCGGTGCCCAGGCTTGCCAACCATCCCGACGTCGTCACCTGGAACTCGGACAAGCACTACCTCACCCGCCTGAGCGGGTGGGGGGTTCCCATGATTCCGACGATGTGGCTGGAGCCCGAGGCCGGTTACTCCAAGCACCAGGTTCATACCCGTTTCCCGGCCCATGGTGACTTCGTCGTCAAGCCGGCCGTCTCCTCGGGTGGGCGCGGCACCGGGCGCTACACCGCCACCGACGCCTCCTCCCGGTCCGCGGCGATCAATGACGCCATGCACCACCTGCGCCGTGGGCGCACCGTCATGGTCCAGCGCTACCTCGAGGAGGTCGACCGCAAGGGTGAGGTCTCGCTGGTCTACTTCAACGGCGTGCTGTCCCACGCGGTGGAGAAGGCCCCGATGCTCCACCCGTCCTTCAAGTCGACCGACCAGATCCACGAGGAGATCGTCACGGCGCGCGAGCCCAGTGAGCAGGAGTGGCTCTGGGGTGAGCGGGTGCGCAAGGCCATCCACACGTTGATCAAGGAGGTCTCCGGGCGCGACATTCAGCTCCTGTTCAACCGTGTTGACGTCGTCGGGGACGGTCAGGGCGGCTTCTACCTCATGGAGGTCTCGCTGATCGACGCGGGCCTCTACCTCGGGGCGGCACCGGAGGCGCTGGACAACTTCGCCGACGCCATCGCCCAGCGCATCTTCTGGTGACCGCGCAGACGTGGGACCGTCGAGGCGTCTGGATGTGGTAGATAGGTGCCATGCGCACGCTGCTTAACATCATCTGGGTCGTCTTCGGTGGGTTCTGGCTGTTCCTCGGTTACGTCTTCTTCGGGCTGATCGCCTGCCTGCTCATCATCACGATTCCCGCGGGCGTCGCCTCCTTCCGTATCGCCGCCTACGTCCTGTGGCCCTTCGGGCGTGAGGTGGTTCCGGCTCCCGGGGCCGGTGCCATGAGCGGGATCAGCAACATCATCTGGTTCCTCATTGCCGGACTCTGGCTGGCCATCGGCCACGTCGCCACCGCCGCGGCGCAGGCCATCACCATTGTCGGAATCCCTCTGGCCGTGGCCAACATCAAGCTCATCCCTGTCACCTGCTTCCCCTTCGGCAAGCAGATCGTCGAGACCCGGTAAGACCTTTTCGGCCTCACCGCAGGCGTCATAGGCTGATGCGGCGGTTGGCTCCCCAGTAGCCCACGTAGCAGACCACGAGGAAGACGGCGGTGATCGCCAGGCCGCCGCGCTGCTCGGGGTCGAAGACGATGAGCAGGCACGATGCTGTCGACAGTCCCAGTGCGGCGATTGAGACCCACGGATACCCGGGAGCCCGGTAGGGCAGGTCCTCAAGGCTGCGGTCCTCAGCGAGCCAGCGCCGTCGGAAGGACAGGTGGCATGCGGCGATGACCGCCCACACCAGGACGACGGCGAGACCGGAGACGGACACAAGGACCAGATAGACCGTGGAGGCCGCATAGGCCGAGGTCAGCAGTGAGGCCAGCCCGCCGACCATGGACAGGCCCATTGCCAGTGCGGGTACCCCGTAGCGGTTGGTGCGGGCCAGGACCGTGGGCAGGGTGCCCTCATTGGCCAAGGACCACAGCATGCGTGTCGAGGCGTAGAGCCCTGAGTTCGCCGCTGACAGGATGGCGGCCAGGATGACCATGTTCATGAGGTCCCCGGCGTAGGGCACGCCGATTCTGGACAGGACCGTCACGAAGGGGCTCTCCTCGACCCCGGCCTTCTCCCAAGGGATCAGTGCTGCGATGACGATGATCGAGCCGATGAAGAAGATGGCCAGGCGGGCCAGGGTCGCCCGGATCGCGCGAGGAATGGTGGTGCCCGGGTCCTCGACCTCTCCGGCGGTGATGCCGATGAGCTCGGTGCCGGAGAAAGCGAAGTTGACGGCCAGGATCGTGGTGAACACCGCGCCGAAGCCGTTGGGGAAGAGGCCGTCCCGGTACAGGTTCGTCAGCCCCAGGAACGAGCGGTGCCCCTCGTAGGGCAGCAGCCCGACGATTGCGGCCGTGCCCAGAGCGATGAACGCAATGATCGCCGCCACCTTGATCCCGGACAGCACGGTCTCCGCCTCGGCGAAGACCTTGACGGAGACCATGTTGAGCACGAGGACCAGCGCGATGAAGGTAGCCGCCCACACCCATACGGGAACGCCAGGGAACCAGCCGTACATGATCATGGCCGCGCCGGTGAACTCACTTCCCAGGGCCACCGTCCACGTGAGCCAGTACAGGATGGCGGTGACGAAGCCCGTGGCAGGACCCAGGTACTGGCGGGCGTAGACATGGAAGGCTCCGGTGAAGGGCATCGCAACGCTCAGCTCTCCCAGGCACAGCATGACCAGGTAGACGATGACGGCGCCGATGGAGTAGGCCAGCACGGTTCCCAGGGGGCCGGCTTGGTGGATCGTGTTGCCAGTCGAGAGGAACAGTCCCGTGCCGATGACCCCGCCGAAGCTGATCATCATGAGGTGACGTCGGTTCATGCGGCGTTCCAGCGCGGTGACACGTCCCTGACTGTCGGGGCTGCCACGCTGGGACTGAGGGGGCGGGATGGGGGAGGTCGTCGATGAGGCGGCGGGCTCGCGGCGATGTGCAACCGGGTCCATGCCTGAGACGCTACCGGTGCCGCCTCGAGCCATCCGATACCGTGTCGCAATGCGAACGTTCTCGGTATCCGCCACATCTTTCGAGGGTGAACCGGTCCGGTTGTCTGATCTGCTGACGCGCGGCCCGGTCGTTCTGGACGGGGCGATGGGAACCGAGATCGACGCCCGTGGAGTCGACACCCGCAACGCGCTGTGGTCGGCGCTTGCGCTCACCACGGCGCCCGACGTCGTGCGCGAGGTCCACGCCGACTATCTGGACGCCGGAGCCCGCGTCATCACGACCAACACCTACCAGGCCACACTTCCGGCGCTGATCCGGTCCGGGGAGAATGCTGCTGGCGCCAGGGAGGTCATCGCAGCCGGTGCTCGTCTGGCCAAGGAGGCGGCCCGTCAATTCGGCAAAAAGTACCCCGAGGAGCCGCTGCTCGTAGCCGGAGGGCTCGGACCTTATGGGGCCTATCTGGCTGATGGCAGTGAGTACACCGGTGCCTACGACATCGACATCCCCGAGGATCCCCGTTTCCAGGAGGTTCATCTGCCTCGCATCGAGGTGCTGGCGGGGGAGGGGATTGACCTGTTCGCCCTGGAGACGCTTCCGCGCCTGGACGAGGCGCAGGCGCTCGTCGCCATGGTGAAGGGCCTCGCTCCGCAGGCCCAGTGCTGGGTCTCCTTCCAGGTGCGCTCCGACGGTGCCCATCTCGCTGATGGCTCGCCACTGGCCGAGGCGGCGGCCTGGGCCGCGCAGGAGGAGACGGTGGTCGCGGTCGGCATCAACTGCGTGGCCCCGGGTGTCGTCGGCCGAGCGCTGCCGGTACTGCGTGCGGCTACCGGTAAGCCACTGGTGGCTTATCCCAATGCCGGCGATCTCTACGACCCGGTGACCAAGACCTGGCAGTCCGCAGGCGAAGGAATGGGAATCCCGGCGCTGGCTCCCTCCTGGATCGACGCCGGGGCGCGGCTCGTCGGCGGTTGCTGCCGCACCCGTCCAGCCCAGATCTATGAGCTCGCTCGCGCGGTCTTCCCGTAGTCGCGTAGCCCTTCGACGTCTCCGTACGGTGAACTCAGTCCGGCGGTTGTCTCACCACGCCATTACTCTAGCGCTA
>NZ_MSKL01000033.1 GCF_001937665.1 Actinomyces oris | reverse complement strand
CCCGCCGCTTCCTGCCTCCCCGGCGCGGCGCCAAGCCGCCCACACCGGCGGCCGCCGCCCTCGAGCTGGTTCTGATGGCCGGGATCCTCGCCATCGGCGCGGTCCCCTTCCTGCCGGTCTTCGCCTCCGTGGTCGGCTGCCTCGCCGTCGGCTACGGCGCGCTCATCGGCGCCCTGACCTCATTGGTCTGCTCGCGCCTGCGCCTGTCGGTGCTGCCGAGCATGGCTGCCCTGGCGCTGGTGCACGTCCTGGTGGCCCCCTGGCTGCTGACCGACGTCGGCTCCGGGATGGCGGCGATCAAGACCGTGCTGGGATCCACGGTCACCGTCTGGCGCGACGCCCTGACCGTGCCGATGCCGCTGAGCTCCTTCAGCGGCATGACGGTGCTGCCGTGGATGACCGGGCTGGTGGTCTCAGCGCTGGCGACCCGTCTCATCCTGGCTGGTCGTGAGGTCCTGGCCGGCCTGATCCTCGTCTGCCTGCCCGCCGTCGGCATCGGCTGGGGCGGACAGGAGGCCGTGCGTCCCACTGCGCTGGGCATCCTGTTCGTCGTCGGGATCCTGGCCCTGTGGACCTGCGGGTCCCTTCGTCAGCGGCGCAGCCACGTCGTCGAGGCTCTGGACCTGAGCTCCTTCTCCACGACCTCGGGCGCCACGAGCGCCCGCTCCACCGGGGACCTCGGTCGGGCGGCCCTGCGCGGAACGGTCATCGCCGCCGTGCTGCTCCTGGTCACCTCCCTGGCCGCCATGGTCCTGACGCCCACCGCCCCCGCCTCCCGGACGGTGGTGCGCGACCTGTTCCAGCCGCCGCTGGACCTGACCGAGTACGCCAGCCCGCTGTCCCTGGTGCGCACTCTGGAGACGGACAAGGCCCACACCCGGCTCATGAAGCCCACCAACCTGCCCTCGGGCGGGCGTATCCGCATCGCCGCCCTGGACTCCTACGACGGCCTGTCGGCCCACATCGGTCAGAACGAGAACGGCCAGTCGCGCTTCGAGCGCATCGGTGACAAGACCCAGCTGACGGCCAACCGGCTCGACGGACGCAAGCAGACCTCCTCCCTGACCATCGAGGACTACAGCTTCCCCTGGGTGCCCACGATGCCCGAGACGATCCGCATCGAGTCCTCCGGGCCGCGTCAGTCCGCCCTGCGGGAGGGCATGTACTACGACAAGTTCTCCTCCACCGGGGTCGCCACCAGTGGCCTGGCCACGGGCGACGTCCTCACCGAGCGGGTCGCCCCCTACACGGCGCCCTCCGAGGCCGCTCTCAACAAGGCGTCCCTGGAACAGACCTCACTGGGACCGATCGAGCAGGTGCCGCCGTCGGTGGCCTCCCTGGCCAAGGAGATCGTCGGGGCCGAGTCCAACCCCATCGCTCAAATCCGGGCGCTCCAGCAGCGTCTGCGCACGAGCTACTACTCCGACGGCACCAAGAGCCCCTCCCAGCCCGGGCACGGGGCCGCCCGCATCGCCTCCATGGTGGAGGCCGACTCCCTCATCGGCGACGACGAGCAGTACTCGGTGCTCATGATGCTCATGTGCCGCTCACTCAACATCCCGGCCCGCGTCGTCATGGGCTTCGACCCGGCCACCGACGGCGACGCCAAGACCGTCACCGGCGAGGACGTCAAGGCCTGGGTGGAGATCCCCTTCGAGGGGCTGGGCTGGGTGTCCTTCGACGTCACGCCGGACCGCGACCAGGTTCCCCAGCAGCAGACCACTCAGAAGGTCTCCAACCCCGAGCCCAACGTCCTCCAGCCCCCGCTGCCCAACGAGGACCCGGCCCAGCTGCCCCCCAACTACGAGGACCCGCAGCGCGACGACCCCCAGGACAAGGACAAGGGCGGTCTGCCGACCGCGGTCATCGCCGTCGGCGGCTCCATCCTGGCGATCGCGACGATCGTGGGCTCCATCCTGGGCTGGAAGGCCTGGCGGCGCAGTCGACGGCGCGCACGCACCGGCGTCGGTAAGGCCCTGGGGGCCTGGGAGGAGATCCTCGACCGGGCCCGCGATCTGGGGCGCTCCCCGGGGTGGGGAGCCACTCGGCGTGAGGCGGCCGCGCAGCTGGCTCCTCACTTCCCGCAGGTCGATCTGCCTCGATTCGCCGGAGCAGTTGATACCCAGGTCTTCAGCTCCGGGGAGCCGCCGTCGTACGCTCTAGGGGAGTTGTGGGACTCCTCGGATGCGATCGTCCGCTCCATGGGGGCGGAGCGCTCACGCCTGGGACGGGTATGGGCCCGTTTGTCCCCGCGCTCCCTTGTCCACCCCGCCGGGAGGCGGTCACGTCGACCCAGGAGGTTGCGGTCATGACGATCACTGCTGACGCCCGTAGCAGCGCCTCGACCGCTGCGGACCCACCAGCGTCCTCCCACCTGCCCGATGACGCGTCGCAGAGTGACGTCGTCAGTCCGTACGGCATGATGTCGGCCGCCCCCGGTGATCCGCACGGCGGCGCTTCCCACGGTGGCGCAGAGCCGGCCGTCTCCCGGGGTTCAAGCCCCGGAGCGGCCGAGCCGGATGCGCACACGCCGTCCCCTCCGCATCGTCGCCTCCCCCCGGCCCCGGTGCGGGCGCGTGTCGTTGCCGGGGTCATCGACCTCGTCGTCGGTTCGCTTCTGGTAGGGGGCCTGACCACGGCCATCTGGCAGGTGAGCGGCCGCCCGGTCCTGACCAGTGGGCTCATCGCCTTCGGGGTGATCGTCGGGGCACGCTGGCTCACCATCGCCGCCACCGGCTGGTCCCTGGGAGGGCGACTGCTCAGGATCCGCATGCTGGGGGCCCGCAACCAGGCCCCCTCACCGCTGGGCTCCTTCCTCCACGCCGATCTCATCCTGGCCGTCAGCATCACCACGCTCGGCCTGGGCACCATCGCACTCATGCGCACGGCGGCCGCCGACCCCGAGGGGCGCGGCTGGCACGACAAGCTCTCCGGGATGGCGTTGCTCAATGCCCGCAGGGCCAAGCGCCCCAACCGGCCGGCTCCCTCAGCGGCCGAGCCGGAGAGGCGTCCTGTGACCGAGCCCGCCTCCACCGCTCCCCGGGCCGCGACCACGTCCAAGGCACCGCAGGAGTCCTCCTCCCAGGACATCGGTGAGGCGTGGGACGCCGCCAGGCGCGCGTCCTTCTCCTCATCGCCCAGCGAGCAGAGCACCGCGAGCCAGGAGCCCGCCGCGACACCGCCCTCCCAGGCCACCGAGGTGCAGGACGAGTCCACCTCCCGCCGGCGACACTCCGAGAGGGCCGAGCGCAAGGCCGAGAAGAAGGCGGGTAGGGCGGCGAAGTCCAAGCAGGCCAAGAAACGCGGCTCCCGTCCGAGCTCGACGCGCGCACGGACCGGTCAGGAGGCGGCGCAGGACGCCGAGCAAGCCACCTCTGCGGGCGCCCAGAGCGCCGTCGAGGCCGGCATTGTCGGCTCTCCCGGGGGGACCGCGCACCCGACGACGTCGGATCCGGTCTCCTCCTCGATCCGTCGGCCCCGACCGGCACGCCCGGGCCGGCCCGCGCGCCACGCCGGCCGGGCACTGACTGCCGGTCCGTCCAGCCGCACCGTCTCCCGCCCGGACTCGGCCACGGCGACCGCGGCCGCACCTCGGACCAGCGTCAAGGCCACCAAGGCGGCGACCGTGTCGTCGTCCTCCTCGGCGAAGTCGGCGGCCTCCGCCGGACCGGCGATCGTAGACACCGACGCCGAGGCCGTCGCAGCTGCTTCCGCCACCCCCATGGACCCCCAGACCTACGCCGCGATGGCAGCCACTCAGGTCACGTCACGACCGGCGGTGGAGGATCCCTCGAGGCCCTCCGCAGGGCCGGTGGAGGAGGGCACCGTCAAGACCGCCCCCAAGGACCCGGAGGACGCCGCTTCCCCGGCTCAGGAAGACGCGGAGACGGCACAGACCGCCCCCGTAGGGACCAGGGAACCGGCATCGGGCAATACCGCACCGTCCACGTCACCCGCGCCGAGCTCTGCCGCGTCGACCGAGGGACGAGTCGAAAAGCGGCCGGTGCCCGCGTCCTCTGGGTCCAACAGCGCCCCTTCACGGCTGTCCTCGCAGATGGATGGCGATACCGCTACGCTCGACGTCGTGGAGGACGCGCCGCCACAGTCCACGGATGGCGCCGACGGTCAGGGCGACGAGGCCGAGAAGCCCTCAGCGGAATCCTCCAAAACTGCGGCCGATTCCGAGGCATCCCAGTCCTCCACGCCGCCAGATGCGACATCAACACCACAAGTCCCGCGCTCGAAAGCCACAAAACCCGTAACATCACAGACGATGGAACCACGACACGCCCACGCCCAGCGCTGGAGGAATCAGTCCGGTCACACCGGTAAGAAGACCTCCGGCTCGTCTGCTGCACCTGCCGAGGATCAGCGAGAGTCGGTGTCACAGCCCGGCGTTCCTCGTCGCGAAAGCCTCTTCACCACCGAACGGCAGCGCTTCGCCTCCGGAGCGGGCCCCGTCCCGGAGGTGGCGCACACCTTCGACACCTCCAGCATCCTGCCCTCAGGGGACCGCAACACGCAGGCCCTCATCGACTCGGTGCCCTGGTCCTCGGTTCCCACCTCGGTCGACGCCGCCACGGTCGACTCCCTGCCGGAAGGAGCCATCGTCTCCGACGACGGCCTGCCCCAGCAGCCCGAGGCGGCCTCAACGCCTCCGCAGCGCACGTCCCCGATGGACCTGACCAACCCCGCCACGGTGCCCGGTGGGGTGCCGGCATCCTCGGAGGGCAGCACGCACCCGACCGTGCGCAGTCACCGCAGCCACGCTCGGACCTCCGCCGACAGCGCGACGAGCGCGGCCGCCCCGGAGGCGAGCTCTCCGCGCCGGTCCCACGCCTCACACCGCTTCCAGGGACCGGGAATCCCCTCACCTGCGGACGGACACGCCGCACCCGACGAGTCCCGCAGTGACGCCCAGGCCGATGAGGCCGGCGCCTCGCGTCGCGAGCGCCCCACCTCCGCTCAGGGGTCGACGCAGTCCCGAACCAGCGTGTCCCGGCGCAGTGCCAGCAGCATGCCGGAGGCTGCCGCGTCGACCTCCGCCCCTGCAGGTGTCTCCCTGCCCCCGGTCACCCCGGTTGCCGGCGCGAGCGCCCAGGCGGCCACGCCGTCGCTCCCATCGGCCTCCTCGGCCGCTCCGGCCCTGTCGGTGCGTCTTGTCCCGCTGCTGGGAGGCAACCCGATTCTCATCCACGAGCCCACGGTGGTGGGCCGCGACCCCGACAACATCTCGGCCTACCCCGGGGCGGAACGCGTCGCTCTTGATGACCCCACGCGCTCGGTGTCCAAGACGCACGCGGCGATCTTCCCGCTGCTCGACGGGGTGTGGGTCACCGACCTGCACTCCACCAACGGGACTCGGGTGGAGTACCGCGACGGGCGCACCGTCGAGGCCGTACCGGACAAGGCGCTGTCCGCTCTGGAGGGCAGCACGATCTTCTTCGGCCGCGTCGCCTTCAAGGTGGAGGTCGTCTGAGTCCGGCACCGGTTCCCCTCAAGCACTGGGGCCCGCACTTCCTTCAAGGAGTGCGGGCCCCACTGTCTCTGGTTGTCGGCGGAGCTCGCCCGAGCGAGCACCTCGGAAGCCATGACCCTCACATGTCTCAGAAGTGAGGAGGCAAGACAGAGCCCCGATCCACGTGGAGTGCCGCCTCAACTGTGAAGAGCCGCGCAGCTGGCACGCGGCGACTGGCTGCGTGAACTGCCACCCGGTGTACAGGATCACGACCTCGACGAGGCTTAGAATCTGGCGGTAACGACGAGAGGGGACAACGTTGATCGAGGTTTCCGCCGAACAGGTGCTCGCATGGCGACTGCGCAGGCACTACCTGGAACCGTTGACGGACGCGAGTCCTGTTGAGATCGTCGGACGGCTCTGCGGTACGCAGGCGCAGGTGGCTTCCGCTGCTGAGACCGCTATCGCCTTACGGCAACGCAACCCGCGACCTGACGGGGTCAAGCGTGCGTATTCCGAGCGCTCGCTTGTCAAGACGTGGGCAATGCGCGGAACGCTGCACGCGATGCGTTCTGCGGACGTGGCGGAGTACCTGTCACTGCTGGCCGGCGCTCGTACGTGGACCAAGCCCTCCTGGTCACGGCACTTCGGCGCTACACCGGAGGACGTCGCTCAGCTGACGGAGACTGTCGCAGAGCTCCTCGACGGTCAGGTACTGTCTCGCGACGAGCTAGTGAGCGAACTGGTTCAGGACAAACGGTTCCAGGGGATGGAAGAACAGCTGCGCTCCGGGTGGGGCGCTCTGCTCAAGCCTCTCGCATGGCAGGGTGTGCTGTGCCACGGCCCAAACCGTTCTTCGAAGGTGACGTTTACCCACCCTGCCAGTTTTCTGAAGAGCTGGAATGGGCTACCTGATCCTGAGGAGGCGGCACCAGCGGTCATTGAGCGATACCTCTCCGCCTACGGCCCAGCGACCCCCGAAACCTTTGACGCGTGGCTCTCACGCAACAGCAACAAGAAGTCAACGCTCAAGGGCTGGTTCGCCAGTCTTGGCGAGCAGATCGTCGAGGTGAAGGTGGATGATGAGACACGATATCTGCTGGCCGAGCATGAGGACGAGCTCGCGGCCACTCAGCCCAGCCGCACCACCCACCTCCTAGGAGCGTTCGACCAGTTCGTCCTTGGTCCTGGGACGAAGGACACTCACATGCTGCCGAGCGAGCATCGCTCGCGGGTGAGCAAGGCTGCGGGTTGGATCGCCCCCGTCCTGACCCAAGGGGGTCGGATCACCGGCGTCTGGAAACTGGATGACGGGAATCTTGTCGTCACCCCGTTTCCAGGTGAGCAGGTGCCGCCGTCCGCGGTGCTGGAGGATGCGGCTGCGCGGCTTTCATCGGTGCATGGTTTGGTGAAGGTGACACTGCGGGCGGAGTGACTTCCCAGCCTTCCCCGGTAGTCCCGGCCCTCGGTCAGTACACGCCGGACACCGTCACGACTGCGAGCGACTGTTCCCGGGAGGCGACCTCAGGGGGTGTCGACGCAGGCGGTCTTGGCCGGGGATGCCTTACCGTCTGAACGAACAGCGGTGACCTCCAGGCAGGTGCGCGCCGGCTGGGCATCGACGACGACCTCGTTGGTGCGGACGGAGTCCACCTCGGTCTCCTCATCGGGAAGCTTGACCCGGTAGAGGTAGCTGCCGGTCCAATCCGTCTCCGGCTCGCCCCAGGTGAACTTCACCGTGCCGTCGCCCTGCGCCTCACCCACGATATCGCCCACCATGGGCACCGAGGCCTGCAGGGGGTTGGCGTCGGTCTGCGGGGCGATCGTGGCAATGGGGTTGCCGGGCTTCTTCCGCTTGTCCTGGTTCTGGGAGACGATGATCGCGGCGACGACGGCAGCGACCATGGCTACGACCAGCAGACCGGTCAGCACGGCCCGCATGCGGTTCGGGCGGCTAGGTTCGCCGGCCTCCGAGTCCGACGACGAGCCCTTGTCGTCACCGTCGGGATCCACCCGCATGGCGATGTGCTCGCTGGTGACGTCGACCTGGTTGAAGACCCCCATCTTCGTGGCGGTGTCGGCCTCATCGGGGTTGGGGCGCCTGGCGGACTTCGCGGCCTTGTCCGGCTCCTGGAACAGGTCGACGGTCGTGATCGGCAGATCGAGCTCGGCCTGGACCTGCTGGAGCGCCCGGGCGAAGGCCAGTGCCGTCGGGTAGCGCGAGTCCGGGTTCTTGTCCATCGCCACCGACAGCACGCGGTGCAACGACGGCGGGGCGTCCTGACGCCCCAGCGGCGGCAGGGGATCCTTGACGATACGGCGGGAGAGCTCGTAGACGTCCGGGATGCCATCGGTCTCGAAGGGGCTGCGCCCCGTGAGCATCGCGAAGGTGGTTGCACCCAGGGAATAGATGTCGGAGGCGGGATTGGCCGAGCGCATCCCGACCAGCTGCTCGGGGGGAGCCCAGGGCACGCTCATCCCCCGCAGCTCCTCGGATCCCTCCGGACCGCTCATGGCGGAGATGCCGAAGTCCGAGAGCACCGGACGTCGGTAGGTGGTGAACAGGATGTTGGCGGGCTTGATGTCTCGGTGGACGATGCCGGCCCGGTGAGCGGTCTCCACCGCTCCGGCGATCTGGATCGCCGTCGACAGGGTCTCAGCGACATTGAGGGGACCCTGGCGCAAGATGGCGCCCAACTGCGGCGGCGGGCAGTACTCCATGACCAGGAAGGGGTGGCCGTCGGCGGAGACGCCCGCGCCGTAGATGGACAGGATGGCCGGGTGGGAGGAGACCCGCGCCATGAGGTTCGCCTCCGACTCGAAGCGGGAGGCGGTCTTGTCCTCGACGTCAGCGTTCATGACCTTGACCGCGACCTCGCGGCGGGGCATGTGCTGCTCGAAGAGGTAGACCGTGGAGTAGCCTCCCGCTCCGAGTCTCTCCAGGTACGTGAACCCGGAGATGACCGGAGGCGGTCCCTTGTGATCCAGCATCAGGGGAGGTTCTCAAAGGCGAGGGTCTGACCATCGCCGAGATCGAGGACGTCTCCGCTGCGCAGGAGCACCGGATTCGCCGAGGACAGGCGCACAGGCGCCTCGTTCTGGCGGTTGAGAACGGTGCCATTGCAGTTGCCCAGGTCCTGGGCCAGAACGCTCCACGCATCCAGGTCGATGAGGATGTGGTTGCGGGAGACGAGCTGGTTGGGGCTGGCGACGGTCAGCGGACGGAGGGGGACCTCCGCGACGCTGGTGATGTCGTCGGCCACAGGGTTGCGACCCACCAGGAGGGGACGGTTGAGCTCGATGCTCTCTCCGCCGGAGGTGACCACGCGCCCCAGTGGGGGGCAGGCCACCGACTTGGCCGGACGGTTGAGCTCAGCTCCGCAGACGCGGCACACGGTGTAGTTCGTGGGGTTGGGGTGGCCCTGGGGGCACACCGCCGACAACACGATCCGGATGGCGTCGGGTTCACTGGGAGAGCTCGCCGAGACAGGGGACGCCGGGCTGGAGGGCCCGGACCCCACGAGGGAGACGAGCTCGCCGACCAGGTCCTCGGGCAGGCCGTTGATGGTCTGTCCGTCGTGGTCCCCGCGACCGAGGTCCGCGGTCATGGGCTCACCGGCGGAGGGCTGCACGAGCTCGACCGCCGTCGCGGCCGCAGCCGCGGATCCGGCCGACTCGGCGGCTTCCGCCGACTGGCTCGGCTCCAGGGGACCGAGCCCCTGATTGAGCAGCTCGGCGCGCAGCTCCTGGGAGAGGTCCTCAGGCAGGCCGTTGATGGTCTGTCCGTCATGGTCCCCGGAGCGTACGGGCTCTTCCTCGGCGTGCGCCTGCGCGGCGGCCTCGGCAACAGCAGTGGCCTCCGCGACCACGGCGGCCTCGGCGGCCTCAACGGGCACGAAGTCGGCCGGGGTCTGGGCGACCTCGGTGACCTCAGCGGCAGCGTCCTTGATACCAGCAGCCTCAAGATCCTCGCTCGACGGGGGCGGAGGGGGCGGGATCATGGCCTCTGCCTCCTGAGCGGAGGGGATCGGCAGGGCCGGGATATCGAAGACGGGGGCGATCAGCAGGTCCTCATCGGAAGCCTCCGGTGAGGACTGGGTGGCGACCTCGGCAGCCTCAGGAGCCTGAGCGTCCGGAGTCGCGACGGGAGCCTCGGGGGACTCTGGGGATTCGGGCGACGGCGTCGCCTCGGTGGCCTCAGTGACCTCGGTGATGCCGGCCACGACGGCAAGCAGGTCAGCGGGTCCCTCGGAGTCGGCGATCAGGGCCGGCTCCTCAGAGGCGTCGGAGTCCTCGGCGGAGTCCGCGGACTCACCGGCGGTGGGCTCGGCGGCTTCAACGGCCTCAGCGCTCTCGAGGGACGCGGCGAGCTCGGCACCGTCAAGGGCCTGCTGCTCGGCGTTGTCCTGCGCGATCTCAATGAGGTCGTCGACGACGTCGGGGGAACCAGCGGTCTCGGCAGGCGCCCCTTCAGACGAGTCGTCCTGCTCCGAACGGTCCGATGAGGCGGACTGACGGCGTGAGGCACGACGCGACGCCCGACGGGAGGACCGAGAGGTCCTCACCGCAGCAGCTGGGGATCCGGCGGAACCGGCAGAAGTGGTGGAGTAGTCAGAACCAGCCGGGTCAGGGTCATCGTCGTCGGAGTCACCGGACCCCTTCGACGATGCACGGCTGGGGGACGGGGTCCCACTCGACTTCTCCGATCCACGCAGCACCAGGTGGCCGGTGCTCACGACGGCGTCGACCGCCGGGCGACGCACCTGACCGGCGCCGTCGGGCGCGCTGACGATGACCGAGTTGGGAGCGGTCACCGTCGTCTCGAACCAGGTGGTGACCGCAGAGGCGTCCAGCGCCTTACCGTCGACCTCCATCTGCGGGGCACCGCGCAGCGCCACGTGGAAGACGTCCTCGGGCGCCGAGACGGCGAGCACGAAGTCCGGGATCGCCCCCAGACGTCCGCCCATCCCCATCACGAGCTCATCCAGGGCGCGCGTCAGCGAGGCCTCCTCACTGCGCAGCAGCCGCCACAGGCGCTCGGTGAGGTCCTGCGGCACCGACGGGGGCAGGATCATCACAGCACGTGGCGTGACCACGCCTGTCCACGAACCCTCGGTCCACCAGACCTCGTTGTTCGCGCTGCTGTTCGGGCTGTTTGTCATCATTTTTCTCCTCAACGGACGATACAGACACCGTCACCCAAGTATGCCTGGCGTCCCCGGTGCACGTACTCCGGTCGGCCGGGTGAGAGTCGATGAACGCCCTCCTCGTCCTCGATGTGGGTGCCGTTCGTCGAACCCAGATCTGTGACGAGCACCCCATCCGAAGCGGGCACGAACAGGGCGTGCGTCTTGGACACGGAGTCCTCCGAACGGAGCACCGCGACGAGCTGGGCATCCGGGTGGGACTCGATGGGGGCCGGTCGACGCCCAAGAACAATCGGCCCCAGAACTGGGATTACTGAGCCCTCAACCACCAGGGAGCAGGCCGACACCGAGGTCGGCCTGGCACTGAGAAGAACCGTCCCGGCCAACCGGTCGAACCAGGTGCGCTGTTCAGCACGCCATAGTGAGAGAATCCACAAGATCAGGGGAGCCAGCCCTGCGGTTGCCACCAAAGAAAGGCCCAAAAATGCGACGTAAATCACCGCAGAGCGCCCGGGGGGACTGTTCGTGTCCGTCACCCTCCGGAGGCGGACCCCCGTCACCAGACCACCGGGTGTGGCGCCTGTCATCGCCATCATGGCAGTCATCACAGCAATAAGCAGCACAACCGCCCCGACAGCGAATAAGATTCCACAGCAGCGCTCCGAGACGGCACAGAGTGCGATGATGAGCCCCGCATCCACCAGCACGCGGACCACACGGCGGCGTGCGGATGCAGGCATAATTGTCGTATGTCGCTCTCGGGTCCTCATAGGACAGACATGGTAGGCGCCCAGCCCACTGCCTCGCAGTCGGACGAGGTCTCGGAAGGAACACACAGTGCAGATCGCGGTCACTCCTGATCCCCAGCGATGGGTGATCATCCCGCCCTTCCCGCCTCCGGGGTGGGCACGGGAGGAGGCCAGGCACCGCAGCGCCCATCTGGGAGTGACTGGACCGCAGTGGCGCTCCGAGCTGGAGTCCCTGCTCAACGAGCTCCAGGCCATGGAGCGTCAGGGCCGCTTCGCCCGTCTCATGCACATCGACGACGTCGCCCACCCGCCCTTCGTCATCGACCTCAGCCTGGAGATCGCCAAGGATGACGGTTCCAAGGAGGGACGCCGCGCCACTCAGCGTCAGATCATCGCCGCACTCCTGCCCGAGGCCGAGCTGGTGCGCCTACGTCCGGGCCCGGACATGGTGGGGTTCTCCGCCTTCTACGAGTCCAACGGTCCCACCCAGGGCGTCGTCGTCCTGAGGCTGGCGGGACTGCCCACGGTCCCGGTGGACCTGGTCATGCGCCTGTGGGGCGCCGCCGCCGAGGACATCGCCCCCAACCTGGATCATCTCGTCGAGCTGGCCCGCCAGGTCGCCCCCGTCGTCTGAACGGCACAGAAGGTCCCGGCGATCACGAGCAGCGACGCCGCCGCTCAGCGCCAGTCCCCGCCTCCCTCTCCCAGCCCCCCCCGATCCCTCCCCACCGCATTCCGATGAGGCCCCCCGCGGGGGCGCGGCGGCAGCGTCGTCTCTCAGGCCTCCAGCGCCTCCGCCGCCTCGAGCCACTGCTCCTCCAGCTCGGCGTGCGTCGCCTCAGCGGCCACGAGCTCACGGCCGAGCTCAGCCAGCTCCCCCACTCGCTTCGGATCGGCTGAGACCTCCTCCATGCGCGCGTGCAGCGCGGCGAGCGTCTGAGCAGCGCGCTCCATCTTCCGCTCGATGCGACCCAGCGCCTTGCGGGCCTCGTGACGCCTGGCCCCGCTCGAGGCGCTGCGCTCAGACATGGACTCGCCCGCTGCCCGCGTCGTCGCGGATACCGCAGCACCCGCTGAGGCTCTCGGGCCCCCCGAGGCCCCCATGGCCTCACGGCGCATCTGGAGGTACTGCTCGACCCCGCCGGGCAGGTCACGCACGCTGCCGTCCCCCAGCAGCGCGACCTGGTGGTCGGTCACCCGCTCCAGGAGGTAGCGGTCGTGGGAGACGACCACGAGGGTGCCGGGGAAGGAGTCGAGGATGTCCTCGACGGCGGCCAGGGTGTCGGTGTCCAGGTCGTTGGTGGGCTCGTCGAGCAGGAGCACGTTCGGCTCGGTCATGAGCAGGCGCAGGAGCTGGAGGCGACGGCGCTCCCCGCCGCTGACCTCACCCACCCGGGTCCAGGCGCGCTGGCGGGTGAAGCCCAGGCGCTCGACGAGCTGGGCCGCAGTCATCTCCTTGTCCCCGACGGAGACCCGCTCCCCCACCATGGCCACGGCCTCGACGACACGCATGTCCGCGAGCGCGTCGAGCTCGTGAGTGGACTGCGACAGGGTGGCCACCTGGACGGTCTTGCCGCGGACGACGCGGCCTTCGGTGGGCTCCTGAACGCCTTCGAGCAGGCGCAGCAGGGTGGTCTTGCCGGCTCCGTTGACGCCGACAATGCCGACCCGCTCACCCGGGGCCAGCCGCCAGGTGACATGGCGCAGGACCTCCCGCTCGGCCGGGGCACCGCCCCTGTCAGCCTCGGCGGCCCGGCCGGTGGAGGCCGGGTAGCGCACGGTGACGTCCTCGAGGTCGAGGACCTTCTTTCCCAGTCGGGCCGTGGCCATGGCGGTCAGGGCCACGGTGTCGCGCGGGGGCGGCACGTCGGCGATGAGGGCCTCGGCGGCCTCGATGCGGAAGCGGGGCTTGGAGGTGCGGGCGGGGGCGCCGCGGCGCAGCCAGGCCAGCTCCTTGCGCAGGAGGTTCTCGCGCTTGACGGCGGCCACGGCGGCCTGGCGGGCGCGCTCGGCCCGGGCCAGGACGTAGGCGGCGTACCCGCCGTCGTAGGTCTCGATGCGGCCGGCCACCTGGGGGCGTCCGCCGCCGGGGTCGACGCCGGGGACGACCTCCCACACATTGGTGCAGATGGCGTCCAGGAACCAGCGGTCGTGGGTGACGGTGACCAGGGCGCCGGAGGCTCGTCCGCCGGGGCCGTTGAATCGGGCCCGCAGGTGGCGGGCGAGCCAGTCCACGCCCTCGACGTCGAGGTGGTTGGTGGGCTCATCGAGGATGACGATGTCGGCGCGGCGGGTGAGGACCGCGGCCAGGGCGACGCGACGGCGCTGGCCTCCGGAGAGGGTGTCGACGTCGGCGGACAGGTCGAGGTCGGCGATGAGCCCGGCGTGGATGTCTCGCACGGCCGGATCGGAGGCCCATTCGTGCTCAGGGGACTGGCCGTGAATGGCGGTGCGCACGGTGGCGCCCGGCGGCAGGTCGTCGGCCTGGCTGAGGACGGCCACACTCACGCCGCCGGTGCGGGTGACGCGACCGCCGTCGGGCTCGCGCCGACCGGCCAGGGCCGCCAGGAAGGTGGACTTGCCTGCGCCATTGGGGCCCAGGACTCCGACGCGGGTGCCGTCCTCCAGCCCCAGGGTGACCTCGTCCAGGAGCAGGCGGGAGCCCACTGTCAGGCGCAGGTTCTCCACGCCGAGCAGGTGCGCCATCAGCCCACCACCCGGGCGCCGGCCACGGGGGCGTCGGCACGCAGGACGCCGGCGACCAGACCCGAGGCCTTCAGTGCGCGCGAGACGCACTGGGCGCTGCCGGGGTCCTCGACCAGGGCGGCGATGGTGGGGCCGGAACCGGAGACGATGGCGCGCAGGGCCCCGGCCTCCTCGGCCACGGCGATGACCTGGCCCAGCTCGGGGCGCAGGTCGAGGGCGGCGGCCTGGAGGTCGTTGTGGAGGGAGCCCGCCAGGCCGCGGGCGTCGCCGGCGCGCAGGGCCGCGGTGAGGGCCTCGGGCACGTCGCGCACGGCGGGTTCTCCGGAACCGGCCAGCTCGTCGAAGCGCTGGAAGACCGCCGGCGTGGACAGGCCCTCATCGGCCAGGGCGAAGACCCAGTGGTAGGAACCTCGGGTCATGATCGGGGTGACGAGGTCGCCGCGGCCGCTCCCGACGGCGGTGGCCCCGGTCAGGGGGAAGGGGACGTCGGCCCCGAGGCGGGCGGCCAGGGCGGAGAGCTCGGGCAGGGACAGGCCCGTGCCCCACAGGGCGTTGCACGCCACGAGGGCGGCGGCGGCGTCGGCGGATCCTCCGGCCATTCCACCGGCGACGGGGACGCGCTTGCGCAGCAGGAGGTCGACGCCCTCGCTGATGCCGGTGGTCTCCGCCAGGAGCGTGGCGGCCCGCACGGCCAGGTTGGACTCGTCTACGGGGACGTCGGCGTCGGGCTCCTCGAGAGTGAGCGTGACGGTGCCGTGGTCCTGGGCGGACTGTCGGCGGGCGGTGACGGTCTCGATGAGGCGGACCGCCTGGAAGACCGTTGTGAGCGGATGATAGCCGTCAGCGCCGGGGGCGCCGACGGACAGGAAGAGGTTGACCTTGCCCGGGGCCTCGACGCGCACCGAGCTGGCCGAGCCGCTGCGGGGCGGCGCAGAGGACTCGCGCGGACCGGTGGGATCGTCGGGAACGGCACGCAGATGGCTCATGACTGCTCCTGTGAGGTGGGAGGCGTTGGCGCAGCGGTCTCATCGACGGCGACGGGCTGCAGCACCTCGGCCAGGGCGGCGAAGGCGGTGATGTCGAGGGTCTCGCCGCGCCGCATCGGGTCGATGCCGGCGGCGCGCAGGGCGCTCTCGGCGACGTCGGCCCCTCCGGCGAGCTTGGCCAGGGCCTTGCGCAGGGTCTTGCGGCGCTGGGCGAAGGCGGCGTCGACCACGGCGAAGACCTGCTCACGGGTGGCGCGCGTGGCGGGAGGACGACGGCGTACGAGCTCGACGAGGGCGGAGTCCACGTTGGGCACGGGCCAGAAGACGTGTCGGGAGATGGTCAGCGTGCGACGGGCCGCGGCGTACCAGGCGGCCTTGACGCTGGGGACCCCGTAGGTCCGCGAGCCGGGTTCGGCGGCGAGGCGGTCGGCGACCTCCGCCTGGACCATGACGGTGACGCTCTCCAGGCTGGGCAGGGCCTCCAGCGCGGTGAGCAGGACGGGGACGGCCACGTTGTACGGCAGGTTCGCCACGAGGCGGGTGGGAGAGTGCCCGGCCTCGCCCAGCGACTGCGGACCGGTGATGCTCAGCGCATCGGCCTCGATGAGGCTGAGGCGGCCGGTGGCCTGCGGCATGCGGTCGGCGACGGTGACGGGCAGGGCCCGGGCCAGGACGGGGTCGATCTCGACGGCGATGACGCGCGCGCCGGTCTCCAGGAGGGCCAGGGTCAGGGAGCCCAGTCCCGGTCCGATCTCCAGGATCGTGTCGTCGGGGCGCACGCCCGCGCTTCTGACGATGCGGCGCACGGTGCCGGCGTCGTGGACGAAGTTCTGTCCCAGCGTCTTGGTGGGGCGGATGCCCAGTGCCTGGGACAGGCCGCGGACCTCGGTGGGACCCAGGAGGCCGGCGGCCCGGGAGCCCGAGGAGGCGCTGTGATCCTGGGGATCGAGAGGGTCCGGGCAGGCGTGGTCCGCGCAGGCGGCATCGGCGAAGGTCTCAGAGGTGGCCTCACAGGCTCCTGCAGGGTTGTGCCCGTCGGCGCGGGTGGCTCCTGCCGGGGGTACCTGTGAATCGGGGGCCGGCAACGTCATGGGGACACAGTAACCGGCGCCCGCCTTTTGTCACTGTGAGATATCTGAGAACATGCCGCATGCTCTCTGCATGATCGGGTTCCGGAGCGTGCGTGCCCTCCGTGGAGACTTCGGCCGCTCAGTGCAGGCCGAGCTTGTCGGCGCAGCCGGGCCACTGGCCCCAGCCGGCCTGGGCCTGAAGCTTCTTGGCCATGGCGGTCTGGGTGGCGGCGTCGGCCTCGTGGGGGTAGCCGGTTCCGCCCAGGGACTGCCAGGTCTCCAGGGTGAACTGGTACATGCCGTAGAAGCCGTTGCCGGTGTTGGTCGCCGGATTACCACCGGACTCGCACTGGGCGAGCTTGCCCCAGACGTCATCCCCGACCTGACTGTCATTCGTGCTCGCGCTCCCGCCGGATGCCGAACCGCCAGAACCTCCAGAACCTCCGGAGTTTCCAGAGCCGCCGGAACCGCCGGAGCTGCCAGAGCCCCCTGAACCGCCAGAGGAGTCCGACGACGCCGAGGGCGCGGGGGCCTGCTCCTGGTCCTGCTTGCTCTCCTGCTTCTTGGCGGCGCCGGTGCCGACGAGGACGACCTCATCCACCTTCTGGGTGACGACGACCTGGGCGACCGGGGTGCGGGAGACCTCCTTGCCGCCAACGGTGGTGACCTCATAGGTGGTGCGCACGACGCCGTCGACACCGGCGGTGGCCACCTTGGTCTCGCCTTCGGGCAGGTCGCCGCTCTCCTGCTGGACGGTTCCGTGGGGGTCGGCGGCGTCAACCGTCTCGGTCGTCACTTTCTGAGTGTTCGGCGTGACCGAGACCCTGCTGCGACCGCCCTCAGCGTCGAGGCCATCGGCGCGCTGCTCAGCCGCATCGACACCAGAGGCCCGAGAGGGCTGCCCCACTCGCACAGCGGCATAGGCGGCCCCGGAGACCGCGACCGACAGGGCCAGAGCCGCCAGGCCGGCGCGCAGTGCGATGGCGCGCATGCCGTGCTGCTCCCGGACCGCCTCCTCCTGCGAGACCGGCGCCTGCGGCTCCTCCGGCAGGGCACGGGTGTGGGACTGGGCGAGGGGAGTCATGGGGAGACGTCCTTCCGATCGACGGCGAGTGCCACGGTAGTGGAAGCGTCGCGGCGGCGACAATAAACCGCCTCACTCCTTTGTGACATGCATCTCGCAGCAATGGCGACGGCGCCCGCCTCCCACAGGGAGACGGGCGCCGTCGACGACGTCCCGGACGGCCGGTTCGACTCAGTACCAGCCGACGGACTCGGAGTGAGCCCAGGCCGAGCAGGGGGTGCCGTAACGGCCGGAGATGTAGTTCAGACCCCAGGTGATCTGGGTGGTGGGGTTGGTGGCCCAGTCGTCGGCCACCTCGCTCATCTTGGTGCCGGGCAGCGCCTGGGGGATGCCGTACGCGCCCGAGGAGGCGTTCTCGGCCTGGTAGTTCCAGCTGGACTCACGGGTCCACAGGTTCTCCAGGCAGGAGAACTCGGAGTCCCCCCAGCCGTGGCCGGCCATCATGGACCGGGCGATGGCCTTGGCGCTCTCAGGGTCGGTCCCCGCGCCGGGGTTGGCCGCAGGCGCCGGAGTGCTGTTGCCCGAGCCCTCACCACCGCCGTCGGCCTGAGGGGCGGCCTGCCCGTCACCGGAGGACTGAGCCTGGGCGGCCTCCTGCTGGGCCTGGGCGGCCTCCTGCTGGGCCTGCTGCGCTCCGGTACCCACCAGGACGACCTCATCCACCTTCTTGGTGACGACGACCTGGGCGACCGGGGTGCGAGAGACCTCCTTGCCGTCCTGGGTGGTGACCTCATAGGTGGTGCGCACGAGCCCGTCGACGCCGGCGGTCTCGACCTTGGTCTCACCCTTGGGCAGGGCGTCGCTCTCCTTCTTCACCGTGCCGTGAACCTGCGGCTCGTCGACGGTGGTGGTGGAGGTCTGAGCGCTGGCGATCTTGCCGGAGCCCGCCTTCTCGGTGGCGGCCGCCTTGGCCTGCCCCTCGGACTCACCGCCGATCAGCCCGAAGGAACCGCCCGAGGAGGAACGCCCCTCGTCATCCCCCGCGGAGATGGCCGCGTACGCGGCACCGGAGACCGCCAGGGAGAAGGCGGCTGCGGCGCCCCCCGCCTTGAACAGCATGGGGGTCAGGGAGGTCTTGGCAGGCCCATCGGCACGACGACGGCCGTGGACGCCTGAGGCGGTCCCCTTCTTGGAGGCCAAGGAGCCAAGGCCGGCGAGTGTAGTACTCAGGGAGCTGGTCTGGGAGTGACGACCCACGATAGAACTTCCTTCGTTTGACGACTGCGTGTCACCGTAACCGATGACCCAGGGGCGTGCCAATGCGTCTGCTCACACCCTGTGAGCTTGTGATGGAACCGTGCAGAGACCGCCTGATTCCCACCTGCCACCCACCTGGGACAGTCCTGAACGAACAGTGACAACCTGGGAACCATCGTCCGGACAAAATCGGCCGCACCGGGTCTCCTGCCCCCTCTTTCCCGCTTCCCCGGATTCCGGGCGCCCACCCCCGCAGGACGTCAGGAGCAGCTATGTCCGAGCATCCCTGCGGCCCCAGGAGGCCGAAGCGATCACCAGGACCCGTAGACCGCCTCGGTGGTGGCCTGCAGACGGCAGCAGAGGTCTTCCTCACTCAGGCCCCGCTGCTCGGCCAGGAAGCGGACCGTATCGCCCAGGAGGTAGGAGGCGTTGGGGCGGCCGCGCCAGCGTTTGGGAGGGAGGTAGGGGGCGTCGGTCTCCACCAGGAGGAGTTCGTCGGGCAGGATGGCGACCGCTTCCCGCAGGGAGGTGTTGGCCGGGTAGGTGAGCGGGCCGGCGATGGAGGCGTACCAGCCGTGCTCGACGCAAGCGGCGGCCAGCTGCGGGCCGCCTGAGAAGCAGTGGAAGACGGTGCGCCCGGGAGCGCCGTCGGCCTTGAGTACCTCCACGCAGGCGGCGTGCGCGTCACGGTCGTGGATCTGCAGGGGCAGGTCGAGGTCCTTGGCCAGGGCGATGTGCGCCCGGAAGGCCTCGCGCTGAGCGGCGGCCCCCTTGTCACCGGTGCGGAAGAAATCCAGGCCGCTCTCTCCGACGGCGACGACGACGTCGGCGTTCGCCCTGAGCGTCTCCTCCAGGCGGACCATGACTTGCTCGAGCGGCTCGTCGTGGTGCGCCCGGGCGCGCGGGACGAGCCCGTCGGGCCCGGTCTCGCGCACCCCGGCGTGGAGGACGGCCTCGTTGGGGTGCACGGCCAGCGCCACGCGCACCCCTGGCAGCTCTCGGGCCAGGGCCAGGCTCTCCTCCCAGGTGGTGACCTCGCAGGCGGAGGTCACCACGCGGGTCACGCCCACGGCGGCGGCGCGCTCGACCAGCTCGGCGGCGCTCAGCGGCTCCTCCGATCCGGGGCCGCCGGGATCCGAGGGAACCGGCAGGTGGGTGTGGTTGTCGGTGACCGGGGCCGCCAGGGGGGCGACGGCGTCGGCCGGCGGCCAGGAGCGGTCGCGCTTCCTCGAGCCCATGCGCCCTCAGGAGCCGGTGACGTCGTCGGGCACGGAGCCGGCGTAACGGGCCAGCTCGGCCTCGATGATCGACTCGTCCAGCTTGGTGAACACCGGGGCCGGCTTGGCCACGGGGGTCCCGACGGTCACCGGGTGGCGCTCCCAGGTGGGGGCGTCCTGGTAGTCACCGGTGATGATCGGGTAGCCGGTGCGGCCGTCGAAGGCCTCGGGCAGGTGCTCGGGATCGAGCTCGTCGACCTCCTCGATGCGGGGCATCGGGGCGATCCGGCCGTTCCCGCCCAGAACCCGGTCGACGTCGTTGGCGGCGTGCGGCAGGAAGGGCGAGAGCATGAGGTTGAGGTCGGCGACAGCCTGGGCCAGCGTGTGCAGGACCGTGGCCAGGCGGGCCTGCGTCTCGGGGTCCTCGCCCTTGAGCTTGAAGGGCTGGGTGTCGGCGACGTACTTGTTGGCCTCGCCGACCAGGCGCATCGCCTCCCCCAGGGCCGCCTTCTGGCGGTGCTGGGCGATGAGGCCGCCCACGGAGGCGAAACCGGCCTCGATGGCGTCGAGCAGGGCCCGGTCGATGTCCTGAAGCTCGGCGGGCTCGGGGATCTGCCCGAAGCGCTTGTGGATCATGGAGGCGGTGCGGTTGACGAGGTTGCCCCAGCCGGCCACGAGCTCGCCGTTGGTGCGCCGCACGAACTCCGCCCAGGTGAAGTCCGCGTCCGCGGTCTCCGGGCCGGCCGCGCAGATGAAGTAGCGCAGGGCGTCGGCCTGGTAGCGCTGGAGGAAGTCGCGCACGTAGATGACGATGCCGTGGGAGGAGGAGAACTTCTTGCCCTCCATGGTGAGGAACTCGCTGGAGACGACCTCGGTGGGCAGGTTGAGCGAGCCCAGGCGCCCGGGCTCGCCGCCGCGCTCCCCCTGGCCGTTGTAGCCCAGGAGCTCGGCCGGCCAGATCTGGGAGTGGAAGACGATGTTGTCCTTGCCCATGAAGTAGTAGGACAGGGCCTGCGGGTCGTTCCACCAGGCGCGCCAGGCCTCGGGGTCGCCGCTGCGGCGCGCCCACTCCACGGAGGCGGACAGGTAGCCGATGACGGCGTCGAACCATACGTAGAGCCGCTTGGTGGGCTGGTCCTCCCAGCCGGGCACCGGGATGCCCCAGTCGATGTCGCGGGTCATGGCGCGCGGGCGGATGTCGCCCAGGAGGTTCTGGGAGAACTTGATGACGTTGGGCCGCCAGGTGCCGGAGGCCTCGCGCTCGTCGAGCCAGGTGCCCAGGGCCTGGGCCAGGGCGGGCAGGTCCAGGAACCAGTGGGTGGTCTCCACGAACTCGGGGGTCTCGCCGTTGATCCGCGAGCGCGGGCTGATGAGGTCGGTGGGGTCGAGCTGGTTGCCGCAGGTGTCGCACTGGTCCCCACGGGCGCCCTCGGCGCCGCAGATCGGGCAGGTGCCCTCGATGTAGCGGTCGGGCAGGGTGCGCCCGGTGGAGGGGGAGATCGCCGAACGGGTCACCTGCTGGACCATGTAGCCGTTGTCCCGCACGGTGGTGAACATGTCCTGGACCACGTGGTAGTGGTTGCCGGCGGTGGTGCGGGTGAACAGGTCGTAGGACAGGCCCAGGGCCACGAGGTCCTCGACGATGAGCCGGTTGTTGCGGTCGGCGAGCTCGCGGGCGCTGAGGCCCTCCTCGTCGGCGGCGACGAGGATCGGGGTGCCGTGCTCATCGGTGCCCGAGACCATGAGGACGTCATGACCGGCCATGCGCATGTAGCGCGAGAAGACGTCAGAGGGAACACCGAAGCCGGCGACGTGGCCGATGTGACGCGGGCCGTTGGCGTACGGCCAGGCGACTGCGGACAGGATATGGGTCATGGAGGTCAGCCTATCGGGTTCCCGGCCGCTTCAGTCCACGGCCGCGGATCCGGTCCACGGCCTGCGGGGCCGCACCGGCACCCGGTAGTCTGTCCGAGTCGTGCGGCGTCCGCTCGGTGGGTGTTCCGGCACGTTTCAGCACCTTCCAACAGGTCTCGGGGTGCGTGAGGTCTCAGCATCGCGATACTGCCGTGCACGCCGTCATGACGTGTTCCCACGCGCCTCTCACACGGACACGATGGACCAGAAAGGCCAGTTATGTCCCAGTACCCCGGCTCCCAGTACTCAGCGAACTCAGCAGGCTGGGCGGCGAACGGTTACGACCCCGCCCTGGCCGGCGGCCGGCCTCCGCAGTACTCGCCGGCCGCACCGTTCCAGACGCCCCAGGCCGGTTACCCGGGCGCAGAGGGCCGGCCGACGACGTCCAGGAGCCTGGCCGCCCCGACGGCGTTGGCGGCGGCCGGGCTGGCCCTCCTCCTCATCGCCATCTTCGGCGGGATCGGTTCGGCGGTCACCCGCGGCCAGTTCAACGCCACTGTCACCAGCCTTCCGGACGATCAGGCCGCCACGGTGGAGCTGAACAAGGGCCGCACCTACGGGCTGTTCTACAGCACCGGCGACGACGCACCGGAGTGCTCGGTGACCTCTCCCGGTGGTGACGAGGTCACCACGAAGTCCGGCTCGTCGTCCACGAAGGTCAAGGGAGGTCAGCTCTTCACGACCTTCTCCTCCCAGGAGTCGGGCGCCTACACCGTTGACTGCCACAGCACCGCGGGAGTCTCCGTGGGCGAGATCGTCGCCCCCTCGTCGGCGAAGGCCACTTTGCTGTCACTGTTCGGGGTTGTCGGCGCGATCATCATGGCGGTCGTGGGCCTGGCGATGGGTGCCGGCGGCATGGCCTGGCGCTCCAAGCTGGCCGCCGCCGGTACGGCTCCGGCCGGGACGAGTGAAGCGTTCAGCACGATGACCGGGGCGGTCCCCGGGGCCCCGACCGTCTACACCCAGGGCGCCTGGCAGTCCGACCAGCAGCCGCAGGCGGCGCCGTACGCCCAGCAGCCCCAGTACCAGCAGCCGGAACCGGCCCCTTACGCGCCCTCGGCCGCTGGGGCGGGAGCCGCGCCTCAGTACTCGCAGATCGCGCCGACCGCCCAGTTCGGATGGGCGGGTCAGCAACCGGCTCAGCAGCAGGCTCAGCCCGAGCAGCCGTCGGTATTCACTCAGCCTGTGCAGCAGGGCCAGTACAACCAGCAGGGGCAGCCCGGACAGCCGGGCCCGTACCAGCAGCCCGGTGGATGGCCGGCCCAGTAGCCCGCCTCAGGCAACGCAATGGGTGCCCTCGCCGAGACAGTCGGTGAGGGCACCCATGTCGTTCAGGACCGCGGCCCTGGTGACCGGCGTCGACGGCCTTCAGTGGGAGGGCGCCAGCTCAATGCCGGCGGCGCTCATGTCGGCGCGGGCGGCACGTCCCAACTCGGGGCTGACCGGCTCGGTCAGATCGGTCAGGACCCGCACCCGGTAGCCCTGCCGGGCCGCGTCCAGGGCGGTGTCCTTGACGCAGTGGGACTCGGCCAGGCCGACGACGTCGACGGCTTCAATGCCGGCGGCGCTCAGGATGTCCGCCAGGGTGCGTCCGTCCTCGTCAACACCCTCAAAACCGGAGTAGGCGGCGGCGTACTGGCCCTTCTTCACGGCGGCGTCGGCGTCCAGGCCGCGCAGGGCGGGGTGGAGCTGGGCCTCGGCGGAGTCGGCCACGCCGTGGACGGGCCAGGTGTCGATGAAGTCGGGTTCGCTGGAGAAGTGCTCACCGGGGTCGATGTGCCAGTCCTGGGTGGTGACCACCAGGTCGTAGTCCCCCCGGTGGGAGGACAGGTGGGCGGCGATGCGCTCGGCGACGGCGTTGCCCCCGGTCACCGCCAGGGCGCCTCCCTCGCAGAAGGTGGGCTGGACGTCGACGATGATGAGGGCCCGGCGAGCGCGGGCCTGGGAACCGGTGCGGTGCTCGGTGTTCATGACCCGACCATAGCGGGATCTACCGCGCCGGTGTCCCGGCCGGTTCAGTCGGCGGAATCACGCAGCTCAAGAGCCGCGCGATAGACCTCGTTGGGGCGAAGACCGCTCTCGCCGGCCACCTGGGCCGCAGCCGCTTTGAGGCGCATGCCGGTCTCGGCCAGAGACAGGGCCTCGCGTGCGGCGGCCTCGGGGCTGGCGGCGACCGGCTCGGCTCCGGCGACGACGAGCACCACCTCCCCCAGGACGCCGTCGGCCGTGGCCCGGGCCAGCTCGGCCAAAGGGGCCCGCAGCACCTCCTCATGGGTCTTGGTCAGCTCCCGGCACAGCGCCGCGGGGCGATCAGCACCGAGGGCCTCGGCCATGGCGGCCAGGGAGTCGTGGACGCGGCGGGGCGACTCCAGGAAGATCATGGTGCGCTCCTGGGTGGCCAGGGACTCCAGGGCGCGACGCCGCTCCCCCGGTTTACGCGGCAGGAATCCCTCGAAGCAGAACCGGTCGGAGGCCAGCCCGGACAGGGCCAGAGCGGTCAGTACCGCTGAGGGGCCCGGTGCGACGGTGACGGGCACCTGCTCGCGGACCGCGGCCTGGACGAGTCGGTACCCGGGGTCGGAGACCGATGGCATCCCGGCGTCGGAGACGACCAGGACGCGCAGGCCGCTGCGGGCCGCCTCGAGCAGCTCGGGGGCGCGCTCGCGCTCATTGTGCTCGTGGAAGGCGATGACGCGCCCAGGGGACTCGACGTCGAGGCGCTGGGCCAGGGCCCGCAGCCGGCGGGTGTCCTCGGCGGCGATGAGGTCGGCCTGCTCCAGGGCGCAGCGCAGGCGTCGGGAGGCGTCGGAGACGTTGCCGATCGGGGTGGCGGCCAGGGTGATCGTCCCACCACGCAGGTCCGGGCTGTGGGCGGCGGGAGCAGCGACGCCGTCGTCGGCAGTGGATTCGACCTGGTCGCCCGGGCCGGGTCGGTCATCGTGGCTGTCTCCGCCAATCGCGGCTTCCGGGGACGGGCTGCTCTCAATCATAGGGACACAGTATGTCGGTGCGCTCTCGGTGAGGCTGCCGCCTAGACTCGGGGTGTGACGACTCCGAGCGCGCTGTCCCCTGAACAGTCCCCCGAGCAGTCCCGTGACGGTTCCTCCGGCCCGGACGTGGAGCAGGAACGAGCACAGGAACCCACCCCGAGGCGGGATGAGGCCACGGACTCCGCACCGGCCGAGCCCGCCGTCGCCGAGCGCACCGAGGCCGAGCTGCGCACCCTGCTCGGGCTGGGGCCGGTGGATGACGTGATGCCCCGCGCCGTGAGGGTCCGCGGTTGGGTCGTCACCGGCGTCGTCGGCGTCATCGCGGCGCTGCTGCGCCTCATCGGGCTGAACCACCCCAAGACGCTCATGTTCGATGAGATCTACTATGTCAAGGACGCCTATTCACTGTGGCGCCTGGGCTATGAGGGGAGCTGGGCGCACAACTCCGATGCGGCCTTCGCCGCCGGGGACTTCTCCGGACTGTCCGACGAGGCGGCCTACGTCGTCCACCCCCAGCTGGGCAAGTGGCTCATCGGCGCCGGCATGGAGGTCTTCGGGCCGGAGTCGCCCTTCGGCTGGCGGATCATGCCGGCCATCGCCGGGATCCTCACGGTGATGCTGCTGGCGCGTCTGACGATGCGCCTGACCCGCTCGCCGCTGCTGGCGGGCCTGGCCGGGCTGCTCCTGGCGATCGACGGCGTGGCCCTGACCGAGTCCCGCATCGGGCTGCTGGACGTGTTCATCGGTTTCTTCGCCACCGTGACCCTGTACTGCCTGGTCCGTGACCGGGAGTGGTCGCGGGCGAGGTTGGCCCGCAAGATGGCGGGGACGAGCCCCGGGGCGAGGGCCCCGCACGCCACGATCCGCCCCTGGCTGCTGGCGGCCGGCATCGCGCTGGGTCTGACCTGCTCCATCAAGTGGTCGGGGCTCTACCTGGTGGCGGCCTCCGGCATCGTCGTCGTCACCTGGGACACTCTGGCGCTACGGCGGGTGAGGGCACGGGCCTGGTTCCTGGAGGGCACGGTCGCCCAAGGCGTGAGTGACTTCCTTCAGACGATTCCGGTGGTGGTCGCGGTCTACGTCGGCTGCTGGTGGTCCTGGTTCACCCACCCCAGCGCCTACATGCACGGCTGGACACTGGCGGAGCCCAATGCGCGCAGCCAGGTCCCCGCGCCATGGCTGTCCGGGTACGTCAGCGACTCGGTGTTCCAGAACATCAACGACTTCATCGCCTACCACCAGAGGATGTACACGTTCCACGTGGGCCTGGCCGAGCCGCACACGTACCAGTCGAAGCCCTCCGGCTGGCTGCTGCAGACCCGGCCGACCTCCTTCTTCTGGCAGGACAAGGCTCAGGTACCGCAGACCTGCTGGGGTGGGGACTGCATTCAGGCGATCACCTCGATCGGGAACATCGTCATCTGGTGGTCGGCCGTCGCGGCACTGGCGGCCGTGGTCATCATCGGGGTGAAGAACCGCGACTGGCGGGTCTGGGTGCCTCTCATCGGCTACCTGGGCCTGTACGTGCCGTGGTTCCAGTACCGGGACCGCACCATCTTCACCTTCTACACAGTGGCCTTCGTGCCCTGCGTCGTCCTCGTCCTCGTGCTGGCGCTGGGCATGAGCTCCGGGCTGCTGCCACCACTGCCGGGCTCGCGAAGCGCCCAGGCTCAGATGGAGGCCCTCAGAAGGGGGCAGATCGGCCCGGGCATCCGGCCGTGGCGTGGCGTGGGGGCCAGATTCCTGGGTTTCGGTCCGCAGTTCGGGCGCACACCCGTGTGGACACCCCCGGTGGTGGAGACCGATCCCGGCATGTACCGCATCAGCACGGCCGTGGCCGATGCCGACGACGCTCTCGAGTCCGGTACCGGTCCTCGGACCGATACGGCGCAGCAGCAGGCCTACGCCGAGCTGACCGGCTACCCGGCCCCGTCGACGTCGTCGGAGGGCACCGCCACGCCGGAGCCCTCCGACGACGGAGCGCCGCAACCAGCCGGTCGGCGCAGGCCGTGGTCCTCCCTATCGAACTGGACGATGGCGCCCACCTGGCAGATCCGCACCGAGGGCATCTCCCTCATCATCGTAGTCACGCTCCTGGCCTGCGCGGCGGCGGCCTTCTGGTGGCCGATCTGGACCGGGCAGACGGTCTCACGCTCCTTCTGGCTCTACCACATGTTCTTGTCGTCCTGGGTCTGAGTCCCCTCAGGCAGAGGCGATGACGGTGACGTGCTGCTCGCCGCCGGGGTGCTCCAGCTCGTCGACGACGGCGAGTGCCAGGTCCTCGGGGCTGATGCGGGATGCTCCGTGGGCGTCCCGCAGAAGCGTGGTGGTTCCGCGGCGGTAGGCGCCGGCGACATCTCCCGGGCCGAAGATCGCCGGCGGGCTGAGGTAGACCCAGCCCTCGTAGCTGTGCGCCTGGCAGGCCCGGAACTGATCGAGGCTCGCCTGGGCCACGTCTCTCCAGGCCGGCGGCACAATGGTGGGGTCGTCGATGGCGAGGGTGCTGGGATCCGTGGGCGAGCTCAGCGGAGCTGCGCCCCCGATGATGAGCAGAGGCGTTCGGCTCCTGGAGGCGGCGTCCAGGACGGCCGTTGTCAGTCGGACCAGGTCGCTCTCGTGACCCGCGGGCGGGCGGAGTGCGACGACGGCGGCGTCACTGTCTTCCAGGAGGCCGGCCACGCCCTCGGCGTCGGTGACGTCCAGCAGGCAGGAGGTGAGGAGGGCGCCGCCCTGATGGCGTCGCCGCCGGGAGACGGCGGTCACCTCGTGACCGCGGCGCAGTGCCTCGTTGACGACGGCTGTCCCGGCCATGCCGGTGGCGCCTAAGACGGTGATTCTCATGAGGGGTCCTTTCGAGAGGAGGATCGGAAAGAGGGCGGGGCCAGCTGGCCCGCGCTCATCGCGCTCAGAGCGAGAGCGAATCCCAGGAGCTGGATGGCTGTGAGCACCTCGCCGGCGATGACGCTCCCGAGGAGTGCCGCGGTCAGCGGTGAGAGCAGACCCAGTAGCGTCGTCGGCGTGACCGGCAGCCGTCGGATGCCCTCGAACCACAGGACGTAAGCGGCCAGCCCTCCCACGAGCCCGAGCCAGGCGTATCCGGCCGCGGCCGCCGCATCGATTCCGGTTGGGATGCCGTCGATGAGGAGGGCTGGCGCGATGAGCAGGAGGCCGGCGCCGGTGAGCTGCCAGCCGGCCAGGCCGAGGGCGCTGACGCCGTCGGGCCTGCCCCACCGTTTGGTGAGGACGACTCCCAGGCCCATCGAGACAGCCCCTCCCAGGCCGGCCGCCACCCCGAGGGCGTCGAGCTGCGCCTGCGGCCCCAGGACGACGAGGGCGATACCGACGACGCCGATCGCGCCCCACATCAGCCTCCATGCCGACAGGCGCTCATGGAGCACGGCGACGGCGAGGCCGGCGACGATGATCGGCTGCGCGGCCCCGAGTGTCGCGGCCACGCCTCCGGGCAAACGTTGTGCGGCGACGAAGAGGAGAGGGAAGAAGCACGTCATGTTGAGGGCCCCGAGGACGAGGCTCTTCCACCACCACGTTCCGCGCGGCAGCTGCCGGGAGGCGAGGAGGGCGAGGACGCCTGCGGGGAGTGTCCGCATCAGTGCCGCGAAGACCGGATGCCCCGAGGGAAGGGCGCGGGTGGTGACGATGTATGTCGTCCCCCAGACCGCCGGCGCCAGGGCCGTCAGAGCGATCCAGGCGATTCTCGGCCGGCCGCATGACAGGGCGCCGTCGGGTGTGGCCGACCGGGAGTCGCACCTGGCGTTCGAGGGTTCGGCATGAGTCGTCATGCGTCCAGCCTGAGGGATGAGCATCGATCCGTCGATGACATAGATGGGATGACAGCGATGCTCGTTTAAGATGGATGGGTGGAACTGCAGCAGTTGAGGTACGCCGTGGCCATTGCTGAGGAGCAGAGCTTCACGCGCGCGGCTGAGCGGTGCTTCGTGGTGCAGTCGGCCTTGAGCCGGCAGATCAAGTCGCTGGAGAGCGAGCTCGGGGTGAGGCTGTTCGCGCGTACGAGCCGCAAGGTGGAGGTGACGCCCGCCGGGGAGGCGTTCATGAAGCAGGCTCGGTTGTGCCTGCAGGCGGCTGAGCGGGCGAAGGTCTCGGCCGCGGCCGCTCACGGCGAGATCAGAGGGTCGCTGAGCATCGGGGTGATCCCGACTGTCACCGCAGTGGATGTTGCGGCCGTCCTGGGGGCATTCCGTCGTAGCTATCCCGAGGTCGGCGTGCACGTGCGCACCGGCGGCAGTGATGACTTCCTCCGTCGTATTGCGGCAGGGGAGCTGGACGTGGGGTTCCTCGGCCTGGCGGAAGGCGTGGCGCCGCGGGGTGTGCAGACGCGAAAGCTCTCACAGGAGCGCCTGGTGGCGGTACTGCCGGAGGGGCACCGACTGGCGGGCCGGCGCCGGCTCCGCCTTGAGGACCTGGCAGACGAGCCGTTCGTGGATTTTCCGGAAGGGTCGTCGGGACGTGAGCAGTCCGATCTGGCCTTTGACGGGGCCGGGCTCCGCCGTGAGGTGAGCTTCGAGGTGAACACGGCCGACCTACTCACTGGATTGGTGCGTCAGGGGCTGGGGGCGGCTCTTACCGCTCCCAGTGTGGCCCACGAGGCGCCTGGCTGCGTGTGCATCCCCGTTAGCGATGGTCCGGTCCGGGTGGAGTACCTGGCTTGGGACTCCTTCAACCCCAGCCCGGCGGCACAGGCCTTCGTTGATTCCGTCCCCGCACCCTCAGCTCAACGCCGCTGTTGCTAACCGCGACGACGACGTAGATGCGGAGCAAGAAGCATGGCGCCATACGCAGCCACCAAGAAGAACGCTATTGACCCCTGCTGAGAGCTGGACAGGGCCGGATAGCGTCCAGCGCACACAGCATAGGTCACTGCATCAAGAATGAGACCCGATGCAGCGGCTGTCGTCCCGAAAACAAGGCGAAGCAGCAACGTATCTGGGCGCCTCAGCCGGTAGACACTGTAGGCGAGGTAGGACACCAGCAGCGCCCCCAGCACATACAGAGCAGTTACTCCTATGCCGACGGTGGATCCCGTGGCAGGTACGAGAATCGGGCCGCCCACCACGATGATCGTCGTCGCCAGCCCCCAGATCCCCACACCATAGGCGAGCGCGGAGCGCACGTCTTCGCGGGTAGGTTCAAGATGTTGCGAGCACATAGCCCCACATTACTGAAACGACCGTGGTAAGAATAGGGGGTGGCCAGACCTCAGGACCCCCGGATTGCAGCCAGGCTTCTCGATCACGCAGCAGACTCACTCCTGAATCGAGGACTCCACGGACTCAGCTTGAGGCCCTTGGCGTCCGATCTGGGGGTCTCCCCCCGCACTCTGCTCTATCACTTCGGCAGCAAAGAGAATCTGATCGTGGAAGCGATCCGGCATCTACGTCGACGCCAGCCTGCGATCAGGAAGATGCTAGAAGACCCACCGACCGCATCTACCACCGCGAGCGAAACCATCTCTGAGGCCATAGGCCGGCTGTGGGAGGAGGCCAAGCAACCGCAGTCACAGCCTTTTCTTGCGCTCTACTTCGAGCTGGCCGCATTATCGGTTCGCGAACCGGCTACCTACCGCGCCCTCGTCCGCACCCTTGACGACGACTGGGTTCATGCCATGAGAGGCCAACTCGCATCCTGGGACGTTCACCCGCAAAGGATGGAGTCAGTCATATCGACTGCGCTTGCAGGGTATCGGGGTGCTCTTCTTCTCGCACTCACAACCGCTGACTGGACGGCCGCCGACGAAGCCATCACCAGCACCATCGAAGCCCTCACGCAGCAGATCTCACAGGAAGAACGAGAGCCTTCGTGATGTCACCACTGGCAGCGCAGGGTGATGTCGAGCGTCCTCTGTCAACTCCTGAACAAGCAGTTGGCCCGGAACCGCTGTTCGCGGTTCCGGGCCAACTGTGTGGTTTGTGCTCGGTGGTGTCCTACTCTCCCGCACCCTGGCGGGTGCAGTACCATCGGCGCTGTCAGGCTTAGCTTCCGGGTTCGGGATGGGTGCCGGGCGTTTCCCTGTCGCTGTGACCACCGAGACGACTATATGGGCAGTGCAGTGCCTGTCTCGTGTGCTGTTGATTTGATTGTCTGGGTTGGTGCCTGCCCACCACACTGTGGTGTGGTTGGTGGTTGGGTTGGGTGTGGACCGTATAGTGGACGCCTTGCGCATGCTTACTGTGCTCACCCCCCAACCCACGCACGCTGTGTGTGTGGTGTGTTGGGGTGTTGTTGTTTGTGTTGGCCTATTAGTACCAGTCAGCTCTGTCAACCGTTGCCGGTCTTCCACTTCTGGCCTATCAACCCAGTAGTCTGCTGGGGGCCTACCAAGAAGGACAAGTCCGTCTTGTGGAGACCTTATCTTGAAGA
>NZ_MSKL01000032.1 GCF_001937665.1 Actinomyces oris | reverse complement strand
GACGCCCACTCCCACCGAGGTCCCCACGCCCGGCACCTCGGCCAGCACGCCACCAAGCAATAGCGGCAGCAACCTGGCAAGCACCGGCTCCAACGCCGTGCCAGTCATCGCAGCCATGGCCGCATTCCTGGTGACGGGATATGTGATCCTGGCCGTCCGTCGTCGCGCATCGTGACCGACCATCGGCTGACTAGGCTCCTTCCCGGAGCATGAGATGGGCCCCAGTCCGTGAAGGACTGGGGCCCATCGCCTTTGCCGTCGATTGGCTCAGGATCTGTCAAGCACCGCGATCGTCTCGAAGTGGTGCGTGTGCGGGAACATGTCCAGCGCACTCATGGACCCCAGCACATAGCCGGCCCGCAGAAGGGTTCCCAGGTCCCGAGCCAAGGCCGCTGGGTCACAGGCCACCAGGACGATCCGTTCGGCTCCCAGGGCGCTGACGGCCTCGATGACCTCGCGCCCGGCCCCCTGCCTCGGTGGATCGAGGACGACGACGTCGGGGCGACCGCCGGTGAAGGAGCCGGCGAGCTCGCGCACCGAGCGGGCGCTCACGCGTCCCGAAGCCAGGCGTGCGGCGGGGTGGTCGTGCAGTGTGCGGCGGGCGTCGCGAACGGCCTGCTCATTGCCCTCCAGGGACAGGACCTGACCGCCGGCCCCCACAAGAGAGGCCAGCGGCAGGGTGAACAGGCCGGCCCCCGAGTAGAGTTCCAGGACGCGGCGGCCGGCGGCACGTTCAAGGTTCTCCCCCAGGGCGCCCCGCACGACGCGCTCGACCAGCACCCGGGGGGCGTCGACGTGCACCTGCCAGAAGCCCTCGGCATGGACGGAGTAGGTCAGCTCCCCCAGCCCCAGGGCGGACGCGTCCACGACCTCCCGGACGCGGCGCCGCCCGGTGCTGCGGGCCTGTGCGGTCAGGAGCCGCTCGTCGAGCAGGACGACGGGCTCACCGCCGCTGGGGGCGATGGCCTCGATGCGCATACCGGGCCGATAGTGGGCGCGCCAGCGGGAGCGCTCCAGCAGTCCGATCTCGGTGATGGCGGGAACGGCCAGGGGCAGGCGGTGCAGAGGCAGGACCGTCCCGGAGCGGAAGGCGTGCATGCCGGGCCTGCCGTCCTCACTCACCGTCAGGCTGATGCGGGTGCGGGTGGCGGTCCCGGCCAGGGCACGCCGTCGAGCACTGGTGGAGGCCTGGGCCACGGCGTCAGTGGGCATGGGCTCGATCGGCACGGCGGCTGCGGCGGAGGCCTCGGGCAGGGAGGCGACGGCGTCGGCCACCTCCTGTCCACCGATCCGCCGCAGGCAGTCGGCCAGGACCCAGCGCTTCCAGGTGCGCTGGGCGTCCAGGGCCACGTGGGCGAGCTCTCCCCCACCTACGCCCGCCGGGCCGGCCTCGGGCCAGACGGACTCGACGCGGTCCGGGGATGCCTGGAGGATCTCAACGGCATCGGCGCGCCAGGTCCGCGAGGTCATCTCGGTCAGGCGGGCCCGCACCGTCTCACCGGGCAGGGAGTGACGCACGAAGATGACGCGACCGCCCGGGTCGTCCACGGGGCGGGCCACGCAGTGCCCGCCGTGCGCCGGTGCCCCCACTGCCAGGGTCAGCTCGCGTGGCTCGCCACGACTGGGGGCGGGCTGGTCTCCGGTCCGGTTGGGCTGGGGGGTCATCGAATCTCCTGGTGGTCTGCTCCGACGCCGCCGGTGCTGGAGCGGCCGTGCTGGTCGAGATGACTGAGGTGGCTGTCGACGTGACGGCGCATGGCGACGTCGGCGTCGATGATGCCCTCGGCGGTGCGGGCACGCACACCGTGGTGGAAGTGCCGCTGACCGGGAAGTCCCAGCTGCCAGGGCACGGAGGCCACGACGACACCGGGAGTGAACAGCAGGACGGTCTTGAGGCGCAGGGCGGTCTGGTTGTGGAGGATCTGCTCCCACCAGTGGCGCACGATGTACTCGGGCAGGAAGACGACGACGAGGTCGCGGGGGGACTCGCGGCGCACCGAGCGGACGTAGTTGATGACCGGGCGGGTGATGTCCCGGTAGGGAGAGTCCAGGACCGTCAGGGGCACGGCGATGTCGGCCTCCTCCCAGGCGTCCAGGAGGTGCTCGGCGCCGCCATCGCCGGTGTCCACCGTCAGGGCCTCCAGGGCGGTCGGGTGGGTCGACTGGGCGTAGGTCAGGGCCCGCAGCGTGGGCTGGTGGAGGCGGGAGGCCAGGACGATGGCGTGGACGTGGGCCGGCAGGACACGGGCGTCGTGGAGGTCGGAGATGGCCACCTCCTCACTGACTCTGCGGTAGTGGCGGCGAATCCGGTTCATCACCAGGTAGAGCAGCGCCATGATCGTCAGAGTGATCCAGGCTCCCCGGGTGAGCTTGGTGAGCAGGACGATGACTAGGACCGTCCCAGTGCCCAGCACGCCGATGGAGTTGATGATGCGGGCGCGGTGCATGCGTGAACGGGCCCGGGGCTCGGTGGCGATGGTGAGCTCGCGCGTCCAGTGGCGCACCATGCCTACCTGGGAGAGCGTGAAGGAGATGAACACACCCACGATGTAGAGCTGGATGAGGCGGGTCGTGTTGGCCTCGAAGCCGATGAGGAAGGCCACGGCCCCCAGCCACAGGACGATGATGCCGTTGGAGAAGGCCAGGCGGTCGCCGCGCTGGGAGAGCTGGCGGGGCAGGAACTCGTCACGGGCCAGGACGCTGGCCAGGACCGGGAACCCGTTGAAGGCGGTGTTGGCGGCCAGGACCAGGATCAGCCCGGTGACGGTGGCGACCAGGTAGAACATCGGGCGAAAACCGGAGAAGACGGTGGCGGCGATCTGTCCGATCGCGGGGTCCTGGTGGTAGCCGTCCCCGACCGGGACACCGTTGCGCAGGAGCTGATGGGCCGGGTCCTCCACCATGCGCACGCCGACGGCGCCGGCCAGGTGGATGACGCTCATGAGCATCAGCGCCGCGATTCCGCCCAGGAGCAGCAGCGTGGTGGCGGCGTTGCGGGACTTGGGGCGCTGGAAGCTGGGCACGCCGTTGGAGATCGCCTCCACGCCGGTCAGGGCCGCGCACCCTGAGGAGAAGGCCCGCAGGACCAGGAAGCCTCCGGCCAGGCCGGTCAGGCCCTGCTCCCAGCCGGCGTGGGTGAGGACGTCGAAGCCGGCGGACTCGGCCCGCCCGAGGGTCCCGGTCAGCTCCTGGACGAGGCCGACGACGGCCATAATGCCGATGACGCCCATGTACAGGTAGGTGGGAATGGCGAAGGCCCGACCCGACTCGCGCGAGCCGCGCATGTTGAGCACGGCCAGGACGGTCACGACCGCGACGGCGATCTCCACCTTGTAGGGGACCAGGGCGGGCAGGGCGGCCGCGAGGTAGGAGGTGCCCGAGGACACCGAGACCGCAACAGTCAGGACATAGTCGCTCAATAGGGCCGAGGCCACCAGGAGGCCGGCGTGGGAGCCGAGGTTGGCCGAGACCACCTCGTAGTCGCCGCCGCCCGAGGGGTAGGCGTGGACGGTCTGACGGTAGGAGGCCACGACGACGGCCAGGACGCCGACGACGGCCAGGGCGACCCATGGGGACAGTGAGGTAGCGACGACGCCGGCCACGGCCAGAGTGATGAGCACCTCATCAGGGGCGTAGCCTACGGAGGACAGGGCGTCGGAGGCGAATACCGGAAGGGCGATCCTCTTGGGCAGGAGCGTCTCCCCCAGGGCTCCACTGGGGACGGGACGGCCGACGAGAAGCCGCTTGATGCGGTCTGCGAAGTCACGCACGTCTCCAGATGTTACGTCCGCGGCCCGACAACGGAGTACCGTCCTCCTCGTGCACTTCGTCATCATGGGCTGTGGCCGCGTCGGAGCGTCCATGGCTGTTCAGCTCGACCGTATGGGGCACTCGGTGTCCGTCATCGACCGCTCCTCGGACTCCTTCCGCCGCCTGCCCTCGGATTTCAACGGCCGCAAGGTCAAGGGGGTCGGCTTTGACCGCGACGCCCTGGAGCAGGCGGGCATCGACGAGGCCTACGCCTTCGTCGCGGTGTCCAACGGGGACAACTCGAACATCGTGGCTGCGCGCGTTGCCAGGGAGAGTTTCGGCGTGGACAACGTCGTCGCCCGGATCTACGACTCGCGGCGAGCCGACGTCTACGAGCGCTTGGGCATCCCCACGGTGGCCACCGTGCGCCAGACGGCCGACCAGATGATGCGCCGTATCCTGCCGGGTTCCAGCGCCCGCGAGCTCGAGGACCCCTCGGGCACGGTTGCTCTCATCCAGCCCAACGCCTCCCCGCAGTGGGTCGGTACGACGATCGGGGCGCTGGAGGACCGCCTGAGGGTGCGGGTGGCCTGGATCTCGCGCGGTGCCACGGCGTTGCTGCCCGAGGCCGTCACCGTCATCCAGGAGCATGACCGGCTGCACCTGGCGGTGAGCACCGACCGTATCGGCCAGGTTCGCCGCGCCCTGTCACACGCCCCGACCCAGGAGGCCTGAGCCATGCAGATCGTGATCGCCGGAGCCGGATCCGTGGGCCGTTCCATCGCCCGCGAGCTCATCAGTCACGGCCATGAGGTCACCCTCGTCGACCGTTCCGCCGAGGCCATGCGCATCGCCTCGGTCCCGGAGGCCGACTGGCAGCTGGCGGACGCCTGCGACATCGACGCCCTGGAGCGCGCCGGGGCCGAGACCTGCGATGTCATTGTGGCCGCCACCGGGGACGACAAGGCCAACCTGGTCATCTCCTTGCTGGCCAAGACCGAGTACGGAGTGCCCCGCACAGTTGCGCGCGTCAACAACCCCAAGAGCGAGTGGCTCTTCGATGAGACCTGGGGCGTGGACGTGGCCGTGTCGACCCCGCGCTTCATGACGGCCCTGGTGGAGGAGGCCGTCAGCGTCGGCAGCCTGGTGAGCATCTTCCACTTCCACCAGTCGGGCGCCTCCATGCATGAACTGACCCTGCCGGAGGACTCACCGGTCATCGGCGAGCTCGTCACCGACATCGAGCTGCCGCCCCATACGGTGCTGGCAGCGATCCTGCGCGACTACCGTCCCATCACACCGGACCGTGACGAGCGCTTCGAGCGTGGCGACGAGCTCATCTTCCTCACGGCGCGCGAGGGAGAGTCCAGCCTGGAGGAGCTGCCCCTCATCTTCACGTGACGGTCAGGGGCGGTACTACCGCTCGGCGGACGCCTGCGCCTGAGCGATCCGACTGGGGGCCACCAGCAGCCAGATGAACCACAGGGTCACGGCGTACAGCGGCACGCCCAGGATGAGGCGGGCCGCCCCGAGGTACGACACGGCGTGAGCACCGGCCAGGTAGAGGGGCACCTCGACGACGAGCCGCAGGGCGAACATGAGCGTCAGGACCCAGGTGCCCGCGTGGTAGCGGCGCCTGACAGCACGCAGGGCCGGCTCGGTGCGCCAGGCCGAGGGACGCGCGACCGGATCGTCGTCGGCCTGGGGCCTTCCGGTGCTGCCCGAGTCCTTGCTCGTGTCACCGCCCTCACCGTGGCCTGACTCGTCGGTGACACGATGCCACAGAGTCATGAAGGTGCCCACGAGCGGCCAGCCGATGAGCAGGGAGACCAGGCAGGCGACCAGCCAGGCCGCGTTGATCATGAGTCCGGTGGCGTAGAAGTTGGAGGCGTCGCCACTGCGCCAGGCCCACAGGGCCGAGACGAGGACCAGCACCACCCCGCCGACGACCTGAGCCGGGGACTGGCGCTGCACCAGGCGGGCTACGAGGCAGATGGCGCTGATGGCCAGGGAGGCGAGCAGAGCAGCCACCAGCGCGGTGGGCCGCACCGCCATGACCAGGACGAACATGAGGGTGGGCACGACGGACTCGAGGATGCCGCGCCACCCGCCCACGGCGGCCATGGCGTCGAAGCGCTCGGAGTCGATGGCCCCCAGGCCCGTACGGGTGGTTCCAGTGGAACGGCTGCTCATTCGTAGGTCCTTCCCGCAGGTGGCTGCCGGTTGCTACTGCCCCGGCCCCAGCAGGCGATAGGCGGGGTTGTGGATCTGCTGGCGGTGGGTGCCGTCGGCGACCCGCCCCTCAGCAAGGAGATGGGCGCCAGGCTTGATGCCGGGGATGCGTCTCCGGCCCCACCACACCAGGTCGATGCTGCCGGTGCCGTCGTAGAGCTGCCCGACGAGAATGGGCTTGTCCTGGCTCGAGCGGTAGGTGACCGCCTGCAGCACACCTGAGACGTGGGCCCGCTGGCGCGAGGTCAGTGACCCGATCGGATCGGTGCCCCGGCGGCTGGCGGAGCGCTCCTCCTCCTCGGCCTTCAGGTGCTCACGGCTGGTGCGCAGCGATTCGTAGAGCCGCTTCACACGGGCCGACAGCGCCCCCATCTAACGCACTTCGGCGATGGTCGGCCCGGGCGCCAGCGGGTCGATGCCGGGCAGGTCCTCGGCCTCGGGTCCGGTCACGGCTCCGGGCGCGTGCAGGGGCAGGATCTCCCGAGGCGGACGGGCCTGGCCGTCACGGACGACGACGATTCCGCGCAGTACTTCCCGCAGTGCCTGGGCGGAGTGCTCGGAGGAGGCGGCAGGCCCCTGGAGGACGCCGCGCAGGAACCAGCGGGGGCCGTCGATCCCCAGGAAGCGGATCGTGCCTGTCGCCATCGTGCCGTCGGGGCCGCGCATGGGCAGGTGAGCGACCAGCTCGGTGCCGTGCTCCCCATGGTTCTCCTCGTAGCGGGCACCGTTCCCGGCGAGCTCGTTGGCGATGTCACCGCGGAGCTCGTCCCAGATACCCGCGGTGCGCGGCGCGGCGAAGGCCCTCAGCTCGAGCGCCGAGCCGCCCAGCGCCAGGACGACGGCGGTGACGGTGCCGTCGGGCGCCTGCTCCAGGCGCAGCTGCATCCCGTCAACGGCCGGGACCTGCAGCGCGCCCAGGTCGATGCGGGGCACCTCCTCCTGGTCCTCGGGCAGCTCACTGAGGTCCCAGGGGCCTGACGCGGCGGTTTCGTCGAGGTCGTCGTCGCCGAGGTCGTGCCCGAGGGTGGACTCGTCGGAATCGGTGGTTGCGTCGTCACGACGGCGCGAGAACAGTCCCATGGGGATCTCCTGAGTTGGGTGGGAGCGTCAGCCGGCGCAGTCGGCGCACACCGGAAGACCGGTCGCCTCGTCGACGAAGGCCAGCTGGCTGCGGTGATGGACGAGGAAGCACTCCGAGCAGGTGAACTCGTCCTCGAGCTGAGGAACGACGTGAACGCTCAGCTCCTCACGGGACAGGTCAGCCCCGGGAAGCTCGAAGCCCTCGGCGGCCTCGTTCTCGTCCTCCTCGATCGCGGCGGAGGACTGGTCCTTCTGCCGCGAGGTCAGCTCTTCGATGGAATCAGCCTCAGGCTCGTCATCATTCTTGCGCGGGGCGTCGTAGTCGGTCGCCATGGCCTCGTCACTCTTTCTGTCGACGGCTCTCGGGTGACCTTCGGAAGACGGAAGTCGAGCCGTGCACGCACACAGGCGTCGTGCCGACGATTCGGCGCCCCCGTCCCGGAAGGCACGCGCACAATAGCACCGCCAGACGGCCCGTCAAGCCAAATCGCCCGACGGAAGAACACGATTCGCTTGCAGTGCGCCCGACCCGAGGGTTTTCACGAGGGTATTCACACGTGCTTCACATGTGGCACACCGCTGAGCCTCCCACGGCTCGGCGTCTGCGGATGGCAGGCTGTGGGGCACAGTGGAGCATATCGTGCTGACACGGGATGAAGGAGGCCCCGCCCATGGTCGAACTCGAGCTGCTGGGTGCCAACGGTGACACGATTGTCATGACGGACGAGGACGGCGAGCGTTACAGCATCGTCGTCGACGACGCCCTGAGGGCCGCGGTGCGCCGCGACCGTGGAGCGATCCTGCCCCCGTCGGGGACGGTCGCAGAGGCGCCGGCACCCCTGCGCCCCCGGCAGCTCCAGGCCTACATGCGCGCCGGTGCGACCGCGGCCGAGGTCGCGATCAGCACGGGCATGGATGTGGAGCACGTGCGCCGTTTCGAGGGGCCGGTGCTCGCGGAGCGTCAGTGGGCCGTCTCGCAGGCCCAGTCCTGCCGGATCGGCTGGGAGAAGGACTCCCCCCTGCTCGGAGAGCTGGTGGTGGACCGACTGGCCACGCGTGGTGTCGACCCTTCCAGCCTGGAGTGGGACGCGTTGCGCGAGGGCCGCGACCCGTGGCTCATCATGGTGACCTTCGTACAGTCCGCTGAGGAGAAGCAGGCGCGCTGGTCACTGGACCTGACGGCCCGCGCGGTTCACGCCCTGGACGATGAGGCGCGCTGGCTCACGGAGGCCGGAGCGGGGGCCAAGCGCCCAGCCGTCTTCGACCAGGACTCGAAGGCCCCCGGAGCGTCCGCCTCGGCGCCGTCGGCCCAGTCGGGGCACTCCCCCGCGGCCGCGGGCTCAGCGGCCGGCAGCGCGGTCTCGGCCGTCTCCGCCCCGGCTGCGGCCTCCGGCGAGTCCTCCGGGCTGGCCGTCGAGATGCCCGCCGGGATGCTGCCGGTTCGGGAGTACGGACGTCCCACCAGTGGCGCCATGTCGGCGGATGACACCGACGCGCTGCTGGCCGACCTGGCCTCCAGCCGGGGCCAGCGCGTCGAGGTGGAGATGCCCCAGGACGACGACCTGAACGGCTTTGCCGGCGAGAGGGGCGGCGATGAGGACGCCTTCACCGATCCTCACGGCATCGACTACACCAGCAGCCCTGAGAGCCCCGAGGTCCCCTCACCCCCGGCCCGCGGCATTGAGGAGCGCCGCGCCGAGGCCAGCACCAGGCAGGCCGACGAGCCCTTGGAGCAGGCCGCAGGCCTGAGTGCACAGGTCTACTCAATGTCGGAGCGCAGGCGTCTGCACACCGGCAACCACCCGGCCGGCACCAGGCTGGTGACGGCCTCCAGTGCCCCCTCGGCGGCACCGTCGGCACCGAGCCCCGCTGTGGAGCGCGTCCCCGTAGGACGTCAGGCACCGCTGGGGGCGGAAAGTCCCACTGAGCCGGTGCCGGAGATCCCCATGCCCTCGCGCTCCGAGGTCCTGGCCAAGGCATCCCCCGGCCCGTCGGCCGCCTCAGCGGCGGGCACGCAGGAGCCCCTGCCCGACATGCCCAGGACGTCTCCGGCTAAGAAGAAGTCCCGCCGTCGCTCACGGCGCTCCGTGCCCTCCTGGGACGAGATCGTCTTCGGCGCCAGGCCCGAGTAGCCCCGGGTCCGGGTCGGACCTCTCCCCGAGAGCCCTGTGGAGCTCGTAGAGCCTCTCGGGCTCCTCAGGCCTCGGTGATGAGCAGCGGCACCTCGGTCTCGGCCGGGGTGAAGGAGCCGTGGACACCGGGCATGGCGATGGCCGACTCGGAGTGGACCCGAGGATCCACGAGGACCCAGGTGTCGGCCATGGCCACGACGACGTCGCCGACGACACCTCGTGCACGTGGGCCGAGGGCGCCCAGGTGATCACCGGCCTGCTCCCGGGTCCCGATCCACATCGCGCGCTCCCCCAGGACGCGGCGGTAGCGCTGGGCCACCTCGGCGGCAAGGTCCGTGTCGCCGTCGGCGACATGCAGGTGCGTCAGCCTGGGCTCGCCGGCCACGGCGACGACATCGCGAACGAGCTCACGGTGGGAGCTCAGGTCGATGCGGTGGCCAGGATCGGTGTCGACCATGCCGTGGTCGGCACTGAGGATGATCCTGGTCCCTGCGGGGACGCGGCGGGCCAGCTGGGCCATGGCGGCGTCGAGGCGCTCGAGCTGGGTCAGCCACTGCTCGCTGAGCCATCCGTGCTTGTGACCGGTCTTGTCCAGCTCGCCGACGTAGAGGTAGACCAGCGGGGTGCCGCGGCGCAGGGCGCCGGCGGCCAGGCCGGGCCGGTCCTCCAGCCGGTCCGCCCCCAGGTGGGAGGCACCTCGTAGGGCGGCCTCGGTCAGGCCGGATCCGGCGAAGCGGGTCGGTCCGATGCTCACCGCGCTCCCGGCCGGGAGCCGCTCGAAGATCGTGGGCACGTCCTGCCAGGACCTGGGGCTGGGGACGTTGTCACCCTTCCAGGTGATGAGGCTGAGAACCTGGTCGGGGCCGGGGACGGCGGAGGCGTCAAGAACTGGCCCCAGGCGGGGGTTGAGCACCGAGTAGCCGACCATGCCGGTGGTGCCGGGCAGGGCGGAGGTTCCCAGCATGGTCAGGGCCGCGGCCGTCGTCGAGGGCCGACAGGTGAGAATTCCGTTGCCGTTGCCGTTGCCGGCAGTGCCGGCCTCGCACTGTCCCAGCCACCGACGCAGGGTGGGGGTGTGTCCGCGACGCTGACGGAGCATCTCCAGGCCCAGGCCGTCCACGAGGACGACGACGGTTCCCGGGCCACCGCCGGCCTCCCCGGCCGGCTCGATCCCCCAGCTGCGGGCGACCATGCGGGCCCGGGCGTCGGAGACGACAGGTTCAACATCGGGGCTGAGGTCAGTAACGCCGTCGTACGCGGTGTCGGACAGGGACAACCCGGCGCTGACGGCACCGACCGCCAGGACGTAGCGGAGCGCCGGATCCTGTGGGGAGTCCAGGGCGGGAACCGATGCGGGCTGCCCGCTGACGGTCCGGGGGCCCATCACCGGCCCCGTCACAGTGAAGCGGCGCGGGCCGCCATCTGAGAGAGCCGACCGGCGAAGGTCTCGGCGCGGGCCAGGGCGGCGGCGCCCTCCACGCCCGCGGCCACGCGGATGACGACGTCGTCGGGCACGGACACGCCGGTCATGCCGTGATCGGCCTGGCAGTCGGGGTCGCCGCAGGTGGCCGGCTCCATGTCGAGACGACGCACCGAGCCCCAGGAGACCGCGATCGTCATCTCGGTGAGGGTGCCGCCGCCCTGGGCGGGGTCGGAGACGCCACGGGTCAGGGCCATGGAGCGGATGCGGCTGAGCGGAACGGCCTCGCTGGTGGCCAGGGCGCCGGGGCTGCCGTCGTCACGGGGGGTGTCGTCAACGTGGACGATGATGAGACGGGTGGGGGTCAGGGCCAGGACGGTCAGGTGGCGGTGGACCGCCTCGGCGAAGGTGGTCTCGGCCTGAACCATGCCGGAGAGGATCTCCTCCTCGCCCGCGGCCAGGCGGAGGGTGTCGAGCACCAGCTCGGGGTAGTAGCCGGCGAGCTCCACCTGCTGCACCAGGTCGGTGAAGGCCTCCTGCGACGCCTCGCACGAGGCGGGAGCGGCGGCCGAGTTCTGGCCTGAGTGGGTCGTCATGGTCGCCATTGTGCCATCGTCCGCCCCTTCATCGTCGAGCGCCGGTATCCCCCTGCCCAAGGTCGGCCGACTGCTCCGGGCGGGTGCGTCTGACCTGTCACGCCCGGGTGTCGTGGTTTGTTTTCGGCCCGATTCCTCGGAGAATGCGCCCATGCCGAAGTCTGCCACCACCCGGACTCCTCCCCCGACCGACGGGGAGATCGTCGACCTCGACCTGTCCACGGAGATGCGCACCAGCTTCCTGGAGTACGCCTACTCCGTCATCTACGCGCGCGCCCTGCCCGACGCCCGCGACGGGCTCAAGCCGGTTCAGCGTCGCATCCTGTTCCAGATGGATCGGATGGGGCTGCGCCCTGATCGTCCGCACGTGAAGTCCTCCCGGGTCGTGGGCGACGTCATGGGTCGGCTCCACCCCCACGGCGACACCGCGATCTACGAGGCGCTGGTGCGCCTGGCCCAGCCCTTCACGATGCGTCTGCCGCTCATCGACGGTCACGGCAACTTCGGCTCACTGGACGACGGTCCGGCGGCCCCCCGCTACACCGAGGCGCGTCTGGCTGCGTCGGCCCTGGCGCTGACGGCGGACCTGGATGAGGACACGGTCGACTTCGCCCCCAACTACGACTACACGCTCACCGAGCCCGAGGTGCTGCCGGCGGCCTTCCCGAACCTGCTGGTCAACGGTGCGGCAGGCATCGCGGTGGGTATGGCCACGAACATGCCGCCGCACAACCTCGTGGAGGTGGTGGCCGCCGCCCGGCACCTGCTGACTCACCCCGATGCGAGCCTGGAGGACCTCATGGCCTTCGTGCCGGGGCCGGACCTGCCCGCCGGCGGCATGATCGTGGGTCTGGACGGAATCAGGGAGGCCTATCGCACCGGGCGGGGCAAGTTCCTCACGCGGGCCACCGCTCACGTGGAGTCCGTCTCCCCGCGCCGCAAGGGCATCGTGGTCACGGAGCTGCCCTACATGGTCGGACCTGAGAAGATCATCGCCCGCATCAAGGAGGCGGTGGGCTCCAAGAAGCTTCAGGGCATCACCGACGTCGCCGATCTCACCGACCGCAGGCACGGAACCCGTCTGGTCATCAGCGTCAAGAACGGCTACAACCCCGAGGCCGTCCTGGCCCAGCTCTACAAGCACACGCCGCTGGAGGACTCCTTCGGCATCAACAACGTCTCCCTCGTGGACGGTCAGCCCCACACCCTGGGCCTGCGGGAGCTGCTGGAGGTGTTCGTGCGCCACCGCCTCACAGTGGTCACCCGGCGCACGCGTTTCCGCCTGGGCAAGCGTCGCGAGCGCGCCCACCTGGTGGACGGCCTGCTCATCGCCATCCTCGACATCGACGAGGTCATCGCCGTCATCCGCTCCTCCGACGACGCCGCCACGGCGCGCACCAGGCTCATGCAGGTCTTCGACCTCACCGAGCCGCAGGCCAGCTACATCCTTGAGCTCCAGCTGCGCCGGCTCACGAAGTTCTCGGTCATCGAGCTGGAGAAGGAGCGTGACGAGCTGGCCCGGGAGATCGAGGCACTCGAGGCGATCCTGGCCGATGACGTCCTGCTGCGGCGCGTGGTCTCCCGTGAGCTGGCGGCCGTGGCCGAGCAGTTCGGTACCCCGCGGCGCACAGTGCTGCTGGAGGCCTCCGGTGAGCCGGTGACGTCGTCGGCCGGCAGCGCGGCGACTCCGGACGATGCCTCCGCCGCCTCAGGTGGCGGTGCGAAGCGGGCCGGCGCCTCCGCTCAGCCGATGACGCTCATGCCCAGCGCCTCCCCCGTGCCGCTCACCGTTCCCGATGACCCGTGCCGGGTGGTGCTGTCGGCCACCGGGCTGGTGGCGCGTATTCCCGGCGCCGAGCCGGTGGCCCGCACCGGTGGGCGCCAGCCCCACGACGCCCTGACCTCCCAGGTGCCCACCACGGCGCGTGGGCGGATCGGCGCGGTCACCGACACCGGGCGGCTGGTACTGCTCGACGTCGTCTCCACCACGGAGGTGCCCCGCAGCGAGGGGGCCCCGGGGCTGGCCGGTGCGACTCAGGTTCGCCAGCTGGTGGATATCGACCCCGAGGAGAAGGTGGTGGGCCTGGTTCCGGTGGGGTCTGCCGACAACCCGCCGATCGTCCTGGCCACGGCTGACGGTGTCATCAAGCGGGTCAAGCCCGGCGATGAGCCCAGGAACGCCGAGAGCTGGGAGGTCATCTCCCTGTCCGAGGGGGACCGGGTGGTCTTCGCGGGCACCGCGGCGGACACGGACTTCCTGGCGATGGTCACCTCTGACGCCCAGCTGCTGCGGTTCCAGGCCGCCAAGGTGCGCCCGCAGGGCCGGGGGGCCGGCGGCATGGCGGGGATTTCGCTGCACGAGGGCGCCCGGGTCATCGCCGGTGCGGCGGTTCCTGAGGAGCTGCTGGCCGAGGCGGTGGTGGTCACGGTGGCGGGGTCCGAAGGATCCCTTCCGGGCACCGGCGGAGGCAGTGTCAAGGTCACCCCGTTGGATCGTTACCCGGCGAAGGGACGGGCCACGGGCGGAGTGCGTTCTCACCGTTTCCTACGCGGTGAGGACGAGCTGATGGTGGCCTGGGTGGGCGTGGCCCCACCGCGGGCGCTGCGCGAGGGCGGTAAGCCGGTCGCGCTGCCGGAGCCTGATGAGCGACGCGACGGCTCCGGCTCGCCGCTGCCGGCCCCCATCATCGGAATCGGCTGATAGGGCCCTCTGGTAGGAGTGTCCCGGAGATCCGCCCGTGAGCAGGGCGGATGTGCCTAAAGTGGCCCATGGCCGATCAACCCTCCGCAGACCTGCTCATCAGGGACGCCCGTATCGTCCCCTTCCGGTCCCGCGCCGAGCTGGGTGCGCTGCACCGTGGTGCTTCGAACCCCGGTGGTCTGGCCGCGCCGCCTCCAGGTGAGCCCGTCGACGTGCGTGTGACGGGTGGGCGCGTCGTCGAGGTGGGGCGGGGGCTGAGTGCTCCTGGGGTGCGGGTTCTCCAGGCCGATGGTTCCTTCCTCATTCCCGGTCTGTGGGACGCTCACGCCCACCTGGACATGGAGGCGGCGCGCTCGGCACGCATCGACACGCTGTCCACCCGCAGCGCCGAGGAGGCCCTGGAGCTGGTGGCCCGGGCGCTGGGGGATCATCCGGCCGGTTCGCGGCCGGCCACGATCCAAGGATTCGGGCATCGTCTGTCCAACTGGCCCCGGGTGCCCACGGTTGCCGAGCTCGACGACGTCACCGGGGAGATTCCCACGTTACTCATCTCCGGGGACGTGCACTCCGGGTGGCTGAACTCGGCAGCGCTGCGGGCTCTCGGCCTGCCGGGGGCCAGTGCCCAGGACCCGGGGGCGCCGATGAAGGAGGACCCGTGGTTCGCCCTGCTGGACCGGCTCGATGAGGTTCCGGGGACTCGCGAGCTGCGGGAGTCCGGCTACCTGCAGGTCCTGGCTGACATGCTGGCCCGGGGCATCACCGGCGTGGTGGACATGAGCTGGTCGGAGGATCCCGGTGACTGGCCGCGGCGCCTGCAGGCCATGGCGACCCAGGGCGTTCTTCCTGAGGTGCTGCCCCGTATCCGTATCGGGGTCTACCGCGACAAGCTGGAGCTGTGGATCGCCAGGGGCCTGCGCACCGGGACCGAGCTGACCGGCTCACCGCACCTGCCCGACGGCTCCCCGGTGCTGGTTCAGGGGCCGCTCAAGGTCATCGCCGACGGGTCGATGGGATCGGGCAGCGCGCACATGTGCGAGCCCTACCCGACCGAGCTGGGGGTGGAACACCCCCACGGTGTGGTCAACATCGACCGGGCCGAGCTCACCGACCTCATGGCCCGCGCCGCCCGGCAGGGCTACGAGATGGCCATCCACGCCATCGGGGACGCGGCGGTCGACGACGTCGCCGCCGCCTTCGCACACTCGGGAGCCACCGGGCGCCTGGAGCACGCCCAGCTGCTGCCGGCCGACGCCCTCGACGAGCCCGACGGGGCGCTCAGGCGCCTCGTGGGCTGCGGCGTCGAGCTGTCGGTTCAGCCTGCCCACCTCATTGATGACTGGGCGGCCGTGAGTCGGGTGTGGCCGGGGCTGGAGGGGCGCACCTACGCCTTCGGGGACATGGTGTCCGCCGGGGCCCTGCTCCAGCTGGGCTCGGATGCGCCGGTGGCGCCCCTGGACCCGTGGCTGGCCATGTCGGCCGCCGTGGGACGTCGGACGCCGGATGGCTCGGTGTGGTCGCCGGATCAGCGGCTGACGGCCGAGGAGGCGCTGGCGGCCAGCGTCAACGGGGCCGGCCCGGTGGCGGTGGGTTCCCCGGCGGACCTGGTGCTCCTGGCTGAGGACCCTCTGCGCCTCGGGGCCGAGGAGCTGGCGGGCGTTCACCCAGTGGCGACCATGGTGGCCGGCGCCGTGGCTCACCTGCGAGGGTGAACCGCCCGAGCGGAGAGCACCCCGCTCAGACGTCGAGGGCGTAGAGAATGGTGCCGCGGGTGGGCACGTAGCCCAGGGACTCGTACAGGTCCACGGCACCACTGGGGTTGTCGGTGTCGACGCCGGCGGCGGCGTACTCCATGCCGTCGGTGGCGTAGGCGCGCATGGCGGCCACCAGCAGCGCCGGTCCGATCTGGCGGTGGCGGTAGTCGCTCAGGACCCCGAGCACATCGGTGTAGCCCTCGCGCCAGCCCAGTGCCTGCCAGTCCTGCTCGTAGCGGCCCGAGCGCAGGTATCCGGCAACGCGGGCCCGGTCCCCGGACCGGTCCATGGCCACGAAGCTCCACTGGGGAGCGAAGTAGGCGCTGCCCGCGGTCCAGTCCTCGGGGGTGACGTTCTCCGTCTCCCAGGTCTCGGCCATCGCCTGGTTGTAGGCACGGCGGACGTCGTCGTCGATCTCGGGCGTCCACGGGTCAATGGTGATGAAGCCGTCCAGGTCCACCTCGGGGATCTCGTCGCCGAGGAAACGGCGCACCTCCCGGTACCAGCGCATCGGCTCAAAACCCATGTCCGTGAGATGCCCCTGCATGCGCTTGTCATCCTCCATGACGGTGGTGACCACGTGGGCGGGGACCTGGGTCGACCCCTTGCCCGGCACGGAGCCGGCCCGTTCAGCACCCACGAGGTGGCGGGCCCGCTCGGCCTGCCAGTGCAGGAGGGCACGTCCGATACCGCGCTTGCGCATGGCCGGATCCACAGTGCCTGTCATGGAGGCGTAGATCTCGCCGGCCGGGCGGAGGCGTACCAGACCGAAGGCACGCATGACGCCGTCGGTGTCACGGCCGGCGACCCCGGAGTAGGTGGGGTCGAGGAAGTACTCGGCCGTCTCCTGCTCACTGGTGCGGTAAGGCGGGTTGTCGACGTCCTCGGCCCGGGCGATGAGCGCGGCCAGCTCGTGGTTGTCCTCCGGGCCCAGAGGCCGCCAGGACAGCTCCCGCGACAGGGACGAGCGGGGCCCCGGGCGCAGGATGGGCCACGGCGAGGATCCCGCCCGGCGGATACCGTAACCGGGCGCCATAGCGCACCTCCCTCATGAGGACGAAGAATAACGATCAGTCGACGAACAGCGTGCCTCGCCCTCAGGCGGGCCGCGGCACGAAGGCTACCGACCCTACCTGACTGAACGGCCGAGATCTGAGGCCTTGGTCAGGCGTCGATGCGCTCGCGATCAACGTCACGGGCGCCCGCGACGATGAATTCGCGGCGGGGCTCGACCGACGAGCCCATGAGAAGATCGAAGACGGACTCGGCCTCCATGACCTGGGCCTCATCCCCCAGTGTGATGCGCCGCAGAGTGCGGTGCTGGGGCTCCATGGTGGTCTCGGCGAGCTGGTGGGCGTCCATCTCCCCCAGGCCCTTGTAGCGCTGGGGCTCCTTGAAGCTGCGCCCCGAGCGCTCCAGGCGGCGCAGGGTGGTGACGAGCTCCTCGTCGGAGTAGGTGTAGATGATCTCCTTCTTGCGCCGCCCCGAGCCGGAGACCTCGATGCGGTGCAGGGGCGGGACGGCGGCGAAGACCCGACCCGCCTCGATCATGGGGCGCATGTAGCGGAAGAAGAGGGTCAGCAGGAGGGTGCGGATGTGGGCGCCGTCAACGTCGGCATCGGTCATGAGAATGACCTTGCCGTAGCGGGCGGCCTCCAGGTCGAAGGTGCGTCCGCTGCCGGCACCGACCACCTGGATGATGGCCGAGCACTCCACGTTGCGCAGCATGTCGGCCTGGGATGCCTTCTGCACGTTGAGGATCTTGCCTCGGATCGGCAGGAGCGCCTGGAACTCGGAGTCGCGGGCGTTCTTGGCAGTTCCCAGGGCGGAATCGCCCTCGACGATGAACAGCTCGGAGGCGGCGACGTCGTCGCTGCGACAGTCGGCGAGCTTGGCCGGCAGGGAGGAGGTCTCCAGGGCCGTCTTGCGGCGGGTGATCTCCTTGTGCAGGCGCGCCGAGACGCGGGCGCGCATCTCGCCGACGATCTTCTCCTCCAGGGCCCGCGCCTGGGTCTTGAGGTCCCGTTTGGAGGAGGTCAGCAGGGCGGTGAGCTCGCGGTCGACCACCTTGGAGACGATCTGGCGCACGGGCCCGGTGCCCAGGACCTCCTTGGTCTGTCCCTCGAACTGGGGCTCGGGCACGCGCACGGTGATGACGGCGGTCAGGCCCGCCATGATGTCGTCCTTCTCGACGCGGCCGTCCTTGGAGGTGAGCTTCAGGGCCCGGGAGTCGGCCTCGATGCGCTTGCGCAGCACCTTGGTGAGGGCCTGCTCGAACCCGGTCAGGTGGGTGCCGCCCATGGGGGTGGCGATGATGTTGACGAAGGAGCGCTCCGTGGTGTCGTATCCGACCCCCCATCGCAGCGCGACGTCGACCATGCAGGTGCGCTCGACCTCGACGGGCCGCAGGTGACCGCTGGCCCGGTCGAGCTGCTGGACGGTCTCGGTGTAGGTGCCCTCACCGGTGAGGCGGAAGGTGTCGGTGACCGAGCCGTCGGAGGCCAGGAAGTCGACGAAGTCGGCGGTGCCGCCCAGGGCCTGGAAGACCTCGACGCCCTCGTCGGCGCCGGTGTCGAACAGGTCGCCGCGGTTCTCGGTGGCGTTCTTGGCGGCCGCCCGCAGGGTGACCTCGTGGACGGCGTCGTCGGTCTCGCCGGCATCGGCGGCGGGCGTGGTGGAGGCGGCGATGGCCTCGGCCTCGGGGCGCTTGTCCTCCAGGCGCAGGGTGAGGCCCGGTACGAGGAAGCTGGTCTGACGCAGGCGGGCGCGCAGGGCGGCGGCGTCGTACTCGGTGGGCTTGGGGAAGATCTGGGGGTCGGCCCAGTAGCGCACCCGGGTGCCGGTCACGCCGCGACGCACCTTGCCGATGACGCGCAGCTCGGAGGCCTTCGTGAACTCGGTGAAGGGTGAGGAGGGGCTGCGTCCGGCGGAGTCGTCGAAGATGCCGGGCTCACCGCGGTGGAAGCTCATGGCGTAGGTCTTGCCGCCACGGTCGACCTCGACGTCCATGCGCTCGGCCAGGGCGTTGACGACGGACGCCCCCACTCCGTGCAGGCCGCCGGCGGCGCCGTAGGAGCCGCCGCCGAACTTCCCGCCGGCGTGCAGCTTGGTGTAGACGAGCTCGACGCCGGTCAGTCCGGAGGAGGGCTCGATGTCCACGGGCACGCCGCGCCCGTTGTCGCGCACCTCGATGGAGCCGTCGTCGTGGACGGTCACCGAGATGTCGTCGCCGTGCCCCTCGAGGGCCTCGTCGACGGCGTTGTCGACGATCTCCCACACGCAGTGCATGAGGCCGCGCTGGTCGGTGGAGCCGATGTACATTCCCGGGCGCTTGCGCACGGCCTCGAGCCCCTCCAGGACGGAGAGGTGGCGGGCGGAGTAGTCGCCCCGGCTGGTCTTGTTCTCGGATGAGGGCACGCTGGGAATCTAGCCGATCAGTGCCGCCGGCGCCTTGTGCCCCGCCGCGACAGGCGTGTGGCGTCCTACGTCATGCAGCCGCCATCCGAGGCCGTCGGGGCCTCTACCCAAGCGGGAGGGCGGGGCTCACCCTCGCGCTGCCGATCCCACGGCCCGCCTTACCCAGCCGGAAGCGCACCCGCTTCTTGAGCACAGTGCCTGAGACGGCCCGCCCGTCCACCAGCCCCTCAGCGGGGAAGAGCGTGAAGGTCCACCGCTCGGCGTAGTCGGAATCGGGGACGAGGCCGGGCGGGCACTGCAGGAGACGGGCTCCCCAGACCTGACGGGTCATGAGGGCCCGGGTGTCGACGCCGTCGACCTCGAAGAGCTCCGCGGGGGCTGCGGTGACGTCCTCATGGCTTCCCGCCGAGATCCCGTACTGGCCGACGACGCCGGCCACCACCATCCAGCCGTCCTTGCCCAACGTGGTCCCGGCGAGGTCACCGGGGTCAGCGGCGCCAGTGAGGTCAACACCCTCCCCCAGGGCCGGGTCGACGAAGTCCTCGAGCAGGTCGGGCTGCTGATCACGGCGGATACGCGGTTCCACGGCGCCCCGGGTGTCGAGTCGGTCGACGGACGGAATCGCCAGGAGCCCGTAGTCGACGTCCTCGGAGAAACGAAACGGGGCGAAGTGCGCTCGCAGGTGCGCCACCGCCCGCTCGGCCCGCTCCCAGCGGGCACCGGCGCCGTCTCCGACTCCTGCACCCTCGTCCAAGCACTCGGCGACGACCTCGGCAGGCGGCCGCAGCCCCACGACCTCCAGCCGCCGGCGAAGGGCAGTGTTGGTCACCCAGCCCGATTGCTCCAGACGCGCGATCTCAAGGTCGCGGAACTCCTGCACCACCGACATCCTGTCTGCTCCCCTCCCGACTTTCCGGGCGTTGACGGCTCGCTACCACCCAGCATTCACCCGATCGGTCATATCTGTGGTGACGTGCACCATGGCAGGGATGCGCCGTGGGCGAAAGCGCGTGCGCCTCAGGCGGAAACGGCTGTCTCCGACAGGTGGAAGCGCCTGCGTCATGATGCAATGCAGTCCATGAGCACAACCGGAACCTCGACCGCCGCACAGGCGGTGACCACCCTGGACGAGCAGACCACTCCTGCCGCCGACTCCGCCGAGCGCCCGCTGACCACAGCCGACCGCTGCGACGTCTGCGACGCACAGGCCTACGTCCGAGTCGTCATGCTGACCGGCGAGCTCTTCTTCTGCGGCCACCACGCCCGCAAGCACGGAGAGAAGCTCAAGGAGGTCGCCCTGCTGTTCCAGGACGAGACCGCGAACCTGACCGCCGGCAGCTGACGCCGCCGGCCGACCCAGCCGACGTGGACTTTTTCACTGACGTCGGCGCTGCGCTTCACTGAGTATCACAGCCATTTTCTACCGGATGCCGCATATCCTCCTCCCTGAGGCCCTGCTCCTGTTCCCTCCCCGAGTCCCCCGGCACAGAGCCTTACGCTGATTGAAGCATCCCGCCCCTCATCCAGGCTCGACGAAGCCGCGTGACCCTTCAAGGAACTGTCTGTGAAACGCCCCCTCCGCGTCATGACCGCCTCTGCCCTGCTCGTCTTCTGCGGCGCACTAGCGCTTTCCGGATGCTCCGGCTCCGCCGGCTCCAGCGCCTCCCCCTCAGCACACACCGCCCCAGCGGATGCGGAGGCCACCGGCCCCGTCGTCATCATCGACCTGCGTTCGGCCGAGGAGTTCAAGAAAGGGCACTTGGAGGGCGCCGTCAACTACGACTTCTCCTCGGGTGACTTCTCCAGCCAGATCTCGAGCCTGGACCACAACTCCCAGTACCAGCTCTACGGCTCCGCCGATCAGCCCAAGATGGCCAGCGCCGTCATGCGCAACGCCGGCTTCGCCGGCGTCACCGAGCTGGGGACCTTCGACGCGGCCAAGAAGACCACCGGAGCCAAGGTGGTCACCGGCTGATACCGGGCCGGCCAGGAGGGCACCACGGTCTCCTTTTGGCCGCCTCATGACTTGTGTCAACGGCGTCGGCCCCG
>NZ_MSKL01000031.1 GCF_001937665.1 Actinomyces oris | reverse complement strand
CCAACTGCGCCATAGCCCCGTTCGGGCGTCGCTCGCGTGCGGCGACGCGGATAACTGTATGAAGATCGGACCCGTCAGAGCAAATCCGCGGTACGTGCACTACCTCACCCGTTCAGCCCAGGATCCTGCCCAACGGGCTGGAGTCCACCGGCGGTCCGGCATTCCACGCCACCACCGACCAGCCCGGAGGCCGTTTATTGGTCCGCATGAGCGCGTAGCAGCAGTTGCTCATGCCACGCAGGCCGAACCACTCCTGGGCGTCCATTCCCAGCAGGTAGGTGGCCCCCAGGTTGGTGGCCGCTCCGTGGGAGACGGCCACGATGACGTCGTCCTTCTGAGCGCCTGCGACGATGGACTTGAGTGCTTCTCCCACCCTCTCGGCGGTCTGACGGCGCCCCTCGATCCTGAACTGAGGGAGCTCTCCTCCGGCCCGCCAGGTGGCATAGTGCTCCGGCCACTGCTTCTTGATGTCGGCCGCCTTGAGTCCCTCCCAGTCCCCGAAGGACTTCTCCGCCAGTCCCTGATCGATCTCGACGCTCAGGCCGATCAGCGACGCCAGCACCTCAGCCGTGGCCCGAGCCCGCACCAGCGGGGAGGAGACAATGCGCGTGGGCCCCAGCGCCGCGATGCCCTCTGCGGCACGTCGCGCTTGGTCACGCCCGGTTTCATTCAGAGGGATATCGACCTGCCCCTGAATACGCCCTTGACTGTTGTAGTCGGTCTGGCCATGGCGCCACAGAATGAGATCCGTCATGAGGCAGTACTCTCCCGCCCACTGACCGTATCACCATCTCGCCTGTTCTCATGCGTCAGGTCCACCGGCAGCTCGATAGCGGGGCAGTCCTTCCACAGTCGTTCGAGCGAGTAGAACTCCCGGTCCTCGTTCTGCAGGACATGGACGACGACGTCGCCGTAGTCCACCAGGACCCAGTGGGCGTCGGCGAAGCCCTCCCGGGTACGGCGCTTGGCGCCGGCATGGTGCATGGCCTCATCGACCGCATCGACGATGGCGTGGACGTGGCGGTCGTTCGCCCCGGAGGCCAGCAGGAAGACATCGGTCAGCCCCAGCCGCTCGGAGACGTCGATGGCGGCGAGGTGCTCGGCCTTCTTATCAGCCGCCGCGCGAGCGGCAGCGATCGCCAGACCAGTGGCGTGTTCAGTGGCGGACACGGATCTCCTTCAGGACGGTCAGTCAGACATCATGCGGCAGCGGCGACTGTACCGTGCACACCCCCGTCAGACGAGCTGACGGATCCACTCCCCCGCACCGATGGTGGCGGCCATCGCGCTCGTGCCGCCGCCGATCTTGCCGCCGCTGATCAGTACCGCCAGGACGACAGCGATGATGATCAGCAGGAGAACGATGATGAGTGCGGCCATGAGGATCTTCCCGATGCGAGAGGAGGAGCTGGGCTGCTCCATCGGCAAGACGTGATCCGGGGTGGGAACCCGCCCGGTCACCTCATTGACGGGAGCCAGGTAGGGCTCCTCGGGCGCCTCAGCAGCCGGTACCGCCACGGAGTCCCACTCGGAGGCCCCGAGCGGACCATTGCCGTTCTCGGCCTCATCGCTGTAGAAGGCGTAGGGACTGACGGCCTCACCGGAGACAACGGAGGTCTCAGCCGTCCCGGCCACGATCGCCTCCTGGAAGTCGTCCGCCTGCGAGGGCTGATGCAGTGACCTCCACTGCGGAGCCCCGGGCGCACCGAACTCGGAGTCCTGCTCCGCCAAAGACGAAGGCGCCGACGTCGGCACCACCATGGTCTGCGCCTCGAGGTCGACCTCGACCGCAGCGTCGTCCTGCACCATCGGCTCCTCAATGGAGGGGACACCGTAGACGTCCTGCGCATCGGCGGCGTCCTGGGCGGATGGCGAGCTGTCCACGGGCTGGACCGAGCTGAGCTCTCCCGTGGAGGCGTTAACGGTGCGCACCCCCTGCGCGGCGGCCGGAATGCGCACGATGGGGCGGCGCACCGAGCCGGCGGAGGATGCTGATCCAGCACTCAGTCCGCTGCGGGCGGACTCAGTGGTCCGCGGGGCCCCGGCCTGCTCGTAGGCGGCGAAGTCAGCAGCGCCGGACACGGTTGTGGAGACGGCAGGAACAGCGGAGGCGGCGCTCACGGCGTTGGCCGACGAGGAGGAGGACTGCGAGGATGCCTCCCCGTCGCCCTGGACTGTCGGTTCAAAACCCTCACGGTAGTCGTAGGGGCTGGTGGAGGGCTCCTCGGTTTCGGCGTCGTCGATCACCTCAACGGCGTTCTGAGGCTCATTGGCCTCCGGGCTCTCCGGCTCGTCCGTCTCGGAGACGGAGCCTCCCTCAAGGCGGTCCTTGAGCGAGAAACGGGTGGGCACCGGTGCCGGCTCGGAGCTGGCGTTCGCAGCCCAGTGAGCGTCGTAGTCGAGGGTGGCCACCGGCAGGTCGACGGCCTCCATCAGTCCCGTCTCGATCTCGGAGATCGCCACGGCCTCGGCCGCCGACAGCGAACGCCAGCTCGGAGCGGAGGCGGCCGGCCCCTCGGGGACGGACAGGTTCAGGGGCGGGTTCTGCCCTCCCTGCTCGAGATAGTCGACCCCGTCCGCGGCGGGAAGCTCGGTCGACTCCCCCAAGCCGAGCTGGGCATCCTCACCCGACGCGGCGGAGGCACGGGAGGTGACCGACGCAGGATCGGCAAGAGGGTCCTGGAGCGCCTGGGCCTGCTCAGGGGTGATCTCGCCCGCCTCGACGGCGGCCCTGAGCGCCTTGGCCTCCTCACGCAGACGCCTCATCTCACGTCGAGTCAGGAGCGGCTGCTGACCGGTCAGGATCGCCTCGCGCTCCGCGGCGCGCTCCGCCTGTCGGATCGCACGACGACTACCGCGTGGAGCGTGCTCATCCTGCGTCGGCTCCTCGGACGTGGGGGCATTGACGCCGGTCTGCTCAGTGCTCACCGTCGTTCTCCTTCCTCAGGGACTGCTCGCGGGCCACTCTCGCCGTCATCGACGTCGCCGACGCCGGCCGCAAGGCCATACGATAAAGCCCGTACTTGCGTATGTACTGCACGACACCGTCAGGAACCAGGTACCACACCGGAGACCCTTCCCCGACCCGCTGACGGCAGTCCGTCGACGAGATCGCCATGGCCGGCACCTCCACCAGCGAAATCCGGTCACGGGGAACCCCGGAGTCACTGAGAACGTGCCCGGGACGCGTGACCCCCACCAGATGAGCCAGATCGAAGATCTCCTCGCTGTCCTTCCAGGTGAGGATCTGCGCCAGCGCATCCGCCCCAGTGATGAAGTACAGTTCCGCGCCCGGGTACTCGGCCGCGATGTCATGAAGGGTGTCGATCGTGTAGGTCGTACCGCCCCGGTCGATATCGACCCGGGAGACTGTGAACCTCGGATTGGAGGCCGTGGCGATCACCGTCATGAGGTAACGGTGCTCGGCCGGGGAGACCTTGCGCTCCTTCTTGAAGGGCTGGGCCCAGGTGGGCACGAAGATAACCTCGTCGAGAGCGAAGACGTTCTGAACCTCGCTGGCCGCAACCAGGTGCCCATGGTGGATCGGATCAAAGGTTCCACCCATGATGCCGATGCGAAGCGGACGAGCAGACAGGGTCACGCGCTGCGCCTCGCTTCTCTCCTGGGGGACACGTTTGGTTCTCCTCAACCGGCTTGGACAACTGCAGTTGGCGAACATACTGCCATGGCCTGCCCCCATTGTGGGTCTCCGCAACGCCATAAGCGAGTTGTCAGCCAACGGCGCAGAGACACAAGACAGTATTCAGGTGACCGTCAGATTACTTCCAGTTAGCCAGTGCGCGTCCTGCCGCCCCCAATACCGGGGCCGACACCCCGAGCCGGGCCGTCACCAGTCGCGGCGCCGGCAGCTCACCCACGAGGTCAGCCACCCGGCGTCGCAGAGGCTCAAGGAATACGGCCTCATCAGCCCGCACGAGCTCCGAGTTGACGACGACGTCGAGCGGGCCGAGCAGACCGACGCTGTGAGCGACGAGCTCTGCCAGAGAGTCCAGACCGGTGTCCCAGACGCGGCGCGCCTCCCGATCCCCCGAAGCCATCGCACTGAGGAGGGACTCCAGACCTGAGGCGCACTGAGCGGATGACCCACCGGAAGCGTCATCGCGGCCGCTCGACGCCTCCGCGGCGGCGCTGGAGCCGGAGTCAAGGGAACCAGCGGAATCATCGAGCATGCCGGCGGAGTGTCGCCTCGCCATCGCGCACACGGAGGCGACGTCCTCCAGGCGGGCCCTCTCCCCGCTCCAGTCCGGATCGGGAACCAGGATCCGACCGACCTGACCGGCCCAGCCCTCACCGAGCACCGGGACACCACCCAGCAGGACGGCGGAGGAGATCCGCTCGCCGACCGCCAGGTAGAGGCAGTCGCTCCCGGCCACGCCCCACCGGCTCTCAGCCCAGGCGCCGCAACCAGCGTCCTGATAGAGCGCCACCTCAAGGCCTCCGGAGAATCCGGACGGCCCACCACTCCGAGACGACAGCGACTGCCTCACAAGACTCGCCAACGGGACGTCCTGCAGACCAAGGGGCTCGCTGCGGCGGACATACCCCTCACCCTCGTCGACGACACCAGGCACACAGATCCCGACAACGAGGGCCGGAGCCCCGGAGGCCTCACCGCCGAGGTCGTCGGCAGCGCCCGCGCACAAGGATTGGATCGCGCTCCCGATCTCCTGAGCCAACCGGTGAGCGTCAGAGCGACACTCCTTGGGCACAGGCCGCTCCAGGGAGGAGACGGCACTCCCCCGACCATCAGCAACAACCGCGGTGATGCCATCGGCACCGACGTCGACCCCGATGGCGACGACACCCTCCTCACGGTGGAGGCGCTCGGCAAGGTCAGCGGGACATCCCATGTTTTCTCTGTTCTCGGGGGCGGGGCGGCGAGCCCGCAGGACCACCGCCCCACGCAACGGCGTGATTGATGTCGACGACAGTAGCAAGGTTTGTATCGCTATGTGTCGCTCTCAGGAGGCAGGTGCGGGCATTACTGAACTATGCTGACGCCAGTACGCCACTACCTGCCGCACGGTCACTAGGATAAGACAAATAGTTGATGCGCAAATCACGTACATGCTCCCCCGCCCGCCCCCTCTTCGTCCCGCACCACCCCCTTGAGCCCCAGGAGGATCGAGATGTCTCGGCATGATCGCCATTCGGCCATCCTCGACATCGTCATGGACGAGGGCAGCGTCCATATCGATGACATCATCACGCGGCTGGGAGTCTCGGCGGCAACCGCACGGCGCGACCTCGACCATCTGGCTGACCAGCAGCTGGTCAGCCGCACCCGTGGTGGCGCCATCGCCAACCCCACCTCCACCGAGCCGCCTCTGCGCTATCGCACCTCCAAGATGGCCGATGAGAAGACCCGTATCGCCAAGGCGGCGGCCGCACTGGTGCACCCGGGTGACTCCGTCGGTCTCAACGGCGGCACCACGACCACCGAGGTGGCTCGCGAGATCGCACTCCTGCCGGACCTGACCGATCCCGACGTGCCGGTCACCCTGGTCACCAATGCCGTCAACATCGCCAACGAGATGGCCGTGCGCCAGTGCGTGCGCGTCGTCGTCACCGGCGGGATCGCGCGCGCCCGCTCCTTCGAGCTCACCGGCCCTCTGGCCGACCTCATCCTGCCCTCGATCAGCCTGGGTACGCTCTTCCTGGGAGTCGAGGGCCTCGATGAGAGAGGCGCCTACGCCCAGCACGACGGCGAGGCCGCCGTCAACGCCGCCCTGGTGGAGTCTGCCCAGCACGTCGTCATCGTGTGCGACAGCTCCAAGCTCGGCAGGACGGCCTTCGCCCTCATCTGCCCCACCGCCAAGATCGACACGGTCATCACCGACGACAGCGCCCCGGCCGACCAGGTTGAGGCCCTGCGTCAAGCCGGAGTCCAGGTGCAGCTGGTCTAGCCTCCGACAAACCTGAGAGCTTTCTCATCCGTCCTTAATCGTCATCTTCTCCTGACCGGTCAGGATCGTTTCAGAACGATCCAGAACCGACACCAAGACAAGAGAAGAGACGATCATGACGACCGTTCCCCTACGTGTGGCCCTCTACAGCCACGACGCCAAGGGGTTGGGCCACTTCCGCCGCAACCTCGCTCTGGCCCATCACCTGGCCCGGGCACTGCCGGGGCTCACCGGTCGTGACGTCACCGGCCTGGTCGTCACCGGCCTGACCCCGGGGCAGGAGTACCGCCTCCCTGACGGATTCGACTGGCTGGTACTGCCGGGGGTCAAGAAGTCCGGGGGCACCTACCTGCCCCAGCGCCTGCGCATCACCCGTGAGGACCTGAGCCTGGTCCGGAGCGCCCTGCTGTCCGGCGCCCTGAGCACCTTCGCCCCGGACCTGTTCATCATCGACCGGCATCCCTACGGGGTGTACCAGGAGCTGCGCGAGCCCCTGGCACACCTGCGCCGAGCCCACCCCGCCGCACGCGTGGTGCTCGGTCTGCGCGAGGTCCTGGACACCCCCGCAACCGTGCAGCGCGAGTGGGATGCGCTCGGCGACACCGGCACGCTGCGCCGGCTCATCGACGAGGTCTGGGTCTATGGGGACGCCGCGGTCCACGACCTGAGCGCTACCGGCGAGGCCCCGGCAGCGTTGGAGGAGCGGATGCGCTACACCGGTTACCTCGCCCACGGTCGCGACATCGCTGAGGCCAGGGACGGCTCCGAGGCGTCAGCCGCACTGGCCGGTAACGCCCTCGATCCGGAGCCCTTCATCCTGACGACCGCCGGTGGCGGCTCCGACGGCATCAACCTGCTGCGTGCCGCCGCGGAGGCACGCGTCCCTGACGGCTACCGGCATGTCGTGGTCACCGGCCCCCAGCTCGATGCCGCCCTGTTCCACCAGGTTGCTCAGGCGGCCGGCCCCCGCACCGTCGTGCGCCGGTCCTGGCCGGGGATGAGTCGCCATATCCAGCAGGCCGCGGCGGTCGTCTCGATGGCCGGGTACAACACGGTCAGCGAGATCCTCGCCTCCGACACCCCGGCTCTCCTCGTCCCGCGCGAGACGCCTCGCCTTGAGCAGTTCATCCGGGCCACCGCCCTGAAGGAGGCGGGCGCCGTCGATCTCCTGAGAGTCACGGATCTGAGTGCCGCGGCACTGGAGAACCGGCTCACGGTGCTGCTGCGTGATCAGAACACCGCCCGTCACCAGCTGATGGGGCGACGTCGTCTGCGCCTGGACGGCCTGACCACCGTCCCTCTGCTCGCCGCCGAGCTCGTCGGCGACCGAAACGACGGCCCCACCACCCGCCTCAGTCATCTCGCCAGCCACGCCACCAGCCTCACCAGGATGGAGATCCCCGCATGAATCCCACACTCGACACCCACCAGGGCGGTCCCCGTATCGGATACGTCCTCAAGGTCTACCCCCGCTTCTCGGAGACCTTCATCGTCACTGAGATCCTGGCTCGCGAGGCCCAGGGCGAGGATCTGAGCATCTATGCGCTGCGCCCCACCACAGACTCACGCTTCCACCCCGAGATCGCCCGGGTCGCCGCCCGGGTCAGCTGGGTGGGCCGCCCGCAGCGGGCCATCGACCTGTGGACCCAGCTCGCCAACGGCCTGACCCGCCAGGACGACCGCGAGCGCTTCGCCGCCATCATGCCGGTGCTGGCCGAGCTCCCCGGCGACGAGGTGGCTCAGGGCGTGGAGCTGGCGCGCCAGGCGCGCAGGGACTCCATCACCCACCTGCACGCGCACTTCGCGTCCCTGGCCGGGCGGGTCACATGGATCGCCTCGGCTCTGACCGGCATCCCCTACACCGTGACCACCCACGCCAAGGACATCTTCCACGAGTCGGTGGACCCGGTCTGGCTGCGCCGGATCTGCGCCGACGCGCAGCGGGTCATCGCCATCAGCCGTTACAACGAGGAGTACCTGGGAACAGTGCTGGCGGGAACCGGGGCCACGGTGTCGCTGCGCTACAACGCCCTCGAACTGGATCGCTTCTCCTACCGCGCCCCGGAGCCGGCGTCCGCCAAGAGGGCCGAACCGCTGCGGGTGTGCGCCGTGGGGCGTCTGGTGCCCAAGAAGGGGTTCGCCGACCTGATCGAGGCGGTCAGGATCCTGGTGAGCTCCGGAGTCGACGTCGAGGTGGAGCTGGCCGGCGACGGCGACGAGCGTGCGCGTCTGTCCGAGCAGATCGACCGCCTGGGTCTGGCCGACAGGATCCGTCTGCTGGGTCCGCTCACGCAGGCGGAGGTGCGCGACCTGCTGGCGCGCTCGGACGTCTTCGCGGCACCCTGCATCGAGGCGGCCGACGGCAACATCGACGGTCTGCCCACGGTGATCCTGGAGGCGATGGCCTGCGGGACGCCGGTCGTGGCCACAGCGGTGTCAGGACTGCCGGAGGTGGTTCGCGACGGCGTCACCGGTCTCCTTCTGCCCCCGGGTGACCCGGCCTCGCTGGCCGTGGCCCTGCGCAGGATCGCGCTGGGCGAGGTGGATACCGTCTCGCTGTCCCGTGGGGCGCGGGCACTGATCGAGGAGCACTTCGACTCCCGTGCCCAGGCCGAGGTCCTGGCCTCCTGGCAGTCGGGCCCCGTCCCCGCTCCCAGCATGTGCCCGGCCGACCAGGAAGGAGCCGCCTGATGCGGATCGCCTACATCTGCTGTGACCCGGGCATCCCGGTGTTCGGGACCAAGGGCGCCTCGGTGCATATCCAGGAGGTCGTTCGCGAGCTGCGGGCCGCCGGCCACGAGGTGGTGCTCTACGCCCTGCGCTCGGGCGAGCACGTGCCCACCGACCTGGCCAACCTCGAGCTGCACCTGGAGGCCGTGGCCGACGTCGAGCCCGCCGAGCGGGAGCAGGCGCAGGTGCACGCCGCGGAGAGGATCGCCTCTCGGGTGATCGCCGACGGCGCCGACCTGGTCTACGAGCGCTACTCCCTGTTCTCCACGGCGCTGGCCGACATCACGGCGGCGACCGGAGTGCCGGGGATCCTGGAGGTCAATGCTCCGCTGATCGACGAGCAGCGTCGTCACCGCTCGCTGGTGGACGCCTCCGGCGCCGAGCAGGCACTGCGCCGTCAGGTCGGGGCCGCTCGGGTCACGGTGTGCGTCTCGGACCCGGTGGCCGACTGGGTTCGTCGTCGCACCGCGGATGTGCCGGATGCGGACGCCGTCGCCGGCAGGATCCACACGGTTCCCAACGGTGTGAGTGTGCGCCGCATCCAGCCTCAGCCGGCGGAACCCGACCGGGTGGTCGTCACCTTCGTGGGGACGCTCAAGCCCTGGCACGGGGTGGCCGACCTCATCACGGCGGCGGCCCTGGCGCGTCAGCACTGGAGCCTGCGGATCATCGGGGACGGCCCTGAGATGGAAACGCTCCGGGCTCAGGCCGAGCGCCTGGGGGTGGAGGCGGACTTCCGTGGGGCGGTCGCGCCTGAGGAGATCCCCGCCCATATGGCGGGTTCGGCGATCGGGGTGGCCCCTTATCCGGATCTGGGAGGTCGCGAGCAGCAGTACTTCTCCCCCATGAAGGTCCTGGAGTACCTGGCCGCGGGGCTGGCGGTCGTGGCCTCCGACGTCGGGCAGATCCCCCAGCTGCTTAAGGAGGGCTCGCAGCTTCACGGAGTGCTCGTGGCGCCCTCGGACCCCACAGCGCTGGCCGCGGCCCTGGATGATCTGGCAGCCTCGCCCCAGCGGCGAGCCCGGATGGGGCGCAGCGGGCGTCTCCTGGCCGAGGAGCGTCACTCCTGGAAGCGGGTCGTCAGCCGGATCCTGGAACTCGCCGGCGTCGCTCAGGGGGGTGGGCGGTGATGGACTCGCTTCCGCGCCGCCACGGACGCAGTCGGATGCGCCACTCCCCCATGCGGCAGACCCTGCGGCTGGTGGGCCCTGATGCCGCGCCGCAGTGGCGTCTCATGGCCGGAGGCACGGCGGTGCTTCTGGCGGAGGTGGTCTTCCGGGTGCTCGAGCCCTGGCCGCTGAAGATCGCCATCGACTCGCTGGTGGCGGCTCTGGGCCGGCATACGGGCAGCGCCCCTGCCACGGTCTCCTCCCTGGTGGGGCTCGGTATCGCCCTGCTGGTGATCGTGGCCGGCCGGGCGGTGTGCAACTACCTGGCCACCGTGGCCTTCGCCCTGGTGGGCTCACGCACGGCGGCCTCGCTGCGCAGCCGGGCCTTCCACCACGTCCAGGGCCTGTCCCAACAGTTCCACGCCCGCAACCGCAGCGCGGACACGGTTCAGCGGCTCATCGCAGACGTCAACCGCATGCAGGAGGTGGCTGTCACCGCCGGCCTGCCGATGGCCGCCAACACCTTGACCCTGCTGGTCATGGTCGTGGTCATGGTGTTCCTGGACCCGTTGCTGGCCATGATCGTGCTTCTGGCGGTGGTGGCCTTCTTGCTCGCGTCCTCAGGCAACTCGCGGCGGATCTCCGCGGCCTCGCTGCGCAGCCGCAAGTCGGAGGGGAACCTGGCCAACACCGCCCAGGAGGCGCTCGGTGCCATCAAGGTGGTCCAGGCCTACGGTCTGGAGCCACTGCTGCATGAGCGTTTCACGGGCGCCAACACGGTGTCGCTCAGTGAGGGGGTGCGCTCGCGCCGTATCGCCGCGCGCTTGGAGCGTTCCACAGACGTCATCGTCGGCCTGGCCACTGCCGTGGTCATGGTCGGTGGAGGCATCCGGGTCCTGAACGGAGCCATGTCTCCTGGAGACCTGGTGCTCTTCACGACTTACCTGCGCACCACCATGAAGCCGCTTCGGGACATGGCCAAGTACACCGGCCGTATCGCCCGTGCGACGGCCTCGGGCGAGCGGGTGGCCGACCTCATGGCGGTCAAGCCCGACATCGTCTCCCCTGATGACGCCACCGTGCTGGACCCGGTCCGCGGCATGGTCCACTTCGACCACGTGCATGCCGCCTACGAAGGACGCCCGGTGCTGCACGGTGTGAGCCTGACGGTGGTTCCCGGTGAGCATGTGGCCCTCGTGGGCCCATCGGGCTCAGGCAAGTCCACTCTGGTGTCCTTGGTGGTGCGGGCCCTGGATCCGTCTTCCGGCACGGTGAGTCTTGACGGGCACAGCCTGGACGAGCTGGATCTGCGGTTCCTGCGCTCGCAGGTCTCGGTCCTGCACCAGGAGGCGGTGCTGCTGACCGGAACGATCAGGGAGAACATCCGGCTGGGGTGGCCCGACGCCTCCGATGAGGAAGTGGAGGCGGCTGCGCGTGCGGCCCACGCCCACGACTTCATCACCCAGATGCCCGACGGCTACGACACGGCCGTGGGTGAGCGGGGCGGCACCCTTTCGGGCGGTCAGCGTCAGCGCATCGCCATCGCTCGGGCACTGCTGCGAGACTCCCCGATCGTCATCCTGGACGAGGCGACCACGGGGCTGGACCCGGCCTCGACGTCGGCGGTGCTTGAGGCGATCGATGAGCTGGTGGCCGGACGCACGACCCTGACCGTCACCCACGACCCACAGGCCGCCATGCGCGCCGATCGAGTGGTGTGGATCCAGGACGGGCGGATCCGCCTGGAGGGCAGCCCTCAGCACCTCATGGACTCCTCGGCCGACTTCCGTCGGTGGGCGAACAGTCACCTGTCCGAGTCCTTCGCCCTGGCGGGGAGCGGATCGTGACTCCTTCGATCATCAGCGCAACGACCACGGCCGATGCCGTCGCCGTGATGCTCGACGCCGATCGGCTCAGTGAGCTCCTCGAGCACCCGGTACGGGCCGACAGGCTGCGCATCAAGCCGGGGGTCTCCGTCCTGGTGTCCTTGACGGAGCAGAGCACCGGGCTCACAGCCGGCTGGGCCCGTCTGCTCTGGCCGGTCTCGCACTCCAAGGCCGCTCAGGCCGAGCGCATGGCCGCCTCTCTGGGGCTGGCGCAGTCCCCCGTCACCCGGTCCCTGGGCGACGGTCTGCTGCTGCAGTGCGGTCCGGTCCTCACCGACCCCAAGCTGGCCGAGCCGCTCGCGCAGGCGACGGGTGTGGGGATACTCAGTACCTGGGACGCCCGGGACGTGCTGCGCTACAACCCCTCACGGCGCCTGGTCCTGCGAGACGGCTCCAAGGTCCTGCGGCTGCGGACCGGAGCCGGGGGGCCGGCCGATGATGTCCACCGCGTCCTGTCCGAGTTCCTCCCGGTCCCCGGTCTCCGCGACTCGCAGGCCGTGGCCAGGTGCGAGGGCCGCGTCAGCGTGCAGCAGTGGTGCGGAGACACGAATCTGGCTGACTTCTACTCCGGGAACGTTGATGGGCCGGCCACCACTCAGAGCCCCGTGGAGGCCACCCGTCGCGTGGGGGCACTGCTGGCCGAGCTGCACTCCTGCGCCGGGCAACTGCCACCGGAGCTCGTCGACCGGCTGCCGCATCAGCATCCCAACGCTCGGGAGCTGGCTGAGGTCCATGCCCGTCAGCTCGACGTCCTGGCCCCCGAGCTGGCGCGCCGGGTGCGGGCGGTGGGCGACATGCTGCCCACCAGACTGCCGGGGTCACCGGTTCTCACCCACGGCGACGCCTCCCCCGACCAGGTGCTGTACGAGTACTCGACCGGTCGGATCTGGCTGACCGACTTCGACCGGGTGCGCCTGGCACCGGCTGCGACGGATCTGGGCTCCTACCTGGCGGTCGCGCCGTCCTCTCAGCGGGGCGCGCTGCTGGATGGTTATGCCGCGCACCGGCCGGTGCCGGGCGGCGAGGATCTGGGGGCGGCGATTGCACTGTCGCGACTGGCGCGACTGGCCGATCCCCTGCGCCGGGCCCAGCCGTCCTGGCGTGAACGCATCGGCACCGAGCTGACCGCCATTGAGCGCATCACTCAGTCGCCTGAGAAAGAGGCCGCCCGGCCATGACGGACGCGATGAGTACGACACGAATGACTGATATGACACAGAAGACGAAGGTGACGGACATGCTGAGCACGCTGCGCGCCATCCCCGGGCTGCGCCGGGCCTGGCCCGGCAGCCGGGACTCGGGCCCCGCGAGCGTGAGCATCGAGTGCGTCGACGGCCAGGGCCGTCTGCGCGCAGGGCACGTCACTGTGGGGGGCGCCCCCGATCTGCTGCCCTATGCCGTCGATCCGGCTCTTCCGGCCCTGTCCACGCAGCTGACCGGGGCTCTCGTCATCCACCGCGCCGGCCGCCGCGCCGTCGTGATGGAGAATTCCCGAGTCCGCAAGATCGTGCGGCCCCACAAGGCCGCCTCCCTGGTGCGGGCCCACACGACCGCTGCCTCGGTGCTGCGGGTCACTGGCCTGCGCACCCCCAGGATCCTGGGCAACGAAGACGATGTCGTCGACCTCGAGCTGCTGCCCGGCCGCAGCCTCGACGAGCTCGGTGACGCGGGCCTGCCCGGGTGGCAGCGGCTCACGGACTCCTGGTCGCGCCTGGGCGATGGCGAGGCGGACCTGCCCCTCCACGGGCCGCGGCAGGAGACCGAGGTGCTGCGGCGTTGGTTCGTCTCCGCCCAACGCTACGACGTCATCGATCAGCAGGGTCCTCTGCATGAGCAGGTGGTGGATACCTGCCTGAGGCTGAGGGAGAGCAGCGAGGTGCACGTCATCACCCACCGCGACCTCCACGACGGCCAGCTCCTGTGGGACGGAACCGACCTGTCCCTGCTCGACCTGGACACCGCGGCCATGGCCGAGGCGTCCCTCGATCTGGGCAATCTCTGGGCCCACGCGGATCTCATGGCGGTTCGCGGCCGGCTCGGCCCTGAGGCTCACGCCCAGGTCCGAGGACTGCTCGATGACCTGGCCCGCACGCTGCCCATGACGGCGCACCGTCTGGAGACCTACTACCGCTCCTCGGCACTGCGGCTCGTCTTCGTCCACGCCTTCCGTCCCGCCGCCCACCAGTGGCTGCCCGTCTGGGTGCGCCACTGCCTGGGACACGCCTCCCCCTTCATGCCTCTGGACCTCACCAACGATTGGAACAACTCATGACCCCTCTCAAGCTCACCGTCATCGGCTGCGGATACCTCGGTGCCGTTCACGCCGCCGCCATGGCCCACCTGGGACACCACGTCCTGGGGATCGACACCCGCCCCGAGCAGGTCGAGGCCCTTGCTCAGGGCCGAGCCCCCTTCTATGAGCCGGGACTGCCCGAGCTGCTGGTCACCGGGGCTCAGCAGGGCGACCTGCGCTTCACCTCAGCGCCGACACCGGCCGAGCTGGCCGAGGCCGATGTCCACTTCATCGCCGTGGGGACCCCGCAGTCCGCCACCGGCGGTGAGGCCGACCTGAGCCAGCTGTGGAGCGTGGTCGACATGCTTCACGACGCCCTGCCCGAGGGCGGGCGCAGCCTGGTGGTGGGCAAGTCGACCGTTCCGGTGGGCACCGCCCAGCAGGTTGCCGAGCGCCTGGCCGGTCGCGCCCTGGTGCTGTGGAACCCCGAGTTCCTGCGCGAGGGCTTCGCCGTAGCCGACACCCTCCACCCCGACCGCATCGTCTACGGGGTCCCCGCCGACCCCAATGACGCCCAGGAGGCACAGGCCGCGCTCGACGCCGTCTACCAGGACCTGCTGGAGGAGGGCATCCCCCGGATCGTCACCGACTACCCCACCGCCGAGCTGGTCAAGACCGCGGCGAACTCCTTCCTGGCGACCAAGATCAGCTTCATCAACGCCATGGCCCACCTGTGCGACACAGCCGGGGCCGACGTCACCGTCCTGGCCGACGCCATCGGCCATGACCCGCGCATCGGCCGGCGCTTCCTCCAGGCCGGCGTCGGTTTCGGCGGAGGCTGCCTTCCCAAGGACATCCGGGCGTTGCAGGCCAGCGCCGACCTTCACGGCGCCGTGCACCTGGCCGACCTGCTGGGCCGGGTCGACTCCATCAACCGTGAGCAGCGCGACCGGATCGTCGAGCTGGCCCGTACCCACGTCGGCGGTGACCTATCCGGTAGGTCGATCACCATCCTGGGGGCGGCCTTCAAGCCCCTGAGCGACGACGTGCGTGACTCCCCCGCTCTGGATGTCGCCTCCCGCCTGGCCGACCTCGGGGCGGAGGTCACTGTCTGCGACCCGCAGGCCCTGCCCGTCGTGGCCCGCTCCCACCCTCACCTCACCTTGGAGGACGACCCCCGAGCCGCGCTCAAGGGAGCCGAGCTCGTCCTGCTACTGACCGAGTGGGCCCAGTTCGTTGCCCTCGACCCCGCTGATGCCGCCGCCGGCGTCGCCGAGCGCGTCATCATTGATGGACGCAATGCCCTGGACCCGGTGGCCTGGCGCGAGGCCGGGTGGACCTACGCGGGAGTAGGACGCTGAGTCGGGCCGCTGCCGGCTCCGCCCGTGCCCGGATCCATCGGGCGGAGCCCAGTGGATCCGGGCACAATGGCGACGTGACCTCACTGCTGCCCACTCGTACCGTCACCATCGGCACCCGTGTCATGTGGGCGATCGTGCTGGTGGCCGGCATCGCTCTGGTCACGTGCGGGGCGATCGTGTGGGCACTGGGGCACTCCAGCGTGTCGGCCGAGGCCACCAACCGGCTCGAGCACAGCCGTGACCGGATCCGCCAGCTGGCCGCCGAGAGGCGAGACCCTTCCAGCGGTCAGCCCCTGGAGGACGTCTCCGAGGTTCTTCGCACTCACATCCAGCGCACGGCCGAAGGGCGCGGCGAGGCCGAGCTCGGCTTCGTGGGCACCAGTGCCGGCACGGAGCTGGCCTGGGTCTCCTCGGACAACGTCTCCTTCCGCCCCGAGGAGGACAAGCAGCTGCTCACACGGGTGACCTCCCAGGCAGCCGCCTCGGAGTCCGTCATCGAGACGGTGCGCACCCCCACATCGAGCTACCGAGTCCTCATCGTCCCGCTGCAGGGCGGCTCCCAGCACGGGGCGCTCGTGCACGTCATCGACCTCAAGGTCGCCGAGTCCCAGCTTCGGCGAACCATGGCCTTCTACGCGGCGGCGGCCGTGTTCACCGTCGCCCTGGTGACGGGTCTGGCCTGGTTCGCCGTCGAGCGGCTCCTTCGCCCCATCGAGCAGCTGCGCCGCGCCACCGAGTCCATCGGCGAGGACGACCTGACCACCCGGGTGCCGGTCAAGGGCCGAGACGACCTGACGGCCCTGGCCGAGGCCGTCAACCGGATGCTCGACCGGGTCCAGACCTCGGTGGAGGCTCAGCGCAACCTGCTCGACGACGTCGGCCACGAGCTGCGCACCCCGGTCGCCGTGGTCCGCGGTCACCTCGAGCTCACCGACCCCTCAGACCCCGAGGACGTGCGCCAGACGCAGCTGCTGGCCATTGACGAGCTCGACCGGATGGGGATGCTCGTGAACGACTTGATCCTGCTGGCCAAGAGCGTCCAGAGCGACTTCGTCACTCCGGTGGACACTGATGTCGCCGAGCTGACCGAGCTGGTCTTCGACAAGTCCCTCGCCCTGGGCGAGCGCCGCTGGAAGATGGAGTCGGCGGCCTTCACCCGGGCCATCATCGACCCCACCCGAATCACCCAGGCCTGGCTCCAGCTGGTGGCCAACGCGGTGAAGTACTCCGAGCACTGCAGCACCGTGTCCCTGGGCTCGGCCGTTCGCGACGGCCACCTGCAGATGTGGGTGCGAGACGAGGGCATCGGGATCGCCCCTGAGGACATCGACCTGGTGCGCCAGCGGTTCAAACGCACCACCGGGGCTCAGGAGCTCGCCTCAGGGACAGGACTGGGGCTCAGCATCGTCGAGACGATCGTCGCAGCACACGGCGGACGACTGGACATACGCTCTGAGGTGGGCCGAGGCTCGGTGTTCACCATGGTGGTCCCTCTGAAGACCTCCACTCCGCTGTCCTCCTCCCGAGGCGGTGCCCTCGCACCTGCCGGGGCCTCAAGCCCTGATCAGCCCCCGACAGCCTCCCAAAGGAGTCACTCACCATGAGCAGCATCCTCATCGTTGAGGACGAGCCCCGCATCGTCGCGTTCCTCACCAAGGGGCTCAAGGCGGCCGGCTTCACCACACACACCACCGCCGCAGGCAGGCAGGCCGTGGCCCTGGCGGTCCAGGAGAGCTTCGACCTCATCATCCTGGATGTGGGCCTGCCCGATATCGATGGCTTCGAGGTGCTCCAGCAGCTGCGCGGCCAAGGCGTGGGAGTGCCGGTCATCATGCTTACAGCGCGTTCCTCAGTGGCCGACCGCGTCGCCGGTCTGGAGGGCGGCGCCGACGACTACATGCCCAAGCCCTTCTCCTTCGAGGAGCTCCTGGCCCGTATTCGGGTGCGGCTGCGCCCGGATACCACCGGCCCCGACCAGATGCAGCTGACCCACCGCGACATGGTCCTGGATCTGCGTACCCGGACCCTGACGTTGGAGGGGCGAACCGTGGAGCTCTCCGCCAGGGAGTTCGCACTGGCCGAGGCCTTCATGCGCCACCCCGGTCAGGTCCTCAGCCGCGAGCAGCTCCTGAGCTCGGTGTGGGGGCTGGACTTCGACCCCGGTTCCAACGTGGTGGAGGTCTACGTCTCCTACCTGCGCAACAAGCTGGGCAGGCAGCGGGTGGAGACCGTGCGCGGCATGGGTTACCGGCTCACCTGATCCGCCACCCCCTGCGACGCCGCGCACTGGCCGGTGACCGCGGCGTCAGCCATCTGGTCAGTCGTCCATTCAGTCATCGATGTCGCGGTCGTCGTCATCGGCTTCTCTCACGCCGTTGTTCGCCGGTTTTCTGTCGTCGTCGTCATCGTCGACCTCGGTGCGGGAGTCATCGGATCGTGCGGTGGCGGCCGGGGCGGCGGGCCCGGCAGGGGCGGCGGGAGCCGGCTGACGGTTGCCATGGTCGACGGCGACAGGTGGGGCGGGGTCGACCGCCTGAGGCGCGTGGCCCTGCGTCGAGGAGTCCGATGAGTCTGCGGCTCCCGCTTCGGCGCTGCCCGGCTCGTGCTGGGTGCTGCTGGCACCGCCGGCACCCCGGCTCGGCCTCGCCGTGGTCGAGGACTGGGATGACGTGACCTGCGGGGTTGCCGTCAGGACGATTCCCGGCTCCTTCGCCGACTCGGCGGGGTGGGAGAACACCATGCGGGTGACCGCGAGCAGGAGGCCCGCTGTCACAACGACGACCGTGGTGGCAACGACGCGGCCACGACCGAAACGACGCAGCAGACTCTCCACTCCAGTCTCCCCCTTCTCCCCCGGTTGTCCTGGACCCGTCCGACTTTTGTCGACCGTAACACGAATGAGATGACAAAGCACTGGAGCACGGCACCGGGAGAATCACAGAACTGATCCGCACGCTTCTCAGAATCAGCACAACTCCAAGGCGTCCCAACGTTGCTCGGAGGTGCGAGAACTCAGGGGCGGATGTGGCCGTCGCCCTCGACGATCCAGGTCGTCGTCGTCAGCTCGCTCACACCCATGGGGCCGCGGGCGTGAAGCTTCTGGGTGGAGATGCCCAGCTCGGCCCCCAGCCCCAGCTGTCCGCCATCGGTGAATCGGGTCGAGGCGTTGACCATGACGGCCGCAGAGTCCATGCCCGCGATGAAGTCGTTGATGACGCCCACGTCCTGGGCGAGGACCGCCTCGGTGTGTCCGGTGGTGTGGGAGCGGATGTGGTCGATGGCCTCCTCCAGGCTCCCGACGACGCGCACGGCCAGGTCCAGTGAGCCGTACTCGGTGTCCCAGTCGGCTTCGGTGGCCTCGGTCAGGAGGGCAACACGCCCATCGGCCGTCGCCGCCTCGCTCAGGATCCGGTGGGCGGTGGGGTCGGTGTGCAGGACGGTGTCCTTGTCCCACAGGGCGCGGGCTGCGGCCGGTAGGTAGGTGGCGGCGACGTCGGCGTGGACCAGGAGCGTCTCGGCGGCATTGCACACGCCGACGCGCTGGGTCTTGGCGTTGACAATGATGTCCACCGCGGTCTTGAGGTCGGCGCTGGCGTCGACGTAGACGTGGCAGTTTCCCGATCCAGTCTCGATGACAGGCACGGTGGACTGCTCGACGACGGTACGGATGAGTCCGGCCCCGCCTCGCGGCACCAGGGCGTCGACCAGACCGTGGGCGCGCATGAGGGCGCGGGCACCGTCCCGACCGGCGGCATCGACGCTCGTCACAAGGTCTGCGGGCAGTCCCTGCGCCTCCAGGGCGCTGCGCAGGGCCGCGACGATGGCGGCGTTGGAGTCCTGGGCGGCACTGCCCCCGCGCAGGATGATGGCGTTGCCGGACTTGACGGCGAGGGCGGCGGTGTCGACGGTGACGTTGGGACGGGCCTCGTAGATCATGCCGACGACGCCCAGTGGCACCCGTACCCGGCGCACTCGCAGCCCGTTGGGCATGACCGAGCCGTCAACGACCTGGCCCACGGGGTCGGGCAGGGCGGCCACCTCGTGCAGGGAGTCGGCGATGGCCGACAGGCGGTCGGAGTCCAGGGCCAGGCGGTCGAGGAGACCGGCCTTCATCCCTGCCCGGCGTTCGCGCTCCAGGTCGGCGGCGTTGGCCGCGAGGATCGCTTCGCCGTGCTCGGTGAGGCTGTGGGCCATGGCCTCCAGGGCGGCGTCCTTGACGGCGCGCGGGGTCCTGGCCAGGCTCCGTTGCGCCGCACGGGCTGAGCGGGCGGTTGCGGTGACGAGCTCGTGGGCGTCGACGTCGTTCATGGGGACACCATAGAAGACGGGGCCGATGGTGTCCTCAGACTCCGGCGATGCGGGGCAGCTCGGCGAGATCGTCGCGGTGGATCACGGGAGCCACGTGATCGGGGGCAGCGGTGCCCTCGGCCCGGGCCGCCAGGACCTCGCGCAGTTCGGCGGCGGCGTAGCGGCATATCCCCCGGGCCAGGACGCCCTCGGGGCCGACAACATCGACCACGGAGCCCGACTCGAAGTCGCCGTCGACGCCGGTCAGGCCTGGCAGCAGAAGCGACTTCTTCCCCACGGTCAGGGCCCTGGCAGCTCCGGCATCGATGAGAACACGTCCTTCGGGCTGGGAGGCGTGGGCCATCCACAGCCGGCGGCTGGGACGATGGGGCCCGGTGGGCTCGAACCAGGTGCCCAGGTCCGTGGGAACCTGTTCCTGGCCCAGGAGCCCGGCGGCGTCGTCGGCCCGGGCGATGAGAGTGGTGGTGCCCGAGGCGCAGGCGATGGTGGCGGCCTGGAGCTTGGTGGTCATGCCTCCGGTTCCCACGAAGGAGCCGCGACCGGAGACGCTGACCCCCTCCAGGTCCGCTGAGGAGCGCACGTGGCGGATGGGCGTGGCGCCGGGGGTCCCGGGGCGCGCGGTCCACAGGCCGTCGACGTCGGTGAGCAGCACAAGGACGTCGGCGGTCACCAGGTGGGCCACAAGGGCGGCCAGGCGGTCGTTGTCGCCGAGGCTGAACTCGCTGGTGGCCACCGCGTCGTTCTCGTTGATGATGGGGACGGCTCCCAGTGAGAGCAGGGAGTCGAAGGTGGCGCGCACCGTGCGGTAGTGGCTGCGGATGGCGACGTCGTGGGCGGTCAGGAGGACCTGGGCGGTGACCAGCCCGTAGGCGCTCATCGCGGCCTCCCAGCGGGCGGCGAGCCGCCCCTGTCCCACGGAGGCGGCCGCCTGCAGGAGACTGAGCTCATCGGGGCGCCGGCTCAGTCCCAGGGGCACCAGGCCTGAGGCGACTGCTCCGGAGGAGACCAGGACGACGTCGTGACCACGCCGTCGCATGCCGGCGATGAGACCGGCGAGGATGTCGATGCGGTTGAGATCGAGCCCGCCGTCGGCGCGCGTCAGGGAGGAGGAGCCGACCTTGACCACCACGCGGGCGCCCTCGGGCAACCGTCCTGGACGTTCCTGCCCGTGGACCGAGCTGGTGCCGATCGCTGCTGGAGTCACTGGGGCCCTCCTGTCAGTCCTCGTCGTCGCCGTGCCAGGAGGCGGCATCGGTCCACAGGCCCTCGGCGGCCTCGTCACGCAGCTGCTGGCGCGCGGCCTCCTTGGCATCCATCATCTCGTGGTACTGGCTGCGCCGTTCCACGTTGGTTCGACGCCGACTGCTCTCCAGGCGCAGGTCGGTGCCCCGGGCACCCAGCAGCTCGGGGCCGGTGGTCATCGAGGGCTCCCAGGTGAAGAGCACTCCCCCGTCGACCTCACCGATGAGGACGGAGTCACCGGCGTGGGCACCGGCCTTGACGAGCTCGTCCTCGACCCCGGCCGCGGCCAGACGGTCGGCGAGGTAGCCCACGGCCTCGTCATTGGAGAAGTCGGTCTGACGCACCCAGCGCTCGGGGCGCTGACCGCGGACCTGGTAGACCTGCCCCTCACTGGGATGGGCCAGCAGACGCACCTGGGCGACGCTCTCCTTCTCTCGACGTCCAACCGCCGCGGGCCGGATGATGGGGCGCGACTCACCGGTCCCGTCGGCTCCACCGGAATCGCCGTCGCGCTGGGGGGCCGCCGGAGCTGTCTCGCGGGCCCGCTCGACCTCGCCGGCCAGGGCGAAGGACAGGGGTCGCAGCCCCGTGTGCGCGACCGCAGAGATAATGTGAACGGGCAGCCCGCGGGCCTCGATGTCGGCGCGCACGAACTCGGCGAGCTCGGCGGCGTCGGTGACGTCCACCTTGTTGAGCACCACGATGCGGGGGCGATCCATGAGCGGGACCCGGCCGGTGAGGGAGGGATCGTCCTCCTGCTCGCCGAGGCGCTCGGAGTAGGCGGCGAGCTCGGCCTCGATGGTGTCCAGATCGGACAGGGGGTCGCGCCCCGGCTCGAGGGTGGCGCAGTCCAGGACGTGGACGATGACGGCGCAGCGCTCGATGTGCCGCAGGAAGTCCAGTCCCAGTCCCTTGCCCTGGGAGGCGCCGGGGATGAGGCCGGGGACGTCGGCGATCGTATAGCGCACATCGCCCGCCTCGACAACCCCGAGGTTGGGCACGAGGGTCGTGAAGGGGTAGTCGGCGATCTTGGGGCGGGCCGCGCTCATGGCGGCGATGAGGGAGGACTTCCCGGCGCTGGGGTAGCCCACCAGGGCCACGTCGGCGATGGTCTTGAGCTCTAAGGTGATGTCCTCGGCCTGACCGGGCTCACCCAGGAGGTGGAAGCCGGGGGCCTTGCGCTTGGAGGAGGCCAGGGAGAAGTTGCCGCGCCCACCGGTGCCGCCCTCGGCGACGACGATACGGGTGCCCTCCCCCACGAGGTCGGCGATGACCTGACCGCGTGAGTCCTTGACCACTGTGCCCTCGGGAACGGGCAGGACGAGGTCCTTGCCGTCGGTACCGCGACGCCAGTCCCCCATGCCGGGAGTACCGTTGCCGGCCCGCTGGTGCGGGGACCGGTGGTAGCTCAGCAGGGTCGTCACCCGCGGGTCAACGGTCAGGACGACATCGCCGCCATGACCACCGTCGCCGCCGTCGGGCCCGGCCAGGGGCTTGAACTTCTCACGGTGCACGGAGGTGCAGCCGTTGCCGCCGTCGCCGCCGGCCACGTGGAGGACCACTCGGTCAATGAAGCTGGGCATGGGGTCTCCTGTGAGTCCGGGATAGCGCGAGAGAGCGGACGGCAGCTGCCGTCCGCCCTCTCGCGACGCGTGATGTGCTCGGGGCTCAGGCCTCGGGGAGCACGACGTTGACGACCCGGCGACCGCGGAAGGTGCCGAACTCGACGTTACCGGCAGCGGTGGCGAACAGGGTGTCGTCGTTGCCGCGGCCGACGTTGCGGCCCGGGTGGAAGTGGGTGCCGCGCTGGCGGACGATGATCTCGCCGGCCTTGACGAACTGGCCGCCGAAGCGCTTGACGCCGAGGCGCTGCGCGTTGGAGTCGCGACCGTTACGGGAGGAACCAAGACCCTTCTTGTGTGCCATGGTTGAAGGCTTCTTTCTTCTCGAGCGTGTGCGTTCAGGATGCCCGCGTACTGGCTGACGCCGGGGCGGTCACTTGATGGCGGTGACCTTGACGGCCGTCAGCTGAGCGCGGTGGCCCTGGCGCTTGCGGAAGCCGGTCTTGTTCTTGAACTTGAGGATGTTGATCTTGGGGCCCTTCTCGTCGCCGATGATCTCGGCGGTGACGGAGGACTTGGCCAGATCGGCGGCAGAGGTGGTCACCTTGTCGCCGTCCACCAGCATGACGGGGGCGAGGGTGACCTCGTCGCCGATCTCACCAGCAAGCTTGTCGACAACCACGACGTCGCCGACGGAGACCTTCTCCTGACGGCCGCCGGCCTTGACGATCGCGTAGACCACTTGAATGCTCATCTCTGTAGATTCTTCGAAAGGCTCTCACACGCTGCGAGACCTTGATCGGCCTCGCAGGGAGGGCCCTGTCTGGGCAATGGCGCAAGACGCACCGGCAGATAACTCTAGGCGATCATGTCGCCAGCACCAACCTCCGGTCCGCCCCACCCCCTGTGTTCTTGGGCACGGAGACCTCGTCAGGCCGACGCCTCCGGGATGTCTGAAGAATTCTCCGGCGAGGGCGCAGTGCTCGTCGCCGTGGCCCGCCTCCTTGTTCTCCTCACGGGCTTCTCATCCGCCGGACCCTGAGGCGCCTCGCCGGACTGCTGCTCAGCAGGTTCCTCAGAGTTCTTGGCGGCCTTCTTCCCAGGCTTCCTACCGGCCTTCTTCCCAGGCTTCTTATCGGCCTTGTCTCCGCTCTTCTCACCGGCCTTCTTGGACGACTTCTTATCAGTCGCCTTCCTTGACCGGGTCTTGACCGGCTCGTCCTCGACCGGGGGGACCTGAGCGTCCTGGCCGCTGGCAGGTCCCTCAGTCTCCACCACGTCATTGACACTGCCGCTCGCGCCCGTGGCCGAGCCCTCAGCGTCCCCCTGCCGCTCATGGGAGTCCTGCCCCTCGAGCTGGGCGTCCTTGTGCGCCTGCTCGGCAGCGGCCGCGATCTGGGCCAGGGCGCCACGCACCGCCGCCCGGGCCTCATCATCGGCCCCGGACTCGGGTGATCCGGTGACGTCGCGCTCCACGGTTCCCTTGCCGCGACCGGACTTGGCGCTCTTGGAGCCCTTGGTCTCCTGGGAGTCCTTCTTGGCCTCCTTCTTACCGCCACCTGCGGCAGCCTGCTCCTCACGGTTCTTGCGTCCACGCGAGCGCCCGCCACCGCGTGAGGCGGAGGCCGACATATCGACCTGCTGGTTCTCCACGGGCTCATCGTGAACGATGAAGCCCCGGCCCTTGCAGTGCTCACAGGTGGTGGAGAAGGCCTCGACCAGGCCCTGCCCCACCCGCTTGCGGGTCATCTGGACCAGGCCGAGCGAGGTGACCTCGGTGACCTGGTGGCGCGTACGATCGCGTCCCAGGCACTCCACGAGCCGGCGCAGGACGAGGTCCCGGTTGGACTCCAGGACCATGTCGACGAAGTCGATGACGACCATGCCGCCGATGTCACGCAGGCGCAGCTGGCGGACGATCTCCTCGGCGGCCTCGAGGTTGTTGCGGGTGACGGTCTCCTCCAGGGTGCCTCCCGCACCGGTGAAGCGCCCGGTGTTGACGTCGATGACGGTCATCGCCTCGGTACGGTCGATGACCAGGGTGCCGCCACTGGGAAGCCAGACCTTGCGGTCGAAGCCCTTGGCGAGCTGCTCGTCGACGCGATGGGCGGTGAAGACGTCCTCGGGGCCGATCCAGTGCTCGAGGCGCTCGGACAGATCCGGACTGACGTCGTCGATGTACTGGGAGATCGTGGACCAGGTGTTGTCGCCGGAGACGATGAGCTTGCGGAAGTCCTCGTTGAAGACGTCGCGGATGACTCTCACGGCGAGCTCCGGCTCCCCCTTGAGCAGGACTGGGGCCTTGCCACTGCCCTTCATGACGGAGGACGCCTTCTTGTCGATGGCCTCCCACTGGGCCACAAGCCGCTCGACGTCAGCGGTCAGCTGCTCCTGAGTGGCCCCCTCCGCGGCGGTGCGCACGATGACTCCGGCCGAGTCGGGCACGATCCGCTTGAGGATCTTCTTCAGGCGGCTGCGCTCGGTGTCCGGAAGCTTGCGCGAGATCCCCGTCATGGTGCCTCCGGGGACCAGGACCAGGTAACGGCCCGCCAAGGTGATCTGGCTGGTGAGGCGAGCGCCCTTGTGGCCGATGGGATCCTTGGTGACCTGGACCAGGACGGTGTCACCGCTGAAGAGGGCGTCCTCAATGCGGCGGGGCCTGCCCTCCAGACCGGCGGCGTCCCAGTTGACCTCTCCGGCGTAGAGCACGGCGTTGCGCCCCTTACCCAGGTCCACGAAGGCGGCCTCCATGGAGGGCAGGACGTTCTGAACCCGACCGACGTAGACGTTACCGACCATGGAGGTCTGCGTGTGCCGGGAGACGTAGTGCTCCACGAGGAGCCCGTCCTCCAGGACGGCGATCTGATTGAGGCCATCGGACTCGCGCACGATCATCTGCCGGTCCACGGACTCGCGACGAGCCAGGAACTCGGCCTCGGTGACGATGGGACGACGACGCCCGGCCGCCCTTCCCTCGCGGCGACGCTGGCGCTTGGCCTCCAAGCGGGTGGACCCCTTGAGGGCGGTCACCTCATCACGCAGGTCGCCACTGTCCGAGCGGGTACGGGACCGACGCCGCCGACGGCGCGATCCGGACACAGTGCTCGTGGCGGTCTCAGCGGAGGCCTCGGCGGAGGGCTCGCGCGAGGGCGCCGCATCGGCTCCGTCCTCCTCCACGGCCTGCGACTCATCGTCGGAGTCGTTGCGCGCCGAGTCGTCGCCTCGCGAACGCGAGCGACGACCGCGTCCGCCACGGCGGCGCTTGCGGCGAGCCCCGCCCTCGCGGGCGTCCTCCGACGAATCGGCCCGGATCTCGTCGGCCCCGTCGGCACCGTCGGTCTCTGAGACCTCGGCATTCTCGGCATCGGGCGAGGAGTCCTCGCGGGCCTCCTGCGGAGCTCCGGTGTCGGCGACCGCTCGCCGGCGACGGCGGCCGCGGCCACCGCTTCGGTCGGCTCGGGGCGACTCGGCCTCATCATCTTCTTGCAGCCTGTCGGCGCCAGCCCGAGCGCCGACGCCCTCCCCCTCATCCGCCCAGTCCTTGGCGCCCTGGTGACGCGAGGCGGTCGGTGCCGCCTCGGGGGCGGCGGTCGCCGCGGTGACCCGCCGGCGGCGACGGGCCCGACTGGGATCGGGGGCCTGGAACAGGAGTGAGGCGGCGGGAAGGCGGGGGGCCTCGAGGTCCCCCTCATCCGACTCCGCCCCGGTGAGCTCGTCCTCCTCCTGCCGCGTGTCGGGCTCCTCGCCGTCGGTCTCGTCGGCCTCGATCTGCTCCTCGGCATCCTCCTGTGTGGCATCAATGCTCGGCCCGTCATCCTTCGAGCGCGGCTCGTCGGACTCGCCCACCTCGGCGGTGGCGACACGGGGCTCAGCGACAGGAGCCGCCTCGGGGGCGGCGGAGGCCGCGACGGCCTTCCGGCGACGACGCGGCGGGGCCGACTCAGCAGCCGGGGCCTGCGGGATCTGCTGCGCGCCGGACTCTTCGGGCCCGGAGACGGTGATGGCATCCGAGACACCCACCGAAGCGGGCTGCTCGGCGACAGGAGCCTGGGCGGGGGCGGCCGCGGCCGCGGTGACCCTGCGGCGGCGGCGCGGAGCCGGGGTGCTCACGGCATCGCCGTCACCGCGCTCCTGCTCGTACGATTCTGTTGATTCTGATGTGGTGCGACGTGCCATGGGGCTTGCACTCTCCGAGGCCGACGCCGTCGTCGTACCCTCGACGCGCCAGCGCGGTTGTGCTCCCCAGCGGGAGCAGCGAAAAAGTCTTGAACGCGCCCGCTAGGGCGCACGCCTTGCCTCTCGTCCACACAGACCGGGCTCGCAGCGGCGCAGCTCAGGCGGCGCAAGGTCCTCGGACAGGGTCGGTCGGAAGGCGCGGCTCCAGGTACTGGTACGAGGCACCTGACGCCGGCTCGAAGTATCCCACACAAACGCCGATAAGCGCTTGTGCGACTCATGGTGTCCCCGATCTCTTCGCACGTTGCCCTCATCACCCACCCAGCGACCGCCCGCCCCTCGGCCAGACATGCGACAGCCCCACTCATTCTGTCACGGACTTTCGTCCCCATTCAGCGACAATCACGTCTTCAACATCTGCTCGACGAAGTGCCGCGACAACACCTCTCCGGCGATGTGCCCACAAGAAGAAAACCGGTCGGGTCGCGGGCCGCAACACCTTCGAATCCCATACGTTTCACGACATCGTGTCACAGATGCTCTATAATATCCTTATTGACCTGTAGGACGCTCTACAGAACCTCTTATCGATCTCATCGTCATCTCCGAAAGGTGGCACGGATGGCCATCTCTCCTATGGCGCTGGACTCTCTGGATCTGGCGCGCTGGCAGTTCGGTATCACCACCGTCTACCACTTCATTCTGGTTCCGCTGACCATCGGGCTGTCCCCGCTGGTGGCTCTCATGGAGACGCTGTGGCGCAGGACCGGCAACAAGCAGTGGCTGGTGGCCACCAAGTTCTTCGGCAAGATTCTGCTGATCAACTTCGCGCTGGGCGTGGCCACCGGCATCGTTCAGGAGTTCCAGTTCGGCATGAACTGGTCGGAGTACTCGAGGTTCGTCGGCAACATCTTCGGCGCCCCCCTCGCCTTCGAGGCCCTGCTGGCCTTCTTCATGGAGTCCGTCTTCCTGGGCCTGTGGATCTTCGGATGGGACCGTCTGTCCCCCAGACTGCACAACCTGTGCATGTGGGCCGTGGCCGCCGGCACGAACTTCTCCGCCTTCTTCATCCTCACCGCCAACTCCTGGATGCAGCACCCGGTGGGCGCCGTCGTCAACCCCAAGACGGGGCGCGCCGAGCTCGACGGCGTGAGCGGTTTCCTCAAGCTCCTGTCCAATGAGCTGGTGTGGGCCACCGTGCTGCACGTCATTTCCTCAGCCCTGCTGGTGGCCGCCGCCGTCGTCATGGGCGTCTCCGTGTGGTGGATGGTCAAGGCCGCCCGTGCGAAGCAGGACTTCGAGGCCCGTGAGCTGTGGCGGCGGGTCGCCCGCTTCGGCGCCATCACCATGGTGGCCGCGGGCCTGGTCACCGCCGGTACCGGCCACATGCAGGGTCAGCTGGTCGCCGAGTACCAGCCGGCCAAGATGGCCGCCGCCGAGGGCCTGTGCCACACCGAGGCCGGAGCCCCCTTCACCGTGGCCGCCTTCGGGGACTGCAAGAATGAGGACGGCATGGTCCGATTCATCTCGGTTCCCGGTGTCTACTCCTTCATGGCCACCAATGACTTCAACGCCGAGCTCACCGGACTCAAGGAGTCCGGCGACACCTACGCGAAGCACTACGGCACCACCGATGCACGCGGCAACTCCGTCGACTACAGCCCCAACGTCATGGTCAACTTCTGGTCCTTCCGCCTCATGATCGGACTGGGCATGGCCTCGATGGGACTGGGGGTCCTGGCCCTGTGGCTGACCCGCTCCGACAGGCTCATCTCCCGTCCGATTCTGGGCAAGGCGGCGCTGGCCACCATGTGGCTGCCGTTCATCGCCTGCTCCTTCGGCTGGATCTTCCGTGAGATGGGCCGTCAGCCCTGGGTCATCGTCCCCAACCTGTCCGATCCGGTCTCCCAGGTCTACATGCTCACGGCCGACGGCGTCTCCTCCGTGGTCTCCTCGGGCACGGTGCTGGCCTCAATGGTCATCTTCACCCTGCTGTACGCCGCGCTCGGAGTGGTCTGGTTCGTACTGCTGCGCCGGTACATCCGTGAAGGGGTGCGCACCCCGGTGCCGGACAAGGCCGGGACGTCCAAGCAGACGGACCAGGACAGCAAGGACACGGACGCCGGCGACGACGACTCCGTTGACTCCTCCGAGGCCGCCCCGGCCCTGTCCTTCGCCTACTGAACCGAGGAAGGTAGAAAACCCATGACACTGAGCATCCTCTGGTTCATCCTCATCGCCGTCCTGTGGATCGGCTACCTCACCCTGGAGGGATTCGACTTCGGCGTCGGCATGATCCTGAAGATCCTGGGCCGCGATGAGCGCGAACGGCGTGCGACGCTGGCCACCATCGGCCCCCACTGGGACGGTAACGAGGTGTGGCTGCTGACCGCCGGCGGGGCGACCTTCGCCGCCTTCCCCGAGTGGTACTCCACTCTGTTCTCCGGGGCCTACATCGTCCTGTTCATCATTCTGCTGTGCCTCATCGTACGTGTCTGCGCCATCGAGTGGCGTCCCAAGGTCAACTGCCAGACCTGGCGCGACCGCTGGGACTGGGTCCACACGATCAGCGCCTGGCTGCCCTCCATCCTGTGGGGCGTGGCCTTCGCGAACCTGGTTCAGGGCATGCACATCGAGGTCGTCCAGATCTCCAACGGCGCCGCCGTCCCGGCCGACCAGGTACCGGCCGACTCCCTGGTGGCCGGCGCCGCCCACCAGATCACCGGAGGCCTGCTCACCATGGTGACTCCCTTCACCCTGCTGGGTGGTGCCGTCACCTGCCTGCTCTTCCTCAACCACGGCGCACTCTTCGTAGCCCTCAAGACCACTGGTGATCTGTCGCAACGAGCGCTGCAGATGTCGCGCCGGCTCGCTCCCGCGGCCACTGCGGTCACCGCCGCCTGGGCCCTGTGGGCACAGCTGGCCTACTCCAACAGCGCCCTGTCCTGGATTCCGTTGGTCATCGCCGCTGCCGGGCTCATCGGCTCCCTGCTCATGGGACGCACCGGGAGCGAAGGACGGGCCTTCGCCCTGCACTTCGTGGGAATCGCCTTCGCCGTCGTCTTCATCTTCGCCGCGATGGCCCCCAATGTCATGCGCTCGTCAGTGGACCCGGCCTACTCGCTGACGATCCAGCAGGCCGCGAGCGCCGACACGACCCTGCTCATCATGACCGTCGCCGCGGCCGTGTTCGTGCCCGGGGTCCTGGCCTACACGATCTGGAGCTACAAGGTCTTCGCCTCACGCATCAGCGTCGAGAGCATCGACCCCGACCAGGGCGGCCTGCACCCCACGCTGGTGCGCGACTCCGCCCAGCCCGAGGCGCACTTCGGGTACTGACCGACGGCTCGACGCATCGGCCGGGGGTTCCAGGCCCTTGGACCTACTCCCTTATCCTTGAGCAGGTGAAGCCCCTCGATCCCCGGCTGATGCGTTACGCCCGCTCCGCCCGCCGATACATCGCCGCCACCGCTGTCACCGGAATGGTGACCGCCGTGCTGGTAGTGGTTCAGGCCTTCCTCATCTCGAGTGCGGTCTCATCGGTCATCTCCGAGGGGACAGGGCCGTCGGCCGTCAGGGCGCTCGTGGTGGCTCTGGGCGGGGTCATGGCGGCCAGGGCACTGGTGGTCCTGCTCCAGGAGATTCATGCCCACCGGTCCGCCACGGAGACGATCGTTGAGCTGCGTCGGTTGGTTCTGGAGCACGCTTCCCGGTTGGGCCCCCGGTGGCAGGCGCTTCACGGGACACAGACCGCCACTCTTCTGACTCGCGCGCTGGACGACCTCGAGCCCTACTTCACCCGCTACCTGCCCCAGCTGGTGCTGGCCTCCACGGTGACACCGGCCACAGCGCTGGTTCTCCTCACTCAGGACTGGTCGGCCGCAGTGGCCGTGGCGTGCACCCTGCCCCTCATCCCGATCTTCATGATTCTCATCGGGAGAATGACCCAGTCCGTGTCCCAGGAGCGTCTCAAGACCATGCAGATCCTGGGTGATCAGGTGCTTGATCTCATCTCGGGGCTGCCCACCCTCAAGGCGCTCGGGCGCGAGCAGGGGCCGGCTGAGCAGGTGCGTTCCCTGAGTCGCTCCTACCGGCGCACCACCATGTCGACCTTGCGGGTCGCCTTCCTGTCGGGAGCGGTCCTGGAGTTCATCACGACGTTGTCGGTGGCGATCATCGCCGTCCAGATCGGGTTCCGGCTCGTGGCAGGACGCATGGATCTGTTCACCGGTCTGCTCGTCCTCATGGTGGCCCCTGAGGTCTATCAGCCGCTGCGGCAGGTGGGTTTCCAGTTCCATGCCTCGGCCAACGGGGTGGCGGCGGCGAACGCGGTCTTCGAGGTTCTTCAGACCCCGGTGCCCGAGCACGGCGACCTGCCGGCCCCCGACCTGCGTTCATCGACGATCGAGCTCGATGCGGTGTCGGTCGCCTCCCGGGGTGCGTGGGCCCCCGCCGGCCTCAGTGCCACGATCCCTCCCGGCAGCCTGGTGGCGCTGACCGGTCCGTCGGGTGCGGGTAAGACCACGACGACTCTGGTCCTCCTCGGTCTGCTGCCCCCCGACCGGGGGCGGGTGAGGGTCGTGCCCGACGGCGGTGATCCCGGCGGCGCCGTCGACCTCGCCGAGATCGATCCGGCCACCTGGTGGGAGCAGATCGCCTGGGTGCCCCAGCGCCCCACCATCACCCCGGGCACAGTGCTGGACAACGTCCTGGATCGTGCCGAGCCGGACGCCTCCACAGCAGGGCCCGTGCCCGACGTGCTGGTCGAGGCAGCCCGGGCCACCGGCTTCGATGAGGTGGTGGAGGGCCTGCCACAGGGGTGGCAGACCAGGGTGGGCAGCGCTGGAGTCGGATTGTCCGTGGGGCAGCGTCAGCGTCTTGCCCTGACCAGGGCCCTGTGCTCAACGGCACCTCTGGTGGTCATGGACGAGCCGACGGCGCACCTCGACGCCGCCAGTGAGGCCCATGTCCTCGCCGGAGTCCGTGCGCTGCACGCCTCGGGGCGCACGGTGGTGGTCATCGCGCATCGCCCCGCGCTCATGGCCCTGGCCGAGCAGACCATTGCCGTGACGAGCGAACCGGTGGCACCGACGTCACCAGCAGGTGCCTCACCTGACCGGGCACCCATCCGTGAGGCAGCGGCGTCGCAGAAGGAGGCCTTGTGAGTGCTGCGAACCAGGTGAGCCCCACGAGCCCGACGACGTCTGCCCTCTCCCCCGCACTGTCCGCCGATGAGCGACGCTCCCTGCGTCGGGCGGTGGGTCTGCTGAACCTGGACCGATCACGCTTCGCCCTGGCCGTACTCGCCGGCACCGCGGCCATGGCCTCGGCCGTGGCCCTGTCGGGGGTGGCGGCCTGGCTCATCGCACGGGCCTCCCAGATGCCCGACGTCGTCGCGCTGGGGGTGGCGCCGGTGGCGGTGCGGCTCTTCGGCATCTCGCGCTCCGTGCTGCGCTACTGCGAGCGGCTCGTCTCCCACGACACCGCTTTGAGGGGCATGGGTGCTCTGCGTACCCGCCTCTACGTGTCTCTGGCCTCGGCCCGCACGGACACGGTTGCGGGACTTCGCCGCGGCGATGTCCTGGCCCGAGTGGGTAGCGACATCGACGCGGTCGGGGACCTCATCGTGCGCGCCTACCTGCCTGCGGCGGTCGCAGCCGTCCTGGGGGCGGTCACCTGTCTCGGCGTCGCCATGGTCTACTGGCCGGCGGGCCTCATCCTGCTGGCCTGCCTGCTGCTGTCGGGACTGGTGGCCCCGCTGGCCACTATCCGCTCCGCAAGAATCGCCGAGCAGGCCCGCCAGAGGCAGGCCACCGAGCTGTCCGCGGAGGTCCTGGCGGTCCTGGAGGGGGCGCCTGAGCTGACCGTCAGCGGGCGTCTGGCCGGCTCGATGCGCCAGGTCGCCTCCCGGGAGGAGAGCCTGAGCCGTCTGCGGGACCGGGCCGCGGTGCCGGCCGCGATCGCGGCGGCCGTGGACGCGGCAGCCATGGGGATCGCGGTCGTGGGCAACCTGGTCGTCGGGGTGAGCGCCGTGTCCGCCGGGCGGCTGGCCCCCGTCTGGTTGGCAGTCATCGTCCTGGTTCCGCTGGCGGCCTTCGAGGCTGTCTCCGCGCTCGGCCCGGCCAGCGTGCAGCTGGTGAGATCGGCCGGTGCCGCCTGCCGCATCGTGGAGCTCATCGAGGCGGCTGAGGCCAGTACCGGCACCGGTGACACGCCGTCCTGTGCGCCTCGGGAACTGCCCGAGCCCTGCGCCCAGGGCCCGTGTCTCAGGGCGAGGGGCCTGGCGGTGGGCTGGCCGGGCGGTCCGGTTGTGGCCGAGGGCATCGACCTGGATCTGAGGGTCGGTCACCGGGTGGCGATCGTGGGGCCGTCGGGGATCGGCAAGTCGACGCTGCTGGCCACGCTGGCGGGACTGCTGGAGCCTCGGGGCGGCACGCTGACGCTCGACGGCGTCCCCCCGTGGCAGGCCGCGCGCTCCGAGGTGGCAGCCAGGGTGTGCCTGACCGCGGAGGACGCGCACGTCTTCCACACTAGCGTCCTGGAGAACCTGCGCGTGGCGCGGGGGGACATCACCCCCTCCGAGGCCGGCGAGCTGCTGAGGCGGGCCGGCCTCGGGGACTGGCTCGAGGCCCTTCCTGAGGGGGTTGAGACCGTCATCGGCACGGATGCCACGACGCTGTCGGGTGGGGAGCGGCGTCGGCTCCTTCTGGCCCGGGCCCTGGCGGCTCCGGCCCCTCTGATGCTGCTGGACGAGCCCGGTGAGCATCTTGATGCCGCCACTGCGGACCGGCTCGTGACCGACCTGCTGACAGCGGGTGACCGGGGCCGCGGCACTCTCCTGGTCACTCATCGCCTCAGCGCCCTGGGGCACGCCGACGAGGTCCTCGTCATGGGACACCGGCCGCAGGCCTCCGGCGAGCAGGTGCCGGCGACTATCCTGCACCGAGGCAGCCACCGTGAGCTCCAGGACGTCTCCGAGACCTACCGGTGGTCGCTCTCCCAGGAGGATCAGGACAGGCAGCAGGACCACGTATCCGGTATGAGCTGGACGAGCTGAGCACGATGACGACACACGACCCGCAGTACGCAGCAGATGCCTTCCCCGACGGCCTTGGGTTTCCCGGTATGCCCGAGGACGCGTCGGAGGAGCTCGACGCTTCCGCACCGAGGAGTGAGGAGGCGGTGGCGCCTCCTTCGGAGGAGACCGCCGCAGCGGGGCGTCTGGCCTACGCCGTCCACGCCGACCAGCTCGTCTCCACCCGTGGCCGCCAGGCGTCGGCCCTTCAACCGAGCCTGGACGAGGCGACTGTCGCCCTCATCCAGGCGGCCCTGAGACTCACCAGCTCCCTGCGGGTCCCCGACGCGCTGCGCCGTCTGGTGGAGTCGGCCTGTTCCATCACGGGCGCCTCCTGGGGCACCATCGCCGTGCTCAACCACGCGGACATGGACGTTGATCCGACCGGGGCGCTCTCGCCCGATCACTCCCGCGCGGGCTCGGGCACGGGGCTGTGCAGCGGAGTGCCCACGGCGACCCTCGATGAGCTCGCCCAGATGGCCCGCGCCCCCGATACCACCACCGCTTCGCACGCCCGCACCGAGGCCTTGCTCAGCGGGCTCGAGGGCACCGGACTGCTGATCGACAACGACCTGGGCAGGACCTCAGCCTTCACGGGGGCCATTGAGGGTGAGGAGACCGGCAGCCTGCTATCGGCCCCGCTGCGCCTTCACGGCCAGGTCTACGGGCATCTTTACCTGTGCGACAAGCCCGGGGGCTTCACCCGGTCGGATGCCGACGCCGTGCTGACCCTGGCCCAGGCCGCAGCCGTCGCCGTGGAGAACGCCCGTTTGTACCGCGAGGCCCGCGACCGCGAGCAATGGATGGTCGTCTCCCAGGAGCTGACGACGCTGCTGCTCTCCGGCGCCGAGGAGGACGACGCGTTGACGCTCATCGCTCACCGCGTCCGCCAGGTTGCTCACGCCGACACGGCCGCCCTCATCCTGCCCAGCATCGGGAAGCGCTGGATCTGCGAGATCGCCGACGGCGAGCACGCCAAGGAGCTGATCGGCACCTTCTTCCCACCCGAGGGTCGAGCCCTGACCACCCTGGCCCATCAGACCGGTCTGGTCGTGGACTCCCTCGAGGACGCCTGGAGCGACGGCGATCTTCTGGTCCCCCAGCTGGCCCAGTTCGGCCCGGCCCTCTACGCCCCCATGATCCACCGGGGGCGGGGCGTGGGTGTCATGCTGCTGCTGCGCTCCCCGGGGGCGGCGCCGTTCACTGCCCAGGACCTGGAGATCGCCGAGCTCGTGGCGGGGCAGGCCACGATGGCCTTCGAGCTGGCCGACGCCCAGCATGCTGAGGAGATGGCCACCCTGCTCGATGAGCGGGCCAGGATCGGCCGGGATCTGCACGACCTGGCCATCCAGCAGCTCTTCGCCACCGGCATGCAGATCTCCGCGGCCCGGGAGCGGCTGGCCTCCAGCACACAGGCGGATCTGGAGACGGTGTGCTCCGTCCTGAGCACCGCTCTGGAGGCGGTGGACGACTCCGTGGGCCAGATCCGTTCCATCGTGCGCTCCCTGCGCGATCGCGACGAGGAGGTCGGTGTGGTGGAGCGGCTGCGGCGCGAGGCCTCCCTGGCCCGTAACGCCCTGGGCTACGCCCCCTCGCTGCTGCTGAGCGTCGACGGCCGGGGCCTGGCCCAGGTGGACCGCGACGAGGAGGACCGACTCATCGCCTCGGTCGACGCCGTCGTAGAACCGGATATCGCCGACGACATGGTGGCCGTCGTGCGTGAGGGACTGAGTAACGTGGCCCGTCACGCCCACGCCTCCTCGGTAACGGTCGACGTCAAGATCGAGGGGGTGCAGCCGGGCTCGGAGCGCTGCTGCGGTCCGGGGGACGATGAGGGCCACGCATCGGGAGACGCCGAGCCCTTCCGGGGCAGCCCGGTGGTGGAGATCGTCTGCCGTGACGACGGTGTCGGGGTGAATCCCTCGGTGACGCGACGCTCGGGCACGGCCAACATGGCCGAACGGGCCCGTCGCCACGGTGGCAGCTTCGCCATCGGCCCGAGGGCCCGCTCCGACGGTGAGCGACGAGGCACCTGCTTCACCTGGCGGGTGCCGTTGAACGAGGACGGTCGGGGGCGCTGAGCCCGCTGCGGCGGGTTCCCGCGTCAGGAGTGTCCGTCAGCTGTTGCGCCAACCCGAGGCGCGCTGGCCGGCGACCCAGGCGGCGACCTGGGTGCGTCGCTGTAGACCCATCTTTGCCAGCAGGGAGGTGATGTGGTTCTTGACCGTCTTCTCTGCGACTCCGAGCCGCTCACCGATCTCCCGGTTGGACAGGCCGTCACCGATGAGGTCGAGCACCTTGCGCTCGGCGTTGGTCAGGTCGGCGGTGGGGTCGTCGTGGTCCGCCCGGCGGCGCGTCACGGTGCGCTCGTCGAGCAGGATGCGCCCGGAGGCGACGGCCCGCACGACGTCGCTGATCTCGGCGCCGTGGACCGTCTTGAGCAGATAGGCCCGAGCACCTGCCGCCAGGGCCTCGGCCAGGGCCTCGTCGTCATCGAAGGAGGTCAGCACGATCGGCAGGGCCTGGGGCACGGAGTCTCGCAGCTCCTGCATGAGCTCGATGCCGGTGCCGTCGGGCAGCTGGAGGTCCACGAGGATGACGTCGGGGCGGACCAGCTCGGCCCGGCGCACTGCCTCGGCCCGAGAGCCCGCCTCGGCGACGACGTCGAGCCCATCGGCGCGGTCAATGATCTCGGCGATACCGCGACGGACGATCTCGTGGTCGTCCACGATCATGACGCGGACGATCTCCGAGGAGGGGGTGTGTGCCATAGTCATGACATTACCAGGGGCTGGAAACCTACGTCACACTCCTGGCGACGCTATGGCGTTGCTGTTGTGGAGGCTCCCTGGTGCGCACCGGCGGCTACCTACCGGCGCCGGCGCGGACGGGGCTGGCAGCGGGGGCAGTAGGTGTGTGAACGCCCTCCCAGAGCCTCACGCTGCATGGTGGCTCCGCAGCGGCGGCATCCCAGGCCCTGACGCCCGTAGGCGCCGAGCTCTCGGGCGAAGAATCCGGCGGCGCCCTCGACATCGACGTAGAGGGCGTCGAAGCTCGTACCGCCAACCTCCAGTGCTCGCCGCATGACCTCTGCGGTGGACTCAAGAATCCTGGCCACCACCCGTGGACCGAGCCCCGTTCCCGGGCGCAGGCCGTGCACCCCGGCCTCCCACAGGCCCTCATCCGCGTAGATGTTGCCGATGCCCGAGACGAGCCCCTGGTCGAGCAGCAGGGTCTTGATGGCGCGCCTCGAGGAGCGTGCCCGGGCGACGACGCCGGTGGGGCCGCTCAGTTCCAGGGCCGGGTCGAGCAGGTCGCGGGCGATATGGGTGGCGTCGGCGGGCAGCAGCGGTTGCGGGTCTCCCACCCCGCCGGGAGCGCCGTCGGAGGTGGGGGTCAGGTCGACGACGTGCAGGCCGCCGAGCATGCGCTGGTCGACCAGGTCGAGCACCGCCCCACCGGTGCCGGCGCTCAGATGGAGACGGACTCGCAGGTGGCGGGCAGAGGTGGAGATGTCCCGCACATAGCGGGGCTGCTCGGTGGCGCTCAGGTCCACCGGACGCCCGCCGGGGCGGGTGTCCGTGTCGGCCAGGAAGGCCGCGGCACTGGCCGGCTCCGGGGCGGCGTCACGAGCGGTCGGGGTGGTGCCGCGCACGAGCAGCTGTCCGCTCATGCCCAGGTGGGCGGACAGGGCGCGTCCGTCGTCCAGGGTCAGCCACAGGAACTTCCCCCGGCGGACAGCCGCGGTGAGGGTGCGCCCGGTGAGCTGGTCGACGAAGGCCTGGGCACCACCGTCCTGGCGACGCAGAGGACGAGGATCGAGGACCTCGACGCGGGTCACGGTGCGTCCGGTCACGTGCCGGGCGAGGCCGGCGCGCACCACCTCGACCTCGGGAAGCTCGGGCATCAGCTCTTCTGGGAGGCCTGCCGCGTAAGCAGGTCAGCGCGCAGGGCCTCGTTGACACCGGGCAGGTCCAGCCCGCCGTCACCCCGGGCGGCGAGGATGGCTGCGTAGGCGGCCTCGGCGGCGTCGTGCTCGGCAACCTTCTTCGAGCTTCCCGTCCCCTGTCCCAGCACCTCGCCGTCGACGATGGCGTTGGCGGTGAAGACCCGCTGGTGGTCGGGGCCGGTACCGGCCACCTCGTAGGCGGGGTTGCCGAGCTGGTGGGCTGCGGTGAGCTCCTGGAGGCTCGTCTTCCAGTCCAGACCCGCACCGCGGGTTCGGGCCGAGTCCAGGAAGCGTGAGACGAGACGGGTGACGACTGTGCGGGTCTCCTCCAGCCCGTCAGTGAGGTAGGTGGCACCGATGAGGGCCTCGACCGTGTCGGACAGGATGGAGTCCTTGTCCCGTCCACCCGAGAGCGCCTCACCCTTGCCGAGCTTGATGAACTCCCCCAGTCCCAGGTCACGAGCGACGGCGGCCAGTGCCGGCTCGGAGACGGTGGCGGCGCGCATCTTGGCGAGCTGACCCTCGGGGACCTCCGGGTGGGTGCGGTAGAGGTACTCGGTGACGATGATCCCCAGGACGGAGTCACCCAGGAACTCCAGACGCTCGTTGGTGGGCAGGCCGCCGTTCTCGTGGGCGTAGGAGCGGTGGGTCAGAGCCAGGTCGAGGAGCTCACCGTCAATGCTGGGACCCCAGCGGTAGACGAGGGCCTCGGTGTCAGTGCGCGCGGGTGGGGCGCTGCGGCGCTTGGCCATCAGGCCCGCTCCTGCCCACTCGTGGGTGCGTCCGGGTCGCTCTCCTGCCCGGTCCCGGCATCCAGTAGGCCGGCCAGCGCCGACCAACGCGGATCGAGGACCTCATGGTGGTGGTCGGCGGGCAGGTCCTCGAGCCGCTTCCCGCAGTCGGGGCACAGCCCGGGGCAGTCGGGACGGCACAGGGGCTGGAAGGGCAGCGTGGGCACCAGGGCGTCGCGCAGCGCCGGTTCGAGATCCAGGGTGGTCTCCCCCACGGCCAGGAGGTCCTCGGCCTCTTCATCGCCTTCGGCCCGCTGGGCCTGGATGACCTCCGGGAAGAGATAGAGCTCGTCGATCCTCACGCTGCGGTCCTCGTCGAGGTCGCGCAGGCAGCGTACGCACTCGCCGTGGACGTGCAGGTCGGCGTCGGCGTGTGCCAGGACGCCGTCGTCCATGGAGGTCAGGGTGACGTCGAGGGCGAGGTCGCTTCCCTCGGGCACACCGATGACCTCGGTCCCCAGGTCGGCGGGGGCGGGGGTACGGATCTGCAGGTTCTTGACCGAGCCGGCGGCTCGGGGCAGGTCGACGATATCGACGACGAGTCCTGACATGGGTTCCTCCACAGCGGGTTGACCGCGCCGCATCCAGCGATGACCGAGGGCCCGAGCGGTATCACGTGATGTCCACGTGATGTCCACGGTGCTGGGTGACTGGTGGGCGAGGTGATGGACGAGGTGTCTGGCGTGAGCGTACCCGGTGGGGCTGCGACGCCAATGGTTCAGTGGGCGGAGGGGTCCACGGACCAGGCCGAGCGGCGGCGGACGGGCTCCTGGATCTCCACCGATTGGCCCGCGCCGTCTCCCAGACGACCGGCCAGGACCTCCCGACCGGCGCGGATCTGCTCGGCGACCTTGGCGACCTCGGCCTCCAGGGAGGCCAGGGCCCGGTCGGAGTACTCATCGGCCCCGTGACGCAGCGAGGCGGCCTTGTCCTCCGCTGCGGCCACGATGCTGTCGGCCCGGTCGTTGGCCATGCGCACGATGTTCTCCCCCGCCACGAGGCGCTCGGACTCCTCCTGGGCGTACTGGACGAGCCGTTCGGACTCGGCCCGTCCCTCAGCCAGGACGGCATCGGCATCGGCGACGATCTTCTCAGCGCGGCGGACGGCGGTCGGGACCGCGTCACGAGCCCGATCGATGAGGTGCTGTGCGGCCTCCCGGTTGACGATTGCGGAGGCGCTCATCGGCATGGAGCGGGCATGAGTGATGAGGTCGTCGAGCTCATCGAGGATGCGCAGCAGGTCGTCTCCGGCATCGCGGCTGGTCGTCACGGTAGGTCCTCTCGAGTGTGGTCGGCGCCGACGAAGCGGCTTGGCGGGGTCCCGGGTGGGACGAGTCCTGGGTCGACGCCGTCGCGGGCCGCTGACCTGGGGGCCTCGGTCAGCCGGGCCTCCAGGGCGCGGGCGACGGCGGGCGGGACGAGGGCGGAGACGTCCCGGCCGTAGCCGGCGACGTCCTTGACGAGGGAGGAGGAGATGTGCGCGTGTACGGCAGAAGCCGGCAGGAAGACCGTCTCGGGCGCCCCCAGGTCGCGGTTGAGCAGCGCCATGGGCAATTCGGCGTCCAGGTCACTGCCGTTGCGCAGGCCCTTGATGATGGCGTTCGCGCCGCGCCGGCTGCAGTAGTCGGCCAGGAGCCCGGGAACGATGTCCACCTCGATGCCGGGCAGGTGGGAGGTGGCCTCCTTGGTCAGGCGGAGGCGTTCGTGGACGTCGAGCAGGTGGCGCCCGGCCTTGGCGGCGTTGTGGGCGATCCCGATGACGACGACGTCGAAGAGCGTGGTCGCGCGGACGGCGATGTCGACGTGCCCCAGGGTGAGGGGATCGAAGCTTCCGGGGTAAACGGCCAGGCTCATACGGTCACGCTACTGGCTGGGCCTGCCGCTGTGCGGGACGCGCGCCGCACCTCCGGCGGCAGCAGGCCGTCGCAGCGCCCCGCTGTGCGCCTGGCGTCCCGGATCCCTGTGGTGGCGCTGGTATATTTCCCTTGTGTCCACACGCGTGACCCTTAGTGACGTGGCCGAGGCAGTCGGAGTCTCGGCTCAGACCGTCTCCCGCGTGCTCAACAACCACCCGTCGGTTCGTCCCGAGACGCGTCAGAAGGTTCTGGCGGCCGTCCAGGCACTGGGTTACGAGCCGAACCTCGCCGCCCGCTCATTGGCCTCGGGCTCCTCCGGGGGCGTGGGAATTCTGCTGACCGCCGGACTGTCGCACGGGATGGCCTCCATCTTCTCCGCGATCGCCAGGGCGGTGCGCGAGCGGGGGGACACATTCGTCCTGGCCACCGCTGACGGCCACGCGCCGGAGTCGGTCAAGGAGGCACTCGCCCACCTGCACGGCCACCGCGTCACGACCGTCGTGGTCCTCGCCCAACGCGCCGACGTCCTGGCCGTCCTCTCGTCTCAACGCGACCGCGGTCCGGTCGTGGCCATCATCTCGGGTCAGCACGAGTTCTCCGAGCTGTCCACCGTCTCCATCGACCAGGCCCTGGGAGCCAGGCTGGCAACGGAGCACCTTCTGGCTCAGGGACGCAGCCGCCTGCTGCATGTCACCGGAGACCTCTCCTGGCAGGATGCCTCGGAGCGCCTAGCCGCCTACGAGTCGGTCTGCGCGCAGGCCGGAGTTCCCGGCCGCTGGGTGGGCACGGACGCCTGGACAGGAGAAGCAGGGGCCAAGGTCGCCAGACGTCTGCTCGATAGCGGCCTGCCCGACGCCGTCTTCGCCGCCAACGATGACATCGCCCTGGGGCTGTGCCACGAGCTTCTCGCCGCCGGCGTGAGGATACCCGACGACGTCGCCGTCGTCGGCTTCGACGACATTCCCCTGGCGCGTTGGGCGACCCCGTCGCTGTCGAGCGTGATTCAGGACTTCGACGCCCTGGGGCAGGCCTCACTGAGGCTGTCCGACGAGCTCGTCGAGGGCGCCCCTGCCCACAGCATCTGCCTGAAGCCTCAGCTCGTCGTCAGGGCATCAACGACCAAGGCCTAGCACCCGCGACCACCTCTCCGGGTGAGCGGTTCTCGACGACCGCCCCACCTGGAGGACGACTGTCGTCCCCCGAGCACCCGACACTGCCCCCACCCAGTGCACGCCCCAACCAGCAGCAGTCTCCAGCAAAGGGCAACGGCAACCTACATGTCAGCGCTCACTCAATCCTCCTCAACCCACAGACCACTCCTCCGCGACCCGCACCTCCCGACACCTCGACACACCCACTATTTCGCTTCATTTCAGGGCATTCAGCAAGTCACAACGGTTGACACCCTTTTGTGACCAAGTTAATGTTACCGCCATCATCCGCTGCTTCCGACATCGCCGTCGGACCCCAGCGGCTGCAACGAGGCACCCCTACGCACTCACTGAAGAGAGAAGACCATGACCCCACCTTCATTTCCCCGCCGCACCTTCATCTCGGCATCGCTCTTGAGTGGGACGGCAGCAGCACTGCTGTCAGCATGCTCGTCAGGGAAGAGCAAGAACAATAACGCCCCGACCCAGATGTTCACGTGGGTGTCCAGCGAGTCGGACCGCGCCCAGTGGCAGGCCTTCGTCGACGCAGTCAAAGAAACTGACTCCAGCTTCAAGCTCGACTTCTCAGGTCCCAGTTACAACGACTACTACACCAAGGCCAAAACCCGAATGACGGCAGCTGATGCTCCAGGGATCCTGACCACACAGGCAGCCCGAACCAAGGAGCTCGTCGGCATCATGGAACCGCTGAACGATCTCATCAAGAAGCACGGGGTCGACACGTCAGTCTTCAACAAGGCCATGATTGAAGGCATGACGGTGGACGGAAAAATCTACGCACTGCCGTACGACGCAGAGCCCTGCGTCATGTTCTACAACCGGCAATCCTTCAAGGCAGCGGGGTTGAAGGAGCCGACAACCAAGTACACCTACGCACAGTTCCTGTCGGACATGAAGGCCCTGACTACTGGTGGGAAGGTCGGCATGGCCATCAAACCAAATCTTATGGACAACGCTCCTGGAGCATTCGCATACGCCAATGGCGCCACTGCCCTCGACGACAAGGGAAATCTTTCGTTGACCTCTAGCGCCTTCGTCTCATCCGTGCAGAAGGCGTTTGACCTTGCCGCAGTCAACGGCTACGCCAAGGCTCCTTCCGCTTCAGACGGCGACGAGGTCGCACAAAGCGCATTCACCTCTGGTCAGGCTGCCGCCATCATTGACGGCCCGTGGATGTACGCGACCTTCGCCGAGCAGCTCAACGACAACCTGGGTGTGTGCGTCATCCCCAGTGACTCCGGACAGGCCATCGGAGTCATTCAGGGATCGGGCTTCGGAATCGGCAAAAACTGTCCGGACAAGGATGCCGCGTTTAAAAACATCATGAAGCTGGTCAGCCCTGAGGTCATCGGCAAGGTGGCACGCACCCGCGGGACGGTACCATCCATCGGCTCCCAAATCGACGGATGGGCAGAAGGTAAACCGACCGGAAATGTTGAAGCCATCAAATTCCTCCTGGATCACGGGACCGCTCTGGTAACCCCAGCAAACTGGAATCAGATCGTGACGTCCTTCACCCAGTACTGCCCAGAAGGCTACCGGGGCTCACGTACCGCGGCAGACATCCTCAAGGACCTGCAAGAGAGTGCAGGATGATGGGAGCCGCAACCACCGCTGAGAGTCGAAGGCGCCACCGAGCTCCCCGAGACACACTACGCATCATCGCTTACCTGACACCCGGCATGACAGGGTTTCTGGTTTTTATCATCATCCCCCTGATCGCGTCACTGATCATCTCGTTGTTTTCATGGTCGCTTCTGGGAACATCAGAGTTCGTCGGCCTTGACAACTATCGACGAATGATTTCCGGGGAGGACCCAGCGTTCTACACCATCCTTAAGAACACCGTGGTGTTCGCCCTTCTGTACACAGGTGCCAACCTCATCATCTCCACTGGTATCTCATACTGGCTGCAGCACCTCCCCAACAGGTTCTCTCGAGTGCTGCGAATCATCTTCTTCATCCCCGTCGTCACCCCAATGGCAGGGAATGCGTTGATCTGGCGCCTCCTCCTCAATGACGAAGGGGTGGTGAACTCTGCCCTCAACAGCATAGGGCTCCCCTCGCTGCCCTGGCTGAACAACCCCAGCCTTGCCATGGGGTCGCTCGTCATCATGAGCTTATGGCAGGGTCTTGGCTACAACATCGTGGTCCTTACTGCCGGTCTCAACGGCATCAACCCGTCCATACTGGAGGCCAGCGAGCTCGACGGCGCAACTGGATTCAGACGATTCTTCCAGGTCGTCTTCCCCATCCTGTCTCCGACTTTCTTCTTCTGCACCGTCATGACCGTCATCGGAGCATTCAAGGTGTTCGCACAACCATTCTTTCTCACAAAAGGAGGACCAGGTGAGTCGACAAACACCATTGTGCTCGCACTGTACCGCAACGGCTTCTCCTTCGACAAGCTGGGCTACGCCTCCGCCCTGGCCTGGATACTATTCGTCATCGTTATGCTGCTGACGGCCCTTCAATTCAGCCAGCAGAAGAGGTGGGTGAACTATGACTCTTGAACATCGATCCAAAATTGGCAAATTTCTCTCCTACTCGCTACTCACACTGATAGCGATAGCATTCCTCTTCCCATTCGCCTGGATGCTGGCTTCTTCCCTCAAGCCGACATCTGAGGTGTTTTCCTCAGGAGCCTCACTCACAGGCACCCGTCTTGCATGGGACAACTACACCGAGGCGACTCAGCAGATTCCTCTGGGGCGCATCATCTTGAACTCTATTCTTGTCTCGACCTGCGGAGCAGCCCTGACCATGGCAGTCTCACTGCTGAGCCCCTACGCCTTCGCCAGACTTCGATTCCGATTCCGAGACCACTTGTTCATGTTGTTTCTGGGAACTCTGGTGCTTCCCCAGGAGGTGCTTGTCATCCCTCTATATATCGGATTCCAGTACCTCGGACTGGTCAACAGCTACACGGCCCTCATTCTTCCCTTTGCCTTCGGAGCCTTCGGGGCGTTCCTCATCCGACAGTTCATCCTGAGCCTGCCCCTTGAGTTCGAGGAGGCGGCCAGAATCGATGGGGCCGGCGACCTCAAGATCCTCTGGCACATCCTCATCCCACTGCTCAAGGCTCCGATACTCGTCGTTGGCGTCTTCTCCTTCATCGATTATTGGTCAACATTCCTGTGGCCTCTGATCGTCGTCAATGATGCGGACCTGGCCACAATCTCGCTGGGACTTCAGATGTTCTCAGGAGAGAGAGGTACGGACTGGGGACCCATGATGGCCGCCGTGTCCATGTCGGTCATCCCTTCCTTTTTCATCGTCGCCTTCTTGCAGAGTCAGCTGGAGAAGGGTGTCACTCTCGGCGCCTTTGGAGGTCGCTGAGTGATGAATCGACCACCTGTATCGCAGCACCGAGATCGCCTGGGAACCCATCAGCCTGAGTGGCTGGACCACGCCCCCCTTGGGATCTTCATTCACTGGGGAGTGTATTCGGTACCAAGTTGGGCAGAACCTCACGGAGAGCTCGGCACCGAACCCGATGAGAGGACGTGGTTTACTCATAACTCCTACGCAGAGTGGTACTTCAATACCATACGAATTCCGGGTAGCCGCGCCTCCCAGTATCACCACGAGACCTACGGCTCCTTGCCGTATGACGGTTTTCTGGACATGTGGCATGCTGAAAAATTCGACCCTGACGACTGGGCAGCGCTGTTCAAAGAAGCCGGAGCAGGACTGGTTGTCCTAACGACCAAGCACCACGACGGCATCACCCTATGGGAGGCCCCCGAGACCTATGGTCGCAACACGGTTCAACGCGGCCCCCGACAAGACCTCGTCGAAAAAATCTCACGGGCAACACGTCGGGCAGGATTACGTTTCGGCGCATACTATTCGGGCGGAGTGGACTGGCATTACAGACCTTTTCCTGTCATCCTGAGCGAAGAGGATCTTGAACGGCTCGCCAGATCTGTGGACCCTGAGTACGGGCGCTACATCTTCAATCACTGTCTTGACCTGTTTCAGAGGTATCGCCCCGATATTTTCTGGAACGACATCGAATGGCCGGATTGCGCGAAGAATTTCGATGCCCACGGACTGGGAACACTGCTTGAGCACTACTACAAATTGTGTCCGGAGGGCGTCGTCAATGACCGCTTCGGTGGGTTCCACTCCGATTACGAGACTAGCGAATATCAGGCAATGCGCGACTCGGAGGCTGCGGACCGGTGGGAGAACTGTCGCGGCATCGGATTATCCTTCGGCTACAACCGGATGGAGGGCGATGAGCAGTATCTCACCGGCCCGTCCGCAGCTCGACACCTGGTCGACGTCGTCTCACGGGGAGGACGTCTCCTGCTCAACGTCGGCCCGCACGCCGACGGAACCATTCCTGATCCTCAACGCGCCTGCCTGAGGGGACTAGGCGCGTGGATGCGAGCAGCGAGATCGGAACTGTCTCACCCCTCTGCGGAGCTACTGGAGCAGGCTTGTTCACTACCGGGTGCGCGACTCATGTCTCACGGAGACCATGCGGTTCTCTTTGCCCTGGAGAATGTCGCGGTCCCGTTTGACCGCCTGCCTGCGGAGTTCGACTGGAGATCGTCGAGGCCGGGAGATGGACAGACACAGGTGAGTCATGACCATGGAGTCCTCACGACCGCTCCCACTCAACTGGGACCTGGAATCATCCTTGCCAAGCGGATCCACTGAGCATTCTCTCCGCCCACTCGGTACGACGTGGGCGGAGAGAATGGTGTGAGTGCCTTCCGTCAGGCCGCACTGATGGGCCTGGGCGTGCGCAGTGTGTAGACCCCGTAGGCGGCCACCACCAGGAAGCACCCGGCAACCGTGACGTAGGACACCGCAGGAGACGTGTAGTCCATGATGGCGCTCTGCACCAGGGGCATGGTGGCTCCACCGATGATGGCCATGACCAGGCCGGCGGCCCCGTACTTGGTGTCCTCCCCCAGCCCCATCAGGGCCTCGCCGTAGATGGTGGGGAACAGCAGGGAGATGCAGGCGGACAGGGAGATGATGGCCAGCACCCCCAGAATGTTCACGCTCACCATGGCGAACAGGGACAGAGCGACCCCGAGGGAGCACATGAACAGAAGCAGCTTGCGTGCGTCAAACCGTCCCATGAGCCCCACCATGAGGAAACGGAAGACCAGGAAGACGATGAGACTCGCCTGCAACCAGTATCCGGCGACCTTGTCCGACACTCCCAAGGCACTCGTGACGTAGTGCAGGGTGTAGGTCCAGATGCAGGTCTGAGCAGACACGTTGAAGTACTGCGCCACCACCCCGAAGCTGTAGCGCTTATTCCGCAGCAGGCGCATGAGCCTGCCCGGCCCGCCACTGTCACCCGCAGCGGCTTCCATCTGCCGCTCCACGACCTTGACCCGACCGATCATGAAGGCCAGCAGGAGGTAGAGGAGCCCGAGGGCAACATAGGGGCCCATGACCGCCTTGAGCTCCTCGCTCTGGGTGGCCAGCAGCGTCTCCTGGCTCATGGCCGCACGCTGCTCGGCAGTGGCCGGGTTCACCTTAGGCAGGATCAGCAGGGCGGCCAGCAGCACCCCGAGATTGGAACCGATGGGATTGAAGGCCTGCGCGAAGTTGAGGCGCCGCGTGGCGTTGTGCTCCGGCCCCATGGACATGACGAAGGGGTTGGCACTGGTCTCCAGAATGGACAGGCCGGCGGCCAGGGTGAACAGGGCGGTCAGGAACACCGAGTAGGTCATGACGTAGGCCGCGGGGATGAACAGCAGCCCGCCGGTTCCCGCCAGCACCAGCCCGATGAGGACACCGCCCTTGTAGCCCAGGCGGCTGTTGATGAAGGCCGCCGGGATCGCCAGGCAGAAGTAGGCCCCGTAGTAGGCCGACTGCACCAGCGAGGACTGCAGGTTCGTCATAGAGAACACGGAGCGGAAGACCTTGACCAAGGGATCCGTCATGTTTCCGGCCAGGCCCCAGGCGGCGAAGCAGGAGACCAGCAGACAGAAGGGCAGCACCATGCCGGGATACAGGAAGCCCCGCTTGGCCGTCCCCTCCTGGACGGGGGCCTCCTCAGTCACGGAGTCGCGGATCGCAGTCATCACAGGACGCCCTTCTTGAGGATGAGGTTGCCGTACAGGGCGGTCTCGCCAGTGAGGACGACGGCGTAGACGCTGGGGGTGTAGTCGTAGAAGGCCATGCGCTCAATCGTCTTGACGCTCACCGGTCCGGCATCCTTCTCGGCCTCGTTCCAGATCTGCTCGTAGACGTCCCACACCGGAGGCCGAGGGTCGTCGCCAACCGTTTCCATGAGGGCCACCTGGTAGCTGCTGTAGCGGTCCAGGGGCATGAGCGTGAGGATAGACCTCAGCAGGTCGGGGATCCCCAGGCCGTCGGCCCGCACCGTGGTGGGGTGGAGGTGGTGCCCGGGGAAGTTCGCGTCGGCCAGGAGAATCTCATCCCCATGGCCCATCTCGAGCAGGATCTTGACGAGTTCGGGTGACAGGTTGGCGGGAATGTTGCGGAGCATCGTTGCTCCTTTCATGTGGTGGGTGTTGAGTTGAATGTCGTGATTGTGGTCGATGTGGCTGATGGTCAGTCGGCGGTGGCGTTGTCCAGCCGTTCCCGCATGGCGTCGAAGACACCGGGATCGGCAATGGCCCCGGAGGCGTCGACCTCCACGGAGCGGATGCTGCGGCGCAGCACCTCGCCGCGAGCGCTGGGGTCGAGGACGTCGGCGGCCTCGAGCTGGGCAAGGATGTTGCCCAGGGCACTGGCCTCCGGCGTGCCCACGATGACCCGACGGTGACAGGCCGCCGCCGTCATGGCCGGCAGGAGGCTGTTGCGCGCCCCGCCTCCCACCAGGTGTATCGGTGCCGCCGGGTCCAGCTGGTCACCGACGACGTCCTGCAGACCCTGGGCGTAGGCGGCATGGGCGCAGGCGAGCGACTCGAGGATGAGCCGGACCGTCTGCGCCGGTCCCTCGGGAGCCACCTTGTAGTGGAGGCGGCACCAGTCGGCGATCTTGTCCGGCATGTCGCCAGGACTGGCGAAGAGCTCGTCGTCGGGATCGATGACGACCCCGAGGGAGGCGCACTCCCCCGCCGCCTCGACCAGCGCGCCGGTATCGGGCTCGTTCCAGGAGCGCTGGCACTCCTGGAGCAGCCAGAAGCCGGTGAGGTTGCGCAGCAGCCGGATACCTCCGTCGGTACGGACCTCGTTGGTCAGTCCGGCCCGCAGCGCCGCTCCGTCCAGGATGGGGCTGGGAACGGCGGCACCGATGAGGCTCCAGGATCCTGAGGAGATGAACAGGCGCACCTCGTCACCGGCCAGACCGAGTGCATGGACGGCGCAGGCGGTGTCGTGCCCGCCGGGACGCATGATGCTGATCCCCTCCGCCGTCGTCCCGGCCACTGTGGCGTCGTCGACGAGCGGGGGCGTCCATCCCTCGGGGATCCCAGCGGCCTGAAGCACATGTGCCGACCAGTCGCGCGCCCCGGGGGAGGCGAGTCCGGTGGTCGAGGCGATCGCGCGCCCTGACTGTGCGGGGGCCCCGAGCAGGTGGGCCACGAGGTCGGGCAGGGGCAGGAAGCGATCCACCCGCTCGATGAGGTCGGGCTCCTGCCTCAGGTCCGCGTAGAGCTGGTAGACCGTGTTGATCTGCTGGGGCAGGATGCCGGTCTCCTGCCAGGCCGTCTCCGCAGGGAGGGCCCGGTCCAGGTCCGCGGCCCAGCGGGCCATGCGCCGGTCCCGGTAGGCGCGCGGGGCGCGCAGCAACTCTCCTTGGGCGTCGAGCAGGCCGTAGTCGACTCCCCAGGTGTCGATGCCGATGGAGTCGGGGGCCCATCCCAGGCGCTGCGTCGCTATGGCGATGCTCCGACGAACACCATCCATGATGCGCTCGAGGTCCCAGGTGAGGGTGCCGTGGTCGTCCACCGCCTGGTGGTGGAGGCGGAAGACCTCCTCGGTGCTGATGACCCCCTGCCGGTAGATTCCCAGGACCGCTCGCACGGAGCTGGAGCCGAGGTCGAGGGCAAGGGCGTGGTGCTCGTCGGTGCTCGTCATGGCGGCGACCCGTCAGCGGTAGAGAGGACCGAAGGTGGCGCAGGCCCTGAAGTCGGCGCTCTCGGGCTCGGCGGTACCGAAGGGCACCCAGGCCTTGGGACGCAGGATCCTCTCGCGCTCGACGTTGTGCATGTAGACGGGGATGCGCAGCATCGAGGCCAGGGTGATGAGGTCGGCGCCGAAGTGTCCGTATCCGGTGGCCGTGTGGTTGGCTCCCCAGTTGGCCATCCAGTCGTAGACGGAGGTGAAGGCGCCCTGGCCGGTCAGGCGCGGGACGAAGAAGGTCGTCGGCCACGTCGGGTCGGTACGGTAGACGATCTGGTCGCGCACGTCGTCGGGCAGCTCCACGGTCCAACCCTCGGAGATCTGGAGGACTGGTCCCTGGCCGGCCACGAAGTTCAGGCGGGTCGCGGTGACGGGCATCCCGCCGGCGGTGGTGAAGTGTGTGGAGAAGCCGCCTCCGGGGAAGTACTCGCGGGTGGCGGCATGGAAGGTGGAGGCCTTCAGATCCGCCTCGATGTCCGCCTCGGTGATCTCCCACCAGTGCTTGATGATGGGGTTGCCCTCGGCGTCCTTCTCCTCGCCGGTGGCGTTGAGGGTGGTGGCCCCAGAGTTGCGCAGGTCGATGAAACCGTTCTCCGCGCGCCCCTCGAGCTTGTAGCCGGTGACCCGCTCAACGGCCTCGGGGCTCCAGTAGGTGCGCACGTCGCTGAAGAGCTGGGGACGGTGGGTCAGGACGGAGTTGAAGAGCATGGCGACGGCGTTGCCGGCGTCGCCCTCCGTGGCGAAGACCTTCTCGGGCCGCTTGCCGTTCCAGTCGAAGGTGGTGTTGAGGAAGGTCTCAAGGATATCGCCGTTGGGCTTGTAGTCCGTCCACTGACGCTGTCCCTGGAAGCCCGCCGCGATGGCGTCGTGGCCCTCGGCCTCCTCGACGAAGCCCAGCTCGGCCAGAGCGGGGTTGCCCTCCATGAGGTCGCGGCCGATGAGGAGCATCTTGATGCAGTAGTCGAACTGCTCGTCGTACTCCTCCTGGGTGAAGCGGTTGGCCTCGGGGTTGCGGTTCTCCCCGATGGTGAGGTTCTCCCGGGCCCAGGCCAGGGCGATCTCGTACTCCTTGTGGTCGTAGATGCCGTGGGCGATGCGGCGGTCGATCTCGATCATGTCGATGTACTCGGCCCGCATGCCCAGGTAGTCGACGAAGAACTGCTCGGGAACGCGGCAGCCGGCGATTCCCATGGAGACCGTCCCGATCGAGAGGTAGCTGCGCCCCTTCATGAGGCCGACACCCAGGGCGGCGCGCACGTAACGCAGGATGTTGTCAACGACGTCGTCGGTCAGACCCGAGTCATCGGCGTCCTGCACGTCGTGGCCATAGATGCCGAAGCAGGGGATGCCCAGCATGTTGTAGGCGGCGGCCGCGGCGGCCAGGGTCACGGCCCCCGGTCGCTCGGTGCCGTTGAAGCCCCAGATGGCGTGCGGGATCGAGGGGTCGAGGTCGAGGACCTCGGTGATGTAGTTCCAGGAGGCGGTGACGGTCAGGTCGGCGCACACGTTCTCGGTGCGGAACTGCTCCTTGCAGCGGTTGGCCTCGGCCACGCCTCCGATCGCGGTCTCAGCGACGACGCAGCGCACCGGGCTCCCGTCGGGGTAGGTCAGGCGGGAGGAGATGAGCTCGGCGACATCCTTGGCCAGCTGAGCGGTCTTGTCCTCGAGGGACTCCCTCACACCACGACGGCGTCCGTCAATGAGGGGGCGGATTCCGATGGCGGGATAGGACGCGGTGGGCATGACAGGTTTCCTTTCACTGGGCGACGATGACCAGGACCCACATCAATGTGAGCGCAAACATAGGATGACCCCAACCGAACGGTCATGTCAAGTATGAAAACAAAAGGGCGCAACGATGGACATGAGAGCGCCAACATGAGACGATGCCTCGGTACCACTTCTGACGCAACGGGGCGCGCAGCGGTACGCCCCGGGGAAAGAGCCCACCATGCTTCTCAACGATGCTCGACAGCAGATCGCCGATGCCTGCTCCCACCTGTCCGACGACGGCCTGGTCGTCGGAACCGCGGGCAACCTGTCCGTTCGGGAGGGGGACCTGGTCGCCATCACCCCCTCAGGTCTGCCCTACCAGGAGATGCGCCCCGACCTGGTCGCCGTGGTCGAGTACGCCACCGGCAAGCAGGTCGAGGGCCCGCTCAAGCCCGCCAGCGAGCTGGACCTGCACCTGACCGCGCTGCGGGCGACCGGACAGATGGCGGTCGTGCACACCCACTCCTACGCGGCCACCGCCGTGGCCAGCCTCGAGGGCGTGAGCGCGCTCCCGGCCGTGCACTACTACATCTGCATGTTCGGCGGCAGCGACGTGCGAGTGGCCGACTACGCCATCTACGGCTCCCCCGAGCTGGCCGCCAATGTCGCCAAGGCCCTTGAGGGGCGTACCGCGGCCCTCATGAGCAACCACGGATCCGTGGTGACCGGCCCGGACCTGGCCGCCACCTACGTCCTGGCCCAGGAGCTGGAGTGGGTCTGCGAGCTCTACCTGCGCACCCTCGCCGTCGGCAGCCCCAAGATCCTCTCCGATGAGCAGATCGCGGCGGTCGCACGCAAGATCCGGGACACCGGCTACGGTCAGCACGCCCCGGCCGAGGAGGGCTGAGCTCCGCGCCCACAGGAGACGCGGACTGCGGGCCGGGTAGGGTCTGCCCCATGACGAGGATCGTGGCCGGAACCGTGGGCGGACGCAGGATCGAGGTGCCCCGGTCCGGGACGCGCCCCACCTCTGAGCGCGTCCGCGAGGCTCTTTTCGCCCGCCTGGACCACTACGGGGTGCTCGACGGCGCCCGGGTGCTGGACCTGTGCGCAGGCTCCGGGGCCCTGGGGCTGGAGGCCGCGAGCCGAGGAGCCCGTGACGTCACGCTCGTGGACTCCTCGCACGGTGCGTCGCAGACCTGCCGTCGCAACATCCGGGCGCTGGGCCTGGGCGGGGTATCGGCGGTGACCGCGAAGGCGGCCGCCTTCCTGGCCGGCCCGGCAGGTGCCCCGGCGGACCTGGTGCTGATCGACCCTCCCTACGAGCTGAGCGAGGAGGAGCTCACGGCGATCCTCACCCCCCTGGCCCGCAGCGAGGACCCGTGGCTGGCGCCGCGCGCCGTCGTCGTCGTCGAGCGTTCGACGCGCTCACCGGAACCGACCTGGCCGGCGGGGCTGGAGCACTTCGCGGACAAGCGGTACGGCGAGACCACGATCTGGTTCGCCGAGCCGGCCTGAGCCGGGGACGCTCCTCGGCCCGCGCCCTGATGCTTCACGCTCTTTCGAGGAAGGCCTGGGACTCCTCATCGAGGCGCTCGACGATCGCCGCGGCCAGGGCCCGGTGCTCGCTCAGCTGCGGATCGGCGGCCACGATCCGCTCGGCCTGACGCCTCGCGGTGGCGATGAGGTGGGCATCGCGGGTCACGCGCAGCAGGTCCAGCCCGGAGGTACGACCCGACTGGGAGGCCCCCAGGACGTCACCTTCGCTGCGCAGCTCGAGGTCGGCCTCGGCCAGCGCGAATCCGTCCGTGGTGGAGGCGAAGGCCTTGAGCCGGTGGAAGGCGGTGGAGCCGACCTCTGCTCCGGTGACCGCCACGCAGAGGGACGGTCTGCTGCCGCGCCCGACCCGCCCGCGCAGCTGGTGGAGCTGGGACAGGCCGAAACGGTCGGCGTCCAGGATGACCATCATGGAGGCCTCAGGCACGTCCACCCCCACCTCGATAACGGTGGTGGACACCAGGACCGGAGTGGCACCCGAGGCGAAGTCCGCCATGGAGGCGGCCTTGTCCTCGCTGCTCATGCGTCCGGTGAGGACTCCGACGCCGATGCCCTCCAGAGCGGGCTCGTCGCCCAGTCGCCGTCTCCACTCCTCGACGGCGGCCAGCGGGCGGTCGGGCTGCGAACCGTCCCCTTCACCCGTCAGCGGCTCCGGTGCCCGCTCGTCATCGGTCTCGAAAGCCGGCGTGCCCTCCACCTGCGTCTGTCGGGGCTCGTCGTCGACCGCGATCCGTGGGCAAACGACGTAGACCCGCCCTCCGGCGGCGACCTCCTTGGCTGCGCGCCGCCAGATGCCCTCCACCCAGGAGGTGCGCGACCACGGAACGAGGTGGGTGGGAACGGCGCTGCGTCCGGCGGGCAGCTCGTCGAGGACGGAGGTGGCCAGGTCGCCGAAGACCGTCATGGCAATGGTGCGCGGAATCGGGGTGGCGGTCATGACCAGCAGGTGGGGCGTGCGGCTCTGGCCGGTGACCGGGTCGGTGAGACCGCCGCGCTCACGCAGGGCGTCACGCTGGGCGACACCGAAGCGGTGCTGCTCGTCGACAACGACCAGGCCGAGGAAGGGGATCTGCACCGTGTCGGACAACAGGGCGTGGGTACCCACGACGATCGCCGGCTCGCCGGCGGCCAGGTCGGCGAGGATCTGACGGCGCTGAGCGGTGGGGGTGGAGCCGGTCAGCAGGTGGACGCGAGTGGCGCGTTCAGCGCCACCGAGCATCCCGAGTCGGGCCATGGGGCCGAGAACCGCTTCCAGCGAGGAGTGGTGCTGGGCGGCGAGGACCTCGGTGGGGGCCAGGAGGGCGGCCTGCCCTCCCCCTCCGATCACCTGGAGCATGGCGCGCAGAGCCACGAGGGTCTTGCCGCTTCCCACGTCGCCCTGAAGAAGCCGCTGCATGGGAACCGTGCGGGCCAGGTCGGCGGAGATCTCCTGACCGACCCGCTCCTGGCCGGCGGTGAGTTCGTAGGGCAGGCGGGCGTCGAGATCCGCCCTCAGGGAACCCTCTGTCTCCGGTACAGGCCAGGCAACCGCGGTGCGGGTCGCCTCATGATGGGCTCGGCGCTGAGCCAGGGCGACCTGCAGGATGAGGGCCTCCTCGTGGCGCAGTCGGCTTCGGGCGGCCTTCCACTGGCGGGAGTCCTCGGGCCGGTGCACCCAGCGGTAGGCGGTGTAGGCGTCGACCAGCCCCGCCTCACGCCGTAGCTCCTCGGGGAGGGGGTCGGCGACGTCGCCCGGCTCCAGCTGGTCCAGGACGATCCGCACCGCCTTGGCCACCAGCCAGGACGGGAGGGCCTCCGTGCCCGGGTAGATGGGCATGGGGCGGGACAGCAGAGCCTCGCGCTCGGCCTCATCGAGCTCGTCGAGGACGTACAGGCGAGGGTTGGACAGCTGCTTGCGTCCGCGGTGGAGTCCCACCTTGCCGCTCAGCAGGACGGTGGTTCCGGGGACCAGCTGGGTGGCACGGGCACGCATCTGGCCCGCCGCACCGAACTGGACGAGGTCCATGGTGGAGGCGCCGTCGGTGACGGTGGCCTCCATGAGGGCGGGGACCCGGCCGGAGCGGGTGCGCCGGGAGGATGCCCGCACGACTTGGGCCTGGATGGTGGCCTGCTCGCCCTCGCCGAGGGTGCGCATGTCGGTCAGATCCCCCCAGGTGTCGTAGCGCCGGGGCAGCAGGCGCAGCAGGTCCGCCCCGGTCTCCACCCCCTGCTTGGCGAGCTGGACGGCCGTGCGCTTGCCCACGAGCCGGGTCACAGGACGCTCGAGCAGGCCGACGCTGCCGGGGCGGGGCGTACGGGTTGAGCGATCAGACGAGCCGGGCACGGCCCCACCCTATGACGAAGGGGCCTCGGAGCCGTTCATGACCCAAGGCGCTTGCAGACGCCGTGATCCGACCGTGTGGCCACTCACCGGGCCTGGAGACGGCTACTCGATGGCAATGAGGACGTCAGGGTGCTCCTGGCCGCCCGCATGGACGGCGACCTCCACGTCCTCACCGACCACGTGCCCTCGGGCTCCTACCGCCGCACTGGCGGCCAGGGCACCGACATCGCGGCCGGCATTGCGGCCGGTGATGACGGTGAGCAGCTCATCGGAGGGTCGCAGCGCCGAGGCCACGGCGCGAGCCACGGCCTCGGCATCGGCCTGGGCCCCGTTGAGGGCGATGGTGCGCAGCCCCGCGGCGGCACTCCAGGCTCGGCGGGCCAGCTCGGCCAGCTCGGTCTCCTCGCCCCTGCCGGCCAGGGCGACTGCGGCTGCCAGGACCCGGGCCTCGTCGTCGGTATCGCACACGAGGAGCTGAATGCCCTCGGCCGCGTAACGCTCCGACTGGCCCCCTGTCTGCACCCCGGCGCGGGCGGTCTCGCGAGCGACTCCCGCCTTCCGGGTCCCTGCCGGCGGGCGGACGGTGGAGACGGCAGAGCGAGCCGCCAAGAAGCGCGCGGCGTCGTGGGCGGCCTCGGTGCAGGCGGCGTCGCAGGGCAGCACGATGACCTGGGAGGCCCCCAGATCCGCGGCGGCGCGGGCGATGCCCTCCCGGTCGGGATTGAGGACAACGGCGGCGTCGGAGCGCGCGAGCTGCTCGATGAGCCCGGGAGCGCGGGTGCAGGCAATGACACCGACACCGGACTGTCGCGAACGCACGGCCAGGCGTGGGGCCTCCGCCGGTGCGGGGTGGGGCACGGCCGCCTGGGAGGGGTGCATGCGCACCGACTTCGCCTTGCGCTCGGCCCGGCGTGCGGCCAGGCGCTCGAAGGAGACCACATGCCCCGTGGGGTCGGAGTCGAGCGCCCCCCACGGGGACGGAGGCTCGTCTGTGGAGCTCACCAGGGCGGTGGGGTGGAGATGGTGGATGCAGATCTGCCGGGCGCGACCCGCGTGCGGCAGGGCGGCACGCGGCGTGTCGGTATGGACGTGAACCTGGTAGAGCCCCACCCCCAGGGCGTCCGGGGTGCCGACGACACCCACGGAGTCACCGACGAGCTCCAGGTCTCGGCGCAGCTGACCCGCCTGGACCGCGGTCGCCTCCAGCAGGTACATCACCTCGAACTCACCGGTGGACATGCCCAGGGGCTCGGGACCGACGCTGTGCGGCACCCCGCCCGCAGCCAGATCGGTGAGCATCTGCCGGGCGACGGCGGTGTAGGGGGCGTGCTCGTCGGCGTCCTGGTGGCCCTGGCGCAGCTCTGGAGCCTCAGCCGTCCCGCCGCCGGCGTCCTGAATCGCGTCGATGGTGTCCGACAGGCAGGTCAGTAGCAACATGAAAGCCGCTCCCCCGGCATCCACCGGACCGTGCCCGAGGCCCGCTGTCTCCACAACGGACTCCTGGGCACCGAAGGCGGCAGCAGCGGCGATGAGACTCAGGGTCGCGGGTGAGCTCGCCGTCGCCTCCTCCAGCGCGGAGCGGGCGGCCGTGGCCGCGTCCCGAGCCACCGACAGCAGGGTCCCGGAGACTGGACGGGAGACCGCGGCCCAGGTGGTGTCCGCCATGGCCTCATAGACGTGCACGAGCTCAACGGGGCGCAGGCCGGTGGGATCAGGGGCCTCGGAGCAGACATCGGCGAAGGCCGCCAGCGCCTGGGAGACCAGAAGACCCGAGTTCCCCCGGGCGCCTCGAACGGCGCCATCGGCTGCGGCACGGGCCACCTGGGCGACATCAGCGGCCCGCCCCAGACGGTGGAGGGCGTCGGAGGCCGAGCGCAGAGTGAGCAGGACGTTGGTTCCGGTATCCGCATCCGGCACGGGGAACACGTTGAGGACATCCACGAGGTCCCGGGTCTGATCGGCGACGATCTCCGCCAGCGCGATCCAGCGCCGCACTGCGGCCCCCTGCAGCACATGAATCCCTGAGACAGGGGTAACGGGGCGGTGTCCTTGCGACTGCGCCATCTTCGCCTCCCCTGGGTCCTGGCTACGACCGGCACACCATGTGTTTCACGCTGCGAACACCTTCTGTTCCATTGCATGATCTGCATATGTGCAGGCGTTCAGCGAGCCTGGTTCATGGCTGGGCCGAGCCTTTGGATTGATATGTGGTTTCAGGGTACCTGCCCGGGCACATTCCTCCCACCGGAGCGGGATGCCCGCACACGGACCCCGCTCATCGCACTGGAGAACCGATGGGTATCCGGGACACCAGCACGCTGGTCAGACCGCTACCACCGCACCAACCTGGAGCACACGCCCTTCAGGTAGTGAGATACAACACACCACCAACCCTATCCACACCCCTCCCCCAGGCTTCACGCAGGACGGCATGTGCCCGAACGCACGCCACCGCGGCTTGGGGGGCCACACAGAGGTCCGCTATTGTGTTCGGGTTGCCCAGCGCCCCACGCCTGGGCGGTAAGACCTGACGCCGGGCATCGGCCTGAGCGTTGAAGCATTGAAGATCAGGAGTGAGACCGTGGCTGCTGTGTGCGACGTTTGCGGCAAGGGCCCCATCTTCGGCAAGAGCGTCTCGCACTCCCACGTGCGGACCAACCGCCGGTGGAACCCCAACATCCAGCGTGTGCGTGCTCTCGTCAACGGCGCCCCCAAGCGCCTCAACGTGTGCACGTCCTGCCTCAAGGCCGGGAAGGTGACGCGCAACATCTGAGCGCATCATCTCGAGTCCTTCGAGCACGAGGCCGCCGCTGCGCAAAGCAGTCGGCGGCCTTTGTCGTGCCCCGTTTCTCTTCAACCGGGTACAGGCCCGTCAGGCGTGAGAGAAGTGGTCCCAGCCGGTGTGCTCCTGCGCGAATTCTCCTGCGAGGAGGACGCCCGGCCGGTGCCCCAGCACTCGGGCGGGTGAGGACTGCGGGCTCAGGACCCGGCCGATCACTCTGGCCCCGGCGGGTAGCCGCTCGAGGGCGTCTGCCGGGACGGTGGCGAGCAGTCCGTGATCCTCTCCCCCGGTGAGCAGCCAGCTGCGGGCCAGAGCGCGAGCCGTTGATTCGTCGTGGCCGCTCACGAGCGCTGCCACCGGCTCGAGGAAGGATACGTCCGGCAGGTCTGCTGGATCGTCGAGATCGATGACGACGCCGCTGGCTCGGGCGATCCGACCGGCGTCGCGCAGCAGCCCGTCCGAGACATCCAGCATGGAGGTGGCGCCGGCCAGCGCCAGCTCGCGGCCTGCTGCCAGGGGCGGGGTGGGGGCCCGGAAGACCTCGATGCAGGCCTGGGCCCGAGCCTGCTCCTGGCCGCCGAAGACGGAGGCGTGCGAACCCGACGCATAGTCAGTGCCGGCGCCGAGTAGGGCGAGACCCCCCGCACTGCGCCCCAGGGTTCCAACATGGACGACGACGTCACCGGGCCGGGCGCCGCTTCGCAGAACCGGTGCGCGGCCCTCGAGGTCACCCAGGACCGTGACGGCCACGACCAGTGAGTCACCGGCGCTGAGGTCGCCGCCCACGACGCCCGCCCCGCAGGGCTCGCATCCCTGGGCCAGTCCGCGGGCGAAGTGCCGCACCCAGCCGACCGATGTGGCCGCAGGCATGACCAGGCCAACGACGAGCGCAACCGGCCTGGCACCCATGGCGGCGGCGTCGGCGAGGTTCTGGGCCGCGGCCCTCGCTCCGACGTCACGGCCGGTGGACCACTCGGTACGGAAGTGGCGGCCCTCGACCAGGACATCGGTGCTCACCACCGTGTGCGAGTCGGGGAAGGACAGCACCGCACAGTCATCCCCCGTGCCGACGGGTGTCTGAGGACCACGGGGCAGGAGGGGGGTGATGACGGCGAGAAGCTCCTCCTCGCTGAGGTCACCGACCCGCACGTCCTCACCCGCGTCCCCGTTGCCGGGTGGGTCCTTCTCAGCGGTTGACATCAGTGGAGCGGGCCACGGCCAGCTCGATGAGCTCGGAGACCAGCTCGGTGTAGCCCAGACCGGAGACCTGCCACATATAGGGGTACATGGAGAAGGGTGTGAAACCGGGCATCGTGTTGATCTCGTTGACGACCGCCTCGCCGCTGTCGGTGAGGAAGAAGTCCACCCGGGCCAGCCCCTCGCAGCCGACCGCCTCGAAGGCCCGTGCGGCGGTGTCCATGATGAGTGCGCGCGCCTCGGGGCCGATGCGCGCCGGGCAGACCATGGCGACGGCGTCGTGGGCCAGGTACTTGGTCTCGTAGTCGTAGAACTCGCCGGCGCCATGGGAGGCATCCATGGCGATCTCACCGGGCTCGGCCACCCTGGGGGCGTCATCGTCGCGGCCCTGAAGGACGGCGACCTCGACCTCGCGTCCCACGATGCCGCTCTCCACGAGGACCTTGGGATCGACCGCGCGGGCCGCCTCGATGGCCCCCGGGAGATCCTCAGGGCGGTCGACCTTGCTGATGCCCAGGGAGGAGCCGGCACGGGCGGGCTTGACGAACAGAGGGTAGGTCAGGGACCGGCATGCCTCCAGAATCGCCTCGGGGTCGCGTTTCCAGGCGTGTGGGCCGACGACGACGTGCGGCGCCGTGGCAATGCCCGCGGCCCCCAGGAGCACCTTGGTGACCTGCTTGTCCATGCCCGCGGCGCTGGCCAGCACCCCGCAGCCGACGTAGGGAAGGCCCATCATCTCCAGCATGCCCTGGATGGTTCCGTCCTCGCCGTAGGGCCCGTGCAGCAGTGGCAGGACGACGTCGACCCGCCCCAGGACCTCGGGCCCCGCGGAGCCGAGCACTGTGAGCTCGCCGCCCCCCAGGGGTGCGGTGAGCGTCCCCCGCCCCAGACCGTCGGCGGTGATCGTCACCGGAGGCCGGCTGTCGCTGAGCTCGAGGGCGGCAGGATCGTCCTCGACGAGCAACCACTGGCCCTCGGGGGTGATACCCACGGGAAGGACCTCGTAACGGTCGCGGTCGATGGCTGACAGGACGCCGGCGGCGGTGGCGCAGGAAATCGTGTGCTCACCGCTGCGTCCGCCGAAGACGACGGCAACACGCACTTTGGAGTTGTCAGAACTGGGGACGGAGGGGCCGGTTTCCTGGAGGGCTGTCATAGGTCCCACGCTACCGCGCGGCGCCCCACATGCTGATAACGCACAAGAAACCCGGATTAAAGCCGGCTTTCACTGGGCGTGGAGCGCGCTAGGCCTGAGACGGTGCCGCGTGGACGCCCTCGGCCTTGCGAGGACGGGCCAACAGTGCGTCAGTCACCTGGGCGACACTGGCGGCCCCCTCGACGACGGTGACGACTCCGGCGGTGATCGGCATGTCCACGCCGTGAGCCCGGGCCAGGTCGAGGACGGCGCGGGCCGACTTGGCTCCCTCGGCCACGCCCCGGGAGGCCGCAGCGGCCTCGGCCACGCTCATCCCTTCGCCGAGGTGGCGGCCGAAGGTCTGGTTACGGCTCAGGGGCGAGGAGCAGGTGGCCACCAGGTCCCCCATGCCGGCCAACCCGGAGAAGGTCTCCGGGCTGGCCCCGAGCTTCAGTCCCAGGCGGGTGATCTCCACCAAGCCCCGGGTGATGATCGTGGCCTTGGAGTTGTCCCCCAGGCCCCGGCCGGCGGCCGCGCCGACGGCCAGGGCGATGACGTTCTTGACCGCCCCGCACAGTTCGACACCCAGGACGTCGGTGTTGGTGTAGGGACGGAAGGTGCCGGTGGCGCACAGGGAGGCGATCCGGGCGGCGACCCGCTCGTCGTCGGCGGCCACCACGGTGGCGGTGGGTTGGCCCGCGGCGATCTCGTCGGCCAGGTTGGGGCCGGAGACGACCACGACGCGGGAGGCGTCGATGCCCAGGGCCTCGGCCAGGACCTCGCTCATCCGCAGCCCGGTGCCCAGCTCGATGCCCTTCATGAGGGAGACGGCCACGGCGTCGTCGGCCAGGGTGCCCCGGAGGGGTTCCAGGACTCCTCGGGCCTCCTGGGAGGGCACGGCCACGACGACGATGCCCGCCCCCTCGACGGCTCCGGCCAGATCGGTGGTCGCCTTCAGGCCCGGCGGCAGACGATGACCGGGGACATAGCGCTCGTTGGTGCCGGCATTGATCTCCTCAGCCACCTCCCGACGCCGGGCCCAGATCGTCGTCGGAGTACCGGCCTGGGCCAGGAGGCCGGCAAAGGTGGTGCCCCAGGCGCCTGAGCCGATGACGGCCGCGGTCTGCTGCACCGGTGCACTCGTTGCGCGTTCGACGCCGTTCACTGGCCGTCCTCCTGAGTGTCCGCCTCGGGCAGCGGGTCGGGGCGGCGCACGCCGATCCTTCCCTTGCCGGGGTCGCCGTCATAGTGCATGTCGAAGGGGCGGGGGGCCTTCTCGCCGCGGAGCTCCTCCACCAGGGAGGTGATGGCCCGCATGATCTCGGCGGTACAGGCACGCACGGCCTCGCGGTCCTGGGTGTCCTGCCCGAAGCGGGACAGGTCCATGAGCTCACCGATGGTGACGCGCACGTCCTTGCGGGGGAAGGGGTGGAAGGAACGCCCGTAGGTGTCCAGGATCTCATGCGCGCCCCACTGCCCCATGGGCAGGACGGGGGCGCCACTGGTCATGGCCAGCCGGGCCGCCCCGGTCTTGGCCACCATCGGCCACTTGAGGGGGTCCCGAGAGAGCGTGCCCTCGGGGAAGATCATGATGGCGCCGCCGTCAGCCAGGACCTCACTGGCGGCCTTGAGGGCCGTGGCCGCATTCTGGGTGCCCCGCTGGACCGGGATCTGGCCGCCGGCCCGCAGGATGGACCCGAGCACCGGCACCTTGAACAGGGTGGACTTGGCCAGTGAGTAGACGGGAACATCGGCGTCAACCAGGGCTCGCATGGCCGTGAGCGAGTCGAGGTCGGTCAGGTGGTTGGCCACGGCGATGAAGCCGCCCTCGCGGGGGATGTTCTCCAGACCGGTCACCTTCTGCCGGGAGACCATCTTGAGGAACGGGATGATCGCCCCGCGCGCGGCGAAGCGGTAGAACGGAGTCATGCGGCGTGTTTCAGACACAGGTGAACTCTATCCGCTTCAGCGCGCTGAACGAGGTTCTCCGAGCCGAGCCCGAGGCCTGCCCGTGCGCTCCGCTCCGCCGACCTCGCTGAGACGCGGCCGGCGGAGCGGTTCCGCATCAGGCCAGGCGGGTGACGGCGGCGTTGAGGGACTCCAGCTTGGACATGAAGTGCTCGTAGCCGCGATCGATGAGGTTGACGCCTTCGACGCGGCTGGTGCCCTCGGCGGCCAGGGCCGCGATGAGGTGGGAGAAGCCACCGCGCAGGTCAGGGACGACGATGTCGGCACCGGTCAGCGGGGTAGGCCCGGAGATGACCGCCGAGTGGTAGAAGTTGCGCTGGCCGAAACGGCACTCGGTACCGCCCAGGCACTCTCGGTAGACCTGGATGGTGGCCCCCATCTTGCGAAGGGCACCGGTGAACCCGAAGCGGTTCTCGTAGACGGTCTCGTGGACGATGGACAGGCCCTGGGCCTGGGTGAGCGCCACGACAAGAGGCTGCTGCCAGTCGGTCATGAAGCCGGGGTGGACGTTGGTCTCCACCACGATCGACTTCAGGTCCCCACCGAGGTGGTAGAAGCGGATGCCTTCATCAGTGACGTCGAAGGCGCCCCCCACCTTGCGGAAGGTGTTGAGGAAGGTGGTCATGTGGCTCTGGTGGGCTCCGCGCACGAACACGTCCCCACGAGTGGCCAGGGCGGCAGAGGCCCAGGAGGCCGCCTCAATACGGTCGGGCAGGGCCGAGTGGGTGTAACCGCACAGCTCGTTGACGCCCTCGACGTGGATGGTGCGATCGGTGTCCACCGAGATGATGGCGCCCATCTTCTGCAGGACGTCGACCAGGTCCATGATCTCGGGCTCGACGGCGGCGTTGCGCAGCTCGGTCAGCCCGTTGGCGCGCACAGCAGTGAGCAGGGTCTGCTCGGTGGCTCCGACTGAGGGGTAGGGAAGCTCGATGACGGTTCCGTTGAGACCGTGAGGCGCGGTCAGCCGGATGCCCTGCGCCTGCTTGTCGACCACGGCGCCGAACTGACGCAGGATCTCCAGGTGGAAGTCGATGGGGCGATCACCGATACGGCACCCGCCCAGGTCAGGGATGAAGGCCTCCCCCAGGCGGTGCAGGAGCGGACCGCAGAAGAGGATAGGAATGCGCGAGGAGCCGGCGTGCGCGTCAATGTCCGCCATATGAGCCGACTCGACCTTGGATGGGTCCAGCTGGAGGACGCCCTCCTGCTGGTCGTAGTCGATGCTCACGCCGTGCAGGCTCAACAGCCCCGAGACCACGTCAACGTCACGAATGAGCGGGACATTGCGCAGCACCGAGGGAGACGACCCCAGCAGCGCCGCCACCATCGCCTTGGGAACCAGGTTCTTGGCTCCGCGGACGGTGATCTCACCAGTCAGCGGGCGACCGCCCTCGACCTGGAGCAGACCGTCGACCATGCACACCTCCATGACGTCATCTGGGCGTGCCGCGCGCGTGAGCCGCTCACCCATCCCCGCGCAGGCGCGCGAGGCCGTCCCAGCATAAGCGCACCGGAGGGACTCCCAGGACCCTTTTCAGGGCTGTATCAGGTGGCCTTCGACTCACAGAGAATCCCGATTAATTCTATCCAACACCGTACCAATGCGATGAAATTCGGAGGAGGAACTCTTTGAGCGGGCAGGATCCGAACCACCCAGGTCCCGCTCAGGGCCGGGGCATGTCCGCGGCCCGGGCCGAGACGACCTCCTGGGTCGGCAAGTGCTTGGCCGGCAGGGTACGCGGCTTGAAGGCCGGGCGGGCCTCCTCGTAGGCGCGGATGGCGTCCTCCTGAGTGAGGGTCAGGGAGATGTCGTCGAGCCCCTCCATGAGAATCCAGCGCACGTAGTCATCGATGGCGAAGGCGCAGCGGAACGATCCGGCCTCAACCGTACGGTTCTCCAGGTCCACCGTCACCTCGGTGCCCGGCTCGGTCTCGAGGATCTTCCACAGCTGCTCGCAGTCCTCCTGGGAGACCACTCCGGCCACCAGCCCCTGCTTGCCGGCGTTGCCGCGGAAGATGTCGGCGAAGCGAGGCGCCAGGACGACCTTGAACCCGTAGTCCTTGAGCGCCCACACTGCGTGCTCCCGCGAGGAGCCCGTGCCGAAATCAGGGCCGGCGACGAGCACGGAAGCTCGTTTGTAAGCGTCCTGATTGAGGATGAAGTCGGGCTCACCGGCCCGCCAGGAGGCGAACAGGGCGTCGTCGAAGCCCGTGCGGGTGATGCGTTTGAGATACACCGCCGGGATGATCTGGTCGGTATCGACGGCGCTGCGCCGCAACGGGGCACCGATGCCCGTGTGTCGGATGAACTTGTCCACAGTCTTTGAGCTCCTTGCCTCTACTCGGCCTCTACTGGGCCTCTACTCGCCTGTATGCCTTCGTCTCCCGATCGGCAACGTCCTCTACAGGACGGTCGCAGGAGGCGCGGCGGAGACCGGCGCAACCGCCGTGACCGTTGGGATGTCGCCCGCATCCGGAGCGGAGCCGGTGGAGGTGCCCGCATCCAGCGAGGCGGCAGGCCGTGGCGGCAGATCCCCTGGCGCCGACAGCGCCCCCCGCACGGCGGTGGCCGCGGCGACGACGGGCGAGACGAGGTGGGTCCGTCCACCTTTTCCTTGACGTCCCTCGAAGTTGCGGTTGGAGGTGGAGGCCGCGCGCTCCCCGGAGGAGAGCTTGTCGGGGTTCATGGCCAAGCACATGGAGCAGCCGGCGTTGCGCCACTCGGCGCCGAAGCTCGTGAAGACCCGGTCCAGTCCCTCGGCCTCGGCCTGCAGACGCACCCGGGCGGAGGCCGGCACCACGAGCATGCGCAGCCCTTCGGCCTTCTTGCGCCCGCGCACCACCTCGGCGGCGGCCCGCAGGTCCTCGATACGGCCGTTGGTGCACGATCCGATGAAGACGGTGTCGACCTTGATGTCACGCAGGGGCGTTCCCGGAACGAGGTCCATGTACTCCAGGGCACGTTCGGCGGCGAGCCGCTCAGTGGCGTCGGCGATGTCCTCGGGGTCGGGGACGCGCGCCGACAGCGGCAGGCCCTGCCCGGGATTGGTGCCCCAGGTGACGAAGGGCTCGATGTCCTCGGCCTGAAGAACCACCTCGGTGTCGAAGACGGCGTCGGGATCGGTGCGCAGACTGGACCAGTACTCCACTGCGGCGTCCCAGTCCTCGCCGACGGGTGCGTGAGGACGGTCCTTGAGGTAGTCGAAGGTGGTCTGGTCCGGGGCGATCATGCCGGCCCGGGCGCCGCCCTCGATACTCATGTTGCAGATCGTCATCCGGGCCTCCATCGAGAGCTGCTCAATGGCCCGGCCACGATACTCAATGACATGCCCCTGCGCCCCGTTGGTGCCGATCTTGGCGATGATGGCCAGGATGATGTCCTTGGCCCCGCTGCCCGAGGGCAGGTCTCCGTCGATGGTGACGCTCATCGTCTTGAAGGGGGCGATGGGCAGGGTCTGAGTGGCCAGGACGTGCTCGACCTGGGAGGTGCCGATGCCGAAGGCGAGCGCCCCGAAGGCGCCGTGGGTGGAGGTGTGGGAGTCGCCGCAGACCACGGTCATGCCGGGTTGGGTCAGCCCCAGCTGCGGGCCGACGGCGTGGACGATCCCCTGGTCGGCGTCCCCCAGGGAGTGCAGACGCACCCCGAACTCGGCGCAGTTGGCGCGCAGGGTCTCGATCTGGGCGCGGCTGGTGACGTCGGCGATCGGTAGATCAATGTCGACGGTGGGGGTGTTGTGGTCCTCCGTGGCGATGGTCAGGTCGGTGCGTCGGACCTTGCGTCCGGCCAGGCGCAGCCCCTCGAAGGCCTGGGGGCTGGTGACCTCATGGACCAGGTGAAGGTCGATGTACAGCAGGTCGGGGGCACCGTCGGTACCCTTGGACACCACATGATCGCGCCAGACCTTCTCGGCGAGAGTCATTCCCATCGACTTCATCCTCTCAGCAACAGGTGTTCCCGATCCGCCCCGCACTCAGGAGCGCCCGGAGACGCTGCTGGCCCGCACAGACCGCACGAGGCGGCCGCGCCGCATCCGAGACCACCGAGCACCGCTTGACCCCAGGATGCTGACACTGCGCCGCTTCCCGGGACGACCCTAACTTGAAATCTCATACCTTGAAATGACAGTATCAGATTATGGACAGCCCCTCAGAGAACTCCCCGGAGAACGACAGCAGCGGCGTCGGCGTGATCGACAAGGCGGCCCTGGTGATGAGCGCGCTGGAGTCGGGACCGGCGACTCTGGCCCAGCTCGTGTCCACCACGCACCTGGCCCGCCCCACGGCGCACCGCATCGCGGTCGCCCTGGAGTTCCACCGCCTGGTCACCCGCGACTCACAGGGACGCTTCATCCTGGGCCCCAGGCTCACCGAGCTGGCCAGCGCGGCGGGCGAGGACCATCTCCTGTCCGCCGCCGGACCGGTGCTGGCGGCCCTGCGCGACAAGACCCACGAGTCGGCGCAGCTCTACCGCCGCCAAGGTGACGTGCGCATCTGTGTGGCCAATGCCGAGCGCCCGATCGGACTGCGTGACTCCATCCCTGTGGGCGCCACCATGTCCATGCAGGGCGGCTCGGCGGCCCAGGTGCTCCTCGCCTGGGAGGAGCCAGACCGCCTGCACCGCGGCCTGGTGGGAGCCCGCTTCACCGCCACCATGCTCTCGGCGGTCCGACGTCGGGGATGGGCTCAGTCGGTTGGCGAGCGCGAGCCCGGAGTCGCCTCCGTCTCGGCGCCGGTACGCGGCCCCGGAGGCAAGGTGGTGGCCGCGATCTCGATCTCCGGCCCCATTGAGCGCATGGGGCGCCAGCCCGGCCGGGTCCATGGACACGTGGTCATGGCCGCAGCGCGTCGGCTCTCCGAGGTGCTCAGCGACACAGGCACCGTCTGACGGGGCCGATCACCCCCTCGCCCCGGCGCCGGCTCGCGCGCCCAGCTGGGCTCACGCACCTGCCAGGTCGATGGCTCGCCGGTACGCCTCGACGTTCATCTGCACCACGGAGCCCCACTCGGGCAAGGGGACGTTCTCGTAGTTGTGGGCCTTGATGCGCTCGAGCAGCTCGTCATCCCCCAGAAGAGTGGCGAGCTCGCGGGCCAGGCCGGACTCGTCGTCGGCCAGGAGACCATCAACACCATCGGTGACGAAGTCGCTGACTCCGCTGGAGCGCAGAGCGACGACCGCCAGTCCTGCACTGCGGGCCTCAAGGGTGGAGATGCCGAAGGAGTCGGCGGGCGAGGTCTGCAGGTAGATGTCCGCACGCGTGAAGGCCTGGGCGAGCTCAGTGCGCTCAACGCGCCCCACGAGCGTGATGCGGTCGGCCAGGCCGGATTCGGCGACCTCACGGGCGAGCCTGTCGCGCAGCGGGCCGTCCCCGTAGATCCTGAGGAGCGCATCGCTCCCGGGGGTGCTCCTGACCGCCTGGGCGAAGGCGCGCACGACCTGTAGAGGGCGCTTGCGCTCGACCCACCGCAGGGAGGCCACGACCGTGACCGGCCGGTGAGGCCGTCGCCCCTGGGGACCGGGGCGTTCCAGGCGCCAGTCCTCGACGGTGATGCCGTTGGGCAGAACGGTGACGGGATCCTGAGCGCCGGCGCGCTTGACCTCGGAGGCGAGCATGGAGGACACGGCTGTCAGGTCGGCACCGCCGCGCTGCCACAGGCGCACGGGACTGGCGGGCCCCAGCACCCCGGCCACTGACGCCCAGGGCCCCAGGACGCAGTGGAAGGTGACGGACAGGGGGAGCCCCGCCCGCCGGGCCGCGGCGATGCCGGACCAGGCGAAGGGCGAGACGATGCCGACATGGGCGTGAACGACGTCAGGACGCAGACGGGACAGGAGGTCATCGAGCTCGCGCCCGGCTCGGGGATGAACGGGCAGCTCACTGGGCAGGTGCGCGGTGGTTCGGTAGACGGGGAAGCCATCGGCTCTCTCAACGCTGCGGCCACGACCACCACCCACCGGCGTTGCGGTGACGACGGCGGGCTCATGGCCGGCCCGCTTCAGGTTGCGGGCGAGATCCCGCACCTGAGTCTCGATGCCGCCCAGTCGCGGCGCGTAGCAGTCGGAGACGATGAGGACGCGCATAATCTCAGTTTGCCACGTCCTCCTTCGACAGAGGCCCCTGACGGACTCCTCACGCCGCGCAGGCCCTCATCGGCCACTGACGCTAGGAGACCGCCTCGGCGTTGCGCAGCCCGGCAATGGCCTTCTCGAAGTCCTCCAGGGAGTCGAAGGAGGAGTAGACCGAGGCGAAGCGCAGGTAGGCGATCTGGTCCAGCTCACGCAAGGGGCCCAGGATCGCCAGCCCGACGTCGTGGGAGTCGACGAGCGCCTGACCTCCTGCGCGAATGGCCTCCTCAACCTGGTGCGCCAGAAGCGCGAGCTGATCGTCGGAGACGGGACGCCCCTGACAGGCGCGCCTGACCCCGACCACGACCTTGTCCCGACTGAAGGGCTCGACGACACCGGAGCGTTTCCGGACCGACAGGCTGGCGGTCTCCAGAGTGGTGAAGCGGCGCCCACACTGCTGACACTCACGACGACGACGGATCGAGGTGCCGTCCTCCGCGGTCCGGGAGTCGACAACGCGCGAGCCGTCATGACGGCAGAAGGGGCAGTGCACGCCTGCGACCTCCGATCTCACTGGACTACGTGTCAGTCCATCGGAGAGTAAACGCCCGGCGGGCCGCCCCGCAAGCCCGCCTCAAGGTGCGATCCGCGCACCAGTTCTCACGCCGTAGGCACCTCAAGCGTCTGCCCGGCACGGACGGCGGTTCCCTGGAGATCGTTGAGCTCGACGATCCGGGCCACCATCCCCGGGACGTCCGAGGTCCCGCTCGACTCGGCGATGTCCCACAGGGACTGTCCGGGACGAACAACTGTGGTGGTCGTGTCCGCCGATACGTGAGCAACGGCCGTAGCGGGGACCGGTGAGACCAGGCCCGCCAGAGCTCCGATGGTCAGTCCGCAGCAGGCGAGCACGAAGGCCGCGACAATGACTGCGGAGCCGCTGCGAAGAAGTCGCAGCCTCTCCCGGGAACGCGCCTCTCCCCCAGCCGCCTCCCTCGAGCTGGACGGGCTGGATTCATTCCCCCCAGCGTCCTGAGCGGCGTTGTTCTGCCGCCCCTGCTCCTGCTGAGCGCCACGTCGCAGCCCGGCGGCTCGCACTGCCGGGTGCTGAGGGGCCAGCCTCTCCAGCTCCGCGCGACGATCACGCAGAGCCGCGGGTGTGGCGGGGCGACGCATCGCCGGCGCCGCCGGGACGCAGACGGATGCGGACATGGGGCGCAGCGGACCGCCGACGCTGCGCCGCACGGGAACCTCGGGGACGAAGTCGTCGGTGACCAGCCTCAGCCGAGGCCGACGGGAGGACTGCCCGGCACCCCGGCCATGGGCCGATCCCGCGACAGGCTCATCAGTCCGAGCCCGAGAAGCCTGGCGGGACGGCAGTGGGATGGCGATGACGCTCACAGCAACCTCCTGAACACATGTTCGACGAACGCTTGTTCGACACATTAGCGCCTGAAGGGCGACACGTCCAGCACCTCTTCGAACATGTGTTTGAATCGTGGTCGTCTCGCCGGTAGGCTGGTCATGTCCAAGACGATCACGGACCACCGACATCTATTCCGCGCCCTTGACGCCCCCGGGCCTGAGGGCCGTCCGGCAGGGAGGGCAAGGACCATGAGCACCACAGCAGACCGGGGCGCCTCACCGGCTCCAGGGCCGCACGCCGGAACCGGCGGTTCTGAGGCGACCAGCGCAGCGACGGTCACGGAGGCCGTCAGCGGCCTCGACACGCGCGCCCGTGCGGTCTATGAAGCTGTCCGCGAGGCCATCGCCGCCCACGGGTACCCGCCCTCACTGCGTGAGATCGGCGAGCAGGTGGGACTGACCAGCCCCTCCTCCGTCAAGCACCAGCTGGACAAGCTCGAGCGCCTGGGCCTGGTGCGCCGAGACCCCAATCGCCCTCGGGCGATGGAGGTCGTCACCGCCGACAGCAGTCCCAGTGGCCGCGCAGCCGCCTCCGGCGGCACCGCTCACATCTCCTCACTCGACTCCCCCAGCATCCCCGGCGTCGAGGACGGGGACGCGGTCGCCGTTCCGCTGGTGGGACGGATCGCCGCCGGAACCCCGATCCTGGCAGAGCAGGACGTCACCGACGTCATGGCCCTGCCCCGCCGCCTGACCGGTGAGGGCGAGCTCTTCATGCTGGAGGTGCACGGGGACTCGATGATCGATGCGGCCATCTGCGACGGTGACTGGGTGGTGGTGCGCTCCCAGCCAGACGCGGCCAACGGCGAGATCGTGGCGGCCATGATCGAGGATGTCGACGGCGCCTCGGCAACGGTCAAGGTGCTCTCGCGTCGCGACGGCCACCAGTGGCTGCTCCCCCGCAACTCCAGCTACCCCCCGATCGACGGAGACCATGCCACGATCTTGGGCAAGGTGGTCACGGTGCTGCGTGCCCTGTAGTCACGCACGGCAGCCTGCATGAGAGAAGGACCGCCCCGGTCAGCGGGGCGGTCCTTCAGTGGTTCAGACCGACGGCTCAGTAGCCCAGACCGCGTGCGACCTCACGCAGGTGGTCGGCGGAGGCGATCAGGCGCTCCCTCTCATCCGAGGTCAGGGGCAGCTCGAGGCGACGCCCGGCGCCCTCACGTCCCACGATCGTGGGTACGGCCATGCACACGTCGGAGATGCCGTGCCAGTCGTCCAGCAGCGGGGAGATGGTCAGCACCCGCTGCTCGTCGTTGAGGACGGCACCGATGATGCGCTGTACGGCCAGGCCGACGGCGTAGTTGGTGGCGCCCTTGCCCTCGATGATGCGGTAGGCGGAGCGGACCACGTCGTGGGCGATGCGCTCGCGCTTGGACTCGTCGAACACGCCGCCGTCGAGGGTGGTGCCCCACTGGGTGATCGGCACGCCACCGATCTCGGTGGAGGACCACAGGGGCACCTCGGAGTCGCCGTGCTCACCGGCGATGTAGCCGTGGATGTTCTGAACGGCCGTTCCGGTCTCCAGGGAGATGAGGTAACGCATCCGGGCCGTGTCCAGCACTGTGCCGGAGCCGAAGACCTGGTTCTCGGGCAGGCCGGTGATCTTCTTGGCGCAGTAGGTCACCACGTCCACCGGGTTGGCCACGAGCACGAAGATGGCGTTGGGGGCGACCTCGACGAGCTTGGGAAGGATCTTCTCCATGATGCCGACGGTGGCGCCGGCGAGCTCGAGGCGGGACTGGCCGGGCTTCTGCTTGGCACCGGCGGTGATGGCGATGACATCCGCATCGCGGCAGATCTCGGGGTCGTCGGATCCCGAGACGGAGCCGGCGGAGGTGAACTGGATTCCCTGGGCGATGTCGAGGGCCTCGGCCTCGACCTTCTCCTTGACGATGTCCTGCAGCACGACCTCGCGGGCAACACCCTTGGTCACACAGGCGTAGGCGAGGGTGGAACCAACGGCCCCAGCACCAATGACAGCGACTTTGGAGGGGCGGCCGGAACGGTTGGTGGGGTAGGAGCCTTCAGCGATAGTGGTGATGTGGTCTGACACGTTCTTCTCCTCAATGGGATCTGCTGGGCAGGACCGCAGGGGCGCGAGCACCCGCTCACGCCAAGCCTACGTGCAGTTCCTCCCGAGGGGCACATACCGAAAGGCCCAGCCGGCAGGTTCACTCCTCCCCCGGGGCATCGGGCCGCACGGCGAGACGCCTCAGGGCGGCACGGACCACATCGGGCTTCGTCGTCGGCCACAGGGCGGGCATGGAGCGGGTGAGAAAGCCCCCGTAACGCGCCGTGCGCAGACGCGAGTCCAGGACGGCGACGACACCGCGGTCCTGGCTGCGACGAATGAGGCGCCCCGCCCCCTGGGCCAGGAGCAGAGCCGCGTGGGTGGCCGACACGCTCATGAAGCCATTGCCTCCGGCGGCCACGACGGCGTTGGTGCGGGCCTGGGCGACCGGGTCGTCGGGGCGGGGGAAGGGGATGCGGTCGATGACGACGAGACGGCAGGTGCGTCCGGGCACGTCCACGCCCTGCCACAGCGAGAGGGTGCCCACCAGGCAGGCCGCCTCGTCGTCGGCGAAGGCCCGCACCAGGGTGGGCAGCTGGTCGTCGCCCTGGGCGTAGACGGGCAGGTCGGTGGCTCCGCGCAGTACCTCGGCGGCCTCCTGGGCCGCGCGCTTGGAGGAGAACAGGCCCAGCATGCCGCCTCCGGAGGCCTCGACCAGGGCGAGCATCTCATCCAGGGCCGCCTCCGAGATGCCGGCACCGGGGCGGGGCAGGTGGGCGGCCACGTAGAGGATGCCCTGGCGGGGGTAGTCGAAGGGGGAGCCGACGTCGACGCCTTTCCACGGCTGCTCCGCCAGGGTCAGCCCCAGGGAACGGGCCATGGGCTCAAAGCTGTCCCCCAGGGCGAGGGTCGCCGACGTCATGATGCCGGTGCGACCGTCAAGCAGGTGGTTCGCCACCGATCCGGCGACCTCGATGGGGGCCAGGAGGAGCCGCGGGGGCTCGGCCCCCATGCGGGGACGCTCTATCCAGGCGACATCGCGGCCCTGGGCCACCGAGTCGGAGGTCATGCGGTCCAGGGCGTCGACCAGATCTCCGACGGCGGTGCGGGCGACCGCCAGGCCTCCGGCGGCCTCACTGGAGCGGTCACGCCCCAGGGCGCGGGCCTGGTCGCGCACGTCGGAGGCGACCTGGCGGGCGGCGCCGGCCAGGAGTACCAGCGCATCGTGCAGGGCTGTGGGCAGGGGCGCCTCCAGCCTGCCGTCGGGCAGCTCGGCCAGCGCGAGCTGGAGGGTCTGGCCGGCGGACTCCAGCTCGCTGACCAGTACGGAGGCGTGCTTGCGGGCGGTGGCGGCTGTGCGCGCCACGGCGGCCGCCGACAGGGCGATGGTGCCCTGGGAGCGGATGCGGTCGGCCAGCTCGTGGGCCTCATCGACGATGAGGACCCGGTGGTCGGGAAGGACACCGGGGTTGCCGGCCACGACCACGCCGAGCATGGCGTGGTTGGTCACCACGAGATCGGCCCGGGAGGCGGCGGCGCGCGCCAGCTCGGGGAAGCACTCGGACTTCAGGGGGCAGGACTGCCCCAGGCACTCGGCCCGGGAGACGGAGACCTGGGCCCAGGCGCGCTGGGACACGCCGGGGACGAGGTCGTCGCGGTCACCGGTGTCCGTTCTGGCCGCCCACTCGCGCAGGCGGACCACCTGCTCCCCCAGGCTCGCGTCGGTCCCGTGCCCGGCGGCCGGTTGTGCGATGGCGTCACCGACGCCGAAGAGCGCGGAGTCGTCCTCGTCCTGCGGGTAGCCGCCGTCCAGGCGGTGCCGGCACAAGTAGTTCTGCCAGCCCTTGAGCAGGGCCACCTCGGGGCGGGTGCCGGTGACCTGCTCGACGGCGTCGGCCGCCAGAGGCGCGTCCTTGGTGAGGACCTGCCGCTGAAGGGCCAGGGTGGCGGTGGAGACCACGACCCGATGACCGGCCTGCACCGCGTGGACCATGGCGGGGACCAGGTAGCCCAGCGACTTTCCCGTCCCGGTGCCGGCCTGCACCAGGAGGTGGGTGCCGTCCGCCAGGGACTGGGTCACCTCCCGGGCCATGGTGGCCTGCCCCTGGCGGGGGCTGCCGCCCATGGAGCGCACCGCGGTGTTCAGGACGTCCAGGACCCTGCGGTCACTGGCGCTGTCGGTGTCAGGCCGGTCCGTCTGGCACGGCTCGCTCGGGGTCACGGCGCCTCTCAGCCGACGGTGACGCCCGCGGCGGCGCCCTCGATCTCCGCAGCCAGGGCGGCGCCGACGCGTGCGACGACGTGAGTCCCCGTCTCGACATAGTCGACCGTGTCGATCTCTCCCTCGGCGTGGACCCGGGAGACGAGGTCTCCGCGGGAGTAGGGCACCACGACGTCGATGCTCACCTGCGGGTGGGGCAGCATCTGCTCGATGCGAGCGCGCAGCTCCTCGATCCCCTCACCGGTACGGGCTGAGACCGCGACCGCTCCGGGCAGACCGGTGCGCAGCGCGGCCAGGGTGACGGCGTCGGCGAGGTCGGTCTTGTTGAGGACGATGAGCTCGGGCACGTCCAGGGCGCCGGGGATCTCGGACAGGACGGTGCGCACGGCCGCCACCTGGCTGAGGGGGTCGGGGTGGGCGGCGTCGACGACGTGCAGCACGAGGTCGGCCCCGGCCACCTCCTCCAGGGTGGAGCGGAAGGCCTCGATGAGCTCGTGGGGCAGGTTGCGCACGAAACCGACGGTGTCGGTGAGGGTGTAGGTGCGCCCTTCGGAGGTCTCGGCCCGCCGCACGGTGGGGTCGAGGGTGGCGAACAGGGCGTCCTCGACCATGATGCCGGCCTCGGTGAGGCGGTTCATGAGGGAGGACTTGCCGGCGTTGGTGTAGCCGGCGATCGCCACCGAGGGGATGGCTCCGCGTCGGCGCGAGCCGCGCTTGGTCTCACGCGAGGGCGCCATGGCCTGGATCTCGCGGCGCAGGCGGGCCATGCGCTGGCGGATGCGGCGCCGGTCGAGCTCGATCTTGGTCTCTCCGGGGCCGCGCGAGCCGATGCCCTGACCAGCGGCCACACGGCCTCCGGCCTGTCGGGACATGGACTCTCCCCATCCGCGCAGGCGCGGCAGGAGGTACTCGAGCTGGGCGAGCTCGACCTGGGCCTTGCCCTCGCGGGACTTGGCATGCTGGGCGAAGATGTCCAGGATGAGGGCGGTGCGGTCGACGACCTTGACGCCGACGACGTCCTCCAGGGCGCGGCGTTGGGAGGGGGCGAGCTCGCCGTCGACGATCACCGTGTCGGCGCCGGCCGCGGCCACCACCTCAGCCAGCTCGCGCGCCTTGCCGCTGCCCAGGTAGGTGGCGGGATCGGGGTGGTCGCGCCTCTGGATGAGGGCGTCGAGGACCTCGCTGCCGGCGGTCTGGGCCAGGGCGGCCAGCTCACGCAGGGAGGTGTCGGCGTCCTGGGTGTCGCGCACCTGAAGGCCGCTGCCGCCCGGTGCGCCGGTGGCCGAGCCGTGGGGCCGGGGCAGCTCCAGGCCGACCAGGACGACCTTCTCCAGGCGGACCTGACGGTACTCGACCTCGCTGACGTCCTCGAGCTCGGTGGACAGGCCGGCCACACGGCGGCGGGCGGCGCGGGCCTCCCGCTCGAGGGCGCCGTCGTCGTCACCGTCCTCGAAGCCGTCAGCATGCTCGTGCTGGGCGGCGGTGGAGGCCAGGGCGGTCCCGGTTCGGGACAGGACCCGGGCGACGACGTCATGAACGTCACGGGTCTCATGAGCGTCACGGGCGTCGCGGAGGTCTGCTGCCTCGTCGGGGGTGGAGGGGGTGTTGGGGTGGTGATGGGTCACAAAAAGTCCTTCGTCGTATGCCTGCGCCCCTCCGATGGGGCGCGATGGTTCTGGCGGGGAGCGGCGCCGGCCGCCGTTTCAGCGCATACGAAGGATCCACATGAGGGCGATGCTACTGCCCGTGGGCGCGTGGGGCCACCCGCCGACTCGGGCGGCGCGTCGGGCCAGCAGCGGGGTGAGGAGGAGCCCCACGGCGAGCAAGATGAGTGTCGGCCACAGCCGGTCCGTCTCGACACCGGATGCCGTGGGGGCGACGAAGGCCGTGGTGACCGTCCCCAGAACCGCACCGGCGATCGTCACGGCGGTGGCGGCCTGGGCGTGGGTGATGCCATCGGGCTCTGCGGGATCGGTGACGATGCGGTTCATGGTGTCCAGGTGGGTCAGGCCCATGCCGATGCCAGCCACGCCGTAGCCCACGGGCAGCCCCCACCAGCCCGGTCGGCCGAGACCCGTGGTGGTCATAAGCGCGGCGCCGAGGACGAAGAAGGCCGCGGCCAGCGTGGTGCGGCGGCGGTAGGCCTTCGGTTCCCACGCCGGATGGGCCCCGCAGACAAGCGCGACGACCGACCAGCCGATACCGCCTGCGGTGAGCGCCCAGCCGATCTGGGTCGGGGTCATGTCCAGGACATCGTGGGCGCTGGGAGCAACCAGGTAGTCCAGGGTCAGGAAAAAGGCGCACACCCACATCAGGGTGGCGATGCCCACGCGCCGGCCGACCGCCAGGTGCAGGGTCCCTGGTGGTCCCGCTGGCGACTCCGGGCCAGAACCAGGGGCTGGAGGCACGCAGCGCCCCGATGATCGCCACACCTGTGGCCATGGCCCCGGCGGGCAGCCATAGCACTGCCTCGTCACCCTCTGCCCCCTCATCCAGGCTGATAGCGCGGATCCGCCCGGCCATGACGGCACGTGCCGCGATGAGCAGCGGCAGGTGGGCCACGAGGGCCCAGCGCCAGCCCCCAGGAGGCGCTGACGCCGGAGGCGTAGACGGGTCCGACCAGGGCCGCCACGACCCATATGCCCGATCCTCCCGCCAGGCACAGCCGCCTCCAGGCGTCGGGCAGGCCGGTGACCATGACCCCCATGGTCGCTGTCGCGAGCGCCCCGGCGGCCAGGCCCCGCAGGATCTCCCCGAGGACGTAGACCTCGATGTTCGGGGCGAGGGCTCCGACGACGGCGCCGGAGGCGCCTCCCGTTGGCTTCTCCGATGTGCTACCGGACCTTCCGACACGGGGTCGGATGGTAGCGGAGACATCGTCATCACATCAGGCTACCCGCCTCGATACAACCGCTGTGCGGCGTTCCAGCCACCGCCGCACCACCATGAAGACAGTTCCGGCAAGCGCAGCGTGCACAAGGCTGATCCCGGCCACCTCTGGCGTGGCGAACTCGATCCCGACCCCGGAGTCGATCCAGCCAAGACCACCCAGAAGCACGCGGTTGATGGTGAGAAACGTGAAATGGAAGGCGATCGCAGAGGTGAGCGCACCCGGTAGTGGGATCCGTCGGGCCGCAACCAGTGTGAGGCCGAAGACGAACAGCAAAACTATGTAGAAAAAGGGGTCGTTACCGCTCGGCGCCAGAGAGAAGCCCGTCGTTCCACCCCCTAGAACGAGCGTTGACGTCATTCGAATCAGATTGCTGAACGCCGTACTGAGGCAGAAGAGAACCGTGATCGTCATGGTGGCCGCGAGCGGGCCCCAACTTTCCCGTAGAGTCGACCACCCGTAGCCGCGCAGCGCGATCTCCTCCGGCAATGCCTCGTACAGTAGCAGGACGACCGCGTTGACTGCGAGGAAGGTTGCGAGCGCCACCGGTTCGAGGTGATCGAACCGGGCCCAGCCGATCAAGAACACGGGTGTCCACACAACAGCCCCGGTCACGACACCGACGGCCACCCCGGTCGCGGCCGCGGCGGGCCAGTGACGTGATAGGCCCATCCCGGCGAGAGTCCTGCGGTCAAGGAGACGACGACAAGCCACGATCGCGGGAACAACGAACAATGTGACCAGAACTGCCTGAGACACGCGAATGAATGCAGGTCCGGTCTCAGTCCTGGATCCGACAGCCTGTGCGATCGCTATCGAAAGAGTCACTCCCAACGTCAAGATTGCCCAGCCGCTGAGCGCCTTTGCGAGAGCCCTGTATCGGCTCATGACAACATCCCTCTCCTACCGCCCGCACCCCTATGGAGAGACGATCGTATTATCATAAAGCCGCGTCTCGCAAAATCGGCACTCCTCGCCTGGCAAGGGGGCAGCGGACTGATGACCGCCTTGGTTTCCTCCCTCTGTCGACGAGCAGAGCTTGGGTAGCCTGGTGGGCGTGAGCGAGCACTACTTCACCGCCTCCCCCGCCGTCGAGGCCGAGGAGCGCACCCACCGCTTCTCGATCCGCGGTGTCGAACGCACGGTGGTCACGGCCTCGGGCGTCTTCAGCGCCGACCGCCTCGACAAGGGCACCCAGGTCCTCCTCGATCACGTTCCCGATCCGTCCGAGACCGGCACGTTCCTCGACCTGGGCTGCGGCTGGGGGCCGATCACGCTGGCCCTGGCCGGGGCCGCCCCGAGGGCGAGGGTCCTGGCCACCGATGTCAACGAGCGCTCGCTGAGACTGACCGCTCGCAACGCCGCTGCCGCAGGCCTGGACAACGTGCGTGTCTCCCCGGCCGACGCGCTGCTGGCCGAGCTGCGCGAGAGCTCGACGCCGGTGGATCTCATCTGGTCCAACCCTCCGGTGCGCATCGGTAAGGATGCCCTGCACGCTCTGCTGCTGGACTGGCTGTCGCTGCTGTCCGATGACGGTGAGGCCTGGCTGGTGGTGCTCAAGAACCTGGGTGCCGACTCCCTGGCGGCCTGGCTGGGGGACCAGGGCTGGGACGTGAGCCGAATGGCCTCCTCGAAGGGCTTCAGAATCCTGCGGGTACGCCACTGACACGGCTGGCACACAGTCGGGTCGGCACCCGGACGGGGCCCGCCCGGCTGTCGTGACGGCGATCCTGGCGACGCTCCCGTCGGTCTACCGGCGTCGTCGTCTCGCCAGGAGCAAGTCGATGACGGCGACCCCTGCGGAGACGGCGATGGTGGCCACGACTGCCAGCAGGCCGGCTTGAGCGGCGACCTCCCAGCCCGAGGAGTGTGAGACCCGGAAGGTCAGGCCCGTGATGACGGCGATGCCGATGGAGGCGCCGATGCGCTCACCGGTCTGGAGGATGCCGCCCGCGGCCCCGGCGTACTCCAGGGGGACGTCGGCCAGGGAGAGGGTCTGGTTCGGGGAGACCACGAGGCCCTGCCCCACTCCGAGCACCAGCAGCGTGAGGGTCAGCCACCAGGGACTCCACCCCGCGCGCGCATGCATGTGCATGATGCCGATGCTCGCAAGCAGTCCGGCCATGCCCAGCACCATGCCGCCGAGCACCATGACCCGCCCCACCCGGATCACCCGGCGGCCGGCGACAGCCGCGGTGATCGATGCCGCCAGGGCGGCCGGGACTCCGATGAGGCCGCTGGCCAGCGCGGTGGATCCCAGGCCGGCCTGGACGTACTGGGCCACGATGATCCACACGCTGGTGTAGCCCAGGAAGTACACGGCGATGGCCAGGCTGCCGTAGGCGAAGGAGGGGATGGCCAGCAGGCTGAGGTCCACCATGGGGGCGCCACCCCTGGCCCGGTAGCGCTTCTCCCAGGCCACCCAGACGCCGATGACGCCGATGCCGGCGGCCTCCAGGCCCCAGATCCAGGTGCCGGCCGAGGCCTCCATGAAGGGGATCATGATGAGCAGCGTGCCGACGGCGAGCAGCCCCATCCCCACCGGGTCGAGATCGATCCCGCCGCGGTGGGTGGCCCCGGCGGTGTCGGCATCGGGGCTGTCCGCCTGTTCCGTCTGACCTGTGTCGCTGCCCCGGCGCCAGGCGGAGGCCGGCAGGTACCGACGTGCGGCCCAGACACCGGCCAGGGTGAGGGGGACGTTGATGAGGAAGGAGGCGCGCCAGCCCCAGTCGTCCCCGAGCCAACCGATGAACCCGCCGCTGAGCACCGGCCCCAGCGCCACCGAGACCCCGATAACGGCGCCGAAGAGCCCGAAGGCGCGTCCTCGGGCCTCACCGGTGTAGTACTGCTGGATCATGCCGGTCACCTGAGGATTGAGCAGCCCTGAGCCGACTCCCATGACGACACGGGCCAGGTTGAGGGTGACGACGTCAGGAGCCAGGCCCGAGGCGAGGGCTCCGACCCCGAACAGGAGCATGCCGATGACGAAGAGCCGACCCCGCCCCATGACGTCGCCGGCGCGGCCGGCCGGGACGAGGGCGACCCCGAAGACGAGGGCGTAGCCGGAGACGACGAGCTGGAGGCCTGTGGTACCGGCACTCAGGCTGTGAGAGACCGCCGGCAGGATGACGTTGACCGAGGAGACGGCCAGCAGCGTGACGAAGGCGGGGATGAGCAGTGTCGGCAGAAGCCGCTCATGGTCCGGACACGGCGTCTCGGGTGGGACACTGGGGCGAGGCTTGGGCACGTCGAGAGGCTACCGCGAGCCGGGCGGCTCACAGCTGTGAGGCGGCGGCGTGCTCGACGTCGTGCTGGACCTGGCTGGGGGGTTCCCCAGGCGCAGGCGTGGACCAGGCCCCTGAGCGGACGTCCAGAACGATCCCAATCCCCAAGGCGAGGAGTGCCGGCAGGATCCATCCGGTGGAGTCGCTCCACAGCCCGGTGCGCGCGAGCAGCTTGCTGGGGCCGTCCCAGCCGGCGGCGGTGATGGCGGAGACGGATCCGAGGATCCCGGCTGTGGTCACGCACCATCGGTAGGCGGCCCTGAGCCGTCCCGGTGCCAGGGCGTCGACCAGTGTCACGGCGACCAGGGCGATGGCGAAGGGGTAGAGCAGGAACAGCAATGGCCCCGCGATCTTGAGGATGGCGCTCAGCCCCAGGTTGGCCAGGGTGAAGGAGACGATCGCGCAGGCGGCGAGCTGTCGGTTGAAGGAGACGGCCGGCCAGGCGGTGTAGGCGTAGCCGGCCCAGGAGGCCAGCAGCCCCACGGCTGTGGTCAGGCAGGCCAGGATGACGATGGCGGCGAAGATGACGACGCCCGAGGTCCCCAGCGTGGAGGAGGCCGCGTTGCGCAGCAGCTCGGTGCCGTCCTTGGTGTCGGCGGTGATCTGCCCACGGGTGCGAGTTCCCAGGACGGCCAGGCCGATGTACACCAGCCCCAGGAGCGCGGCGGCGATACCACCGGACAGGATCGTGCCGCGCACCAGCGCCCGGGGAGAGGTCAGGCCGCGCTCGCGCAGGGAGGTGATGACCACGATGCCGAAGACGGTGGCCGCCAGGACGTCCATGGTGAGGTAGCCCTGAGTCAGCCCATTGGTCAGAGGATCACTCGCGTAGGGCTCGATGGCCTCGCGCTCCACCCTGGGGGACATCAGGATGGTGACCCCGCACAGCAGGGCAAGCAGGGCCAGCAGGGCGGGGGTCAGCCAGCGGCCGACGCGGTCGGCCAGGCGGCTCGGGCTGCGGGCGATGCTGAAGGACACCCCCATGAACACCGTCACGTGCACCAGCAGGGCCAGGCGGGAGTCGTGGAAGCCCCACAGCTCAAGAACGGGGCGGGTCGCCAGCTCGTAGGCAACCGTGGTGACACGGGCAATGGCGTACAGCGGGCCGATCGCCAGGTAGACCGCCAGCGGCATGACTGTGCCGAATCGGGGTCCCACTCTGCGGGCCAGGCCGAGGATCCCCTCCCCGGAGGTGGAGACGGCCACGACGGTGATGAGCGGCATGAGCACCCCGGTGGCGATGAAGCCCGCCATGACCGGGATGAAGGACCTGCCCGAGGCGGCGCCCAGCAGGGGCGGGAAGATGAGGTTACCCGCCCCGAAGAACAGGGCGAAGAGCATCAGGCCGGTCGGCAGGATGGCGCCGACTGCGGTGCGTGTGGATGGCTGGGGCATAGCGGTAGTCGGTTTCTCTATCTCGGATGCGGCGTCGGTGCGACGTCCGGGAGCAGTGCGGATGGCGGCGGGCCTGAAGGGCCTCAGGCGATGGTGACCCGTCCGGTGATCGCGGCCGGTCCGGTCAGCAGCACGCTGCTGTCCTCGCCCAGGGGGTCGGCGCCCACATGGACCCCGATCTCTCCGCCGGGAACGAGCAGCCGGTAGTCCTCGGGAGCACCCGGCCCGGTCCAGGTGTGCAGGGCGACGGCGACGGCGCAGCACCCCGCTCCATAGGAGGGGGTCTCCCCCATGCCGCGCTCCAGGACGCGCATGCGGGCGATACCCACCGGTGACTGGCTGTCGGGGTCGATCTCCTCCCCCAGCGGCACGACGAGCTCGAGGTTGGTGCCGGCCTCGGGGACGGGGTCGTAGGCGACCGGGTCCGCGGAGTCGGTGAGTCCGGCGAAGGCGGCCGCCTCGAGCTCGTTCTCCTCCCCCAGGGCGACGACGGTGTGAGGGCCGGAGAGCTCGACACTCAGGGCGGCTCGTTCCCCGGCCAGGCCGGGGACGACGACGGCTGTGTCCCAGCCCTCGTCGTCGGCCTCCTCGGGGCTGGTGAGGCGGACCGGCCCCATGTCCACGGTCCACAGCTCGTCCAGGCGGGTGATGGTGCGAGCACCTCCACGTGTGCCGATGGTGACGGACTCGCCGTCGGCGATGGGACGCAGCCCCTCTCGGTCCAGGACGTGGGCGAACAGGCGTGCGGCGTTGCCGCTCATCTCGGCCACGGTTCCGTCGGCGCTGTAGTAGTCCATGAACCACTCGGCCTCGGGCACCGCCGCGGCGAAGGCCCCGGCGCCAGGCAGGGCGGTGGTCCGCACGACGCGCACGAAGCCGTCGGCGCCGATGCCGCTGTGGCGGTCGCAGACCGCTGCGATGTCGGCGCCGCTGATGGCGACCTCGCAGCTGGGGTCGACCAGCATGAGGAAGTCGTTGAGGGTCGCGTGGCCCTTGATGAGCTCACGACCGCGGAGACCTGTCGAGTGCGGCATGGCTCCTAGCCTAAGCGACGCCGCGACGTGCGAGGACGAGTTCCCATGCCTGCCGAACCATCCGGGAGCGCTCGGAGTCGGTGCACTGCCCGGTCTCAGTGAGGGCGACATCGATCCAGTGCACCCGTGGGTCGCGCCGGAACCACTTGATCTGGCGGGAGGCGAGCTGGCGGGTGGCCAGGGCGGTGGAGTCGACCGCCTCGGGCACGCTCATGGTCCCGTCGATGACCGCGAGAGCCTGGGCGTAGCCGATGGCGCGTGGGGCGGTCTGCCCCTCCCGGATGCCCTGGTCGATGAGGGTCTCGACCTCCTCGACCAGGCCGCGTTCGAACATGGCGCGGGCCCGGTCGTTGATGCGCAGGTCCAGGAGTCGGCGCTCGCAGCGCAGGGCGATGTGGACGGTGGGGGCGATGTCCTCGTAGCGGGGCAGGGAGGCGGAGAAGGGGCGGCCTGTGATCTCGATGACCTCGAGGGCCCGTACGATCCGGCGGGTGTTGGAGGCCTCGACGCGCTCGGCTGCGGCCGGGTCGAGGCGGGCCAGCTCGGCGTGGAGGGCGGCGGTCCCCTCCCTCTCGGCGCGCTCGCTCAGGCGGGTGCGGACGGTCGGGTCGGTGCCGGGGAAGTCGAGGTCGTCGGTCAGGGCCCGCACGTACAGGCCGGATCCTCCGGCGATGATCGGCAGGTGGCCCCGTGACTCGACGGCGTCGATGTCACCGCGGGCGCTGCGCTGGAAGGCGGCCACCGATGCCCGGTCCCTGACGGTGAGGACGTCGATCTGGTGGTGGGGGGCGCGGGCCCTCTCGGCGGGGCTGGGTTTGGCGGTGCCGATGTCCATGCCCCGGTAGAGCAGGGAGGCGTCGGCATTGATGATCTCGGCGCCGTCGGACATTCCACCGGCCTGCGCCTGGTCGGCGAGAGCGAGGGCGAGGTCGGACTTGCCGGTGGCGGTGGGGCCCACCACGGCGACCCTTACCGGACAGGGGGCGCCCGAAGCTGCTGAGCTCACTGCGCTCAGATCTCCGGTAGGAGGGGACCCACGAGGCTGAGCGCCTGAGTGCAGGCGGACAGCGCCGTATCCAGGTGGAGGCGCAGCTGGGCGTCAGTGACCCCCGCGGACAGGTCAGTGAGGTAGGTGGCGCGTACCAGCGGGCCGATGGGGGTGTCGACGACGCCGACGGTGGGGAAGAACTTGTCCCGGTTCCAGTCGTTGACGCTGGCGGCGATCTCGTCGCGCTGGGAGGCGGGGGCAGCCTCCTCCCAGTCCCCGGAGACCAGGAGCCAGCCCTCGTGCCCCTCAGGAATCTCGATGACGAAGGGGAAGGAGTCCCAGGTGCCCAGGAGGCAGGGGTGCTCGCGGTCGTCGGTCAGCTGAACGTTGTACTCCATGGGACCGGTGAGCATGGACTCGATCCTTGCCAGGGTCAGTGCCTGGGGCGCCTCATCGGTCGGCTCCAGATCCGCGGAGCGGTCGGTGCCCTCTCCTCCCGATGCCGGGTCCTCCTCCAACTGGCCTTGTCTGCTCGACCAGGTGTGTGTGACGTCGGAGGCCTGTGCCGACTCAGCCGTGGGGGCCGACTCCGACGGGGCACCGGAGTCGGCCGGGTCGGACGAGTCGGCTGAGCCTGCAGACCCCATATGATCGACGGAGTACGGTGAGACAGTCGGCGGCTCGTCGGGCCGGCCACGCGAGTCGCCCGGCTGGTTGGTGCGCTGATGGTCCAGCGCCCGCACGTCCCACTCCTTGCCCAGGAGGCGTGCGATGAAGTCGGTGAGGCGTTGCAGTCGCGGCATCACGGCTCCAGGCTTCCGCGCAGCTCGTCGGGGAACTGCTGCTCGGCCTCGTGCATGAGGGCGACGATGAGCCGACAGCCGCCGAAGACGAAGTCCTCGAGCTGCCGGTCCGTCATCCCCGCCTCGAGGGGGTAGGTGTACTCGCCGTGAAGACGCACGACTCCGCCGTCGGCGACGGTGAGGTACGCCTTGGGGCCGATGCGGGTGGTGTTCCAGTCCTCGACCAGGGCGCGCAGCTGGGTCAGGTGCTCGGTATCGGCGATGCGGTGCCAGATCCCGCGCATCTGGACGGCCCTGGTGTCCTGAAAGATGGCGTGGACGGTGACGTAGCGCCAGGGGATGCCGATGTCGCCCTCATCGTCGATGAAGTAGCGCAGCCCCAGTCGTTTGACGCACTCGTGGATACGGTCGACGTCCACGGGCCTGGGGACCGTGGCGGCGGCAGCAGAGCTGGCGTCGAAGCTGGGCATGCTTCCCAGCCTAGCGGGGCCCACGGGCTGCTCCCCAACGCAGCCCGGCCCGCTCCACCGTCAGCGCAAAACAGACGGGATTCTCAGACGGCTCCCCGTCCCTTTTCCCATCGCTCGCCGTCGGACGCGGAGGGTGCGGGCTGTGCGACCGGAATCGGCACCGAGCCCGCACCGCACCGCATCCAAGGCGCGGCACGAGTCAGAGCTGTTCACCGATCCTCTGGGAGAACTCCACGAGGCGGTTGGAGAAGCCCCACTCGTTGTCGTACCACCCGAAGACCTTGACCTGACCGTCGATCACCTCGGTAAGAGGCGCATCGAAGATCGAGGAGTGCGGGTTGCCAACGATGTCGTGGGAGACGATCGGCGCCTGGGAGTACTGCAGGTATCCGGCCAGCGGTCCGTGATCGGCAGCCTCACGGAAGGCCGCGTTGACGTCCTCGACCGTTACCGGGCGGGAGGTGACCACGGTGAAGTCGGTGATCGAGCCGACCGGAACCGGAACCCTCAGGGAAGCACCGGTCAGACGCCCGTCGAGCTCGGGGATGACCAGACCGATGGCCCGGGCGGCCCCTGAGGAGGTGGGAACGATGGAGGCGGCGGCAGCGCGCGCCCGACGCAGGTCCTTGTGAGGCGCGTCGTGAAGCCGCTGGTCCCCGGTGTAGGCGTGGATCGTCGTCATGAGACCGCTCTCGATCCCGAAGGCGTCGTGGAGGACCCTGGCGAGCGGGGCCAGGGAGTTGGTGGTGCACGATCCGTTGGAGAACACGTCGGCGGCGGAGACATCCAGCTGGCCGTCGTTGACCCCCAGGACGAAGGTGGGGACGTCGCCCTTGGCGGGTGCGGAGACGATGACCTTCTTGGCGCCTCCCTTGAGGTGCTGGGCGGCCTTGTCCCGGTCAACGAAGAACCCGGTGGACTCGATGACGACGTCGGCCCCGACCTCACCCCAGGGAATCTTGGCCGGGTCCGGCTCGGAGAAGACCTTAATGGTCCGCCCTGCGACCTCGAGGTCCTCGCCGTCGGTGGCAACGCCGTCGAGGTGCCCGGCCACTGAGTCCCACTCCAAGAGCGTGGCCAGCGTGCCTGCGTCGGTCAGGTCGTTGACGGCAACGACCTCGACGTCCGCTGCGCCGGCCAGCGCGGCACGCAGGTACGTGCGTCCGATACGTCCAAAGCCGTTGATACCGATACGAATGGTCATGATCCTTCTCCTTCGGTGAATGGTGGCGCCGGCGGACACCGACGCCGACTTGTCAGGATCAGGAGGAGGCGGACCCGTCGCCGCCAGGAGCCGTACCGGCGGTCCCGGCCGCTACACGGAGCAACTCGAGGGCGCCTTGACAGGCCGCGTCATACGGGGCTCTGTCCTGCTCGGCCATGGCCAGGACGTAACCGCCCTGAACAACAGCGACCATCGTGCGAGCCAGGTGGTCCGGCTCAAGGTCCGCCGGCAGACGCCCCTGCGACCTGGCCACACCAATGACCGTGGCCAGCATCTCGCGAAGCCGGGCGAAGGTCTCGGCGACCGGCTCACGAAGACCGTCGTCAGCCACCACAGCCTTGTCCTGGGCCATCCGACCGACTCGGCAGCCTTTGAGTGGATCACGCGGGAGGGTGAGGTAGGCACTGAGGATCTCAAGCGGATCCTCAAGGCCCTTGAGCGTGGCCTTCCAGGAATCCAGCTGGACCTGGCAGTTGTGATTCAGGGCTGCCAGCCCGAGATCCCGCTTGGTCGGGAAGTAGTGATACATGCTCCCCTGGCCGACGCCGGAGAGCTCGCGAACCGCTCGCGGGCTCGTGGCGCTGTAACCACGCTCCCACATCAGCTCGGCCATCGCCTCAACTAGCTTCTCTCTCGAGTCCACACCAGAACTGTACATACCTCACCATGACGAACCCCCGGGAGGCACGGCGGCCACCCGAGTCTGCTCCCTCCTGAAACTGATGCCAGAACTGTACATACCTCTAGGTACAGAACACAAGAGCACTCATCCACTGAATAGAGCCCATGTGGGATTCAGTCAGATGGGTGCACCCACGCGCAGGGTGGGAAGGCCCAGGCTCACCGGGGCGGTGTCGGGCTCGGGCGTGGCGCAGGCCTCGGCCTGGCGGCGCTCCCAGGCGTCACCGGCACGGGTGCGTCGCACCTGGAACAGGGCGGGGCCGTCGTCGAGCCAAAGGCGGTCGCCGGGCTTGAGGGCCTCATTGGCGGCCGCGGCGAACGGGTCCAGCTCCCGCCCGCAGCGGGCGGAGTCGGCGATGAGGTTGTGGGGGGCACCGTGCGTGACGCGCACGCTGACCATGTCGCCGGGGCGCGGGGCACCGCCGGCGTAGTCGTCCTCGGCCAGCCCCTCGGGCAGGGCGACGTGAACGAGCCGGTTGTCGGCGGCGCGCCCGGAGATGCGGGCGGTGACCGAGTCCCGGCGCCCCTCGCCCTCGGCGACGAGCACCTCCACGACGCGCCCCTCCTGGCGCTCGTTCTCCTCGTGGGCGATGCGACGCACGAGCGCATCGAGCCGCCGGTAGCGGTCCTTGACGACCTCGGCGGGGACCTGGTCGTCGCGGTCGGCGGCGGGCGTGCCCGGGCGCGGGGAGTACTCGAAGGTGTAGGCCGAGGCGAAGCGGGCCTGCTCGACGACGTCCAGAGTGGCCTGGAAGTCCTCCTCGGTCTCGCCGGGGAAGCCGACGATGATGTCAGTAGTGATGGCGGCCTCGGGCATGACGTCCCTGACCTTGTCCAGGATGCCCAGGAAGCGCTGGGTTCGGTAGGAGCGGCGCATGGCGCGCAGCACCCGGTCCGAGCCGGACTGCAGGGGCATGTGCAGGCTGGGCATGACGGCCTCGGTGGTGGCCATGGCCTCGATGACGTCGTCAGTGAAAGCGGCGGGGTGGGGGCTGGTGAAGCGCACGCGCTCGATGCCCTCAACTGATCCGGTCGCCCGCAGCAGCTTGGCGAAGGCACCGCGGTCGCCGAAACCGACCCCGTAGGAATTGACGTTCTGCCCCAGGAGGGTCACCTCGATGGCCCCCTGCGCGGCGACGGCCTCGACCTCGGCCAGGACGTCGCCGGGGCGGCGGTCACGCTGCTTACCGCGCAGGGAGGGCACGATGCAGAAGGTGCAGGTGTTGTTGCAGCCCACGGCGATGGAGACCCAGGCGGCGTAAGAGGACTCGCGGCGGGTGGGCAGGGTGGAGGGGAAGACCTTGAGGGACTCCTCGAGCTCGACGGCGGCCGCGGAGTTGTGCCGGGCGCGCTCGAGCAGGGCGGGCAGGACGTCGAGGTTGTGGGTGCCGAAGACGACGTCGACCCAGGGTGCCCGATCGACGATCCCCTCCCCCATCTGCTGGGCCAGGCACCCGGCCACGGCGATCTGCATGCCGGGGCGCTCGCGCTTGACGGCGGCGAGCTGGCCCAGGTTGCCGAGGAGCCGGGTGGCGGCGTTCTCACGTACGGAGCAGGTGTTGATGATGACGACGTCGGCCCCGCCGTCACCGGCGTCGGTGGCGCGGGCGGCGGCCTCGGGCACGTCCTCGACGCGCAGGTAGCCTGCCCTCTCCAGCAGTCCCGCCATGTGCTCGGAGTCGTGGACGTTCATCTGGCAGCCGAGCGTGCGCACGTGGTAGGTGCGCGGCCGACCGCCTCGGGCATCGAGAACAGGGGCGGATGTGGTGAGCGTGGTCATCGCCGAGCAGTGTAGGTGGCGGCGGGGCCCCGCCCCAGCCCTGACGGACCGTCGTGACCAGATGCACGGCTGATGGTCCTCGACCTGAGCCTCACGGAGCGCCGCTTCCATTCTGCTGCGCGGATGCGGGCTCCTTCACTAGGATGTGACGCGCCACACGACGAGAGGGAGGGTCATGACGGCGCCCCACACACCCACGCGCTTCCTGAACCGGCACCTGGGCACGACGGGAGCGGACCTGGACACGGTCCTGACCAGCATCGGTGCTCGGAGCCTGGAGGACCTGGCCGTCCGGGTGGTCCCCGCCACCCTTCCCGTCCTCGACCTCCCGCAGCAGCCCGAGCGACCCGATGCCGTCGTCGGCGGGCTGAGCGAGGACGAGGCCGTCGACGCGCTCAGGTCCCTAGCCGCCCTCAACGACCCGCACACCGAGATGATCGGGCGCGGCTACCACCCCACCATCACCCCCGCCGTCATCGTGCGCGACGTCCTGTCCAACCCCGCATGGACCACCGCCTACACCCCCTACCAGGCGGAGATCAGCCAGGGGCGCCTGGAGGCCCAGCTGCTGTTCCAGACCGTCGTGGCCGATCTCACCGGCCTGCCGGTGGCCTGCACCTCCCTGCTGGACGAGGCCACGGCCGTGGCAGAGGCCGTCCTGCTCATGACGCGCGCGCACCGTGGCCCCGGCGCCCCCGTGCTCCTTGACTCCGGCCTGCACCCCCAGCTCATCGAGGTGGCCTCGGCCCGGGCCGAGGCCCTGGGCATCGACGTCGAGGTCGTCTGCATCTCCACGATCACCGACGACGGCGCGCCCCTGACCGGGGCGGTCCTGGCCCACACCACCAGCCGCGGACTCGTCCAGGACCTCGCCGGTGCCGTCGCGGCCGTCCACGCCCGCGGCGGCCTGGTGGCAGTCGACGCCGACCCTCTGGCCCTGACGCTGCTGACCGAGCCGGGCGCCGTCGGCGCGGACATCGCCGTCGGCACCGCGCAGCGCCTGGGAGTGCCCCTGTTCTTCGGAGGCCCCCACCCGGGCTTCATGTCTGTCACCGAGGCCCTGCGACGCCAGCTGCCGGGACGCGTCGTCGGCGTCTCCCGGGACACCGAGGGCCGTGAGGCCTACCGCCTGGCCCTGCAGACCCGCGAGCAGCACATCCGCCGGGAGAAGGCCACCTCGAATATCTGCACCGCACAGGCCCTGCTGGCGGTCGTCGCGGCCTTCTACGCGGTCTACCACGGTCCCGAGGGCCTGGTGTCCATCGCCGAGCACGTGCACCGCCAGGCCGAGCACCTGGCCGTCGGCGCCTGCGCGCTCGGGCTCGCCCTCGAGCACGAGGAGTTCTTCGACACGGTGAGCGTGCGCCTGCCCGGCGCCGCTCGCAACGCCATCGAGCGCGCTGAGGCGCTGGGCTACAACCTGCGCCTGCTCGACACTGACCACGTGGGTGTGAGCGTCAACGAGACCACCACCGATGACGACGTCACCACGGTCCTGCGGGCGTTCGCCGATGCCCTCCCCCACGCCGCGCAGGATCCCGCCCCGGGCAACGACGGCGCCCCCCGGTTCCCTCTGCCCGCGTCACTGGCGCGCTCGAGCACCTTCCTGACCCACCCGAGCTTCCACCGCCACCGCAGCGAGACCGCCCTCGTGCGCTACATCCGGCGGCTGGCGGACCGCGACCTCGCCCTCGACCGGACGATGATCCCGCTGGGCTCGTGCACCCTCAAGCTCAACGCGGCCGCGCAGTCGGCCGTGTGGCTCAGCCCCGGGCTCGCCGGCATCCACCCCTACGCCCCCGCGACCCAGACACGTGGCTGGCGCCTGCTGCTGGACGGTCTCGCCGACCGGCTGGCGCAGCTGACCGGCTACGACCGGTGCAGCCTGCAGCCGGCCTCCGGCGCCCAGGGCGAGCTCGCCGGCCTGCTGGCGGTGCGCGGCTACCTCAGGGCCACCGGGCAGCAGCAGCGCGACCTCGTCCTGGTACCCGCCAGCGCCCACGGCACGAACGCCGCCTCGGCCGCCGGCGCCGGCTTCAGCGTCAAGGTGGTCGCCACCGCCGAGGACGGCTCCATCGACGTCGACCACCTGCGCGGGCTCCTGGCCGAGTACGGTGAACGCGTCGCGGCCATCATGCTCACGTACCCGTCCACCCACGGCGTCTTCGAGCCGCAGGTCACTGAGGTCACCGCCCTCGTCCACGACGCCGGCGGCCAGGTCTACATCGACGGCGCCAACCTCAACGCCCTCACGGGGCTGCTGCGCCCGGGTGACCTCGGTGGCGATGTGTCCCACCTCAACCTGCACAAGACTTTCGCCATCCCTCACGGCGGCGGCGGTCCGGGCGTGGGCCCCGTCGTCGTCAAGGAGCACCTGGCCCCCTACCTTCCGGCCGGTCCCGTCGGATCGGCCGTCCCGACGGACGAGGACCATGACCGGGGCTTCGGCGGGGCAGCGGCCATGGGGGCACGCTTCGGCTCGGCGGGGGTCATGCCGCTGGCCTGGACGTACCTGGCCACGCTCACCGACGCCGATCTGCGCCGGGTCACCCTCACGGCGCTGGCCCACGCGAGCTACCTCTCACAGGCGCTCGCCGACGTCTTCCCCACCCTGTACACCCACCGCGGGCACGTAGCGCACGAGTGCGTCCTCGACCTGCGTGCGCTCACCGCGGCCACGGGCGTGACCGCCGAGGACGTGGCCAAGAGGCTCATCGACTACGGGTTCCACGCACCGACCCTCTCCTTCCCCGTGGCCGGCACGCTCATGGTCGAGCCCACCGAGTCCGAGCCCCTGGCCGAGCTGGACCGATTCATCGCGGCCATGCGCTCGATCCGTGCCGAGATCGACGAGGTCGCCTCGGGGGCCGTGGCACTGGAGGACTCGGTGCTGTGCCGCTCGCCGCACACGCTGGCGGCCGTCACGGCCGAGCCGTGGCAGCGGCCCTACTCGCGCGCCACCGCTGCCTTCCCGCTGGCGGGCATGGAGACGGACAAGTACTTCCCCCCGGTCTCGCGGGTGGACAACGCGTGGGGCGACCGCCACCTGATGTGCACCTGCCCGCCACCCGATGCCTTCGAGGCGCACGAGGCCTGAGCCGGGACCACGTCTGACGAGGAGACAGCGATGAGCAAGAACACCGAGACCAGCGCAGCCGTCCTGCGCACCACGCCCCTGCACCGCGTGCACACGGCCCTGGGCGCGTCCTTCACCGACTTCGGCGGCTGGCAGATGCCGTTGCGCTACACCTCTGACCTGGCCGAGCACCACGCGGTGCGCCGCAGCGCGGGGATCTTCGACCTGTCCCACATGGGTGAGGTCAAGGTCACCGGCCCCGAGGCGGGGGCCGCCCTGGACCACGCGCTCGTGGGGGCCCTGTCCGCCGTGGCGGTGGGGCGCGCCCGCTACACGATGATGGTCTCGCCCTCCGGCGGGGTCATCGACGACCTCATCGTCTACCACGTGGGCGACGAGGAGTACCTCGTGGTGCCCAACGCCGGCAACCGCGAGCGCGTCGCCGCCGAGCTGGTCGCCCGCTGCGCGGGATTCGACTGCACGGTCGAGGACATCTCCCTGGCCACCTGTCTCATCGCCGTCCAGGGGCCGCGGGCGCAGGAGGTGCTGGTCGGCGTCGTCGAGTCCGGTGCCGCCATGCCCGGCGCTCTCAGGCCCCTTGAGGGCTCGGAGGAGGACGACTGCGGACCGGACGTGCTGTGCGGTCCCACGCTCTTGGAGCGCCTGCGCTTCTACGCGGCCGTCAGGGCGACGGCGGCGGGGCACCCGGTGCTGCTGGCCCGTACCGGCTACACGGGTGAGGACGGCTTCGAGCTGTTCTGCGGCGCGGAGGACGCCGTGGACCTGTGGACGGTCATCACCAGTGCCGCGGCGGCCTTGGAGCCCACCGTCATCGACGGCGAGCCGGTGCCGGCGCTGACTCCTTGCGGACTGGCAGCGCGCGACTCCCTGCGGCTGGAGGCCGGGATGCCCCTGTACGGGCACGAGCTCCACGAGGGGATGACGCCTTACGACGCCGGCCTGGGCGCGGTGGTGCGGCTCAACAAGGGCGCTTTCGTCGGACGTGACGCCCTGGCCGCCCGGGCCGAGCAGGAGGGCACCGAGGGCACCTCGGTGCTGGTCGCCCTGAGCGCTGAGGGTCGGCGTGCGGCCCGGGCCGGTGCGCCGGTGCTGGGCGACGACGGCGAGGTGCTCGGTGCGGTGACCTCCGGCCTGCTGTCACCCACGCTGGGTCACCCCGTGGCCCTGGCTCTCCTGCGTCCCTGGCGTGAGGACGCCCCCGCCTGGCCCATGGGCACGGCGCTCGTCGCCGACGTGCGCGGCAGGCCGCTGGAGGTCACGGTCGTCGACTCCCCCTTCTACAAGCGGACCCGATAAGGCGTCCCGCACCATCCACCACCTCCTGACAGGAAGGACCCCATCATGGCTCAGAGCGTGCGCGCTCACCTGCGCTACAGCATCGACCACGAGTGGCTGGAGGACGGTGAGCCCGCACGCGTGGGCATCACCACCGTCGCCGCCGACGCTCTCGGTGAGGTCGTCTTCGTCGACCTGCCCGAGGTCGGCGCCCAGGTCGAGGCGGGCGAGCCCTGCGGCGAGCTCGAGTCGACCAAGTCCGTCTCGGACCTCGTCTCGCCCGTGAGCGGCACCGTCGTCGACGTCAATGAGGCGGTCGTCGACGAGCCGGGCACCATCAACGAGGACCCCTACGGTGCCGGCTGGCTGTTCACGGTGACGGTCAGCGCCGAGGGAGATCTGCTCAGCGCCCAGGACTACGCAGGCAGGTTCGACGCCGTGGTCGACGGCTGAGCGCTCAGGACCCGCTCTCGGCGGCCTTACGGCGGGCGGCGAGGTCGGCGTCGTGACGGGCCGCCGTGGCGAAGGCCGCGCCGGGCTCGGCGATGGAGCCGAAGGAGGCCAGGTCGCGACGGAAGACGACGGCGGCCAGCCAGTCCATCATGATGCGCACCTTCCGGTTGAAGGTCGGCATGGCGTAGACATGGTAGCCACGGTGAGCGGTCCAGGCGGTGAAGCCGCGCAGGTTCTGCCCCATGATGCGGGCCACGCCCTTGCCGATCCCCAGGGAGGCCACGGTACCGAGGTTCTCGTGGGCGTAGGACTTCAGAGGCACACCGTTCTCGTCCCCGGCGGCGAGGACGGCCACGAGGTTGTCGGCCAGCAACTTGGCCTGACGCACCGCGTGCTGGGCGGTGGGGGCGCAGGTGGCCTCGGGGTCCTCGGAGGTCAGGTCCGGGACGGCGGCGCAGTCGCCGGCGGCCCAGGCTCCCTCGACCGGCGCGCCGTCGCGCGCCACCTGGAGGGTGGGTAGCGCGGTGACACGGCCGCGGGCGTCGATGGGCAGGTCGGAGGCGGTCTGCAGCACCGGGGCGGCCTTGACGCCGGCGGTCCACACGATGGTGTCGGCGTCGAACTCGGTGCCGTCGGACAGGACGACGTGGCCGTCGACGCAGGAGTTGAGGAAGGTGTTGAGCCGCACGTCGATGCCGCGCTCGCGCAGCTGCTGCAGCCCGTAGCCGGAGAGCTCCTCGGTGAGCTCGGGCAGGATGCGGCGCGAGCCCTCGACGAGGACGAAGCGGACGTCGCGCTGCTCGATGGAAGGGATGGTGCGCACGGTCGCGCGTGCCATGTCCTCGAGCTCGGCGATGGCCTCGACGCCCGCGAAGCCTCCTCCGACGAAGACGAAGGTGAGCAGGCGCCTGCGGCGCTCGGTGTCCCAGGTGGAGGCGGCGTCCTCGATGCGGGTGAGGACCCGGTTGCGCAGGGCGGTGGCCTCCTCGACCTGCTTGAAGCCCATGGCCTGCTCCGCCAGGCCGGGGATCGGCAGGGTGCGGGCCTCGGCGCCCAGGGCGATGACGAGGTGGTCGTAGGTCAGGGTGTAGGGCTCGACCCGCTCGTGCGTGGACTGGGGGGTCGGGGGACGCACGGTAACGGTGCGGCCCGCGTGGTCGATGGCGGTGACGGCGCCGGTGATGATGGTGACGCCGTCGAGGTTACGGCGGTGGGGGGCGACGACGTGGCGCGGCTGGATGGAGCCGGCCGCGACCTCCGGCAGGAAGGGCTGGTAGGTCATGTAAGCGCGCGAGTCGATGATGGCGATCTCGACCTGGTCGAGGTTGAGCTGGGCGCGCAGGGCCCGGGCGACGCAGAAGCCGACGTAGCCGCCACCGGCGATGACGACGCGGGGCGGACGGCGGCTGCCCGTGCCGGCGGCGACGTCGGGGACGTCGTGGCGGGCCGGACGTACGGCCAGGGCGAGGGCGGCTCCGGCGGCCAGGAGACCGGCGGTGGACAGCGCGATGGTGGTGCGGCGGATCATGCGCACAATCTAAGGGGACCCTTAGTTCAACACCACGCTGGGACCTAGTTCCTAGACATGGTTCCTGTCACAGTGCGCGCTTGCGCGGCGAGGATTCCCTTTCACCGATTGCCCGCCACCACCGTCCACTGCTCCAGGGCCAGAGCGGCCGCCCCCCGCGCCCACTCGTCGAACTCGAAGGGACGCAGCAGGACCGGCACTGGCGCCGCCGCCCAGTGCCGCAGGCCGCCCACCTCCTTCTCAAAGACCTCCCGGTAGGTCTCCACCACGACGACACCCTCCCCGGAGACGACGACGAGCTCGGGGTCGACGTAGGCGACGAGAGTCCCCACCACCCTTCCGACCGCCAGCGCCGCACGCCGCAGGACGTCGTCGACGCCGTTGTTGCGACGCATGTCGGAGCTCAGGAGCAGATCGAGGCTCAGCTCCTGAGCCTCACATCCCAGGCGCTCGGCGGCCGCCCGCAGGATTCCGGAGGTCGAGGCGAGAGCACGAGCGCACCCGGGGTGCCCGATCTCGCAGCTGGGCCCCGAGGGATCCACCGGCAGGTGTCCGACGCTACCGGCCGCCCCCTGCGCACCGGAGACGACCTCACCGGCCACCACGATCCCACAGCCGATCCCGGCACCGAGGGTGACCATGGCGAAGGGATCCTTTCCACGACCGGCCCCGAACCAGGCCTCGGCATGGGCGAAGGCGCGCACGTCATTGGCCGCGACGCAGGGCAGCCCAGTGGCCTCGGTGACCATGGCGGCCAGAGGCACATCACGCCACCCCAGGAAGCTGGCCACCACCACAGTCCGCCTCCCGATGACAGCCGCCCCCAGGGAGATTCCGATCGCGTCGGGCCGTCGACCACTGCGCTCGGCCAGCTGCGCCACGACCGAGGCGATGAGGGCCGTCACGGAGCCGGCATCGGTTTGGGTCAGCGGCACGGAGTCGCCAATGAGAACCTCACCCAGCGGGTCGGTCAGAACGGCGTAGAGGCGGTCATCCGTGAGCTTGATGCCAGCAACCGTGGCACTGTTCGGGGCGACGGCCAGCAGGCGGGTGGGCCGCCCCGGTCCATCCACCTCCACCGGCGGCTGCTCCACGACGAACCCCGCCTCGATGAGGGGACGCACCGTGCGTGTGGTCGTCGCCGCGGAGAGCCCCAGGCGCTCACCGAGGTCACCACGACTCATGGTGCCGGCGGAGATCAGGGCGAGCAGCGCCCTGGCGCCGAGGCTGCGTCCACCACCCATCGTCGGCTCCCGTTTCCATCGTCGTCAGCTGCCACAGGGGCCGTATGCCCTGTGACCTGGGACGACGCCCACCGCCGCCCACGTCGTACCGACACTGTAGAGCAAACCCTTGCGAAATCTAGCATCATCAATTATTTTCATCTTACAAGGAATCGCTCCCGATCCCTTCTCCCCTCCCCTGGAAGGACGATGATGACCCTCCATCTGCGCCGAGCCGACACCTCCGTAGTCCTCGACCTGCCCGACGACCGTTTCCCGGTGGTGCGCCACTGGGGCCCCGACCTGGGTGACGTCAGCGGTGATGACCTGACCGACGCGGCCCTGGCCGCAGCGACGTCCCTGGGAACCAACACCGCCTGGATCACCAACGACCTGCCGATCCTTCCCCTGGCCTACCTGGGCTGGAGCTCACGCCCCGCCGTGGCGCTCTCACGCACCGACGGCTCGGCCTTCTCACCCCATCCCACCGACTTCACCCACGAGGAGAGCTCCGAGGACACCCCGGCCGGCACCGCCCTCGTCGTGCGCTCCAGCGGAACCGACACCGTCCACGAGCTGACCCTGGGTACCGAGCTGCGCCTGGAACCCTGCGGCCTGGTACGCGTGCGCTCCTGGGTCCGCGACGACCGCCCCGAGTCCAAAGGCGAGCAGGGAGCCGATCTCGTCGTCGGCGAGCTCACTGCGGTGCTGCCGTTGCCAGACAGTGCCGACGAGCTGCTTGACACCACCGGCCACCACGTCCAGGAGCGCCGGCTCGTGCGCACCCCCTTCACCCCGGGCACCCGCCTGCGCGAGTCCTGGGAGGGGCGCCCGGGGCACGACGCCGTCACCTGGCTGGCCGCCGGAACCACCGGCTTCGGATGGCGCAGCGGGCGCGTCCACGGCGTTCATGCGGCATGGTCCGGCAACGTCCGCCACCTGGCGATGAACCCGGCCTCGGGCCGAAAGCTCCTGGGAGCCGGAGAGCTGCTCCTGCCGGGCGAGGTCTCGCTGGCCCCGGGGCAGACCTACACCTCTCCGTGGACGGTCTTCTCCTGGGGCGAGGGCCTGGACGCCCTGGCCCAGCGCAGCCACGCCTGGCTGCGCTCGCGCCCGTCCCACCCCACCCGTCCCCGCCCGGTGCTGCTCAACACCTGGGAGGCCGTCTACTTCAACCACGATCTGGACAAGCTCAAGGCCCTGGCCGACGCCGCGGCCCAGGTCGGCATCGAGCGCTACGTCCTGGACGACGGCTGGTTCGGCTCCCGCCGCGACGACACCTCGGGACTGGGCGACTGGCAGGTCTCCCCCGAGGCCTGGCCGAACGGTCTGGAGCCGCTCGTGGAGCACGTCCACGCCCTGGGCATGGAGTTCGGCCTGTGGTTCGAGCCGGAGATGATCAACATCGACTCCGAGCTGTCCCGCGCCCACCCGGAGTGGATCCTGTCCGACGGCGCCGGCGGAGCGCCCGAGCACCGCCACCAGCGGGTCCTGGACCTGACCGCCCCCGGCGCCTGGGACTACCTGTTCGATGCCATCTCCACCCTCGTGGAGCGCCTCGGCATCGCCTACCTCAAGTGGGACCACAACTCCCCCCTGCTGGCCGCAGGGCATGAGGTCGCCGACCCCACCGCAGGACGCCAGGGAGCGGCCGCCGTCCACGACCAGACCCTGGCCGTCTACCGGCTCCTGGACGCGCTCCACGAGCGCTTCCCCGCCCTGGAGATCGAGTCCTGCGCCGGCGGCGGCGGCCGCATCGACCTGGGGATCATGGAGCGCACCCAGCGGGTGTGGGCCTCGGACTGCATCGACGCCCACGACCGCCAGAACATCCAGCGCGGCACCACATTGCTGCTTCCTCCCGAGATGGTGGGAACCCACGTCGGCTCCGGGCGGGCCCACACCACCCTGCGCGACCTCGACCTCGACTTCCGGGCCGGGACCGCCCTGTGGGGCCACATGGGCGTGGAGTGGGACCTCACCGAGGCGGACGAGCCCACCCGCGAGCGCCTGGCCTCCATCATCGCGCTGCACAAGGAGCTGCGTGGCCTGCTGCACTCGGGTGTGACGGTCCACGCGGACCTGCCCGACGACGACGTGCTGCGCATCGAGGGCGTCGTCGCCCCTGACGGCTCCGACGCCCTGTTCGAGATCGCCTCGCTGGGTCAGCTCCTGGCCTGGCCCACGGCGCCGCGCCCGCTGCCCGGCCTGGACCCCTCGCGCCGCTACCACGTGCGCCTGGCGGCGCCGACCTACCCCGAGCTGAGGCTCGCGGCGAGCTGGATGGCCGAGGGCGTCACCCTGCCGGGTTCCTACCTGACCACCACGGGTCTGGCACTACCGGTGCTGCACCCCGACCACCTCGTCCTGCTGCGCGTGAGCGCCGTCGACTGACGGCTCGGCGATCCTCCGAGCCGCTGCCCCGTTCACCCTCGCTTCCACCCGTTCCTGCCCCCATCCATTCGTCTTCGACCCGTTTTCCCACATCACCGTCGATTTGGAGACCCGATGTCAACCTCGACCCTGGTCGCACGACCATCGCGTCGGCAACGCAAGCCACGCTCCGACCTCAAGCTCGGCCTCGCCTTCATCCTCCCGGCGACGATCGGCCTCGTCGCCTTCTACATCTGGCCCCTCATCCGAGGCATCTGGTTGTCCTTCACCGAGTACAACCTCCTGACCCCCGAGGAGTTCACCGGCCTGGACAACTACAAACGCATGGTTCAGGACGACACCTTCTGGAACGCCGTCGTCGTCACCGTGGAGTACGTGGTCATCAATATCGGCCTGCAGACGATCCTGGCGTTCCTCATCGCCGTCCTCATGCAGCGCCTGACCCAGTCCACCTTCGTACGATCCATCGTGCTGACGCCCTACCTGGTCTCCAACGTGGTCGCCGCCATGCTGTGGCTGTGGATCCTGGACAACACGTTGGGTATCACCAATCAGCTCCTGGAGTCCCTGACGGGCTCTGCCGTGGACTTCTTCTCCTCGTCGATGGCCATCCCCACCATCGCGATCATCAACGTGTGGCGGCACGTGGGCTACACGGCCCTGCTCATCTTCGCGGGCCTGCAGTCGATCCCGAGCACGGTCTACGAGGCCGGCAAGGTGGACGGCGCCAGCGAGTGGCGGATGTTCTGGAGGATCACCGTCCCGCTGCTGCGTCCCATCCTGGCACTCGTGCTCATCATGACGATGATCGGCTCCTTCCAGGTCTTCGACACCGTCTCGGTGGCCACCCAGGGCGGCCCCGTCAACGCCACCCGCGTGCTGCAGTACTACATCTACGACATGGCCTTCGGGCGCTTCCAGTTCGGATACGCCTCCGCCATGGCGGTGGGGCTGCTGCTCGTCCTGGCCGCGATCACGATCCTGCAGTACCGCATGACCCGTGCCGGCGAGACGGACCTGGACTGAGGAGGACCACCCATGACAACGACAACCGCATCCGTGTCCTCCGCAAAGTCCCCCAAGGCAGCTGCTGCGGCGTCCTCGGAGGCCCCCGGCCGCCGGCTCACCGTCGGCAAGGCCCTGGCCTGGGCGGCGATGATCCTCATCATGCTGTTCACGCTCCTGCCCTTCTACTGGGTCCTGCGTACGGCGCTGTCCTCCAACGCGGGCATCACGGCCCACCCCACCAGCCTGCTGCCGGTGGACATCAACCTGCGCGGCTTCGCCCGCGTCTTCGGCATGCAGTCCACCGAGGAGGCCCTGGCCGACGGCGGCAGCGGCGCAGCCATCAACTTCTGGCTCTACCTGCGCAACTCGGTCATCATCTCCACACTGGTCACCGTTGGGCAGGTCTTCTTCTCGGCGATGGCCGCCTACTCCTTCTCCCGCCTGCGCTGGAAGGGACGCGACACGGTCTTCGCCGTGTTCCTGGGAGCCCTCATGGTCCCCTCGATCTTCACGCTCCTGCCCAACTTCGTGCTGGTCAAGCAGCTCCACCTCATCGACACCTTCCTCGGGGTGGCGCTGCCGACCATGTTCATGACGCCCTTCGCGGTGTTCTTCCTCAAACAGTTCTTCATGAACATCCCGCGCGAGCTGGAGGAGGCCGCGCTGCTCGACGGAGCCTCCAAGGTACGGGTGTTCTTCACCCTCATCCTGCCCATGGCCAAGGCCCCGATCTCGACGCTGGCGATCCTGACCTACATCACGGCCTGGAACGACTACTTCTGGCCCCTGCTGGTCTCCTACACGGACTCCTCACGGGTCCTCACGGTGGCCCTGGCGGTCTTCCGCTCCCAGGCCCCGCAGACCGGTCCCGACTGGGCCGGGCTCATGGCCGCCACCCTGGTGGCAGCCCTCCCGATGCTCCTGCTGTTCATGGCCTTCGCCCGGCGCATCGTCAACTCCATCGGCTTTACCGGAATCAAGTGAGGCACCAGATGACGACTCAACCGATCAGCCCTCTTCGTTCCTCACTGTCGCGCCGCAGCCTCCTATGCGGCCTGGCCTCGGGCGCGGCCGCCCTGACCCTGGCCGCATGCTCCGGCGGCTCCAGGAAGTCGGGATCCGACGCCGTCGAGTACTGGATGTGGGACGCCAGCCAGCTGCCCGCCTATGAGGCCTGCGCCAAGGCCTTCGAGGCCAAGACCGGCATCAAGGTCAATATCACCCAGATCGCCTGGGTCGACTACTGGACCAAGCTGACGGCCGGTTTCATCGCCGGGACCGGCCCGGACGCCTTCACCGACCACATCTCCAAGTTCGCCCAGTTCGTAGACCTGGAGGTCCTGGTCCCGCTGGAGAAGCAGGCCGCCTGGTCCGGTGTCGACGAGTCCGCCTTCCAGGAGGGACTCATCGACCTGTGGAAGGGGGAGGACGGCCACCAGTACGGCTGCCCCAAGGACTGGGACACCGTGGCGGTCTTCTACAACCGGGACATGCTCACCCAGGCGGGCCTGACCAAGGCCGATCTAGCCGGTTGGTCCTGGAACCCCACTGACGGCGGAACCTTCGAGAAGATCCTCGCCCGCCTGACCGTGGACAAGAACGGCGTGCGAGGTGACGAGCCCGGTTTCGATAAGAATCGCGTGGCCGTCTACGGCCTGGGCATCCAGGACGCCGGCACCGGGGACGGCCAGACCCAGTGGAGTCCCTTCACCGGCTCGGCCGGCGACTGGTTCTATACGAACAAGGAAACGTGGGGGAACCACTACCGCTACGACGAGAAGGTCTTCCAGGACACGATGGACTGGTACTTCGGTCTGGTGGACAAGGGTTATATGCCTCCTCGTGGTGCCTTCTCCTCCACGACCAGCACCGACGTCCAACTCGGCAGCGGCAAGGTCGCCATGTGCTTCAACGGCTCGTGGATGTTCAGCACCTACGCCAAGCTCGACGTCAAGGTCGGGATCGCCGCGAACCCAGTGGGCCCCAGCGGCAAGTCGGTCTCCCTGTTCAACGGACTGGGCGACTCGATCTCCAAGCAGTCGGCCAACATCGACAATGCCTCCAAGTGGGTGGCCTTCCTGGGAACCGCCGAGGCGCAGGACATCGTGGCCTCTCACGGAATCGTCTTCCCGGCGATCGCCTCCTCCACTGACAAGGCAGTGAAGGTCTTCGAGGAAACTGGCCTGCCCACCAAGCCCTTCACCCAGCACCTGGAGGACAAGTCCACCTTCTTCTTCCCACTGACCTACTTCGGCGCAGACGTGGCCGCCATCATGAAGCCCGCGACGGACGACCTGTGGGCGAACCGGGTATCCGCCTCAACGCTGACGAAGTACAACGAGCAGGTCAACCTCCTCTTCGAGACCTCCAAGCACGAGAAGAGCTGACAGCACGGTTGCTCCTGCCCAGTCACGGGCCGGGTCCGGCATATCGCCGGACCCGGCCCGTGACTTCTCAGCGCAGCCCCACGATCTCCCCGGTGACGACGTCGACGTCGATGCGCTCGGCGGCGGGGTGGCTCGGCAGACCCGGCATGGTTGACAGGTTGCCGCAGATCGCGTAGACGTAGCCGGCCCCCGCGGCCAGACGCACCTCGCGCACCGGCAGGCGCCACCCGGTGGGCACGCCCTTGCGGCCGGGCTCGGCGGACAGGGACAGCGGGGTCTTGGCGACGACGACGGGCAGGTTCCCGAAGCCGTCCCGCTCGTAGGCGTCCAGCAGCCTACCGGCGGCGGGGGTGTAGTCCACGCCGTCGGCGCCGTAGAGGTCGGCAACCTTGGCGATCTTGGTGCGCAGGTCGTCCTGTGGCTCGTAGGCAGGGTGGGTGGCGACCGGTTCGTCCGCCTCCTGACAGGCCTCGACGACGGCTCCGGCCAGGTCGAGGCACCCCTCGCCTCCCCTGGTGACGGGGTGACAGATCGCGACCCGGGCTCCGGCGTCGTGGGCGATGCGCCTCACCTCCTCGATCTCGCTGTCGTGGTCGGTGGGGAAGACGTTGACGGCCACGACCGGGGTGATGCCGAAGCCCCGCACGATCTGCAGGTGCTTGAGCAGGTTGGCGGCGCCGGCGCGCACGTCCTCGATGTTCTCCTGGAGCATCTCCTCGGGAAGGTCCTTGCCGCTGACGAGGCGGTAGCGCCCGCAGTGGGCCTTGAGCGCCCTGATGGTGACCACGACGACGGCGGCACTCGGGTGCATACCGGAGACAGCGCACTTGAGGTCAACGAAGCGCTCCAGGCCCATGTCGGATCCGAAGCCGGCCTCGGTGAGGATGTAGCCGCCGTCGCGGGCTCCTGCCGCGGCGACGCGGTCGGCGATGACCGAGGAGCATCCGGTGGCAATATTGCCGAAGGGGCCGGTGTGGACCAGGACGGGCGTGCCCTCACCGGTGCGCAGGAGGTTGGGCTCGAGCGCGTCGCGCAGGACGGCGCACATGGCCCCTGCTGCCTTGAGGTCCTCGGCACTGATCCACTCCCCACTGCGATTGCGGCCGATGACGATGCGCCCCAGGCGATTGCGCAGGTCGGCCAGGTCCACAGCCAGAGACATGATGACCATGAGCTCGCTGGCCGGGGTGATGTCGAAGGAGGCCTGCCGGGTGACACCGTCGACTTTTGTCCCCAGGCCGGTCACGATATGGCGCAGGGCGCGGTCGTTGACGTCCAGGACCCGGGGCCAGGTGATGGTGCGCTCGTCGATGTCGAGCTCATTGCCGTGGTGCAGGTGGTTGTCGATCATCGCCGACAGGAGGTTGTGGGCGGCGGTGATGGCGTGGAAGTCGCCGGTCAGGTGCAGGTTCATCCGTTCAGCCGGCAGGATGCGGGCGCCCCCGGAGCCTCCGGCTCCGCCCTTGATGCCGAAGGTGGGTCCCATGGCCGACTGGCGCAGGGTGAGGACGGCCTGCTCTCCCAGACGGGTGAGCCCCTGGGCCAGTCCGATGGCCGTGGTCGTCTTGCCCTCGCCGAAAGGCGTCGGTGTGATCGCAGTGACGACGACGTAGTGGGCGGTACTCGCACCGCTGCTGCTCACGCGCTTGCTGGATTCCAGTACGCGCAGGTCGATCTTGGCCACATCACGGCCGTGGGGAATGACGTGCTCGGCGGCGATTCCCGCTGAGGCCGCCAACGTTTGGAGGTCAACCGGGGCGTGGGGGCCGCCAGTAGCCGGAATCACCTGGGTCATGGGACAAGCCTAGTCGGCCGGAGAGAGCCTCGGGCTTCTCGAGGCCCGAACAGACCCGATTCTCAGTCCGGTTCCTCGGCATGAGCGGCAGCAATGGCCCGCATGGTCACTTCCCGGCTGTAGCCCTTGCGCCCCAGCACGGCCGCGGTGCGGCGCCGGCGCACCTCCCAGGGCAGGTGGCGAGTGGCGGACAGCTTCTTGCGAGCCAGCGCCAGCGCCGCCGCGTCCTCGTCGTCGGAGTTGATCTGCCCGAGGGCAGCGGTGACGTCCCGCTCACCCAGTCCCTTGCGCCGCAGCTCCTCGGCGATGGCTCGTCTGGCCGCCCCCTTCTCCGCGAAGCGGGTGCGCGCCAGGCGGGCCGCATAGGCGGTGTCATCAATGACCCCGGCCGCCTCCAGACGGTCGAGGACCTCGGCGGCCACACGGGGGTCCACCTCCTTGCGCTCGAGCAGTTCCTCCAGGGCCGCACGAGGAGCCGCACTGCGGTCGAGGCGGCGCAGGACGATCTCCCGCGCCGCCTCGACCGCCTGCGCGTGGGCGTCAGGGATGAGCCAGGGCATCAGAACCCGCCGGCGTCCTCACCGAAGATGGTGTCCGGCTCATCCGACGACGCCTCCTTGGGCGTCTTCACGCTCTTGGACGCCTTAGCGGCGGCGGTGGTCTTCTTCCCTCGCCCCCGGGCGTTCTTGACCGCGCTCGTGGCGGCAGTGTCCCCGCTGTCCACCGGGACGGCGGCTGCAGCCACAGCCGCCTCGGCGGCGGCCATCTCCTCAGCCTCGCGGGCCTTGCGGCCGGGTTCGCCGATCCCCAGGGCCGCGAGGATCTTCTCCTCGATCTCGGCGGCCAGCTGCGGGTTGTCCTTGAGGAAGTTGCGGGCGTTCTCCTTGCCCTGACCGAGCTGGTCCTCCCCGTAGGTGAACCAGGCCCCCGACTTGCGCACCACGCCGTTGTCCACGCCCAGGTCCAGCAGGCTGCCCTCACGGGAGATGCCCTGGCCGTAGAGGATGTCGAACTCGGCCTGCTTGAAGGGCGGCGCCATCTTGTTCTTGACGACCTTGACCCGGGTGCGGTTGCCCACGGGCTGGTCACCGTCCTTGAGCCCGCCGATGCGGCGCACGTCCAGGCGTACGGAGGCGTAGAACTTCAGGGCCTTCCCACCGGTGGTGGTCTCCGGGTTGCCGAAGAACACACCGATCTTCTCACGCAGCTGGTTGATGAAGATGGCGGTGGTGCCGGTGGAGGACAGTGCACCGGTGATCTTACGCAGCGCCTGGCTCATGAGGCGGGCCTGGAGACCGACGTGAGAGTCCCCCATCTCCCCCTCGATCTCGGCCTTGGGGACCAGGGCCGCCACGGAGTCGATGACGATGATGTCCAGACCGCCCGAGCGCACCAGCATGTCGGTGATCTCCAGGGCCTGCTCCCCGGTGTCCGGCTGTGAGACCAGGAGGTTGTCGATGTCGACGCCCAGGGCTTTGGCGTAGACCGGGTCGAGGGCGTGCTCGGCGTCGATGAAGGCCGCGTTCCCGCCGGCCCGCTGCGCACTGGCCACGGCGTGCAGGGCAACGGTGGTCTTTCCGGAGGACTCCGGCCCGTAGACCTCGATGATGCGTCCCCTCGGGAGTCCCCCGACTCCCAGAGCCACGTCGAGGGCAACCGATCCCGTCGGGATGACGGAGACCGGAGGACGGGTGTCGTCCCCCAGGCGCATGACGGATCCCTTACCGAAGCTCTTGTCGATCTGGGCGAGGGCTGTGGCCAGGGCCTTGGAGCGGTCCTGGGTCTGGCTGGCAGCAGGCATTGTTCTACCTCGGTTCTCAGGGCGGCGCGCAGCCGCGGCGGGCATGGCTGGTCAACTTCGGCGAGGTCCCCTCTCCGGGGCTCACCAACGACGGTATGCCTGACCACTGACATCTATCTCCGCCCCTCATCAGCCCTGTGGACTCAAGGGGCGTCGTCGTCGTTCGTGGAGAACAGTACCCGAACACCTGTTCGATCATGACATCATCGTCACGCGCGTGTCGGCGCCCCCGAGCTCCACCTCACCGCCCTCACCGTCACCCGAGCTCATCGACGGGGATCAGAGCGGAAGATCCAACGCTCGGCATCCGAGCGCTCGGTCTCGTCGCACAGAAGGCCCCAGACCCGTTCCGGCGCCACACCGTCGTCGAGCGCCTGCACGCAGGTCACGCCCAGTCCCGGAAGAACCAGGTCCTGTGCCAGCGATCGGCCATAGGCCGGACCGAAGACCGTCTCGACGGCGTTCCAGAACTCCGAGTGCTTCACCACTCCCCCTTCCTCAACAGGCAACCCGGCGGCGAGTCCACTGATCGTGGCCCCACCGCCGGGAAGGTCGGCTCACTGGTAACGACCTCAGGCGCCGTGAGAGCACCGCGCTGAGGGCGTCAGCGGATGGTCACCGCAGGGCAACCCCCTGCTGACGCACGAGCTCATCGGGAACTGTGTCCGGAATCATGACGCCTTCGGTCAGGGCGATGCGGTCGGAGACCTCACGCAGCACCATGGACAGGGGGGCGTCAAGCGCCTGGCAGATGGAGGCGAGCAGCTCGGAGGATGCCTCCTTCTGGCCGCGCTCGACCTCGGAGAGGTACCCCAGGGAGACGCGGGCCTGCGAGGAGACCTCGCGCAGCGTACGCCCCTGGTGCTGTCGGACGCCACGCAGGACTTCTCCGATCTCGCGGCGCAGAACGACATTCTCGTGCTTCGGGGTGTCCACGGACACACCGTACCCTGCCCCGGGTCCCTGGCGCATCGGCATCCGGTTGTTGATCGGGCGAGTGGTGCGGGGGTGAGTCGTGTTGTTCATCGTCTAGCACAACCATTCACGTCGTGGATTCATTCCCGCCACGCGAGGCCAGCTCTCCGGCTCCGGTGACGTTGAGAACCACTCTACCGGCATTCCTGAGAGAAATCTGAAATACGTCTTAGTCTGTGGTCTGTAGTTGGTCAGTCGTCGATGAGAAGCACTCAGAGCCGTCTCCCACGACCTTCTTCCCGCAGAAAACCGATGGCCAGCTCGAACACCTCCATCACGGTGGCGCGCCGGATCTGCGAGCGGTCACCGCTCAGGTGCAGCTCGCGATGCTCCTCACCCCACGGACCGACGACGGCTATATGGACCGTTCCCGCCGAATGACCGTCGGCCGTCCCCGGCCCAGCCACCCCGGTGGTCGCCAGCCCCAGATCGGCCCCGAGGAGCCGGCGCACGCCGTGCGCCATCTGCAGGGCGACATCGCGGTCCACCGGCCCGGTCCGCTCCAGGTGCGCGGCATCGACCCCGAGGACCTGCGCCTTGATCCGGGTGGCGTAGGCGACGACCGCTCCCACGAGCACACGTGAGGCACCGGGAACCTCCACCAGGCTGGAGGAGACCTGCCCGCCCGTCAGCGACTCAGCGATCGCCAGAGTCACCCCGAGCTCCGCGGCGGCGCGCAGGAGGGAGGTCGCGACGCGGGTGCAGTCCTCGACGTCGCGCGCACCCTCGATCACCATGGCTTCCGCCTCGGGACGGTCACTGGCCACTCGATCCATTCTGGCGGCTCAACCGCATCGCCTCGCGGACATAGTCCAGGCCGGTCACCACCGTGACGATGAGCGCTGCAGCCACGACGACATAGGCCGCCTTGGTCAGGAACGCGGCCAGGCCCGCGGGCAGCAGCGTGGACCAAGGCGTGAGCAGCCCGACCAGCCCCACCATCTGAAGGGTCGTCTTGATCTTGCCGCCGCGCGATGCCGCCATCACGGCGCGGCGCAGCATGAAGAAACGCATGACCGTGATGCCGAGCTCGCGCACGACGATGAGGATGGTGACCCACCACCACAGTCGGTGGTTGACGCTCAGCAGGACGAAGGCGGACAGGGTCAGCGCCTTGTCCGCGATGGGATCGGCGATCTTGCCGAAGGAGGTCACCAGCCCCCGCGAGCGCGCCAGCTGACCGTCAAGACGGTCCGTGAAGGCCGCCACGACGAAGACCACGACCGCGGCGAGCCCGGCTCTGTCCCCCGGCAGCAGGGAGAGCCAGATGAAAACGGGAACGAGCAGCAGGCGCAGCACCGTCAGTGCGTTGGCGACGTTGAGCAGCGGCGCCTGCTCTGACTGCGCGGCGCCGTCCGGGGCGGTCGGGGCGTTCATCAAGGTCAGCCTAGTCGTGCACGGCCTCTGGCCGACGGAGAAACCTCGATCCATCTTCTCGGACAACGTCGCATCCGCATGCCGCCACCGTGCGCGCCCTGACGCCGCCGCATGCGATGTGCAACAGGGGCTCGGTAGTCACCCACGGTTCTCCGGCATTTCCGCACTTCTGCCTCATGCCGCTGAGAAGAGCACGGGCCGCGCACATGCTGTTAAGGTTCAGTTCTTACATTCATTACCATCATGCTTCCCTCCATGCTTCTCTCACCATCTTTGGCAGCTTCCGACAACGTGGCTCCCCGGCACCGCGCCTCCGGGGAGCCACGTGACTCGCCGCGTACCGCACGTGTCGCCCACCGGCCACGAGGTCCGCTCCTCCTCACCGCCGCCGTTCTCACCACGTCCGTCGTGCTGAGCGGCTGCTCGACGAGCTCGGATCAGTCTCTGCCGACTCAGTCTCCGGCTCCGTCCGGCTCCACCGGCACCAGCGGCTCGCAGGACGTGCACTTCACCGTGGGTTACGCCGGGGACGTCCTCATGCACATGCCGGTGATGGAATCCACTCCGGGAGCCTCAGGGGACATCACCGACAACGTTGCCGCTGAGACCCCCTGGGTCGAGGGCCTGGATCTGGCCCTGTGCGGCATGGAGGTTCCCGTCGCTCCGGACGGGATTTACTCGGGCTATCCCTCCTTCGGCACCTCTTCCGAGGTCGTCGGCGCCTTGGCCAGATCCGGGTGGGACGGCTGCGCGACCGCCTCCAACCACGCCGCCGACCGGGGTGAGGCCGGAGTCATCGCCACCCTGGACGCCCTGGACGCTCACGGGATGGGGCACGCGGGCACCTACCGGAGCAAGGAGGACGCTTCCGTGCCCTTCGCACTCTACGAGCTCGCACGGGGAGGGCGCACAGTGACCGTGGCCCAGATCTCCACGACCAAGGACCTCAACGGCCTCGACGATCCCACCGGACACTCGGTGTCGCTCAACGACGTCGGCGCCATCACGAAGGCAGCGAAGTCAGCCCGTGCGGCGGGTGCCGACCTTGTCGTCGTCCACTCCCAGATCGGTCAGGAGTACGAGACCACGCCCGATAACGATCAGGTCTCCTACGCCCGGTCTCTCGCCGACAGCGGGCAGGTCGACATCCTCTTCGGTGCTCATCCGCATGTGCCTCAGCCCGCCGAGAAGCTCTCCGGAGGAGTCGAGGGCAAGGGGATGTGGGTGTCGTACTCGGCCGGCAACTACATCTCCAACCAGGACGAAGGGTGCTGCGCTCCGCTGTCCGACGTCGGTCAGCTGGTCTGGGGCGACATCACTTCCCACGCCGACGGCTCGGTGAGCGTGGACAAGCTGAACTGGCACCCGTTCACGATGGATCAGGAGGGCGGCTACAAGGTCAGAGACCTGGCGGCCCTGCACAACGGTGAGCGTCCTGCCGGCCTGGGTCTGGGCAAGGAGGAGATCGATCGGCGCTGGAGCATGCTCACCTCAGACGTCAAGGACGCCTCGACCATGTCCACCACACCACCGAAATCCACCGGACCGGCCCCGAAGATCCTCAGTCGGGAAGAGGTCATCAAACGAGCGGGAGCGCGCCTGGACCCTCCGGGCACGGCAGCGGCCTCCTCATCACCACGATGAGCCGCGGCCAGTGAGTGACCAGGCGTCCTCGGAGTCCTCCTCGGCGGACGTATCGTCCCAGGACTCCGACTCCGGCAGGCTCGAGGCGACCTCCAACGGATCCGTGCTGTAACGGTTCGCCGGCATGACCGCGGTACGAGGGTCACCCGAAGCCGGAGCCGACGGGACGTCGGAGCCGGGCTCGCCCTGAGAACCATCAGAGCTCTCGGGAGTCTCAGCGCTTCCGGGCGCACCGCCCTCACCCTTGATCCAGGCCAGGGTCTCCTCGAGCTGCTCAGGTTGGACGAGGACGTCGCGGGCCTTGGAGCCCTCAGAGGGGCCGACGACCTCGCGGGACTCCAGCAGGTCCATGAGACGTCCGGCCTTGGCGAAGCCGACACGCAGCTTGCGCTGGAGCATGGAGGTGGAGCCGAACTGACTGGAGATGATGAGCTCGGCGGCCTGCAGGAGCAGGTCCATGTCGTCGCCGATCTCCTCGTCGATCTGCTTCTTGACCTCCGGGACGACGACATCCTCGCGGTACTCGGGCGTCAGCTGGGACTTGACGTGCTCGACGACGGAGCGGATCTCGGACTCGGTGACCCAGGAGCCCTGGATGCGCACCGGCGTCGAGGCGCCCGGTCCCAGGTAGAGGGCATCGCCCTGGCCGGTGAGCGTCTCGGCACCGTTCTGGTCGAGGATGACCCGGGAGTCCAGCTGCGAGGCCGTGGCGAAGGCCAGGCGCGAGGGCACGTTGGACTTGATGAGGCCGGTGACCACCTGGGCGACGGGTCTCTGGGTGGCCAGGACCAGGTGGATCCCGGCGGCACGGGCCAGCTGGGTGATGCGCTGGATGGATGCCTCCACGTCCTTGGGGGCGGTCATCATGAGATCGGCGAGCTCGTCGACGACGACCAGGAGGTAGGGGTAGGGGCTCAGCTCCCGCTGGGAGCCCGGCAGGGGCTGGACCTCTCCGGCGCGCACCGCCTTGTTGAAGTCGTCGATGTGCTTGAAGCCGAAGGAGGCCAGGTCGTCGTAGCGGGCATCCATCTCCCGCACCACCCACTCCAGGGCCTCGGCCGCCTTCTTCGGGGAGGTGATGATCGGGGTGATGAGGTGCGGGATGCCCTCGTAGATGGTCAGCTCCACCCGCTTGGGGTCCACCAGCACCATGCGCACCTCCTCGGGCGTGGCACGCATCATGATCGATGTGATCATCGAGTTGACGAAGGAGGACTTACCCGAACCGGTCTGGCCGGCCACCAGCAGGTGCGGGGTCTTGGCCAGGTTGGTGACGACGTAGTCGCCCTCCACGTTCTTGCCCAGCCCGACCACCAGCGGGTGCGCCTGCTTGCGCGCGGCCTGGGAGCGCAGAACGTCACCGAGCTTGACCATCTCCCGGTCGCTGTTGGGGATCTCGATGCCGATGGCGCTCTTGCCCGGAATGGGGGTCAGCAGACGGATCTCGTCGGAGGCCACCGCATAGGCGATGTTCTTCTCCAGCCCCGTGATACGGGAGACGTTGACCCCCCGGCCCCGGTGGACCTCGTAGCGGGTGACCTGAGGACCGCGTGTGTAGCCGGTGACCGTGGCGTCCACGTTGAACTCGGAGAAGACGTTCTGCAGCGCCTCGACGATGGCGTCGTTGGCGGGGGTGCGGGTGGAGTGCCCCGGGCCGGGGCCGAGCAGCGCGTCCTCGGGCAGGGTGTAGGTCGAGCCGTCGGGCAGGGCCATGTTGCTCAGGTCGCTCATGGCGATCTGGTCGGCGAGGTCGGGCTCATCGAGCGGGGCCGCGGGGGTCTCCTCGGTGACGGCGTCGAAGCCGGACGGCGACTGCGGGGCAGAGCGCTTGGGCGATGAGGACTTGCGCTGTCCCCCAGCGGCCGAGCCGGCCACCGCGGGGCCACCTGTCGGGCCGGCCGGCCTGGTCCGGGTAGGAGAGGCGGCCGAGGGTGCCGAGGAGGCAACGGCGTCGCTCTCCTCACCCATGTCCGGGACGACGAAGGCGGCATTCTCCGAGTGGCCGTCGGGATCGCCGCCCGGTTCGAAGAGATCGGTGATCGCCGTCTGCTGGGCCTCTCGGTCAGCCGAGCGCTTACGCCGGCCACTGCCCCGCTTGCGGGAGGCCGACTCCTCCACCTCCAGGGCGGAGCGGAAGGGCTCGTCGCCGTCGTAGGAGTCCAGGAGCGCCGTCTGATCCGGATCGCCTCCCGAGGCACCGGTGCGCCCGGAGCCTCCACGCGCCCGTCCGAGCAGGCGCCGGGCCAGGGAGTCACCGGAACCACCGGCGCCGTGGGATGCCTCGTCACCGTCCGCGGTCCGGTACTGCTCCAGCAGCTCGCGGATCTCGGCAACGGTCTTGCCGGACATGACCAGGGCGGAGAACACAGTCAGGAGGATGAACAGGATGAAGGCCCCCACGGAGGAGAACAGCGCCGCCAGGGGGTAGCCCACCAGCCACCCCAACAGTCCTCCGGCGCTCTCCAGGCCGCCGATATTGCCCCTGAGGACCGGGTTGCCGCTGCCGACCTGGATCATTCCGGTCAGAGCCGTCAGCAGTCCCAGGCAGCCCACGGAGACCCGCGCGTGCACCGCACCCAGGCTGTGGACCCGGAGCATGGCGACCCCCAGCGCCGCCAGGAGCGGGGGCACGAAGATGCCCAGGACACCAACGGGACCCGCAGCGATGTGGTGCAGGAGATCACCTGCGGCCCCGGAGATCCCGAACCACTCGCGCAGCGCCAGAACCGCAGCGAGGGCCAGGATGAGGAAGGCCCAGCCGGTACGGCGGTAACGCCCACCGGAGGGGCCCGTACCGGGCGCAGCGAAGGGAGCGGCCCCTGGGGCGGAGCCACCTCGATTACGCCCTCTGCCGGTTCCCGACGAAGGCGCAGATGTTCTCGTGGTGCGACGATTGGCCATGATGCTCTAGAAACTATCGGATTCTTGCTCTCAACGGCCTTGCCACGCCGCCTGCGCCGGCCGGAGACACGTCACCTTCTTGGTGCCGTAGCTCGATGAGGGGCTCATCCCGTGGCGAGAGGGACTGCCGCGGCCCAGGACCTCTCAGGGCCTCTCGTCACCGGCCCGGAGGAACTCATCGATCGTCTCACGCAGCGGCGCCTGGGCCGGGCCGGCGCACGCAACGGCGTGGGCTGCGGCCGCATTGGCACGCCTGGCCGCCTCAACAACGTCGAGCCCGTCAAGAAGGCCGGCGACCAGGACACCGGTATGCGTGTCTCCCGCACCCGTCGTGTCCACGACCTCACGCACGAAACCGGGGACCTCGATCGCCTCGCCGCCCACCGGGTGGAGAACGCAGCCGTGGACGCCGGTACGATGGACGATCAGCGCTTGCGGACAGGCCTCTCGAATGGCGTTCGTACCGCCCAGGCGCTCCTCGAGCCGGCTCATCTCCAGGTCGTTCCCGGTCAGCATCGTCGCTCGAGCCAGCAGTGGCAGAAGCACCTGGTCAGGGATATCGGGCTGGACCGGGCCAAGGTCGATCACCAGCCCGACGCCGTCGGGGATCGACAGGAGCCAGTCGACCAGGATGCCGCGGCTCGTGTGGTGGGCGAGGTCATAACCGGTGGCGTAGACCCAGTCCCCGGCTCTCAGGTCGATGCTCTCGAGGTCCTCGCGCTGGGGCTCTCCCTCGACGCCCGCGGTGGTGATGAAGGTACGTCGGCCGGAGGGCTCGATAAGAGCGGTGCAGGTGCCGATGTCCCCGACAAGCTCCTCGACGAGCAGCTCGACCCGGTCCAGGTGCATCGACTCACGTACCCGCGCGGAGTTGGGACCGGTTCCCAGGGTCGCGGCCAAGGCAGTGGGGACGCCCTGCCGGGCCGCGGCCGAGACCACGGTGTACCCACCACCGACGACCGGACCTGACGACGCCCCGGTGATCGCCCCTCCCGGCGTCGGCACACGGCTGACGTGGAGGGGGATGTCGATGAGGATGGATCCTGTGGATATGAAGCACGCGGGCCGGAACAGAGTCATGCAGTAAGCACCCTCCTGCTATGCCTCGACGACGACCGGGACGATCATGGGACGGCGCCTGAGACGGCGCCCGATCCAGCGTCCCAGGGTGCGGCGCATGACCTGCTGGAGGGAGTAGGCGTCCGCCTTCCCGGTCTCCAGCGCGGCGGACAGGGCCTCGGTCACATCGGGAAGGATCTCCTCGAAGACCGAGTCGTCCTCGGCCACGCCCCGCGCCTGGATGTGAGGACCGGCCAGGATCGTCCCGGTTGTGGTCTCCACCACGGCATAGACGGAGACGAAGCCCTCCTCCGCCAGGATGCGGCGGTCCTTGAGCTCGGCCTCATCGATCTCCCCCACTGAGGAGCCGTCGACGTAGATGTAGCCGCAGGGCACCTGGCCGGCGATGCGGGCCACTCCCCCGTCCAGGTCGACGGCCACGCCGTCCTCGCACAGCATGACCCGCTCAGGGGCGATTCCTGTCTTGACGGCGAGCCCACCGTTGGCCACCAGATGACGGATCTCACCGTGAATGGGCATGACGTTGCGGGGCTGGACGATGTTGTAGACGTGAAGCAGCTCCTCGGACGAGGCGTGTCCGGAGACGTGGACCTTGGCATTGCCCTGATGGACCACGCGCGCGCCCAGACGCATGAGCTGGTTGATGACCCGGAAGACGGAGTTCTCGTTGCCGGGGATGAGGGAGGAGGCGAAGATGACGGTGTCGCCGGGCTCAATGGTGACGCTGCGGTGCTCGGAGTGGGCCATCCGGGACAAGGCCGCCATCGGCTCACCCTGCGAGCCGGTGACCATGAGGACTCTCTCGTGCGGGGGCAGTGAGGTGATGTCGCGGGCATCGATGAGGACGCCGGCGGGGACCTTGAGGTAGCCACGCTCGGAGGCGATACCCATGTTGCGAACCATGGAGCGCCCCACGAGGGCGACCCGCCTGCCGTGCAGGGCGGCCGCGTCGAGGACCTGCTGGACCCGGTGGACGTGGCTGGCGAAGGATGCCACGACGATCTGCCCGTCGGAGTCGGCGAAGACATTGTCCAGGACCTGGCCGATCTCGCCCTCATGGCCGACCATGCCGGGGACCTCGGCGTTCGTGGAGTCCACGCAGAACAGGTCGACGCCCTCCTCACCGAAGCGGGCGAAGGAGCGCAGGTCCGTGATGCGCCCGTCGATGGGCAGGGAGTCCATCTTGAAGTCACCGGTGGCCAGGACGTTGCCGGCATCGGTCCGGATCATGACGGCCATGGCGTCGGGGATGGAGTGGTTGACGGCCACGAACTCCAGGTCGAAGGGGGCGTAGGAGACCTCCTCATGCTCAATGACCTGGCGCAGCACCGGGCGAATACGGTGCTCCTTGAGCTTGGCCTCCACGAAGGCCAGAGTGAGCTCACTTCCCACCAGGGGGATGTCCTCACGCAGCCGCAGCAGGTACGGCACGCCCCCGATGTGGTCCTCGTGCCCGTGGGTCAGGACCAGGGCGACGACGTCGTCGATACGGTGCTCGATGGAGGAGAAGTCGGGAAGGATGAGGTCGACGCCCGGCTGATCCTCCTCGGGGAAGAGCACACCGCAGTCGACGATGAGCAGCTTGCCGTCCAGCTCGAAGACGGTCATGTTACGGCCGACCTCACCCAGGCCCCCCAGGGGAGTGATGCGCATGGCGCCATCAGCGAGGGGGCCGGGGGTCTTCAGCGCGGGAAAGTTCGTCACGCGGGCATCCTACCGAGGATGCTCTGATTATCGATTGATACGGTGCGATCCAGTTCGATTCCGTCGCGGTTCCGCAACGTTCTGACCAGTGGCGCGGAGGCCTGTCGGGATCGCTCTACGATGTACCGGTGACAACCAAGAGCCTGCCGGATGATCGCGTCAGGAACCCCACAACCCCTCCGTCATTCGAGCCACGGTTGACTCTCACCGCCAAGAAGAGCCGGCGGGGCCTCCTGGGGAGGGCCGCCCTGGCAACGACGGCGGCCATCCTTGGCGCGGGCGCCGGCGCAGAAGCCACTCACTGGCATGACACCCGACTCTCTCCCACGGCAAGAACGGCCCCTCGCCCCGCGGCCCCCGGCAGCGCGCTCGGGACACGGGTGGTGTTTCAGACCGGAGGGGAGTCCGGAAAGCTGGCGCTGACCTTCGACGACGGGCCAGACCCTCGTTGGACTCCACGTGTGCTCGACATGCTGGCGAGGTTGCACGTACGGGCAACCTTCTTCGTTCTGGGATCAGCGGTGAAGGCCCATCCCGAGCTGATCGCGCGGGAGGTCGCCGAGGGGCATGAGGTCGCGGTCCACAACTGGGTGCACACCGACGTCTACGGTGTGAGCTTCTCGGAGCTGAACGACTCGGTGAGCCGGACGTGCGAGGCGATCATGGCGGCCGGAGCACCCTCTCCACGCCTGTGGCGGCCCCCTTACGGCCGAGTTGACGCACCGGCCATGATGATTGCCGCGCAGAGGAGGATGGACCTGTTGCTGTGGAGCGTTCACACGCCATCGGCGTTGGCGGCCGGCGCCGTCAAGGACGTTGCCGGCGCTGGATCGGTGGTGCTGTGCCACGACGGGCGCACGCAGCCCTCCGAGGCCCTGTTCTCCGCCCTGGAGGGGGCCGTGCGCTCACTGCTGGAGCGAGGACTCACCGTCACAACGGGCAGCGACCTACTGGCCTCCGCGCCACAGGCAGCTGAGCTCCAGTCACCCGCATAAGCGGGTCTCATCGCTAAAACACGAGGCGCCTGCTCCACCATGCGGTGGAGCAGGCGCCTCGCCCTCGTACCCCCAGCCGGATTCG
>NZ_MSKL01000030.1 GCF_001937665.1 Actinomyces oris | reverse complement strand
AGGCTGACAACGCTGGTAACAACGGCGGTAACCAGCCCTCCGCCGCTGCCTCCCCGAACAACAACGGCTCCACCGCTGCTGATGGTGCCACCGGCACCGCCGGCCAGGACGCACAGGGGGCCAACACCCCCGACTCCAAGGCGGGTGCTGGACAGAAGAACTCCAGCATCGCCAAACCCGGCGGCAACGCTCAGGCCGGTCAGGGCCAGGCCGCTGCTGCTGCAGCAGCTACCGGTGGCGGCCGTCTTCCGCTCACCGGCGCCAGCATGACCGCCATCGTCCTGGCGGTGGCCGCCATCGCCCTGGGAGGTGGATTCATCCTGGTGCGTCGTCGCATGGCCAGCTGATCATGCGGGCCTCGGGGTGAGGGCCCAGCGGGAACGAGCTTGTGAAGAGCTCGGACAAGCCGGATCATCGCACTGTGTCTCAACCGCTCGCCATCACCGTCGGTGACTACTTCCCAGTGGGGGAGAGGATGCGCCGGCTCACCCCGAGGCTGGCCCAGGCCACCAACGCAGCACGCTCCGTTCTGATAGAAATCGCTCAGCACCGTGAGGTCATCACCTACGGCGAGCTCAGTGATTCGATCGGACGGAGCGTGCTGCCGCGTCATATGGGACCGTTACTCTCCATGGTCAGTCACGACTGCGCCGCTCGAGGAGAGCCGAGCCTGGCCTCCCTAGTGGTCTCGTCCGCCACCGGAGAGGTCGGCACCAGGGACTCGAGCTGGGCTCCGCCGGAACGGCTCGCCTGCTGGGTGACATGGGGCGAGGACCGGACCGGCGACTGAGCGGAGTCATTCTCGCTATGTGGGACGCCGGCGAGGGTGGGAAACAGCCGTGGTTTGATACGCTCAACCATCCAGAGCGGCCGAGAGACCTGGTTCCATGACGCCGCAGCAACCCGGTACGCGGGTGCTTCAGCCAGGATCGATGGAGACGATGTGCGAGACAATGAGCCCACCGAGCCCACAGCCACGGCCGGGAGCCGCGGCGACGGCTTGAGTAACGCTGAGACCGGAGCCGTCCGGCCATTGCCCACCGTCAGCCTGGAGCTCTTCCCCCCGCGTCCGGGTAAGGCCGCCTCCGCCACCTGGGGCCGCATCGACCGGCTCCTCGCCACCGGGCCCGACTTCGTCTCGGTGACCTACCGGCCCACCTTCGTCACCGACCCCGCAGGAGGGATCAGCGGTGCGGGGCATGAGGAGAGTCCTTCCGAGCCTGCGGCGGGTCAGCGTGAGGCCGTGCCCCGCGTGCGCGTGGTCCAGGAGCAGACCAATCCGTCCGAGAGTGTGCTCGCTCACGTGCTGGAGTGCAGCACCATTCCCCTCATGGCGCATCTGACCTGTATCGGTTACCGCAAGCAGGAGGCCGTCGACATCGTCACCCGCTTCCTTCGCATGGGAGTGCGGCGCTTCCTCGCCCTGCGCGGTGACCCCCCAGCCGGTACCCGGGCCGACGACGTCGCCGGGGAACTGCGCCACGCCGACGACCTCGTCCGGGTCATCCGGGAGGTCGAGGCCGACTTCTTCGGTGACGGCAGGCGTCACGTCACTATCGCCGTGGCCGCCTACCCGGCCACCAGTGACCATATCGAGGCCATTGAGGTCCTGGCCGCCAAGCAGGCCGCCGGAGCGGACATGGCGATCACCCAGGTGTTCTACGACGCGGCCGACTACGTGGCGCTGACCAACGCGGCCTCCTACGCGGGGGTGAGCATCCCGATCCTTCCCGGGGTGATCCCTCTGACCGACCTGCGTCGGCTCACCCGCCTTGAGGCGCTCACCGGGGTGCGTGTGCCCGAGAGCCTGCGATCCTCACTGGGATCAGCCAGTGGCGCAACCCTCGTGGAACGCGGTATTGGTGCGACGCTCGACCTGGCCACCGCCCTGCTGCGTGCCGGGGCCCCCGGACTGCACCTGTACACCTTCAACCGCACTCGGCCGGCCCTCGACGTCATCAGCCACCTGCGTCTGGGCGGCATCCTGGCCGGAGCCGCGCCCGATCGGGAGGTGCGTGACGCCGTCGATCGCGGATACCTCCAGGCCACGCCCGGCCGAGGCCCCTCCTTCCTGCGCTGCGGCTCTCCCGGTGCAGCACTCTCTTCCCGCCACCCCGTCCAGCCCCACACCACCATCACCAAGGAGAACGCATGAGCGCCACCCCTGAGTCGGTCGCCCCCGCCTCACCGGCTGAGATCGCCGTGACCGAGTCACAGGTCCCCTCCGCCCCCCTGCCGGGGGCCACCATTCTGGGATACCCCCGCATCGGCAGGGACCGCGAGCTCAAACGCGCCGTGGAGTCCTTCTGGAAGGGGAACCTGAGCGTCGATGAGCTCAGGCACGCCGCTGCCGAGCTGCGCGGGGCGACTCGCTCGCGCCTGACGGACCTGGGGCTGACTCAGCCCGCCTCGGTCCCGGCGGACTTCACCCTCTACGACCAGGTTCTTCAGGTGACGGCCACCCTGGGGGCCGCACCCGCCCGTTTCCGTGACCTGCTGGACGCCGACGGCGCCCTCGACATCGAGGGCTACTTCACGCTGGCTCGCGGTGAGGGCTCCCGCCCGGCCATGGAGATGACCAAGTGGCTGGACTCCAACTACCACTACCTGGTCCCCGAGATCGACGCCTCCACACCCATCGGCTACGTCGACACCGCCATCGCCGACCAGGTCCGCGAGGCCCAGACCGCTGGGATCGAGGTGCGCCCCGTCGTCGTGGGGCCGGTGAGCTACCTGCTCATGGCCAAGCCCTCCGATGAGGCCGCCGAGGGCTTCCACCCCCTGGACCGGCTCAGCGACGTCCTGCACGCCTACGGTCATCTCCTCATGGACCTGCACGAGGCCGGTGCCACCTGGGTCCAGCTCGACGAGCCCGCCCTGGTCTCCGACTCCTGGAACGTCGAGCGTCAGCGCGTCCTCGACGCCGTGCGTGACGCCTACACCTGGCTGGGCGCCATCGTGGAGCGCCCCCAGATCCTGGTGGCCGGGACCTACGGCTCCCTGGGTGACGCCCTGCCCGTGCTCGGGCAGGCCCCGATCGAGGCCGTGGGTCTCGACCTCGTGGCCGGTTCCCTGCCGGAGGCCGGAGACCTGGCCGCCCTGGAGGGCAAGGCCGTCGTTGCCGGCGTCGTCTCAGGACGCAACATCTGGCGCACCGACCTGAACCGGGCCATGGAGACGCTCGAGCAGCTGCGCGAGCGCCTTCCCGAGGGCACTCCCATCACGGTGGCGACCTCCACCTCTTTGCAGCACGTGCCGCACGATGTCGAGCGCGAGACCGCCATCGACCCGGAGATCCGCTCCTGGCTCGCCTTCGCCGATCAGAAGGTCGGCGAGGTGATCACCCTGGCCAAGGGCCTGGGGACGGGCCGTGACGCCATCGCCGCAGAGCTCGCCCAGGACGCCGACCTGCGCAAGCAGCGCGCCGCCCACCCGGGCGTGCACCGCGACGAGGTCCGCGCCGCCGTCGACGCCGTCACGGACGCCGACCGCACTCGAGCCCCCTACGCCGAGCGCAAGGCGGCCCAGGACGAGCGCCTCGGTCTTCCCGAGCTTCCCACCACCACCATCGGATCCTTCCCTCAGACCGCTGAGATCCGTAAGGCCCGCGCCGCTTGGCGCAAGGGTGAGCTCGACGATGCCGCCTACGACACAGCCATGCGCGCAGAGATCGCCAGCGTCGTCGCCCTTCAGGAACGCCTGGGCCTGGATGTCCTGGTCCATGGCGAGGCCGAGCGCAACGACATGGTCCAGTACTTCGCCGAGCTGCTCGACGGCTTCGTGACCACGGAGCACGGATGGGTCCAGTCCTACGGGTCGCGCTGCACCCGCCCCTCCATCCTGTGGGGCGACGTCGCCCGCCCCGAGCCCATGACGGTTGCCTGGTCGGCCTACGCCCAGTCCCTGACCGACAAGCCCCTCAAGGGTATGCTCACCGGCCCGGTGACGATCATGGCCTGGTCCTTCGTCCGCGACGACATCCCGCGCGCTCAGGTCGCCGACCAGCTGGGGCTGGCCCTGCGTGCGGAGGTGGCGGACCTTGAGGCCGCCGGCATCGGCGTCATCCAGGTCGATGAGCCCGCCATCCGTGAGACTCTGCCGCTGCGGCGCGCCGACCGCCCCGCCTACCTGGAGTGGTCCGTCGGCTCCTTCCGCCTGGCCACCGGAGGGGCGGCTCCCGCCACCCAGATCCACACCCACCTGTGCTACTCGGAGTTCGATGTCGTCATCGACGCGGTCGACCACCTCGACGCCGACGTGACCTCCATCGAGGCCTCCCGCTCGCGCATGGACATCCTTCCTGCGGTGGCCGAGCACGGCTTCGAGCGTCAGCTCGGCCCGGGCGTGTGGGACATCCACTCCCCGCGCGTGCCCAGCCAGGCCGAGTGCACCGACCTGCTCCAGCGGGCCGTCGACGCCCTGGGGGCCGAGAAGGTCTGGGTCAACCCCGACTGCGGCCTCAAGACCCGCGCCTACGCCGAGACCGAGGCGAGCCTGACCAGCCTGGTAGGCGCCGCCCGCGCCGTGCGCGGGGCCCGATGAGCCTCTGACTCAACCGCAGATGTTGTGAGGCGGCCCGGGAGACAACGTGCTCTCCCGGGCCGCCTTGTGCGTGACCGGTAGGCTTACGGGCATGCTCACCCGCACTGATCTGCGCAGCACCCGACTCTCTGCACGCCAGCTGGCACAGGCCCTGCCCAGGGCCACCCTTGACGTCACCGCGGCCCAGGCCGCAGTGGCTCCACTGATCGAGGACGTCCGGTCCCGTGGAGCGGCCGCACTGCGTGATGCCGCCGAGCGCTTCGACGGCGTGCGCCCCGTTCACCTGCGTGTGCCCGCTGCGGCCATCGCCCAGGCGCTCAACGACCTGGACCCGGCGGTGCGCGAGGCCCTCGAGCTGTCCATCGCCCACAACCGGGCCGGGCACACCGCTCAGGTGCCCGTCGAGCGAACCACGGAGGTGGTCCCCGGAGGCACCGTCACCCAGCGCTGGATCCCCGTCGAGCGCGTCGGGCTCTACGTTCCCGGAGGACTGGCCGTCTATCCCTCCAGCGTGGTGATGAACGCGGTGGCCGCCCAGGTCGCCGGCGTCGAGCAGATCGCCCTGGCCAGCCCGCCCCAGGCCGAGTTCGCAGGTCTGCCTCACCCCACGATCCTGGCGGCGTGCGCGCTGCTCGGGATCACTGAGGTCTACGCTGTCGGTGGCGCCCAGGCCATCGCGATGCTTGCTTACGGCGCTGACGCCCAGGACGACACCGATCGCGCAGACGCCGGGGGAGAGATCCTGTGCCGGGGCGTCGACGTCATCACCGGTCCCGGCAACGTCTACGTGGCGGCCGCCAAGCGAGCCGTTATGGGAGTGGTCGGCATCGACGCCGAGGCGGGCCCTACCGAGATCGCCGTCCTGGCCGACGCCGGGGCCAACTCAGAGTACGTGGCCGCCGACCTGCTCTCCCAGGCGGAGCATGATCCCAACGCCGGTAGCGTCCTCATCACAGACTCCCCGGAACTGGCCGACGCCGTCGACGCGGCGCTCGAGCGCCGGCTCAGTGCGACCCGGCACCGGGAGCGGGCATCGACCGCCCTGAAGGGGCCGCAATCGGGAACCGTCCTGGTGCGTGACCTTGCGCAGGCCATTGAGGTCGCCGACGCCTACGCGGCCGAGCACCTGGAGATCCACACGTCCGACGCCCCCGAGGTCGCACGTCGGATCCGCAACGCCGGCGCCATCTTCATCGGCCCCTACAGTCCTGTGCCCCTGGGGGACTACCTGGCCGGCTCCAACCACGTCCTGCCCACCGGAGGTACCGCCCGCTTCGCGGCCGGGCTGAGCGTGATGGCCTTCCTCAAACCGGTCCAGCTCATCGAGTACAGCGCGAGCGCTCTGGAGGTCATGACACCTGCACTGGAGGTCCTGGCGAGCTGTGAGGATCTGCCGGCCCACGGTGAGGCGGCACGCGCCCGGAGACTGTGAAAAAGGCTGCCGAACAGGCCTTTCGAGATCGTTCTGTGACCTACTCGTGACCATCCACTGCCGCATTTGGGAGTGGGCGTGATGGCGCCACCTGCTGCCCTTGATGCTTCAATCGTTGAGATGCCGCCACCTCCTGCTCTTGTGAGCCACCTCCAAGAGGCCGCTTATTGCATGGTCGAATAGCACAGTGTTGCAAAGCGTTACTCTATTGTTATATTTGGTTACGACGCACGGTGCGCCGTGCCCGACGGGCTGAGTTCCCACATCCCGTCACCCCCGGGCGCGCCGCACCGAGGCGTCGGTGCCGACTGAATCTGCTTGCCGCATGCGGTGGTGCCGGTCGGCGCCGGCCCTACCCCTTGGATCCAGATGGATGGCCTCATGCACTACTCCCCATTCGCCGCCGGAACCGGACTGTTCGTCGTGTGGTATGTCGCTCCGGCAGGTTCCCCTCCCGCTCTCGTCGCCCGCTTCCTCATCGACTGTGCCGGCCTGGTGTTCGTCGCCATCCTGGCCTTCTTCCTGATGACCAACCTCTATGGCGCGGCCCGCGCCCTGCTCCCGCACCCCGGGCGCACCGCCGGGCGTCACGTCCAGCAGCGCAGCGGCCTGATGAGTCTGCGAGCGTGATGAGGACGCAGACCCCGTTCATGTCCATGAGCTTCGATTCCTCGAGCCTCCTGGGAATCCTCGACCGCATCGGTTGGTGGGGCGCCCTGGGGATGATCGCAGTCGCTCTCGCCTACACCTTCTTCATGCTCATTGCCTCCCGTGGGGCCCCGAGGCACAGCGGGCCCTCGCATCCGGATGCGCCGCTGCTCATCGTCATCCTCATGCCCTGCCTCAACGAGGCGGAGGTCATCGGTGCCAGCGTCAGGCGGCTCACCTCGATTCCGGACCCCGGCCTGCGCATCATGGTCATCGACGACGGCTCCGACGACGACACCGCTCAGGTGGCCGCCCAGGCCGGCGACGAACGTGTCGAGGTGGTCCGCCGTCGTCCTCCCCACGCCCGTCTGGGCAAGGGGGAGGCCCTTAATGACGCGCTGTCGATCGTGCGCTCCCGATGCACCGCGGTGTCCTCCTCGCGAGTCGTCGTGGGAGTCATGGACGCCGACGGCAGGCTTGATCCCCACGCCATCGGGGAGGTCCGCAAGGCCTTCGCCCCGCAGGATGTCGGTGCCGTCCAGATGGGGGTGCGCATCAACAACCGTTTCGGTTCTCTGCTCGCCCGCATGCAGGACATGGAGTTCGTGATCTTCACCGAGGTCTTCCAGCGAGGACGGCGCCGAGTCCACAGCGTCGGCATGGGTGGTAACGCCCAGTTCGTCCGCCTCAGCGCACTCGACGCCCTGGGACCCCGGCCCTGGACCCGCTCGCTGACCGAGGACTTCGACCTGGGGATCCGGCTCAACGCCACCAGCTGGACCAACGAGTTCTGGCCCGCGGCCTCCGTTCACCAGCAGGGCGTGACGAACATGCGCCGCCTCATGCGCCAACGTACCCGCTGGTTCCAGGGAAACCTCCAGGCGCTGCACCTGCTGCGTTCCGTCGCCCGCGAGCAGCGTGGCCTGGGGCGCGCCGACACGCTCTGGCAGATCCTCACGCCCTACCTGCTCCTGACCGGGTCCCTGCTGACCCTGTCCTTCCTCATTACCATGGTGACCGCCGCTGTGGCCGCGGTCCTCAGATGGGAGCAGTCATGGATATGGCTCGTCGGGGCCTACGTCATCGCCTTCGGGCCCGCACTCATATACGCCTGGATCTACTGGCGCATCGAGCGCAGTGAGGGGCTGAACCCGCTCAAGGCCGTGGGCTACGCACATCTGTTCGTCCTGTACGGGCTCCTTCCCAGCCTCTACGGGTGGCGAGCAGTCGCCCGGGAGCTGACCGGGCGCACCGGGTGGGCCAAGACCGCTCGGGAGGCGGAGCCTGCTCAAGGAGCGCAGGCCGCGCCCAGCAGGCCGGCTGCCGGTCCCAACGAATCGGCACCCGTGGGCTCACCGGTACCGAGCAAGCAGCGGCCGCCCAGCGGGCCTGCGAGGGTGGAGTCCCTTGCGGCTCCCCAGGGCGCAGGCCCGGGCAGTGCCGTCCCGGTCCGCCCCCTGCTGAACCCCACCGCCGTGATCGTGCGCCGACCCCGCCGTCCAGCCAGCAGTCTGACCAACGAGGAGATGAGATGACAGCCGCCAACGCGCCTCAGCACGCAGGAGCCATCGACGGCTCTCGTCGCGGCAGGATCCTGCGTCGCGTACTTCTGACGGCCTGCGTCCTGGCACTGGTCCTAGGAGTCACCGTGTACTGCCATGCTCGAGAGACGGAGTCCTCGGACTGCTCCCAGTGGGAGATCATCTTCGATGGCTATGGCGAGGCCTCGTGCTCCGATGGCCTGCTGCGCCTCAAGCCGACGTCGGCCAACTCCCATGACACGACCCACGCCGGGTTGGCCACCTCCACCACGGTCGAGATCGAGGCGGGCAACGTCCAGACCATCCACACCACGATGACCACCGTCAGACAGCTGCGTGAGGACGGTGAGCCCAATGCCTGGGAGGTCGCCTGGCTCCTGTGGAACTACACCGACAACAACCACTTCTACGCCCTGGCCCTCAAGCCCAACGGCTGGGAGGTCTCCAAGCAGGACACCGCCTACCCGGGGTACCAGAGATTCCTGTCGTCCGGCTCCACGCCCGTCTACCCACCCGGGAAGAGCCACGACGTCACCGTCACCATTGACACAACCAAATCGACAGAGGTCGCCTTCACCATCACTGTGGACGGGAAGGAGCTCGGAACCGTCGCCGACAAGCAGTCCCCCTACCGGTCCGGAAGCGTGGCGGCCTACTGCGAGGACTCCGATGTCACCTTCACCCCGATCATCGAGGACAAGTAGGACCTCCCCTCCACGGCGATATCGGACTCGGCCACCACAGAGGCCCACTTCGTCCCACTCCCGACACACGACCAGGAGAACCCCATGACAACCGACTCCACGCAAACGGGCAGCCCCCTGAGGGTCATGCTCGTCTACGGCACCCGCCCAGAGGCGATCAAGCTCGCGCCTCTGGTGGCCGCCATGCGCGACGACCAGCGCTTCGCCCCCATCGTCGTCGTCACCGGACAGCACCGCGAGATGCTCGACCAGGTGCATGAGTTCTTCGGCATCGTGCCCGACGACGACCTTGACATCCACTCACCGGGACAGACCCTCACCCAGATCACCAACCGCTGCCTGCAAGGGGTGGGGCGGGCGATCGAGGCCCATCGGCCGGACGCCGTCGTCGTCCAGGGGGACACCACCTCCGCCTTCGCCGCCGCGCTCGCGGCCTTCTATCACGAGGTCCCGGTCCTCCACGTCGAGGCCGGTCTGCGCACCGGAGACATCTCCTCACCCTTCCCCGAAGAGGCCAACCGGCGGCTCATCAGCCAGGTGACCACCCTGCACCTGTGCCCCACCACCACCAGCCGGGACAACCTGCTGCGCGAGAGCACCGACCCGCAGGCCGTCAGTGTTACGGGCAACACGGTCATCGATGCGCTCCTGGTCGCCGTCGACCGTCGGGTCCCGCCACCGGACGAGAATCTGGCAGCAGCACTGAAGGACGCCTCCCAGCGTGTCGTGCTCGTCACCGCCCACCGCCGTGAGTCCTGGGGCGAGCCGATGCGGGCCATCGGTCGTGCCGTCGCGCGCCTGGCCGAGAAGCACCCCGAGGTGCTCTTCGTGCTGCCGGTCCACCGCAATCCCAAGGTTCGCGAGGACCTCCTGCCGCAGATCGAGGGCCACGCCAACATCATCTGGTGCGACCCGCTGGAGTACGGAGCCTTCTGCGCGCTCATCGACCGCTGCGACGTCGTCCTCACCGACTCCGGGGGTGTCCAGGAGGAGGCCCCAGCGCTGTCCAAGCCCGTCCTGGTCATGCGGGACAACACCGAGCGTCCGGAGGCCGTCGCCTTCGGGGTCGCCGAGCTGGTCGGAACCGACGAGGACCGCATCGTCGAGCGGGTCTCCACCCTGCTGACCGACGAGGCGGCCTACACGGCCATGGCCCAGGCCGCCAACCCCTACGGCGACGGGCACGCCTGTAAGCGCATCCTGGCCGCCACCGCCGCCCTGTTCGGCCGCGGTGTTCCCCTTCCCGAGTTCGAACCTGTTCCCGCCTCATCCAAGGAGTGTTCATGAGCCTTCCGACCCTGCTGTCTGCACGACGCCGCCGCTGCGCACTGGCCGCCATCGCGGTGTGCCTGGGCAGTTCCATCGCCTCAGTGGGCCCCGCCCAGGCCGCACCCGCCGCCGGCACGCAGGTCCCGGTCGCGGCCCAGGCCGCAGCGGCCAAGCCCGCCGGTGGGGCCCAGGCCAATGACGCCGAGCCGGCCAAGAACCCGCTCCCTGCTCCGCCCGAGCCCGCCGCCGCGGCCAAGAAGGAGCTCCCCCTCAAGGCCGATAAGCAGGCCGGCGTGGATCTCAACAAGCCTGCGCCCGCCGCAGGACAGGTCCAGATCCGCGACCTGAAAAAGAATGCGCCTGACGTTCCTGCCGGCGCGGTGACCTTCTCCAACCAGGAGGCGGGACCCGCATCGACCCTGGTCCTGTTCGACACCACCGGTGACTACGCCAAGCTGGGGGAGTACTACGCCCTGAGCATGGGCACCCTGGCCAGCCACTCCGGGACCGTGACGACCCTTCCGGTCAAGGACTACGTCGCCGGCCTGGCCGGTCGCTTCACCAACGTGGTCTACATCGGCTCCACCTACGACGAGCCCCTGCCGCGAGCCTTCATCGACGACGCCCTGACCGGCAACATCCCGGTCATGTGGTCCGGATTCAACATCTGGCAGCTGGCCAAGACCGACGCAGACCGCGCCGCCTTCACCCAGCGCTACGGCTGGGACGCCGCCAGCTCCTACATCGACTCCACCGACAGGGTCACCAAGATCAGCTACAACGGTGCCTCCCTGAAGCGCAACGAGCTCAACTCCGGTGGCATCATCGCTCCGCACATCACCCGCGACAAGGACGTCAAGGTCCTCGGGCGCGCCGAGTGCTCCAAGCCCGATGGTGCGGCCACCGTCTGCGCCTCCGTCGCCCAGTCCGGCACCAGCTCCTTCCCCTGGGCGGTCAGCTCCTCCGGAATGACCTTCATCGGTGAGATCCCCCTGACCTACCTGGGTGAGCAGGACCGGTACATCGCTGCTGCCGACATCCTCCTGGACTTCCTCCAGCCCGGTGCCCAGCAGTTCCGCCAGGCCGCTGTGCGTCTGGAGGACGTGACCCCGGACAGCGACCCCGAGGAGCTGCAGGCCATCGTCGACTACCTCCACAGTGAGAACGTGCCCTTCCAGATGGCGGTGGTGCCCAAGTACGTCGACCCCAAGGGCACCGAGAACAACGGGACGCCCAAGGAGCTCACTCTTGAGGACTCCCCGGAGCTGGTGGCCGTCCTCCAGGACGCCGTGAAGAAGGGCGGAACGATCGTCCAGCACGGCACCACCCACCAGTTCGGGACCCTGGACAACCCCTACAACGCCGTCTCCGCTGACGACTTCGAGTTCATCCGCTCGTGGTGCTCGGCCACCAACGACACCAAGGCCCCGGCCGTCGACTGCGAGGACAAGTCCTTCGTCCAGATCGGAGGTACCCTGCCGGGCACCTCCCAGGCGTGGGCCGCCGAGCGCGTGGACCAGGGACGCCAGATCTTCGGCGAGGTGGGCCTGCCGACTCCGGAGATCTTCGAGACCCCGCACTACTCGGCCACCCGTGAGGCCTACTACGGCATCGGCGAGCACTACCCGGTGCGCTACGAGCGCGAGCTCCTCTACGCCGGCACCCTGACCAATACCCAGGCCGGTCCTCACGACTACTACGGTCAGTTCTTCCCCTACGCGGTCAACGACCCCTACGGGACCCACGTCCTTCCCGAGAACCTGGGTAACTTCGAGCCCAACGAGATCAACCAGCACCCGCCGCGTCTGGCTCAGGAGGTCATCGACGCTGCCAAGCTCAACCTGGTCAACACTCACGCCACCGCCAGCTTCTTCTTCCACCCCTACTACCCGCTGGCCGAGCTGAAGAAGATCGTCACCGGTATCAAGGCCGAGGGGTACACCTTCGTGCCGGCCTCGGAGCTGAAATGACCACGGCGCAGACTGTGATATTCAGCGGTTCCGGATTCACGGAAATGGGACCGTTCGGTCGAAATATCTCTCAAGAGACTGGAATAATGTTTTCATGACTTTTGAGACTAATCGCAGAAGGGCACTGGCGCTCCTGGGCGCCGGGATTCTGGGGGCCTCAGTGTCCTCCTGCGGGCACGCGAATGTCACTCCGCCGGCCAGGGGAGACGGGGCGACCACCCATCTGAGGCTTCACATCAGTGACGCTCAGGGCAACGCCCTCAGTCTCGAGGCGCTGCGACGCATTCAGTCCAATGGCAAGGGCGAGGTCGGCTATGACGACGCGCTGCTGGATGCCAAGACCCTGGAGGTCATCGCAGTTGGCCCCCTCTACCAGGATGAGGGTGGTGTCATCGGCATCGATGTGCCCACCGGACGTGCCTGCACACTGACCATGTCCTGGCCCACCAGTCATGGGTACTCGGCTCTCATGGCGGATCTGCCGGCCTCCGGCGAGCACGATCTCCTGGAATTGGCGGCCAGAACCCTCCATGACCGGCAGGCCGAGCGCTATCAGCGGGCCACCGCGAATGGTCTCAAGGGCGCTGACGAGGCGGTAACGCTGCGGACCTCCGCCCAGCAGTCTCTGGATGCCTGCGCCACGACCCAGTCCTGGGCGGACCGAGGCCGCCTGGCGAACTCCGCCCTGGAGTCAGCCGCAGGGGCCCAGCTCGCCCTGGACCGGGCGCTGGCCGCCCAGGCACCACAGGACGCCGTCATCGGGGTGACCTTCACCCGAGTGCCCACGGCCGCAGAGGTGGCCGCCGCCCTGGCTCCCGGTGGACCCGGAGGTGGCAAGCGGAAGGTGTCGGCCCGTCTGGTGATCGGTGACCCCAATGACGCCCAGGAGATGGCCGGCTGGCGCAGCACGGTGGAGACCCTGCACGCGCAGGGCGGGCAGGCCCTGGTTCAGATCTGCGACTCCCACGACATGGTCGCCCTGACCGACGCAGCCTGGGACGCACGGGTCAACGCCCTCATCAAGGCGCTTCCCAACGTCGATGCCTGGGAGGTCGGCAATGAGATCGGTGGGGACTGGCTGGGCGGTGGGCCGGTAGCCAAGGCCCAGCGAGCGGCCAAGGTCGTGCGTGAGCGCACCAGTGCCACGACGGTGCTGACCCTGTACTACCAGCTCGGGCAGGCGGACCCGGCGTACTCCCTGTTCAGCTATGCCGCCAGGGAGATCCCCGCGTCGATCAGGGAGCAGATCGACGTCGTGGGGCTGTCCGTCTACCCACAGCTCCATCCGCTGGGAACAGCCGCTGATCGGGTCCTGAACACTTTGGAGGACGCCTTCTCCTCCTCCCGGATCGCTGTGACCGAGCTCGGGTACGGAGGCCAGGACCTCAACGCCGGCCCCTGGTGGTTCGGTTCGGCCTCCGACCCCGTGGCGGCCCGCACCGCCGTCGCCGAGCATGTCACCGGAGCGGCGCTGGGGCGCGCCGACGCCTGGGGCGCTCCCTTCTGGTGGTACTACCTCGAGGATCAGGTCGGGACTCCCGGGGGCCAGGTGGCTCCGGCGCTGGCCGCCGTCTCCACTGGTTTCTAGCGCGCCGGGGTCGGTGGGCGATGCCTGTAGAGGAGGCCCCACCGGCCCCTATCTCTGTGCCAGGACGAAGGGGTGGACCGCCGCCGCCCCCGCCTCCCGTAGGAGGAAGGCCGCCAGCGTGAGCGTCCAGCCGGAGTCGCTCCAGTCGTCCACGAGGACCACCACGCAGTCCTGCAGCTCATACAAGGCCTGGGAGGACCACCCCTGGAGCGTCAGGCTGCGAGCCACCTGTGCCAGGCGAAACGCAGAGCCCACATCGTGCTGCGGCGGGTCCTGGCCGGTCAGACCCACGACGCCCAGCGCCCTGGCGCCCAGTCGCGTGGCCACGGCGTGCCCCAGCCGGCGGACCATGCGGGGGCGGGTGCGGGAGTCCACGACGACGACGGCGAGCGGCCTGCTCAGCCTGTCGGTACCGGCGGTGTCCTGCTCATCCCGGATGATCTCGCCGAGCCGATCCACCGCCTCAAGGATCTGCTGCCTCACGGCCACCGGGACCTCGCCGTCCGAGGCGGAGGCCACCAGCTCACGCAGCACCGCCGGGGTCCCCAACCCATCCAGTCTCCCCACGGCCAGCCCGGTCGCCGTCTGACGATCGGCTCCGATGCGCCCCTTGAGGCGGCCCAGGCCCAGCCGATCCATCCCGGTGGGCCACTGGCGGCGTGCCCGCAGCTCGAACCCTGCGCGCCCGAGCGCCTGACGAGCGGCACCGACCTGCTCCTGGTCGGGGGCGTCAGGAAGCTCCAGGCCCCCGCACAGGTCGCAGGCTCCGCAGCGCCATCCCGGCTCAAGGAGGGGGTCATCGAGCACCGACCTCAGAAAGGCCATCCGGCAGGGGGCCACGTCTCCCTGCTCAGGGCCGGGAACAGCCCCGAGCCCCTCATAGATGACCATCGCCTCCTGCTCGGCCCGGCGGGCGGCACGGACTCTCGCGTAACGCTGGGCGTCATAGGACCAGGGCTGGCCGGTGGACTCCCAACCACCGCGAACCCGACGCACGGCGCCGTCAACGTCAAGGACCTTGAGCATGGACTCCAGCCGGCTGCGCCGCAACGAGGTCACTGTCTCCAGCGCCGCCGTCGACGTCGCCCCGCCGGCTGCGGCCCTGCGCTCCTCCAGAGCGTCCAGGACGGTGCGAACCTGATCCTCGGGCGGGAAGCCCTGCGAGCCGAACCACTCCCAGATGGCCCGGTCCTCCGAGCCGGGCAGCAGGATCACCTCGGCCCGCTCCACACCACGACCGGCGCGCCCCACCTGCTGGTAGTAGCTCACCGGTGAGGACGGAGCCCCCACATGCACCACGAAGGCCAGATCCGGCTTGTCGAAGCCCATTCCCAGAGCGGAGGTGGCCACCAGCGCCCTGACCCGGTCGGCCTTGAGGTCCTCCTCCAGGCGCTCTCGCTCGGCGGCGTCGGTCTGTCCCGTGTAGGCGGCCACCTCCACACCCGCCGTGCGCAGGTACTCGGCGATCTCCAGCGCCGCCGAGACCGTCAGGCAGTAGACGATGCCGCTCCCGGGAGTACGGCCGATGTAGGCGGCCAACCAGGCCAAGCGGGAGGCGGCATCCGGCAGGACCTTGACCCCCAGGTGGAGAGAGCCGCGCTCCAGGGTCCCCCGCAGCACCAGGACCTGCTCGCCGCCCGCCCCGCCTTCCTCCAGGGAGGCTCCCAGCTGCTCAGCGACGTCGGCGCTGACCCGGGAGTTCGCAGTCGCCGTCGTCGCCAGGACAGGGGTGCACGGCGGCAGACTCGCCAGCAGGGCGCCGATGCGCCGGTAGTCAGGGCGAAAGTCATGGCCCCAGTCCGAGATGCAGTGGGCCTCGTCAATGACGATCATTGCGGCGCTCGCAGCCAGATGGGGGAGTACCTCATCCCGGAAGACCGGGTTGTTAAGACGCTCCGGGGACACCAACAGGACATCGACCTCACCTGCGCGCACCTGGGCCTGGATCTGCTCCCACTGGGTGACGTTGGCCGAGTTCATGGTCACGGCTCGGATCCCGGCACGCTCGGCAGCGGCGACCTGGTCGCGCATGAGGGCCAGCAACGGCGAGATGATGACGCTCGCCCCGGCGCCACCGGGCGTACCGGGGGAGGGCGGTGGTGCGCCCGGACGCCAGCCTGCCCAGCCCTCCCGCAGCAGTGCCGTTGCCACGAAGTACACCGCCGACTTCCCCCAGCCGGTGCGCTGCACCACCAGCGCGCGGCGGCGCGCGACGACAAGCGCCTCGATCGCCCGCCACTGGTCCTCGCGCAGGTGCGCGTCGCTGCGACCCACGAGCTCGCGCAGGACGGCCTCGGCTCGCTCACGCACGGGCGAGTCGACCAGATCGTGGTACGCGGAGCGCTCAGCGCCTTCAGGGTCCTCGGGGCCTGTGATCGTCACAGAACCACGGTAGCGCGGACGATCAAGGCGGCGCTGCCTTGGATACCCTTGGCCCATGGACCTCCTCATCTTCGCCGTGCTGGGCACCTTGGCCATCGCTGCGGCCTCTCAGCTCAGTGACCGCATCGGTGTCGCCCCGGCGCTGATCCTTCTGGCGGGTGGTACGGCGGTCGGCTTCCTGCCCTTCATCCCGGCGATTGAGCTCGACCCCCAGTTGGTCCTGGAAGGAGTCCTTCCTCCGCTGCTGTTCTCCACGGCGGTGAGCATCTCGACGATCAACTTCCGACGCGAGCTCGCGCCGGTGGCGGTGCTGGCCATCCTGCTGGTGGCCCTGTCCGCGGCAGTGATCGGCGTGGTCCTCGCTCTCGTGGTTCCAGGACTCTCCCTGGCCTGGGCGATCGCCATGGGGGCGATCCTCAGTCCCACCGACGCCGTGGCCATCTCCATCGCCCGCCGGCTGGGAGTCTCCCAGCGCATCATCACCGTCCTGGAAGGTGAGGGGCTGCTCAACGACGCCACCGCCCTGGTGGTCCTGTCCTCAGCCGTCTCCGCGGCCACATCCGGCGGTGTCAGCATCGGCGGCGTCCTGGGCGGCTTCGCCCTGGCGGTCCTCGTGGCCCTGGGCGTGGGCTGGCTCGTCGGTGAGGTGAGCCTGCGGGTGCGCTCCCACATCACCGACCCCACCGTGGACACGGTCGTGTCCTTCACCGTCCCCTTCCTCGCGGCGATCCCAGCCGATCACATGCACGGCTCCGGCCTCGTGGCAGCCGTCGTCGCCGGACTCATCACCGGCCACCGCGGCCCCCGGATGCTGCCGCCGGCCCACCGCGTGGCCTCACGCACCAACTGGCACACCGTCGAACTCACCATGGAAGGACTCATCTTCCTGGTCATGGGGCTGGAGTTCTTCGGCATCGTGGAGAAGGTCGACGCCTCAGCTCTCGGTGTTGTCCGGGCCATCGCGGTCGCTGTCGTTGCCGGGGCGCTGACCATCGTCATCCGGGCCCTCGTGGTGGCACCAATGCTCAAGGTCCTCAGCCACCGGACCGCGCGATGGGCGATCCACTGGCAGGAGAACGAGGATGCCATCCACCAGTTCCAGAACCGCTGCTCGGCCATCGTACGCGGAGAGTCCGAGATGCCCCCGGTTCCCTGGGACCGGAGCCCCCTGGCGCAGGTTCAGCGCAGGCTCCGCCGAGAGACCAACCACGAGAGCATCGCCAGGCGCGCGCTCCGCCTCTCCAGCCGGGTCAGACGCCGGGGCGCCGACCTGGACTACTTCGCGGCTGAGCCCCTGGGCACACGCGAGGGCGCCGTCATCGTCTGGGCGGGGATGCGCGGCGCCATCACCCTGGCAGCCGCCCAGACCCTGCCGACCACAGCGCCTCACCACGCCTTCCTCCTCCTGGTGGCCATGCTCGTGGCCGCCGGATCACTGACGATCCAAGGCCTCACACTGCCCGCACTGGTCCGCCTCGTCAGCCCCGCCATGGCCGGACCCGCCGACGAGGAGGAGAAGGCCGCCGTCATCTCGCTGCTGGTCAACGCCGCCCGCGACGTCGCCTCCGTCGGTGCCCACGGCGCCTCCCAGCACGCCGTCCCCACCGTGTCCACCGGTGCCGCAGACCCCGACACCCCAGGCGTTCAGGCGACGACGAGCATGCCTGAGCTGGACAAGGTCTCACAGGCCGCCCCCGACCCCGAGGACAACGAGAGCCTCAGCCCCGCCACTGAACAGCACGGCCTCGTGCGCAGAGAGGGCAACGACATCGTCGTCTCGCCGGCAGCCATTGCCAAGGCCTGGGCCGACCCCACCTGGCGCCACGACGAGCTCGCGCCCATGCGAGAACGCGCCCTGGACATGATCCGAGCCCAGCGCGAGGCCCTTCTCGACGCCGGCGACGAGGGCCTCTACTCAGCCGACTCCCTGGAGCACGCCCTGGACCGCCTCGACTTCCAGGAGATCATGCTGACCAGCGAGCCGCACTGACAACGCCCCCAGCAGGACACTGTCGCCACACTGCCGCCGGCGCCATCTGCTGCGGGACCCTCGTCCGCGGCAGCGGACCGAGCCGTAGACTCTTGGCGTGAGCGCGAACCTGCCCCTGAGACCGGACCTGGAGGGTGAGGCCCCCTACGGGGCCCCGGAGATCGACGTCCCCGTGCGGCTGAACGTCAACGAGAACCCCTACCCGCCCTCTGCCGCTGTCATCGAGTCCATCGCCACCGCCGTGGCTCAGGCCGCCCGGGGCCTCAACCGCTACCCGGAGCGGGACTTTCCTCGGCTGCGGGCCGCGCTCGCGGACTATCTCAAGGCCGAGTCCGGTGCGCACCTGGTCCCTGAGCAGATCTGGGCGGCCAACGGCTCCAATGAGGTCATGCTCCACGTGCTCCAGGCCTTCGGCGGTCCCGGGCGCATCTGCCTGACCTTCACCCCCACCTACTCGATGTACCCCGAGTACGCCCGTGACACACTGACCGACTACGCCACGCGACCGCGCCGGGAGGACTTCACTCTCGATGTGGACGCCGCGGTGGCCGCGATCAACGAGCTGCGGCCGGCCGTCGTCATTCTGGCCAGCCCCAACAACCCGACCGGAACAGCCCTGCCGCTGGAGGGCATCAGGAGGATCCTTGAGGCGGCCCGCGGTCACGGCCCCCTGCTCGGAGCCGAGATCGGCTCGCCTGCCCGGGCCAGTGACTGCGTCGTCGTCATCGATGAGGCCTACGCCGAGTTCCGTCGTCCGGGCGTGCCCAGCGCCCTGGAGCTGGTGGGGCCGGTCAACCCGCACCTGGCCGTCACCCGCACCATGTCCAAGGCTTTCGGGGCAGCCGGTCTGCGCCTGGGGTACCTGGCCGCGGATAGCGCCCTGGTTGACGCCCTGCGCGTCGTGCGTCTGCCCTATCACCTGTCCGCCGTCACCCAGGCCGCGGCCCTGGCCGCCCTGTCCCACCGTGACGAGCTCATGGCTCAGGTGGCCTCCCTGCGTGATGAGCGCGATGCCTTCGTGGCCTGGCTGCGCGGCCAGGGGCTGACCGCGCACGACTCGGACGCCAACTTCGTCCTGTTCGGCCCGTTCCCGGACCGCGATGCCGTCTGGAGACGCCTGCTCGACGCCGGGGTCCTCATCCGCGTCGTCGGCCCCGATGGTTTCCTGCGGGCCAGCATCGGCACGCCCACTGAGATGGAGCTCCTCCGCCGTGCCCTGCTCGCAGCCATTGGTGGATGAAGAGGGACGCCGGCAGCGATCAGAGGCGAGGACCGGTAGGGTTGCTATCGATTGAGATACCTTGAACCACTCCGCTGAAAAGCACGACACACGATGCTGAGGAAGCACCCATGAGCCGTACCGCCCGCATTGAACGAGCCACGAGCGAGTCAAGCGTCGTCGTCGAGATCAATCTCGATGGCACGGGCAAGACCGACATCTCCACCACCGTCCCCTTCTACGACCACATGCTCACTGCGCTGGGGCGCCACTCGCTCATCGATCTGACAGTGCGCGCAACCGGTGACACCGAGATCGACGTGCACCACACCGTTGAGGACACCGCCATCTGCATCGGTGAGGCCCTGCGCGTGGCCCTGGGGGACAAGCGCGGTATCCGCCGCTTCGGTGAGGCCAGCGTTCCGCTGGACGAGGCCCTGGCTCATGCCGTCGTTGATATCTCCGGACGTCCCTACCTGGTGCACGAGGGTGAGTCCGAGGCCTTCATCCACCACCTCATCGGCGGTCACTTCACCGGTTCCATGGTGCGTCACGTGCTGGAGGCCATCGCCTACCACGCCGGCATCTGCCTGCATGTGCGTGTCCTGGCCGGGCGCGATCCCCACCACATCGCCGAGGCCGAGTTCAAGGCCCTGGCCCGTGCCCTGCGCGCTGCCGTGGAGGACGACCCCCGCGTCGAGACCATCCCATCCACGAAGGGAAGCCTGTGATGGATCAGACCCCCCAGCCCGACGAGAGCCGCGACGACCGCCAGGATCACGAGCGCGATCTGGACGCCGAGTTCGCCGCCCTCATGGGCGACGTGGAGATCCCCGACGACCTCTCGGTCGAAGGCATGGAGGCTCCGCAGGACACCCGACGTGAGCTGGGCCAGGAGACCCCTGCGGAGGACGGCTCCGTTCCGGTCGGCGCCGAGGGGGAGAGCGGACCCGCGCACGTGAGTCCCGACGACGTCCCCCACAACACCTACCATCCTCTGAGCGGGGAACAGGCGCGAGCGGAGGACATCGACGAGCCTTCCCGACTCACCGACGCTCAGGAAGCGCAGATCGCCGCCGCGACCGACTCCCTGAGCTCCTCCGTGCCCGGACAGTCCGACGACCAGGCTCCCCGGGCGGTCAAGGTCGCTGTCGTCATGACACCGCTGAACCGGGCTGATGGCTTGGCGGGAATGTGCTCCCTCCTGGACCTCGACTGCACCGTGGTGCCCTCCTCCAACGGAGCCTTCGCGGTCAAGCAGTTCGTCTCGGCCCACTCCGACTGGGACGTGGCCGAGCTGCTCGGCGGCTCCGACTCCGAACCAGCTGAGGCCGCCGAGCTGGCCGCGCAGCTCTCTCGCCTGTCACGAGCCGGCGCGGTCCTCATGACCGCCGACCTGGCCACCGACGTCGGTATTGAATCCGGCCTGTCCGGGACGATCACCGCCCGTCACTTCACCAACGGCCAGCCCGGCGAGGAGGCCTCGGCGGGGCTCCTCCTGGCCTCCATGGACCAGGTCGTGGAGGACGTGCTCCTGGGGATCATCGACGCCGACGACGTCCCCGGCGCGGTGAAGTCCTCCGAGATCAAGGCGCCCCGGGCGATGCGCTGGTTCGGACGCGGCCTGCGCCGTCCCCCGCAGTGATGTCACAGGTGCGAGCCGTCCGCTGCCGGCCAGGGGGCATTGGCTCCTAGCCGGCGTAGGAGCTCGTCCGCTGCCCGCCCTTGTCGGAGGCGATGCAGGAGAAGCCCCGCTTTCCGGCGTTCCAGCCGGCCTCTCCCGGACCCAGCACCGATGTACTCGGATCGCTCGCCCCGTACTGCTGGGCCGCCTCTGAGGTACAGGTGGCCTGCACGTTGGGATCGGCCGCCAGGTCGTCGTCACTGGAACCCGAGGTGCTCTCCGCCAGGGTCCCCACCTGGTAGACCTCCCAGGAGTGGGGCTCGTTGCAGTCGACCTTCCTGGCCGTGGTCTGCCCTGAGATCGAGGTAGTGCCCGCCAGGCAGGTACCCACCGGGTGCGGCGGGGTCGAGGCGGCGTCCTGACTCGACGATGAGGACTGGGAAGCGGAACCCGGTGCCGTCGCGGCCGACGACGATCTGGTGGCACTGACCGCGGGAGCCAGGTGGGCGCCCGCCACCCATCCTGCGCTCAGACCGACGACCAGGCCGACAACTGCGCCGATCGCTCCAGAGCGCAGACCGATCTGGCGGCGCTCCGATCTGGACAGTCTCATCGACTGACCCGCCTGAACTGAGGCGGGAGCGTTCGTAAATACCTTCCCGGAGCTCTCCAACCCGCCTGAGACGACTGAGGGGGCTGAGGCGGCGGAGCCTGAGGGGCCGGCTGCACGGACAGGGAAGACGGAGTCGGATGATGACCACTGCGACGCACCGGACAGAGCGTGGGAGTCGGGCGATCCTTCCCGTTGGTCGGGCGGAGGCGGCGCCAGTCCGGCCTCAACCAGCCGCAATGAGGTCACCGGCCCGCCGACGGCCAGGTTTCCTACCCCGAGATGCTCACGGATCTGTCCCAGGGCCCCGGTGAGCTCGGTGCCGTTGCGGTAGCGGTCCTTGGGGTCCGGCGCCATCGCCTTGCTGAGGACCGGAAGCAGGATCTCGGGGACATTCGGGTCGCTGATGTCCAGGGGGTCGTCGAGGGAGCGGACGATCTCCGGCAGGCTGCGTTGCACGCCGTCGGGACCACGCCGGGGGCCTCGCCCCGTCAGCAGGGCGAAGAGTACCGCGCCCATGGACCACACATCCCCCTCGGGGCCGGGGCTGGCCAGCATGAAGGCCTCCGGCGCGGCGAAGTCGGGGGTGAGGCACTCCAGAGTCACGGTGGGATCCTGACCTTCGCGCTGGACCGCGGCGATGCCGAAGTCCGACAGGCGTGGAGAGCCGTAGGAGTCCAGAAGGATGTTGGCGGGCTTGATGTCCCGGTGCATGACACCGGCCGCGTGGGCCGCCCCCAGAGCCGAGGCCGCTGCCTCCACCAGGGCCACGGCGTCGGAGGCGGGGGTCGGGCCGCGTGAGACGAGGTCGTAGAGGCTGCCGCCCGCGCACAGCTCCATGACCAGGTAGGGGCGAAGATCGGGCAGCTTGCCCGTGTCGACCAGTGAGACCACATGAGGATGCCCCGAGATCCTCGAGGCCGCCTGCACCTCGCGCATGAACCGCCGCTCATTGCGAGGATCATCCAAGGGACGGGAGTCCACCTTGACGGCGACCGGACGCTCCAGGGAGTCCTGCACGCCGGCGTAGACCGTGGCGAAGCCGCCGCGTCCCAGCACCGAGGTGATCCGCACGCCGGGGATGGAGAACGGTGCTCCGCTGCGCGACCTGCTGGATCCACCCGAGCCTGTGCCGGCCGCTGCGGGTGAGTGGCTCGAGAAGGACTGCGAAGGCGGCGGAGGCGGGGGTGCCGACCAAGGCGGCTGAGGGGCCTGGCCGGAGGGGGACTGCATGCTCACGGATGAATACTCGCCCATCTTGGGGATTCGTGAAAGGAAGCCGACTACCCAGATCCGAATCGCACAATCCGTGCCGTGTCTCCGCGCTGTCCCTGCTCACGCCCACGATGAGCTCGACGCGCCACCCGATCCGCTGCGCCAACGCTGTGGAGCCGACGCTGACGGCTTCGATTCTGCGCATGTCAGAAGGCGTTTCAGAGTGTGGAGGATGCTCAGAACGATCTACCGGGACGATAGGATATGTCACATGCAAGCGCCACGCGTCACCGTCCTGTCATACGGATCCGGCAACGTCCGTTCGGCGGTGCGTGCTCTGGAACGCGTCGGCGCGCAGGTGACCCTCACCAGCGACCCGCACGAGGTCGCTGAGGCCGATGGGCTCGTGGTCCCCGGGGTGGGAGCCTTCGGCGCGGTCATGGAACAGCTGCGGGCGGTTGGCGCCCCCCGTCTCATCGAACGGCGCCTGGCCGGTGGACGGCCGGTCCTGGGAATCTGCGTGGGCATGCAGGTCATGTTCGAGCGCTCCGAGGAGCACGGGACCGCTGAAGACGGACTGGGACAGTGGCCCGGCACCGTGTCCCGCTTGAGTGCCGACGTCGTTCCTCACATGGGGTGGAGCCGGGTCCGCCCTCCTTCGGACTCCGTTCTGTTCGACGGCGTTGCCGACGAGCACTTCTACTTCGTCCACTCCTACGCGGCCACTGCGGACCCTGCCGAGCTGCTCGGTCCCGGTCCCACCCGTCTGCCCCAGGTCACCTGGGCGACTCACGGGAACGACTTCATCGCCGCCGTCGAGAACGGAGCCCTGTGCGCTACGCAGTTCCACCCCGAGAAGTCCGGTGACGCAGGGGCTCGGCTGCTGCGCAACTGGTTGACGACCCTCTGAACCTCACCCGAGTCATCCCACGACCACTGCAGGAGAAAGCATGCTCACTCTACTTCCCGCCGTCGACGTCGCCGATGGCAAGGCCGTCCGGCTCCTTCAGGGAGAGGCCGGCTCAGAGACGGACTACGGCAGCCCCGTCGACGCCGCCCGGGACTGGGTGCGCGCCGGAGCCGAATGGATCCACTTGGTGGACCTCGACGCCGCCTTCGGTCGCGGCTCCAACCATGAGCTGCTCTCTCGCATCGTCGGCGAGGTCGGTATCAAGGTGGAGCTCTCCGGAGGCATCCGTGATGACGCCTCACTGGCCCGGGCCCTGGCCGCCGGTGCCGCCCGGGTCAACCTGGGGACAGCGGCTCTGGAGGACCCCGAGTGGACCGAACGGGTGATCGCCGAGCATGGGGAGAGGATCGCCGTTGGCCTCGACGTGCGCGGCTCCACCCTGGCGGCCCGCGGCTGGACCAAGGAGGGCGGAGACCTGTGGGAGACCCTTGAGCGGCTCAACGCTGCGGGGTGCGCGCGCTACGTCGTCACTGACGTCACTCGGGACGGAACGCTGAGCGGCCCCAACACCACCCTGCTCACCGATGTCTGCCAGCGGACCGCAGCGCCGGTGGTCGCCTCCGGTGGTATCGCCCACCTCGATGACCTGGTCGCGCTGCGTCGTCTGGTGCCGCTGGGACTGGAGGGCGCGATCGTCGGCAAGGCGCTCTACAACGGCAACTTCACTCTTCAGGATGCCCTGGTCGTGGCCGGTGACGAGGAGGGGCGAGAGCCCTCGAAGGCTCACGTCTGACTACTCCGAGCGCCCCGGCTCCCGCATCGTCGCCCTGTTCGCCGACGTCAGGGACAAGGTGGATCGGAAAGGCGCTACCGTGAGGGCCGTGAGCCATTCAGCGCAGAACCAGCAGACAGATCCCGAAGCAGCACCCGCGCTGGTCGGCGACTCAGCGGCCGGGACCCAACGGGCCACCCAGGTGGCGGCGGCCATGGCCGCACGCGCCAAGCTGGAGCGGCTTCTGGCTGCACCGGCCCCCTTCGCCGACGACGATGGCTCGATTAGGCCGGAGGTGCGCGACGCCCTGGAGGCCGTGGACCTGCCGCGTCATCAGTACCTCGATGAGTTGTGGGCGGCACTCGTCGGTGGCCGGCTCATCGTCCCTGTGGCCGCCCATGCCCTTCCCGGCCGCCTGAAGGGGAGCCGGGAGCAGTCCGTGAGCCTGGCGCAGGGTCTGGCGGGCGATGGCGCACCGCAGGTTCCGGCTCACGAGGTGCACACCACCGACGCCTGCCAGGACGCGGCTACCCTGGCGGTGAGCCTGCCCGACGGGCACATCGCCCTGCCGGTGTTCACCAGCGCCGAGGCCATGACCGCATGGCGCAGTGACGTCCGCCCCGTGCCGGTGAAGCCCCGGCGAGCGGCGCAGGTGGCCTGTCTGTCCACCGACCAGTTATGGGTGCTCGACCCCGGTAGCCGGGACCTGCGTCTGCCGCGCCCCGCCGTCGTGGCCCTGGCCGGGGGAGAGGCGTGGGTGCCATCATGGCGCAACGAGCCGGTTCAGGCCGAGGTACGCGCCCAGCTCCAGGAGGTCGACGGAGTCACCGGCGTGGCCTTCGGGCCCGGTGAGGGTGCCGAGCTGCGGGTCTTCATCCGCATCGACGCCGCAGACGGTCGCGCCGGCGTGGCCCGGAGCCTGGAGGGCTGCCAGCACGTCATGGTCAACCCGGCCTGGGGAGACCTCGTCGACACCGTGGAGCTGTGCCCGCTTCCCGCCTGATCCGTGCAGCTGGAGCACAATCTCAAGGGCGCCCCAGGATCAGGGCCTCCCACTGCTCGACCTGTCTGTAGTGGTCCTCCAGCGGCCCGGCCACCTGGTCGAAGCGGGCAACGACCTCATGCAGGACCTGGGCGTCCTGGGATCGTCCGTCATTCTGGGCGATCCGGGCACAGGCCTCAGCGATCGCACGGGCATGGGCGAGATCCCGGGACGAGACCATCACCCGGCCGGGGCCCGGGTCCCTCGTGGTGCTCCAGTCGGTTCCGGCCTCACGGGAGAGGGCGGAACCGCCGTCTGATGCGCCATTCGGGTCCGGTGTCCTCACGCTGTTCCAATCCATGATTGCGGAGCGTAAGGCATCCGATTCGACCAGGCCACCGAAAAAAACGTGTGTTGGAATAGTATCGATGATCGCGATGTCGACCACCTCAGGCCCATCTCAACCCGACCCCGAGCTGCCGCCCGGTATCCGGCATGATTTCAACAGCGGCACCCAGCCTCCGGCTCCAAGCCGTGAGCCACTGGTGAGCGCCCGCGACCTCAGTGTCGGATACAGCGACCAACCGGTCTGCGCCCCGGCGACCTTCGACCTGCTTCCCGGCCAGGTGCTGGCACTGGTCGGAGTCAACGGGGCCGGCAAGTCGACGATCCTGCGCACCTGCTGCGGGCTACTGCGCCCGCTGGCAGGGCGGGTTCGCGTGCTCGGACACGTCCCGGACCCCCGTTCAGGTGTCCAGCGCGCAGCTGTCGCCACGGATCTGGGGCAGGAGTCCTTCTTCCCCACACTGACCGTCATCGAGCACCTGCGGCTGGTCTGCTTCGGGCACGGCGTCGTCGAGGCCGACGACGTGGTCAGTGACCTGCTGGAGGACCTGGAGCTGCGGCGGCTCGCGGGGCACCTTCCCGAGGAGCTCTCCTCGGGGCAACGGCGCCGTCTGGCGCTGGCGTCGGTCCTGGCCCGACCCCGTAGGCTGCTGATCCTCGATGAGCCCGAGCAGCGTTTGGACCGGGTGACCCGCCTGCTCCTGGCGGACCGACTCGTTGAGGAGCGTGAGGCCGGCGGGGGAGTGCTCATGGTCTCCCATGATCCGGAGATCGTTGAGGAGGCGGCCACTGACGTGCTCCTCGTCGGACGCGACACCCGGATGCTCAGCGTGGATGATGGCGTGCGCGCCATTGAGGAGGGGCTGCGGTGACGCCGCTGGGCGAACAGAAGACGCAGCCCCTCTCCACGGCTCCGGAGAATGCGGTGCTTCCCGACGGGGCCGCACTGCGCAGCTGGGTGAGGCTCCGTACCCGGCGGCATCGCCGCGGTGTCTGGGCGCTCGTAGGAGACATCTACTCCGCGCTTCTGACGATCATCATCGTCGGTACGATCCTGGCCCCCTATCTGCGGGCACTGATCGTGGATAGGCCCGCCTCGGCGACCGGGACCGGTGCGCTCCACGGCTTTGTAGTAGCGGGTCTCGAGCCCGGGTGGCTGGTCCTGGCGCCGCTCATGCTGCTCGCAGCGGTCGGTGTCGGTTCACTCGGCCTACTCGGCCCGCTCTTCCTGCGCCCTCATGAGGCTGCCTGGTGGCTGCCCATGCCCGGGGATCGGGGCAGCCTCCTGGTGCCGGTGGCCCGTGTCGAGTACCTCATCGCGGCCACCGTGGGAGCCGCGGTGGGCGTGCTCCCAGCGCTGGCGGCCGGAGGTGGCTGGGTCGCCGCTGTGGCGTGGCCGGCCCTACTCGCGACCGGGAACTGCCTGGTGCTCACCGAGCTCATCAAGGCCCAGATCCTTGGCCACGGTGTCGAGCGGCTGCGGCGCCGTCTCATCCTGGCGGGAGTCGCAGCCTGCCTGGCCGGTGTGGGGCTTCCCTTCCCGCGCTCCGTACTGGGGAACGCGGTGATCGCCCTCCTGGCCGGTGCGCTGGTCGTCCTCACTGTCACAGAATGGCAGCGGGCCAGACGCAGCCTGGGGCAGGTGCATGATGCTGCGCTCCTCGCCGTCGTCGCGCGTTCCTTCGGTGCGCACGTCTCATTGCTGTCGTTGGACACCAGGGCCCTGGGGCGGCTGATCTCCCCGGATCCTGCCAGGCCCGTGACCCCTTCGCCGTTGTGGACGGCCGGGATCGGGAGCCGGCTGCCCCGACCCCTCGGGGTGCTGATGACGGTGGCTCAAGCGGACTGGATCCTGCTGCGTCGCCAGCGCCGGCGCCTGCTTCAGATGGGGGTCGGGCTGGCCATCGCGGTGCTGCCGCTCCTGTCCAGCGCGGTCGGTGCCCCCCTGCGCGCCGTCGGCTATCTCATCGGAGGATGGGTCGCGACCCTGGCCGTTGCCGAGCCGGCGCGTCAGGCCTGGTTCGACGGCGGTCCTGACACCTCCTGGCCGGTGGCGCCCTGGGTGGTGCGCGCGGGGCACCTGCTCGTGCCGGCCGTTCTCATGAGCACGTGGTCCCTCCTGAGCCTGGCCCCAGTCATGGCGACCCACGGGGCCGCGGCCGACTGGAAGGGGCTGGGAATCGTGGTCGCCCTGGCTCTTGTGAGCGGCTGGGCCTGGGGCGGGGCGGCGCTGCGTTCCGGGTATCGGGAGATGCCCGACTTCGCCGCCGGACTCGTCACCTCGCCCGTGGGATCCCTGCCGCCGGGAGTGGTGCAGATGTTGACTCAAGGGCCCGATGCCGCCGTCGTAGGAGCACTGGCTGCGGCGCTTGCCGCCAGTGGAATCGCGGCGCCGACGACGACGCTGCTCGGGATCCAGGCCGCCGCCGGCATCATCGCCGTCGTGTGGGGAGTCCGCACGAACCGCTGGGTCTCTTGACGCTCTGACTCGCCTCATATCCGCCTCATACGTGGGAGGACTCACGCCAAGTGGGGCGAGAACGCAGTGGGAGAGCAGGCCTGTGTCCTGGTAGCATTCCTCATTGACCACCCGGGGTTCGCCCCGGTGCGCAAGCGGAGTGATCCCACCTGGGTTCCTTTCGGGAATCGGGTTCATGCAAGGGTGACAAGCCCTTCGCGGTCCCTGCTCGGCCACGGCCGTGCGGTGACCGCGCTCATCACGAGGCCTCCGACCTGCGCGGCAGGGACGGGGGCCTTTCCTCGTCCCGCAAGCATCCGTGACTCAGAGTGAGGAACCGACATCAGCGAGCCCCGTATCAACGAACGGATCCGCGTTCCCGAAGTGCGTCTCGTCGGCCCCAGCGGAGAGCAGGTCGGCGTTGTCCGCGTGGAGGACGCCCTGCGTCTGGCTGAGGAGGCCGATCTCGACCTGGTCGAGGTGGCACCCGACGCCCGACCTCCGGTGTGCAAGCTCATGGACTACGGCAAGTTCAAGTACGAGTCGGCCATGAAGGCGCGCGACGCGCGACGCAACCAGGCAAACACCCAGCTCAAGGAGATCCAGTTCCGCCCCAAGATCGATGAGCACGACTACGCCACCAAGCGCGGCCACGTCGAGCGATTCCTCAAGGGCGGGGACAAGGTCAAGTGCATCGTCCGCTTCCGCGGCCGTGAGCAGTCCCGGCCCGAGCTCGGGATCAGGCTCCTGCAGGGCCTGGCCGAGGAGATGGCCGAGCTGGGCACCATCGAGTCCCACCCCCGTCAGGACGGCCGCAACATGGTCATGGTCCTGGCCCCGGTCCGTAAGAAGGCCGAGGTCAAGTCCGACCAGCGCCGCCGTCGCGAGGAGGCCCGTGCCGCTCGCCGTGCCGAGAAGCACGCGGGCCGGGCGCCCAAGGGCGCCAAGGCCTTGGACGGGGAGCCTGCCGGCGAGAACGCCTGAGAGCGCCCGACGGCGCTCTCGACACTCACCTGACACCACCGACCCACCCCCTCGCCACCGTGAGCGGGGTCCGCAGTCCCGGCGACCACTGGTCTCCCAGGGACCGAGAAGAGGAAATTACCCATGCCGAAGAACAAGACGCACTCCGGTGCCAAGAAGCGCTTCCGGGTCACCGGCAGCGGCAAGCTCATGCGCGAGCAGGCCAACAAGCGCCACCTGCTGGAGGTCAAGTCCTCCCGCCGCAAGCGCAAGCTGTCCCAGGACCAGCCGGTCGCCCCGGCCGACGTCCGCCAGGTCAAGAAGCTGCTCGGTCGCTGACCGCCCAACCCACCAAGGAGTCTCACCATGGCACGTGTGAAGCGGGCTGTTAACGCCCAGAAGAAGCGTCGTTCCGTTCTCGAGAAGGCCTCGGGCTACCGCGGCCAGCGCTCGCGCCTCTACCGCAAGGCCAAGGAGCAGGTCACCCACTCCGGCGTCTACGCGTTCCGCGACCGTCGCGCCCGCAAGGGTGACTTCCGTCGTCTGTGGATCCAGCGCATCAACGCTGCCGCCCGCGCCGAGGGCCTGACCTACAACCGCTTCATCCAGGGTCTTGGCCTGGCCGGTGTGGAGATCGACCGCCGCATGCTCGCCGAGCTGGCCGTCAACGAGCCCGAGGGCTTCAAGGCCCTTGTGGAGGTGGCCCGCAAGGCCCTCCCCGAGGACGTCAACGCCCCCAAGGCCTGAATCACCAGTGCAGCCGGGGGCCAGCCCCGCTGACACATGATCGCCGAGTCCTCGTCACAGACCCTGAGTCGGTTTGTGGCGGGGATTCGGTGTTCTGGTCGGCCGCTCGCGTAGGCTGACGGCATGAGCCCTACCGCCTCTGCCGTCCCTGATGAGTTCTTCGATGACTCTGCTGACCGTCCTCAGGCTCGAGGGCCGCGGCGGCGCACCGTTACCGAGGGGCCGGCCGCCGGCCGAGAGGTACTGAGCAATCCGGCCTCGGCCCGCATCTCCCGGGTAGCGGGCCTGTCACGCCGCAACGCGAGGGCTAAGCACCGTCGCTTCCTGGTTGAAGGCCCCCAGGGCGTGCGCGAGGCCGTCCGGCACGCCCCAGGCCGCCTGCTCGACGTCTACTTCACCGAGGCGGCCGTCGAGCGCCACAGCGAGATCTGGGATGAGGCCGTGGCGGCCGAGCTCTACGTGCACGTCACCACGGAGCAGGTCATGGACGCCATGAGCGCTGACGCTCAGGGCCTCCTGGCCGTCGTAGCCACCGAGGAGGCCACCGGCTCCGAGGCGCTGACCACCGTCCTGGAGGGGGCCAGGCTCGTCGCCGTCCTCACCCAGGCCCAGGACCCGGGAAACGCTGGAACCATCATCCGGGCCGCCGACGCCGCCGGAGCCGACGCCGTCGTCCTCGTACGCGGCAGCGTGGACCCCACCGCGCCGAAGGTCGTGCGCTCCACCGCCGGAAGCCTCTTCCACCTGCCCGTGGTCACCGGTGTGGCCCTCGACGACGCCGTCACCGCGCTCCACAACGCCGGACTCACCGTCCTCGCGGCCGACGGACGCGGCGACTTCGACCTCTTCGAGGCCGAGTCTCTCCTAGAGGCGCCCAGTGCCTGGCTGCTCGGCAATGAGGCCCACGGACTGCCCTCAGAGGCGCTGAGCCGAGCCGACGCCGTCGTCTCCATCCCCGTCTACGGCAAGGCGGAGTCCCTCAACGTCGCCGCAGCCGCGGCCGTCTGCCTCTACGCCAGCGCCCGGGCGCAGGCCTAGGACACAGTCCGGCGGAAGTCTCGGAGGCAAACCGCCGCAGACTCACAGCAGCTCGCAGATCGCCTCGGCTGCACGGCCCGGTCCGTCCAGCCCCTCCATGAGCCTCGCCATCCGTCGAGCGCGGGAACGCATGCCGTCGTTGGCCAGGGCCTGCCGCACCAGCGCCGCCCAGTCGGCCCTGCGAGCCTCCTTCTGCGAAACGAGTCTGGCCGAGCCGAAGGCCACACAGCGCTGAATGTTGAATCGCTGCTCGAACTGCAACGGGATCCCGATGAAGGGCCACCCCTGGACGCAGCTGGTCTGCACCGTTCCCTCCCCGCCGTGGGTGATGGCCAGGTCGACGGCGTCGCCCAGCTGGTGCGCCGGGATCCAGTCAGTGACGTGCACGTTGGGCGGAAGAGTCTCCAGGTCCTCCTCGTGAAGGTGGGTGCGCACCGGTGCCAGTACCTGGCAATCCGCCCGGCCCAGGCCTGCGAGCACGTCAAGGACGAGGTCACGGTTCCCCGATGAGCCCATGGCGAAGTACACCAGGGGCTGGGGGCCGGCAGCCAAGTTGGCCAGGAGCTCGGGAGTCTCCCCGGGCAGACGGGCGTAGACCGGTCCCACCACTCGGTGTCCCTCGGGCATCCTCAGCCACCGAGGCAGCAGGTGCGGAGCGCTGGCGATGAGATTGAGGTCGGCAGTGAGCCCTGCGAGCACTCCCCGGGGCAGCGAGACGCCATTGGCCTTGGCCACCTGATGGAAGGAACGGGACAGGGGAACTCGAGTCCCGAATGCATGGAGCGCGTGGGCGGCCACGTTATCGAGCAGGCACTCCTCGGGGGAGGTGCGGGGCAGGAAGCCGGTGGACCCTGTGGCGCGCGCCGCCTCCAGGTGCGCCAGGGAATAGGCGAAGGGCCGTACGAAAACCAGTGGCACGCACTCCGCCCGCGCAGAAATAAACTGGCTGGGAGTTACTCCGATGACAACGGCGTCCGGACGCAGGCCGCGCAACAGTACGCGCTCGCTGCTCACCCGCTGGGCGAGCATCTGCGCCGTGAACGGGTGACGCAGGCTGCGGCCCTGGTCGAAGGCCAGCGCCAGCCGTCCCTCCTCCTCGCCGAGGTAGGGGGTCAGCAGGCGGAACTCGAAGCCCGCGGCCCTGATGTACTCGGAGTTGCGTCGCGAGAAGCCGGCAAAGACGCACTCAACGTGCGACGGCATCCGGCGGGCCACCTCGATCGCGCGGGTCACCTCGGCGAAGTTGAATGTCTCCGGAGCGAAGAGGACACGCGATGTCCTGCGGCTTACAGCCACCACATCTCCAGTGGTGCCTTGAGGCATGATCGGCTCTCCTTCTGAGAGCGAGGGGCGCCGCAGTACGGGGAACCCTCATCGTCGTTCTATTGCACGTCTTGTACAACTGGGGGAGAGAGTAGCACGTCCGTGCCGACGTGAACGCCTATTTTTACGACAGGTTTGGAATGCTGGAAAAAAGTGTGTGATGCGGACTCGGCTGAGGCCTGATTCTCGGCGTGGCTCGGAGGCCGACCTCAGTGGTCACCCACCAGGTCATGGGCAGTGGTCGGCGCTGAGGCCTGTTCGGCGGTGTGCTCGGCGCCTTGCCGAGCCTGGGACACCAGACCCCGTAGCGTCTGGGCGGACATGTTCGTGATGGTCTCCTGGCTGATCTCGGGGTGATCCAGCCAGGCCAGGCACAGGGTGATCATGGTGCTGATCCACACCTCGGCGGCGAACATGGCGTGCTCGTCGGGCTCTGCGATGCCCAGGAGCATGAGTACGAGGCGTTCGTAGCGCTCGAAGCTGGTGGCCAGCGCTGCCGCGATCTCAGGGTCCTGGTCAAGACCTCCGGTGTGAAGCGCTCGAAGGCTGTCGGGCCTGGCCTTCACATAGCCCGCGAAGGTGGAGATCGCCCCTTCCAGGGTCAGCGCCGTCTGCTGCTCGACCAGACCATGAAGGTGAAGGATCTCGTACTCCACAATGGCTCGGGCGAAGGCGATCTTGGAGGGGAAGTAGTGATAGAAGAGTGTGCGTGAAACGCCGGCCCGCTTGATGATCTCGTTGACGTGAGTGCGGTCGAGCGTTCCTTCCGCGAACAGCTCAACGCCTACTCTCACCAGCTCCTCCCGGCGCTGCTCGGGCTGGAGGCGGCGGCGCGGATCGGTGGCATTCGCGGGACTCATGCAGATGAGACTACGACCGCATGGTCGGCTCGTGCGGTTAGGCACTCTGTATGGCGTGTGAGCATCATCCCAAGGGCTGGGGCACTCGGGGGCGGTTGACGTCCTGGTTGCCGACGGTGCTACTCTTCCTGACGAGAGGTCGAAACCTCCTCGAATGTGCAGGCCGACACGAGTCAAGGAGGAATGCAGTGCGCATGTGGATGTGTTGCTGTTGCTGTCGATGAGACAGATGACGCTCCCATACCCATGTTGAGACGAGGTACTCGTGACCGCATCCGCACCCTCTCCTGATCAGGCAGCCGCAGACCGGAACGATGACGTCCTGGTGCGGATCAGCCACGTCACCAAGTACTACGGCCGTTTCAAGGCTCTCGACGACGTCTCACTCGACATCCACCGTGGCGAGGTCGTGGCCGTCATCGGCGCCTCCGGATCGGGTAAGTCCACCCTGTGCCGCACCGTCAATCGCCTGGAGCCGATCCAGGAGGGGCGGATCGAGATCGACGGAACCCCCCTGCCTCAGGAGGGCCGGGCTCTGGCCCAGCTGCGCGCCGAGGTGGGAATGGTCTTCCAGTCCTTCAACCTCTTCCCGCACCGCACGGTGCTGGACAACATCACCTTGGCACCCATGAAGGTGCGTGGCGTCCCCCGGAACCGGGCTGAGGAACGGGCCCGTGAGCTGCTGGCCAGAGTCGGTCTGGAGGACCAGGCCGGAAAACGTCCCTCCCAGCTGTCCGGAGGGCAGCAGCAGCGCGTCGCCATCGCCCGTGCGCTGGCCATGGACCCCAAGCTCATGCTCTTCGATGAGCCCACCAGCGCCTTGGACCCGGAGATGATCAACGAGGTCCTCGACGTCATCAAGGACCTGGCGGCCTCGGGCATGACCATGCTCGTCGTCACCCACGAGATGGGCTTCGCCCGCTCGGTCGCCGACCGGGTCGTCTTCATGGACGGCGGCCAGATCGTTGAGTCCGGCCGACCCGCTGAGTTCTTCTCCTCCCCGCGCACCGAGCGCGCCCGCGACTTCCTCTCCAAGGTGCTCAGCCACTGAGCCCCGAACCGCACCGTCTCCCGAGTGCGGCGACCACCGCAGGCCCAGCGCCTGGGACGGCCCCTCCCCGTCCGAACGAAAGGAACACCATGACCACCCTCTCCCGCCGCGGACTCCTGGCCACGACCGGTGCCGTCTCCCTGGCCGGCGTGCTGGCCGCCTGCGCCGACACGGGCGCCGACGGTAAGGCCGTCGCCTCGTCGTCGGCCTCCGACGCCGACTACGACAAGGCCATTAACTCCGGTCCGGTGGCCGCCGCCGACGTCGTGGCCGCCTCCTCCTGGGCCGCCGCCGTGAAGCAGGCGGGCAAGCTCGTCACCGGCGGGACCAAGACCTCGGAGGTCTTCTCCTGGGAGGACTCCAAGACGAAGAAGATCTCCGGTTTCGATGCGGCCATCGCCCAGGCGCTGGCCCGCTACATCATCGGCGGCGACGACGCCCGCTCCCTCCTCGAGGTCCAGCAGGTCACCTCCGACACGCGCGAGACCGTCCTGACGAACGGCACGGTCAAGGCCGTCATCGCCACCTACACGATCACCCCGGAGCGGGCCAAGAAGATCGACTTCGCCGGCCCGTACTACGCCTCCAGCCAGGCCATCCTGGTCAAGGCCGACAACCAGGACATCACCGGCGTCGACACCCTCACCGGGGATGTCGCGGTCCAGTCCAACTCCTCGTCGGCCGCTGCGCTGAAGAAGCACGCCCCCAAGGCCAACGCCAAGCCCTTCGACACCCAGGCCAAGTGCGTCGCCGCCGTTGAGAGCGGTCAGGTCAAGGCCTACGTCGTGGACCAGTCTCTGCTCAAGAGCGAGGTCCTGTCCAATGACAAGGTCAAGATCGTCGGTGAGACCTTCGCCGAGGACCCCTACGGTATCGGACTCCCCAAGGACTCCGGTGCGCAGGCCTTCGTCAACACCTTCCTGAAGACGATTGAGGCCGACGGCACCTGGAAGAGGATCTGGGACGCGACGATCGGAAAGTCCCTCGGTGGCACCGCCCCACAGCCGCCGGCCATCGGCTCGGTCCCCGGCTCCTCGGCCACCGGGGACGCGACCCCGCAGAGCTCCTGAACGACGTCAGCGCCTGTCAGGCTTGCCGTGTCCTCGGTCCGAGCGGATCCGCTACAGGGTCTCGGTGGCGCGGCAGCCGGCAGCATTCCCGTCATGGTGACGACCCGCATCTTGCAAGGAGGCGACTGTGAGTGCCATTACCGATAATCTCGCCGATATCGGCTGGGGGCTGCTGGTTACCCTAGTGATCTCCGTCCTGTCCTACCTGGGTGGGCTGTTCCTGGGATCGCTCATGGCCATCTTCCGGGTCGGTCCCATCCCTCCGCTGCGCGCGCTGGGCGCGGCGTGGGTGACAGTCGCCTGCAACATTCCCAACTTGTGCCTCATGGTGCTCATCGGGCTGGCGCTACCCCATGTCGGTATCACCATCCCCCTTTTCTGGGCGGTGATCGTCGCGCTGATCTTCTCCTCATCCGGATTCGTGTGCGAGACGGTCCGCAGCGGAATCAACTCGGTGCCGAAGGGCCAGATCGAGGCCGCTCGCGCTCTGGGAATGCCCTTCAGCCTCATCATTCGCGGCATCGTCCTGCCCCAGGCGCTGGTGCGCACGATCCAGCCGCTGGTCAACATCTTCATCGCCTGCCTCATCGGCTCCTCGCTCGCCGCGGCCATCGGCGTCGTCGAGCTGACGGCCGTCACGCAGAGAATCAACCAGGATCGGGCCGCGGGAGTCATCACGTTCCTCACCTCCGGTCTCACCTACCTGGCCATCGCCTTTGCCGCGACGAGGCTCGGCGGGCTTCTCGAAAGACGCCTGGAGTTCATGGGGAGGGGACAAGCATGAGCTCAGACATCATGCCGATGACAGATGCCCGTCCACGCCGACAGCGGGGCCAGGGCTCCGGGGCAACGGATGCGGCGCTGCTCTTCGATGAGCCGGGGCCGCGGGGGCGCATCCTGATCGCCATCGGATCGGTCTTCGCCGTCATTGGAATCGCGGCGCTGGTGGGTGCGGTTCTCTACCGACTGGACCTCGCGGGGCAGCTCGACTACCCCGAGTGGCGCTACTTCCTGGGACGCTCGGTCGTCAGTCAGCTCCTGGAGGCGGCCGGTACCACGTTGAGCCTGGGGGCCGTCTCCGCTGTCCTCACCTTCCCTCTGGGAATCGCCCTGGGATGGCTCCGCCTGCTGGACAACCGTCCCGTGAGGTGGCTGGTCGGCCTGTGGATCGATGCCATGAGGGCGGTGCCGATGCTGCTGCTCGTCTACTTCTTCCTCCTGGTGGTTCCCCGCTTCGCGACGGTCTCGGACTTCTGGAAGCTGGCTCTGCCGATCGTCATGTGCACCTCGGCGACGACGGCGGAGGTCTTCCGCTCCGGTGTCCGGGCGCTGGATCGGGGACAGACAGAGGCCGCCGTGGCACTGGGGATGAGTCAATCTCTCACGATGCGCCTCATTCTGGCGCCGCAGGCCCTGCGTCTTATGCTCCCGACTCTGGTGACGCAGCTGGTGACCATCATCAAGGGGACAACGCTGGCGTACGTGCTCGCCTACCCCGAGCTCATGTATCGCGGTTCCACCATGATCGGTCAGGCGAAGATCGACGCCCGTTTGTCGGTCTTCTTCCAGACCTATGTCATCATCGCCGTGCTCTACATCATCGTGAACTGGTCCCTGGGGGCACTGGCCAGGTACATCGAGTCGCGTACCCGCTGAGGGTGGGGCAACAACATCGCCCCACCCTCAGCGGGCGGAGTCAGCTGTAGGAGACCGGTCTACTGGTGCTGGTCTAGTACGACTCCGACGTAGCGGCCGAAGTGTTTCGTGATGTTCTCATGATTGTTGTTGGGCCAGTCGCTCCACGTGTGCCTGAAGGAGACATCCGGGGCTGAACTGTAGAACGCCAGTCCCTTCTTCGCGTTCCCGAGGGCGTCATAATCTTTGGACGAATCCCATTTTCCGGTCACCCAGTTCAGTGAGAACGTGCTTCGAGCCTGGGTGGAGAATGAGACTCCAGTCTGGTCTTCTGGAGCGTTACCTCCACCGAAGACAAGGAATCCTCCGGCCTTCATGCTTTCGGCATATTGGGGGAAGAAGCTCTGGGTAATGAACTCGGAGCCTCCGGAGTAGCCGATAAGCCACAATTGGTCCAGGGTGCTCGCGTGCTTGGTGCTTTCCCTCTGGATTGTGTCTGTCAGATAGTTGACGTTGTCTCCGCTCCACCATTTTCTATCCTTGCTGGGGGTACGAACGGACAAGACGTTATAGCCTCGGCTCGTTGCGGCACCAACGATTCCGTCTGCTCCGGCAAGGCCGCCGGGAATCGGGGACGTGTCGTCGCCGTCACTGTCATGCAGCTCCTGGCCGTCACCGTCAAGGTAGACGACCAGTCCTCTTCTTCCGTTTCGGCCCGGGTAGAATCTCGTCGCAGGAATGGCCGCCTCATTGGTAGTTGTTGAGGTGGCCGCTGCTGCTCCTGTGCTATGACCGATGTACGCGGTCGCTGCGAGAGCAAGTGGCAGACCAAGGGTATGACGCCGGGAAATGAGCTTTGCCATCAGTGATTCTCCTCGTGTGATGGTATTGCTGTCTGCGTCGGGGTAATGGGACGCTAACACGAGCAATCTTGACAGTAAAGCGGGGTGGGAAACGTCCAGTCTTTATGGTGCCGTCTACAAGGTGTCGCTGGATGGTGGGGCGGAGATGAGCTGTAGTGATGGTGTTCGGGCGGGCAGGCCGCGGCGGGTGTAGGCGGCCAGGCCGATCATGATGCCGATGAGGCCAACCACGGCTTGGACGGTCAGAGGCTTCCAGTCGGGGGAGCCGACGACGTCGAGATGATGCCCGAGCACGCTGAGGTCCTTGGCCAGTGTTCGAGTCCGAGTCGACTGGGTGTGGAGGGTGCTCGCCGCGACATTGGGAGCATATCCGCTGCCGGAAAGTACGTTGTCCGTGTGTCGGAAGCCAGTGAGCTGACCTGGGCTACGCCTCGTCTTGGCCTGTTGTCACAGCGGAGTGAAGAAGTGAAGGCAGAAGCCTGTCCAAGGCCTGTTGATCGTTGGGGGAGAGGGACGTGCGCAGATCGGCGTCAAGTCTGCTGGCGACATCGGTGGCAGTCTTCAGCAGCTTGCGCCCTTCGTCGGTGATCTCGATGATCTGCACTCGACGGTCGCTCCGACTGCGCGTCCTGCGCACGGCACCGGTGCTGGTGAGCTGGTCGACCAGTGTCACCACCAGGCTTGGGGCGACATGAAGTCGTGTGGCGATCTCGCGTTGTGAGGTCGCCACTCCGGCGTCGACGACGGCGAGCAGTCCCACTTGTTTGTGGGACAGGCCGATGTGTTCGATGCGTCTTGAGAAGGACTGGGTGATCTGGCTGCCTGCGACACCGAGCTGGAAGCATGCCGAGGACAGGATTGCGTGGCCATCTTCTCCGATCATGAGAATAATGTTACAGTACAAAATGATTCAGATGTGAACGATAGGGAGAGTGGTCCTCATGCCGTGGTGGCTCGCGTTGCTGAACTCGTCGCTGGGAATCGTCTCTGCGGGGTTCGGCGTCGTTACGGTGCTCCGTCCGCAGGCACTTGCGCCGCCTGGCCCTGACGGGCGAGAGAGCCGTTTCTATCCGGCGATGTACGCGGCTCGAAGCATCCCACTCGGACTACTTGTCGCCGTTGCTGTCTGGCTGGATCCTGCCCGACCGCTGACGTTGCTCGTCTTGGCTGCGTCGGCGGCCGCTCAGCTTGGAGACACTGCGATCGGAGTGATGTACCGCCTGCCGGGGATGGCGGTGTTCCCTCTTGCCGTTGCCCTCGTCCACCTGATCGGCGCGGTATATCTGTTCTGAGAGCAACACAAGATGACGAGGTGAGAGAGAACAGTCTCGTCGTCAGGCGGGCAGGTCGCGGCGAGTGTAGGCGGCCAGGCCGATCATGATGCCGATGAGGCCAACCACGGCTTGGACGGTCAGAGGCTTCCAGTCGGGGGAGCCGACGACGTCGAGATGATGCCCGAGCACGCTGAGGTCCTTGGCCCAGCCCTTGAGCTCGACGAGTCCACCGAAGAACTGGGCGAAAGCGCTCCAGGTGACGACCGCCCAGGACAGGCCGGTCAGTCTTGGCGCCAGACCCACCAGGGCGGCCGCGATCCCGATGGCCGCCACCATACCGGGCAGCTGGCTCACCGTGAACACGAAGGACCGCGCCACGGCGTGGTCGTCCGTGAGCTGAGTCGCCGTCGTCGCCGCAAGGACCGCTGCCGAGACGAGCAGCAGGACCATCGACTCGATCAGTGCGCACAGAACCTGGGATAGGAACACGCGTCCTCGACTGACTCCGGCGGCCAGCTCGACCTCCACCAGGCCCGCGCGCTCCAGACCCGCCAACCGGTTCACCCGCTGCACCGCCGCCACAGCCACAAGCAGTACCGTCACCACTGTCATGAGGGACATGAACTGCTCCACCGGGGACCCCACGGCCATCTTGCCGACATAGGACGCCGTCGGCGAACCGGGGGCCAGCAGGTCCTTGATGCTGCCAGAGACGGATCCGTACAGGAGCGCAAGACCCGTCGAGGCCAGTGCCCAACCGACGAGACCGCGCCACGACAGGCGCCCGAGCAGATCCATATGTCCCCGCACTCGCCACCGCCGCCGAGACGAGCTGCGGTCGGGGAGGTAGCCGTCCAGGTACTCACGGCGCGCGGCGAGCACCGCGGCGCCGAGTGTCAGAGCGATGGCAACGGCGTTGCACACCGCGAGCACCGCGAAACGGTCATCGGTGTACGGGCGTACGAGGTCACGCCAACCCAGGGGAGTCAACCACCTGAGCCAGTCCGAGCCAGTGCCGTCTGAGATCTGGTCGGCGCTCACCCGCATCACGAAGGCGAGTGCGAGCATCACCATGGACAGGCCCCTGGCCTGGCCCACCTGACGTCCCAGCTGGGAGGCCACCGCCGCGACGGCCGAGAACACCCAGCCGGTTACGCAGATCGTCCCGGCCAGCGCCCAGGCCCCAGTGACCGTCAGCTCCTCGATCATCCTGGTCTGCCAGGTCAGAATGCCACCGACCCCCGCAGACAGGGTGCCGACCACTGCCCACATCAGAGCCACCGGCACGAGAAAGGGAACCGACCTGCCCACACCCGTGGCGCGCAGGATCTCGACGAGACCCTCGTCCTCATCCGCCCGCAGCACCCGGCACGTCAGCAGAATCGCCATAAGTGAGGTGCACACGAGCAGGAAGGTTCCAGTCTCCCACTGCAGGAGCTGCCCGAGCCTGCCAGGAGTCGGGACGTATCCGTAGAGCAGGCGCGTCCCGGGAGACTTGCGCATCTGCTCGATGAGCACCGTCCGGGTCTCCAACGAGGGGTAGACGCTCTCGTAGCTCGGCGCGGTGACACCGACTAACAGCCACAGGGGCATCAGCCAAGCCACGATCTGAACCCGGAATCGTCTCAGCAGAATCCGCAGGTAGGTGTCCCAGCCGGCCAGGGCACCGTTCGCGCCGGAGCTGACGGCCGGCACCATCGCGTTCGCTGCTGTGCTCGATGCGACGTTCATCAGGCCTCCTCGTAGTGGCGCAGGAAGAGATCCTCCAGACTGGCCGGCTCACACGTGACGTCCTGGATCCGGTGCTCGCCCGCGAGGCTCAGCACCGCCGGCACCTGCTCCGCCGACACCTCGAGGCTGAGACGGCCACTGTCCTCGACGACGTCGAGCCCGACGGCCTTCAGCGCCTGCGAGACGGTGGCGAGCTCGTCGGTCGGAACGCCCAGCTCGATACGGGTGCGTGACAGACGCCGCAGAGTCCCCAGGTCACCGTGCTCGACGACGCGGCCGTTCTTGATGATCGTCACCGCACTGCACAGGCGTTGGACCTCGGCCAGGATGTGGCTGGAAAGCAGAACCGTGCGGCCCTCACCGGCGGCCCTGGCGACCTCCTCGGTGAAGGCCCGCTCCATGAGTGGATCCAGGCCACTGGTGGGCTCGTCGAGTACGAGCAGCCGTGTCGGAGCGGCCAGGGCGGCCACGAGCGCCACCTTCTGCCGGTTCCCCTTGGAGTAGGTCCGTACCCGCTTGGTCGGATCGAGATCGAACCGTTCGATGAGCTCGGCCTCCCGATCGGTGTCGCGCGATCCTCGCAGTCCGGACAGGGCATCGAGCACCTGTCCGCCGGTCAGGGCCGGCCACAGCGCCACATCACCGGGAACATAGGAGACCTCCCGGTTGATGAGCGCGGCATCCCTCCACGGCTCGCGGCCCAGCACGCTCACACTTCCCTCATCTGGCCGGTAGAGCCCCAGCAGGACACGGATCGTTGTGGACTTACCCGCACCGTTGGGGCCGAGGAAGCCGTGGACGCTGCCCGCCTCCACCTCCAGGTCGAGGTGGTCCAGAGCCCTGAAGCGCCCGAAGCGCTTGACCACACCGCGCACGTGCACCGGCGACTCAGTCCCGCGTCCCAGGTCACGGACCGCGGCGGGAGGGGAATCCGTGGCGTGCTCGGCTGAGCCCGTGTGGGACATCGCTGCTGATGCGACTACTGCCTTCTTTGCCTCGGTTTTCACAGCACTGGCTCCTCTCCCGCCGAGCGGCGGATAGTTGCGGCGAAGTCCGGATCGGCGAGCAAGAGCTCCATGAGCTCAGCCACGAAGGCCTGCTGAGCCGGATGCGGATAGCTGGAAGTAGTCAGCACATGGGTGAGTCGCCACATGGCACGGCCCAGAGCGCCCGAGGGCAGGTCGTCCAGGACGGCCAGGGCGTGCTCCTTGTGGCGGCACGCCAGCCCCCAGCTGTTCTGCGCAATCCGGTGGGCCTCGGCCCGGCCCTCCTTCTCCGGCAATGTGGACAGCCGGGTGAAGTCCGCGATCTGCTGGGCGGCCAACTCCCGATCGGCCTCATCCAGTCCCTCGATGAAGGGGATCGCACTGTCGGGCACCATGCCCAGCGAGGCGAGTACCACCATCATCTGGCGTTCGGCCCGCAGCCCTCGCATGCTGCCGCCCAGGTGGGCGATCCTGGCCTCCATGTCGTCGTAGAAACGCGTCAGGGCGCTGGGGGCGGGGGACAGGCCCTCACCGCGCTCCACCCGGGCGATGAGCTCATCGACACGGGAGGTCTGCTCGGCCAGGCTGCGTTGCTGTGCCTCGATCGTGCCCCGAGTGGCCCGCAGGTCACGCAGCACCGCCTCACGGCGGGAGTCCTGATCGGTGCCGATCGTGTCCGAGGCGAGCATCTCAGCCACCTGAGTCAGCGACAGCCCGCCGTCGGCCAGCCACCGGATACGCAGCAGACGGGCCACGTGCTCGACGCCGTACTCGCGCTTCCCCCGTACCGTGGGCGGAATCTCCAACAGACCCAGGTGGTGGTAGTGACGCACCGCCCTCGGCGTGGTGCCGGCGATCCGGGCAAGCTCCTTGATGCGCATGAATCCATGACAGCAGGTGACGTAACGTCACCGTCAAGTCCCAGGTGGCAGCAGCCCGACTGGAGCGCGTGACCACATGACAAGGTGCGGGGAGCGGCTACCGCGCCACCCCGGTGACGAGACGATTCACGCCCTCGCGACGGCGCGGACTACCCTTAAGGGCGGACAACCCCGGAGACACCTGGTGGAAGGCACCGCATATGACTGACGCTCCCGGCGCGCTCTCGCCCCTGGACGAGGCCGGCATCAACGCCGCCGTCGAGGAGGCCCTGGCCGCCTTCGCCGCAGCCGGCACCCTCGCCGAGCTCAAGGAGGCCCGCCTGGCCCATACCGGCGACGCCTCACCACTGACCCTGGCCAACCGGCTCATCGGCACCCTGGACAAGGCGGATAAGCCCACGGCCGGCAAGCTCCTGGGCGGCGCTCGCGGGCGTATCGCCAAGGCCCTGGCCGCCAGACAGGAGACCCTCGAGGCCGCCGCCGAGGAGGAGATGCTGCGCACCGAGGCGGTCGACGTCACCATCCCCACCTCGCGGACGCAGAGGGGCGCCCGGCACCCCCTTGACATCCTCGTCGACGAGGTCACTGACCTGTTCGTCGCCATGGGCTGGTCCATCGCCGAGGGGCCGGAGGTGGAGCACGAGTGGTTCGACTTCGACGCCCTCAACTTCGACGCCGATCACCCCGCCCGCCAGATGCAGGACACCTTCTACATCGACGGCTCCAGCGTCGGGGCGGACGAGGGGCAGGCGGCCAACCTCGTGCTGCGTACCCACACATCCCCGGTCCAGGCCCGGGTCATGCTCGATCAGCAGCCCCCGATCTACGTGGCCTGCCCCGGCAAGGTCTTCCGCTCCGACGAGCTCGATCAGACCCACACCCCCGTCTTCCACCAGGTCGAGGGCCTGGCCGTGGACAAGGGCCTGACGATGGCGCACCTCAAGGGCGTCCTCGACCACTTCGCCAAGGCCATGTTCGGTCCCGAGGCGCGCACCCGCCTGCGTCCCTCCTTCTTCCCCTTCACTGAACCCAGCGCCGAGATGGACCTGTGGTTCCCTCAGAAGAAGGGCGGCGCCGGCTGGATCGAGTGGGGAGGCTGCGGCATGGTCAACCCCAACGTGCTCACGGCCTGCGGCATCGACCCCGAGGTCTACACCGGCTTCGCCTTCGGCATGGGCCTGGAACGCACCCTCATGCTGCGCCACGGCATCGCCGACATGCACGACATCGTCGAGGGCGACATCCGCTTCTCCCAGCAGTTCGGCACCACCGGAAAGGGAAACTGACATGCCCTACGTCCCCATTGAATGGCTGCGCGAGCACGTCGATGTTCCCGCCGACCTGAGTGCCGAGCAGCTCGCCGCCGACCTCGTCCGGGTGGGCCTGGAGGAGGAGCGCATCGTTCCCCCGGCCGTCACCGGCCCCCTCGTCGTCGGCAAGGTCCTCACCCGCGAGGCCAAGGAGCAGTCCAACGGCAAGGTCATCAACTACTGCCGCGTCGACGTCGGACCCGAGCACAACGATGCCCCCGGCACCGGCAAGGAGCCCTCCGAGCTGCCCAGCCGCGGCATCGTCTGCGGCGCCCACAACTTCGACGTCGGTGACTACGTCGTGGTCTGCCTGCCCGGCGCCGTCCTCCCCGGTGACTTCCGCATTGCCGCGCGCAAGACCTACGGCCACGTCTCCGACGGCATGATCTGCTCCGCCCGTGAGCTCGGCATCGGGGAGGACCACTCCGGCATCATCGTGCTCCAGCAGTGGCTGGCCGAGCACGGCCACGAGGGTGAGGAACCGCCCGCCCCCGGGACCGACGCCATCGGCATCCTCGGCCTGAGGGAGGAGGTCCTCGAGATCAACGTGACCCCGGACCGCGGCTACTGCTTCTCCATGCGCGGCGTGGCCCGCGAGTACTCCCACTCCACCGGCGCCCGCTTCACCGACCCCGCCGACGCCACCGACACGGGGCTCTACCCCAACGGCGTGGCCCCTGCCGACGAAGGCGGCTTCGACGTCGTCATCCCCGAGGACCCCCGCCCCATCCACGGACGCCCCGGCTGCGACCGCTACGTCGCCCGTCTCGTGCGCGGCATCGACCCGAACGCACCGTCGCCTGCCTGGATGCAGGACCGCCTCACCGCCGCAGGCATGCGGCCCATCTCCCTGGCCGTCGACGTCACCAACTACGTCATGCTCGACTTGGGTCAGCCACTGCACGCCTTCGACGCCGGTAAGCTCACTGCCCCCATCGTCGTGCGCCGGGCGAAGGATGGTGAGCGCCTCACCTTCCTCGATGACGTCACCCGCACCCTCGACCCCGAGGACCTGGTCATCGCCGACTCCCCGGAGGGCGAGGGCTCCCGGGCCCTGGTTCTGGCCGGTGTCTTCGGCGGCGCTCTCAGCGAGGTCGACGCCAGCACCCGCGACGTCCTCATCGAGGCCGCCCACTTCGACCCGGTCTCCGTGGCCCGCTCCTCTCGACGCCACAAACTGCCCACCGAGTCCTCCAAGCGCAACGAGCGCGGCGTGGACACCGAGCTCACGCCCATCGCCGCGCAGCGAGCCGTCGACCTGCTCGTCGAGTACGGCGGCGGCACCGCCGAGCCCGTGGCCACCGACATCAACCGCACCCGGGCCCCCGAGCCCATCACCATGCGCGCCGACGCCGCCGAACGACTGACCGGCGTCGCCTACGGAACCGAGCGCGTCACCGAGCTGCTCACCACCATCGGATGCACCGTGGAGCGCAGCGGCTCCGCCGACGACGGAACCGTTCTGCTGACCGTCACCCCGCCGACCTGGCGCCCGGACCTCGTGGGGCCCGCCCACCTGGTTGAGGAGATCGCCCGCCTCGACGGCTACGACGCCATCCCGGTCATCGTGCCCGCGGCCCCCGCCGGCACGGGACTGAGCGCCGACCAGAGGGCCCGCCGTGACGTCGTGCGCGCCCTGGCCGAGGCCGGACTCACCCAGGTCCTGTCCTACCCCTTCATCGGGGACATCCACGACCTGCTCGAGATCCCAGCGGACGACGTTCGCCGCCAGACGGTCCGTCTGGCCAACCCCCTGGCCGAGGACGCCCCCTACCTGCGCACCAGCGTGCTCGACTCCCTGGTCGATGTCTCCCGGCGCAACGTCTCCCGAGGCCTGACTGACGTCGCCGTCTTCGAGATCGGCTCAGTCACCCACCCGGCCGGCACCATTCCCGCCCCGATCCCCGGAACCGCCGGGCGTCCCACCGACTCAGAGGAGGCGGCCCTTGAGGCGGGCGTCCCCGCTCAGCCCACTCATGTCGGTGCCGTCATGACCGGTGAGCACGAGCGCAGCGGAGTCCTGGGGGTCGGCCGCCCTTGGGACTGGGCCGACGCCGTCGAGGTGGTCCGCACTGTGGCCAGCACGCTCGGGGTGGACATCGAGGTCTCCGCCCCTGAGCGCCCCTACGCCCCCTGGCACCCCGGTCGCACCGCGGAGATCCGCCTACCCGGTCGACGTCGGGGCAAGGAGGTCGAGCCCGGCAGGATCGTCGCCCACGCCGGCGAGCTCCACCCGCGGGTGGTCCGCGCCCTCGGACTTCCGGAGCGGGCCTGCGCCGTCGAGATCGACCTCAACCCGTTGCTGGAGGCCTCCCGCGGCGCCGGGGCACTCCAGGTCAAGGCCGTCTCCACCTTCCCGGCCGCCAAGGAGGACATAGCCCTCGTCGTCGACGAGACCACCACTGCCGCCGAGGTCGAGGCCCTGGTCAGACAGGCCGCAGGGGACCTGGCCGAGGAGGTGCGTCTCTTCGACGTCTTCCGCGGCCCCCAGCTCGGCGAGGGCAAGAAGTCTCTGGCGTTCTCCCTGGTGCTGCGAGCCCCTGACCGCACGCTGACCGCCGAGGAGACCGCCGGCGTGCGCAAGCGCGTGGTCAAGCGGGCCGCCAAGCTTCTGGGAGCCGAGCTGCGCAGCTGAACCACGTCCGTCCTCACAAGAACTGACGGCCATGATGTGACGCACATCATGGCCGTTAGTGCCTCTTCGATGTCTTCGGCGAGCAGGGGATCCCAGACAGCAGGTGTGCTCTCGGTAATACTAGGTGGCATGAAGATCCTGCTGACCTCTTCCTCCAAGCACGGGTCCACCGATGAGGTGGCTGCGGTGATTGCCGAGCGGCTCCAGGCCGCCCAGATCGATGTGGAGACCAAACGTCCCGAGGATGTCGACAGTGTCGAGGGGTATGACGCCTTCGTCCTGGGGAGTGCGGTCTACATGACCAAGTGGACGCCGGAGGCCGTCGACTTCACCGAGCGCTTCCGTGATGTCCTCAGAGACAAGCCTGTGTGGGCCTTCTCCGTGGGGCTCTCCGGTCTGCCGAAGGGCAAGGTCTCCGATCCCATGCGTATCGGCCCGGTGCTCCTGGCCATTGACCCGGAGGATCACGTGACCTTCGCGGGCCGCTTCGATCCCTCCAAGCTCAGTCTGCGTGAACGCTCCATCGCCAGACTCGGGGGAGCGACCGAGGGTGACTACCGCGACTGGGGTGAGGTGCGTCAGTGGGCCGACGCCATCGCCACCTCCCTCTATGACGACACGCTCACCGGTCGCCGCGATCGCTCCTAGTCCTCGACGTCGGGGCAGGGGGGGAGAAAAATTTCAGTGACCACCGACGAGTGCATTTCTATGCAGGCGGATGTATGGTTGCTGTATGAGTTGGACAGTTGCTGTTGCTGGAGCCACCGGGTACGCCGGCGGTGAGGTCCTGCGCCTGCTCACGGCCCACCCCGAGGTGGAGGTCGGTGCGCTCACGGCGGCTTCATCCGCCGGCAGTCGGCTCGGAGACCACCACCCGCACCTGGTGTCCCTGGCGGACCGAATCGTCCAGCCCACCGAGGCGGAGATCCTCGCTGAGCACGACGTCGTCGTCCTGGCCCTGCCGCACGGGGCCTCCGGAGCCATCACAGCGGCCCTTGAGAGGCTCGCGCCGGACGGCGGTGGCGCACCCCTTCTCATCGACTGCGGGGCGGACCACCGCCTGACCAGTCAGCAGGCATGGGAGACCTTCTACGGCTCCGACTACGCCGGCGCCTGGACCTACGGCATGCCCGAGCTCCTGCACAACGGCGAGACGTGCCCCCGCGCTCAGCGCGACGAGCTGGCCGCCACCAGGCGCATCGCAGTTCCCGGCTGCAACGTCACTGCCGTCACCCTGGCCGTCCAGCCCGGCATCGCCGCCGGACTCCTCGACCCCTCCCGACTGACCGCGGTGCTGGCGGTCGGCTACTCCGGCGCCGGCAAGGCGCTCAAGCCTCACCTCACTGCCGCTGAGGCACTGGGGTCGGCTCAGCCCTATGCCGTCGGCGGCACCCACCGACACATTCCCGAGATCATCCAGAACCTGGAGGCGGCCGGCGCTGCCGCCGGCTCAGTACACCTGTCCTTCACCCCGGTCCTGGTCCCCATGAGCCGTGGCATCCTCGCCACCGTCACCGCCCCCATGACTCCGGCTCTGCGCCAGGCCCCCGACCCGGAAGCCACCCTACGGGCGGCCTGGGATGACGCCTACGGGGTCACCGACAGCGGTGAGAGCCTCATCCAGCTGCTGCCCGAGGGTACCTGGCCCACCACCGGCACCGTCCTGGGAAGCGGAACCGCAACCGTTCAGGTCGCCATCGACTGTCGTGCGGACTCCGTCATCGCCATGTGCGCCATCGACAACCTCGGTAAGGGCACCGCCAGTGCCGCCGTGCAGTCCCTCAACCTCGCCCTCGGGCTGGAGGAGACCACCGCCATCGTCACCCAAGGAGTCGCACCGTGAGCGTGACCGCAGCCCAGGGATTCCGCGCCGCCGGCGTGCGCGCCGGCCTCAAGGCCTCCGGCAGGCCCGATCTCGCCCTCGTCGTCAATGACGGACCCCTCGACACCGCGGCCGGAGTGTTCACCACCAACCGGGTCGTCGCCGCCCCCGTCGTCTGGTCACGGCGGCTCCTGGCCGGTCAGGAAGGTGCCCGGCCGGGCCACGCCCGCGCCGTCGTCCTCAACTCCGGCAGTGCCAACGCCTGCACCGGCACGCAGGGCCTGAACGACACCGAGGCCACCGCCGCCCGCACCGCCGGCCTGCTGGGGGCCGAACCGGGCCAGGTCCTGGTCTGCTCCACTGGCGTCATCGGAGAGCGCATCGATATGCCCGTCCTCCTGGAGGGAGTCGACGTCGCCGCCCTCGCCCTGGCCGACACGTCCCAGGCCGGGACCGATGCCGCCACCGCCATCATGACGACCGACACCGTCTCCAAGGAGGACGCCGTCGCAGTCGGTGCCGGCGAGCAGAGCTGGACCATCGGCGGCATGATCAAGGGAGTGGGCATGCTGGCCCCCGGGATGGCCACCATGCTCGCCGTCATCACCACCGACGCCGTCATCACCCCTCCGCAGGCGCAGGACGCCCTGGCATCCGCCACGGCACGAACCGTCAACCGGATCAACTCCGACGGTTGCATGTCCACCAATGACACGGTTGTCCTACTGGCCTCCGGAGCCTCCGGCATCACGCCCTCTCGAGCCGAGTTCGACGAGGCGCTCACCGAGGTGATGAGCAGGCTCGGCCGGCGCCTCGTGGCCGATGCCGAGGGCGCCACCCACGACATCGCCATCACCGTCTCCGGCGCCGTCAGCGAGGAGGCCGCCGAGGCCGCAGCCCGCACCGTCAGCTCCTCCAACCTCCTCAAGTGCGCCGTCGCCGGGGCCGACCCCAACTGGGGGCGCATCCTCTCCCAGCTCGGGACCGTGCCCGAGGACGTCTGCCCCTTCAACCCCGATGAGGTCGATGTCGCCATCAACGGCATCACGATCTTCAGCCACGGCACCCCCGAACCGAACCGGGACGCGGTGGACATGAGCCCACGCGAGACCCGCATCGACATCGACCTGTCGGCGGGCCCGGCCGAGGCCACCGTGTGGACCAACGACCTCACCCACGGATACGTCACCATCAACGCGGACTACACGACATGAAACGGACCCCTCTCGACCCACAGACCAAGGCATCCGTCCTGCTGGAGGCCGTACCGTGGCTGCGCACCTACAAGGGCGCCACCATGGTCATCAAGTACGGCGGCAACGCCATGGTCAACGATGATCTCAAGCGCGCCTTCGCGCAGGACATCCTCTTCCTCCACCAGGTCGGGGTGCGCCCCGTCGTCGTCCACGGCGGCGGGCCCCAGATCAACGCGATGCTCAAGCGGCTGAACATCACCTCGGAGTTCCGCGGAGGCCTGCGCGTGACCACACCTGAGGTCATGGACGTTGTCCGCATGGTCCTCACCGGCTCCGTGCAGCGAGAGCTCGTCTCCCTGCTCAACATCGACGGCTCAGCCGCGGTCGGCATCAGTGGTGAGGACGGCGGACTCCTGCGAGCCCGGCAGCGCCTGGCCACGGTGGACGGGCACAAGGTCGATGTCGGCCTGGTCGGTGACGTCGTCGACGTCAGCCCGCAGCCCATCATCGACCTGCTCGACCAGGGCCGCATCCCGGTCATCTCCTCGGTCGCCCCGCTGACGACGGACTCCGAGACGGTCCTCAACGTCAACGCCGACACGGCCGCCGCCGCGATCGCCGTGGCCCTCAAGGCCCGCACCCTGCTCATGCTCACCGACGTCGAAGGGCTCTACTCCGCCTGGCCCGACCGCAGCACACTGGTGCCCTTCATCAGCGCCGCTGCGCTGGAGGAGCTCCTACCCACGCTCGAGGCCGGGATGATCCCCAAGATGGAGGCCTGTCTGCGGGCCGTCTACGGAGGAGTCGCACAGGCGCACGTCGTTGACGGGCGCCAGGCGCACAGCATGCTGCTCGAGATCGTCACCGACCAGGGTGTCGGCACCGTCATCCACCCCGGAGACGCCCCGATCCCACCGTTGAACGGAGGCAAGAGCCTATGACCCCCTCCTCACAAGCGCCGGCCCCCACCGCCGAAGCCACCGGGGGCGGCACCGACAACGCCGGATGGCTGACCCGTTACACCGACGCCGTCATGAACACCTTCGGCACCCCCGGCCGGGTCCTGGTGCGGGGACGGGGCGCCCACGTCTGGGACGCCGACGGCCGGGAGTACATCGACCTGCTGGCGGGCATTGCCGTCAACTGCCTGGGCCACGCACACCCCGCGATCATCCGGGCCGTCACCGACCAGCTCGCTGAACTGGGTCACGTCTCGAACTTCTTCACCACCCCCGCCCAGGTCAACCTCGCCGAGGAGCTCGTCCGGCTGACCTTCCCCAGCCGTCCCGCTCACGACTCGCGCGTCTTCCTGGCCAACTCCGGTACCGAGGCCAATGAGGCCGCCTTCAAGATCGCCCGGCGCCACGGCGGTGACCGGCGCCCCCGGGTCCTGGCCCTCCAGGACGCCTTCCACGGCAGGTCCATGGGTGCCCTGGCCCTGACCCACAAGGCCGCCTACCGTGAGCCCTTCGAGCCGTTGCCCGGCGGGGTGGAGTTCATCCCCGCCGGTGACATCGAGGCACTGCGCACCGCACTGGGGCCGGATGTGGCAGCACTCGTCGTCGAACCCATTCAGGGTGAGGCCGGGGTGCGCGAGCTGCCCGCCGGATACCTGGAGGCGGCCCGCGAGCTGACCGAGGCCGCCGGCGCCCTGCTCATCATCGATGAGGTCCAGACCGGAATGGGACGCACCGGCGCCTGGATGGCCCACCACCTGCTGGCGCCAGGCGTCGTCCCCGACGTCGTCACGCTGGCCAAGGGACTGGGCGGAGGCGTCCCCATCGGCGCAGTCGTCGCCACCGGTCAGGCCGCGGCTCTCCTCGGGCCGGGACAGCACGGCACCACCTTCGGCGGAAACCCCGTGGCCTGCGCAGCAGCGCTCGCCGTCATCGAGACCATCCGCAGCCAGGCCCTGCTCGACCGGGTTCAACAGCTCGGCTCGGCCTGGTCCCGGGAGCTGGCGGCCGTCGACGGAGTCGACCAGGTACGCGGCCGCGGCCTGCTGCTCGGTGTCGGGCTGGAGGGTGGACTCCCACCCGCCGCTGAGCTCGCCGCCTCTCTGGCGACCCGCGGCTTCATCGTCAATGCGCCGCGCCCCGACACGATTCGCCTGGCGCCGCCCTTCATCCTGTCCGATGAGGACGCCGGGGCCTTCACCACCACGCTGTCCGAGGTCCTCGCTCGGGCGCTGTCAGAGAGAGCCGGTTCATGAGCGCCACCATTGAGGTCTCTCAGCGCGACCTGGCGGCAGCGGCCCCGCTGGTGCCAGGGACCAAGACCGCCAGGCACGCCAGTATCGTCCAGATCCTGTCGCGTGAACGTATCCGCTCCCAGGCCCAGCTGCGCAAGGCCCTGGCACAGCGGGGCATCAGTACCACCCAGGCCACGCTCTCGAGGGATCTGGTGGAGCTACGGGCCACGAAGATCCGCGCCCCGGGTGGAGAGCTCATCTACTCCATGCCTGAGGCCGGTGCCCCCGGCCAGGTCCATGCCGGCGCCATCTCCGAGACGGAGGAGACCGACGATTCCCTGCGTGCCCACACCACACCCCGTCTGTCCCGGTGGTGCGCCGAGCTGCTGGTCACCGCCGAGTGGGCCGGTCCCCAGGTGGTCCTGCGAACTCCTGCCGGAGCCGCCCAGCTGCTCGCCGGGGCCGTTGATGACGCCATGATGCCCGGCGTCATGGGGTGCATCGCCGGAGACGACACCGTCCTGGTCATTACCCGCGGCGCTCAGGTCGCAGCCGACGTGGCCAGGCACCTGCTCGCCCTAGCCGATCCCTCAGCCCGAACCTGACCTTTCTCCCCGCCATCCTTGGCACCTCATGTCACCTCGGCGCCGGTCCGCCGGCGTCATCACGAAGAGAAGAGTGATCCCATGAGTATCCATAAGGACCGTGTCGTCCTGGCCTACTCCGGAGGCCTGGACACGTCTGTCGCCATCGGTTGGATCGGTGAGGCCACCGGTCGAGAGGTTGTGGCCGTCGCCGTCGACGTCGGCCAGGGGGGCGAGGACCTCGAGGTGATCCGTCAGCGAGCCCTCGACTGCGGTGCCGTCGAGGCCTATGTCACCGATGCCCGCGACGAGTTCGCCAACGACTACTGCATGCCCGCTCTCAAGGCCAACGCCCTCTACGAGGGAACCTACCCGCTCGTCTCAGCGCTCTCCCGCCCCGTCATCGCCCGCCACCTGGTCAAGGCCGCCCGCGAGTTCGGTGCGCACACCGTGGCGCACGGCTGCACCGGCAAAGGCAACGATCAGGTCCGCTTCGAGGTCTCCATCACCTCGATGGCCCCTGACATGGACTGCATCTCCCCGGTGCGTGACCTGGCGCTGACCCGTGATGTGGCCATCGACTACGCCGAGAAGCACGACCTGCCGATCGAGACCACCAAGCACAACCCCTTCTCCATCGACCAGAACGTCTGGGGGCGTGCCATTGAGACCGGGTTCCTCGAGGATCTGTGGAACGCCCCCACCAAGGACGTCTACGTCTACACCGATGACCCCGCCTACCCGCCCCTGCCTGACGAGGTGATCCTCACCTTCAAGGAGGGCGTCCCCGTGGCCATCGACGGTCGTGATGTCAGCCCTCTGGAGGCGATTCAGGAGCTCAACCGCAGGGCCGGCGCTCAGGGCGTGGGGCGTATCGACATGGTCGAGGACCGGCTCGTGGGGATCAAGTCCCGCGAGATCTACGAGGCTCCCGGGGCCGTGGCTCTTATCGAGGCCCACCGGGCGCTTGAGGCCATCACCCTGGAGCGCATGCAGCACCGCTACAAGCGGAGCATGGAGCAGACCTGGGCCGAGCTCGTTTACGAGGCCCAGTGGTACTCCCCGCTCAAGCGCTCCATGGACGCCTTCATCGAGGACACGCAACGCTACGTCAGCGGCGACATTCGAATGGTTCTGCACGGCGGTCGGGCGACCGTCAACGGCCGCCGTTCCGAGACGGGCCTGTACGACTTCAACCTGGCCACCTACGAGAGCGGAGACACCTTCGACCAGTCCTCATCGCGGGGATTCATCGAGATCTACGGGATGCAGTCAAAGCTCGCTGCCGCCCGCGACGTGCGTGCCGGCAACGGTCGGGGGTTCTGACTGAGCTGCGCCCAGGCCCCACCGTCTCCGGAGCACTCGGCTACTCGGCCGCTTGTGCCTGGTCCTGGTGGGGCTGGCGGCGCAGCCAGCGGGAGTCGTCATTGGCGTAGGCGTAGTAGGCGCCGATCAGCAGCCCGCCACCCACGAAGTTGCCCAGCAGCGCCACGGCCACGTTCCCCAGCGCCGGAAGGACATCGATCCCGTGTGTCAGGCCGACGACGGTGAACAGGACCGTGTTGGCCACTGAGTGCTCAAGGCCGAGGAAGGCGAAGACGAACACGGCGATGATCATCGAGAAGATCTTGGACCAGTCCTCGTGGATGAAGCCGTTGTAGATGAGGAGCATGGCCAGGTTGATCATGAAGTTGCACAGGATCGCCCGCACGAAGAGGTCTGCGATCCCCGAGGCCGATGACAGGTAGTGGAGCTTGACAGCCACTGAGTGCACGGCCTGCTCGCCACTGGCTCCGTCCACGAGGGTGGAGAAGCGGTACATGACTGCGAAGAAGAGCCCGCCCACGAAGTTACCGGCCAGACACATGACCAGCACCCTCAGGGCCCTCCACGCTGAGATCCGCTTGTAGTAGTAGCCGATGACCACCACCATCATGTTGCTGGTGAGCAGCTCGGACTTCGTGTAGTAGATGAAGACGAGAGCGGGGCCGAAGGCCAGTGCCCCAAGGAGCTTGCCGATCCCTGCCAGAGAGGTCTCTCCGGCGTGAAGACCGTCGAAGACGCCGACAATGGCGTAGTTCACGATATAGAAGATCGCCACGATCATGCCGGCCATGGCCGCGCGCATGAGATAACGGTGGGCGATCACCCCGGTCATCCGGGTCTTGGTCTCCAGCGCCTCGAGCACGGTGGAGATGAACTGCTTACCTGGGAAAAGGGCGTCTTGTTCGGCGGGCATCGACTCATCATGGCATGGCCGGTCAGCCGTCATGCGGGCCTTTCTTCCTTCTTGTCGGTTGGTGCCGCCCGTCCCGGTCCCTCTCCCGGTCCGTCCTCAAGAATGCGTAGGTGTCTTCGCCTGCGATCCACGACAGGTCATTCTCCTGACTGATCGCTGAGGAATCTGTATGGGGATATGAGCCATGATGGGTCCATGAGCCAGTTCTCCAGCCAGCCCGCTATGCCATCCGCTGTCCAGTCCGTTGCCTCAGACTATCAGCAGGACCCGGCCCCGGCCGGCGTCAGTCTGTGGGGCGGACGCTTCTTAGGAGGACCCGCCGACGCGCTGGCCGCCCTGTCGGTGAGTACTCACTTCGACTGGCGCCTGGCCCGTTACGACATCGCCGGCTCCCGGGCCCACGCCCGTGCCCTGGCACAGGCCGGTCTGCTGGATGCGGGTCAGCTGTCCGGCATGCTGGATGCCCTGGACCGCCTCGAGGCCGACGTCGTCGCCGGCATCTTCGTCGCCGAAGTCTCCGACGAAGACGTCCACACGGCTCTGGAGCGCGGCCTCATCGAGCGCGCAGGTGATGACCTGGGGGGCCGTCTGCGCGCCGGACGCAGCCGCAATGACCAGATCGCCACCCTCATCCGCATGTACCTGCGCGACCAGGCCCGCCACGTGGCCGGGCTCGTCCTCGACGTCGTCGACGCCCTCATCGACCAGGCCGCCCAGGCCTCCGACGCCATCATGCCCGGACGCACCCACATGCAGCATGCGCAGCCGGTGCTCGTCGCCCACCAGCTGCTGGCCCACGCCTGGCCGCTCATGCGCGATGTCGAGCGCCTTGAGGACTGGGACTCCCGCGCCGCCGTGAGCCCCTACGGTTCCGGTGCGCTGGCGGGAAACACTCTCGGCATGGACCCCGACGCCGTGGCCGCCGACCTCGGATTCGAGGCCGCCGTGGAGAACTCCATCGACGGCACCGCCGCACGTGACGTCGTTGCCGAGCTGAGCTTCGTCCTTGCGATGGTCGCGGTGGACGTCTCGCGCCTGAGTGAGGAGATCATTGTCTGGAACACCAAGGAGTTCGACTTCGTCACCCTGGACGACTCCTACTCCACGGGCTCGTCCATCATGCCGCAGAAGAAGAACCCGGATGTGGCCGAGCTCGCCCGCGGCAAGGCCGGACGCCTCATCGGTGACCTGACCGGGCTGCTCGCCACCCTCAAGGCTCTGCCCCTGGCCTACAACCGGGATCTGCAGGAGGACAAGGAGCCGGTCTTCGACGCCGTCGACACCCTGGCCGTTCTCCTGCCGGCCGTCAGCGGCATGGTGAGCACAATGACCCTCCACTACGAGCGCATGGCGGAGCTCGCCCCCCAGGGATTCTCCCTGGCCACCGACATCGCGGAGTGGCTGGTCAAGAATGGCGTGCCCTTCCGAAGCGCCCACGAGATCTCCGGCGCCTGCGTGCGCGAGTGCGAGAGGCGCGGCATCGAGCTGTGGGACCTGACTGACGATGACTTCGCCGCCATCGACGAGCGGCTCACCCCGGGCGTGCGGGAGGTCCTGTCGGCCGAGGGCTCGGTGGCTGCCCGCACCGGGCACGGTGGCACCGCACCGGTGCGGGTCGTGGAGCAGCTGGCCCGTGCCATAGCCCGCAGTGCCGAGTTGCGAGTCTTCGCCTGGGAGGGCTCTCTGCTGGACGGCCCCGCGGGTCCCCAGTGGCCAGAGCCCAGTCAGACCGATGACGAGTGGAGTGAGGAGCAGGACTGAACCGGGGTGAGAGAACGGTGTCAGACGGTGCCGTGAGGGAGGTGGCGACGGGTCTGAGCGCCGAGGTCGCCTCGCTGCTCAGATGCGACAGCCTGGAGGTGGCTCCGGCGCTGCTGGGCGCCGTCATCGCCGTTGCCGACTCTCAAGGCCGCGTCGCGATCCGGCTGACCGAGGTGGAGGCCTACTGCGGCGAGAAGGACCCGGGCTCCCACTCCTTCCGGGGACGCACGGCGCGCAACGCCTCCATGTTCGAGGCCGGCGGGTGCATCTACGTCTACTTCACCTATGGCATGCACCACTGCCTCAACATCGTCACCGGACCGGCGGGAGTCTCGCGTGCGGTGCTGCTGCGCGGTGGAGAGGTCGTTGACGGGATCGAGCTGGCTCGGGCGCGTCGTCCCGCGGCACGCACGGACCGCGACCTGGCCCGTGGCCCGGCGCGCCTGTGTGCCGCACTCGGACTGGACCGCTCCGATGATGGCTCACTGCTGGGCGGGTCGGGGTCGCGTATCAGCCTGACGCTGCCGGAGCCTCAGCGGACACCGGAGCCTGAGCTCATCCGCAGCGGGCCACGCACCGGGGTGGCCGGTCCCGGGGGAGATGGAGAGGCCTTCCCGTGGCGCTTCTGGCTGGATGGAGAGCCCACCGTCTCAACGTACCGGCCCGCCGTCGCCAGGCGGCGTTCACAAGGCTGAACCGCACCGAGCCTCACACCTGGGCGCCCACTTGCCGGAGCCCCTGCCGCCCGCTAATAATAGGTACACAGATTATCGGCGCGAAGACTATTCGGGGCGCGGAACCGCTGAGGGCGGAGGAAGGAGAAGGCCATGTGGTCGACTGAGTGCCAACGGACAGTGGATCTCCCGGTGGAGGTCCTGTGGGAGACCTGGATCAAGGTGCTCTCCGGTGAGATCGAGCTCCCGCAGGGAGATCGCTACGAGCCGCGCGAGCCCGTGGGGCCCGGTGCGTCGATCAGGATGACACCTGCCGGGCAGGACAGCGTCGAGATCACGGTGACCCGCTGGGAGCCACCTCATGTCCAGGCGGACCGGGCCTCCTACGGGGGAGTGGAACTCACCTTCACGCACTCCTTCACGTCCGCACAGGAACAGGGGAAGAGCGTTGTGACAACCCGCCTCGACATCGACGGCCCCGGTGCCGACGATGTTGGCCCGGCGATCGGTCCTGGGATCGCCGAGGACTTCCCGCAGGCCATCGACTCACTCGTCGAGGCTGCTAGGGTCGATATGTGAAGACACGGTTCCAGGGGCCGGAGGCGAGCCCCGGCTTCCTCATGTGGAGGGCCGCGCTGGCCTGGCAGCGCGACATCGCTGCCGCCCTGGAACCGGTTGGGCTGACGCACTCCCAGTTCGTCCTCCTGGCCTGCACGCAGTGGCTCGAGGAGCAGGGAGACGGTGCCAGCCAGGTCATGATTGCGGCCCAGGCGGGAATGGACGTGAAAACCGCCAGCCAGGTGCTGCGCAGGTTGGAGCGGGCCGGCCTGGTGTCGCGTCAACCGGATCCCAAGGATGCCCGCGCTCGGATCGTGACAACAACAGCAGTGGGACGAGAAGTCGGGGCCAGCGCAACGCATCTCGTGGAGGATGCCGATGAGGCATACTTCGCCGTCATGCCCCACCTGCGCGAGGCGCTGCTGCGCGACGCCGGTGTCGTGGTGCGTGGACCGGCGGTGCAGCCCAACGAGGAAACCGATGTGTCCATCGGTCGGAGCGCGAGCTCCAAGATCTCGGGTGATGCGGCCGGACCGACCGAGGCGGCCGCTCCGTCAGGCTCCCGCAGTGTCCGGTGACTACTGGAACCACAATGTCGCCTTTCACCGGCGCATCGTGCGGGACGCGGCGCTGCGCGGTGGGAACGCGCTCGATGTCGGATGCGGTGACGGGCTCCTGCTCGCACGTCTGGCAACGGTGTGTCGCCGCGCCGTCGGACTTGAAACCGACGAGCAGGCGGTTGCTCGAGCGCGTAGACGTCTGGAACAGACTCCGCAGGCCGAGGTGCTGCTTGACGACGTCATGGATCCCGATCTGCCTCAGCGCATCGGAACCTTCGAGACGGTCAGCTGTGTGGCCACGCTGCACCACCTCCCGCTGGAACTCGCCCTGGCGAGGCTGAGCGAGCTGGTGACACCCGGCGGCAGACTCATCGTCGTCGGCCTGGCCGCCAACAGGAGCCTGTGGGACTGGGTGCTGTCCGCGCTGGCTGTCCTACCTCTGCGCGCGGTCGGTGCCCTGCGCCGGGAGACGCCCGACGTCGGTGTGGTCACGCATCCTCCAAGAGAGTCCCTGGCCGAGATTCGTGCAGCGGCATCCCGGATGCTTCCCGAGGCCAGGATCCGACGGCGCTTCTACTACCGATACACCCTCATATGGGACCACCCGACGGAGGTCTTGTGAACGAACCCCGTACCCGGTTCACGGCTCTGCGGCCCGGTCTCCTCACGGAAGCCGGGCCGGAGCATGGCAGACTATCTGCGCCGGAGGTATCAGCCGGACCCGAGCGTGACGCGCCGGGATAACGCGTGCGGGACGCACGACAACCCATGGAAGGCGACTGGACAGTGACGGACATCCTGGACGAACTGCAGTGGCGCGGGCTCATCGCCCAGCACACCGACATCGACGCGCTGCGAGCGGCGCTCGCCGACGGGGCCGTCACCTTCTATTGCGGGTTCGACCCCACGGCGCCGAGCCTTCACCACGGACACCTCGTGGCCGTCAAAGTCATGCGCCACCTTCAGCTCGCCGGCCACCGCCCCCTGGCACTGGTTGGCGGGGCGACTGGGCTCATCGGCGACCCGCGCGCCAAGGGTGAGCGCAGCCTCAACACCAAGGACGTCGTCGCCGGCTGGGCGGCCAGCCTGCAAGAGCAGCTCGAGAACCTTCTCGACTTCAGCGGGGACAATCCGGCGCGGATCGTCAACAACCTGGACTGGACCCAGGCGATGAGCGCCATCGACTTCCTGCGGGACCTGGGCAAGCACTTCCGCATGGGCACCATGCTCTCCAAGGACATCGTTGCGCGCCGCCTGGCCAGTGAGGAGGGCATCTCCTACACCGAGTTCAGCTACCAGGTCCTCCAAGCCAACGACTACCTCGAGCTCTACCGGCGCTACGGCTGCACCCTGGAGATCGGTGGCAACGACCAGTGGGGCAACCTCGTGGGCGGGATGGACCTCATTCACAAGGTTGAGGGCACCTCGGTCCACGTGATGACCAACCCGCTCATCACCAAGGCCGACGGCACCAAGTTCGGCAAGTCAGAGGGCGGGGCGATCTGGCTCAACCCCGAGATGCTCAGCCCCTACGGCTTCTACCAGTTCTGGCTCCAGGTAGACGACGCCGACGTCGTGCGCTTCCTCAAGGTGTTCACCTTCCTGGAGCGTAAGGAGATCGAGCGCCTGGAGGCGGCGACTGCCGAGAACCCGAAGGCGCGCGAGGCGCAGCGGGTCCTGGCGCACGAAGTCACCACCTGGGTCCACGGAGCCGACGCGACCGCTCAGGCGGAAGCCGCGACCTCCGCGCTGTGGGGACGCGGAGACCTCGCCGACATCGATGAGGCAACGATCCTGGCCGCTACGTCCGATCTCGCCTCCAGCGATGTGGCGGTTGGAGAGACCACGATTGTGGACCTGCTGGTGGGCACGGGACTGGAACGAGGACGTAACGCGGCCCGCAAGACCATTGCCGGAGGCGGGGCCTACCTCAACAACGTCAAGGTGGCCGATGAGACCGTGGTCATCGGCCCCGAGCACCTGCTCGCCGGGGGAGTGGTGCTGGTGCGCAAGGGGCGGCGGAACCTGGCTGTCGGACGGACCGTTTAGGTTCCTTCCAAAGGGCGCGTCGGCGTCAGAACGCAGTCGTTGGGCGGTGACAGTGCCTTGTGTGCACCGTCACCGCCCTGCAGTTTGACGGGTTGGTGGCAAGTGCGTAATGTTCTCTCCGGCCCGAAACGGGGAGGATGAATTCCTCAAGCCGAACGGGACTGAGAAACTAAACAGAGCCGATTGAGAGACGAGGGTCACCAGCCATTCGTTTGACTCAGAAAAAGCGGCTCGCTAAAGTTTCTCAGGCGCTTCTGAGAGCGAAACGAAAGACGAATGTCTTTTGAATAGTTCTCGGTGGGTGTGTTGTTTGAGAACTCGATAGTGTGTCATGTTTTTTATGCCATGGCCTCTTGGGCTGCGCGTGTTTTGTGTGGTTTGGGGGGTTTGTTTTGTTTTGGTTTGCCT
>NZ_MSKL01000029.1 GCF_001937665.1 Actinomyces oris | reverse complement strand
CTCCTCCCAGGGCATGCCCCGCCCGGGCGGCTCCGGTGGTCCCCGTCCTCAGGGCGGTCCGCGTCCCGGTGGTCCCCGTCCTCAGGGCGGCGCACGGCCCCAGGGAGCCGGCCGCTCCGGTGCTCCGCGCCCGGGCGGTCCGCGTCCCAACCCGGGTATGATGCCCGGCCAGTCCTCCATCGGGCGCCCAGGTGCTCCCGCACGAGGTGGAGCGGGCGGCGGCGGTCGTGGCTCGCGCCCCGGTGGCGGCGGTCGACCCGGCGGTGGCGGCCGTCCCGGCGGCGGCTTCGGCGGCCCCCGCGGTGGTCGCGGTGGTCGCGGTTCCACCCAGGGCGCTTTCGGGCGTGGCGGCGGCGCTCCGCGGGGACGCAAGTCCAAGCGGGCCAAGCGTCAGGAGTTCGAGCAGCAGAGCGCGCCGTCGATCGGCGGTGTCATCGTCCCGCGCGGTGACGGCTCCACCCCGGTGCGCGTGCGCCAAGGCGCCACGCTCACGGACCTGGCCGAGAAGATCAACGCCAATCCCGCGGCCCTGGTGACCGTCCTGTTCCACCTCGGTGAGATGGCCACGGCCACCCAGTCCCTCGACGAGGACACCTTCGCCCTCCTGGGTGCCGAGCTGGGCTACAACGTCCAGATCGTCTCGCCTGAGGATGAGGACCGTGAGCTCCTGGAGTCCTTCGACATCGACCTCGAGCCCGACGAGGACGACGCCAACCTCATGCCTCGGCCCCCGGTGGTCACGGTCATGGGTCACGTCGACCACGGTAAGACCAAGCTGCTGGACGCCATTCGCTCCACCGACGTCGTCGCTGGCGAGGCCGGGGGCATCACCCAGTCCATTGGCGCCTACCAGGTGCGCGTCAACCTGAACGACGAGGAGCGCCCGATCACCTTCATCGACACCCCTGGTCACGAGGCCTTCACGGCCATGCGTGCCCGCGGTGCCGAGGTGACCGACATCGCCATCCTCGTCGTGGCCGCCGATGACGGCGTCATGCCCCAGACCGTCGAGGCCCTCAACCACGCCCAGGCGGCCAATGTGCCGATCGTCGTGGCGGTCAACAAGATCGACAAGGAGGGCGCCAACCCGGACAAGATCCGCGGCCAGCTCACTGAGTACGGTCTGGTCCCCGAGGAGTACGGCGGCGAGACGATGTTCGTGGATATCTCCGCCAAGCAGCGTCTCCACATCGACGAGCTCCTCGAAGCCGTCCTGCTCACCGCGGACGCCGCTCTGGACCTGCGGGCCAACCCGGAGACCGAGGCCCGAGGTGTCACCATCGAGGCCAAGCTCGACAAGGGGCGCGGTGCCGTGAGCACCATCCTGGTCGAGCGCGGCACGCTGAGGGTCGGTGACCCGATCGTGGCCGGAAGCGCCTACGGGCGTGTGCGCGCCATGTTCAACGAGCACGGGGAGAACCTCACTGAGGCCGGACCCGCGCGTCCGGCCCTGGTCCTGGGACTGACGAACGTGCCCAGCGCCGGCGACTCCTTCATCGTCGCCCCCGACGACCGCACGGCCCGCCAGATCGCCGACAAGCGTGAGGCCGCCGAGCGCGCCGCCATGCTGGCCAAGCGCCGCAAGCGGGTCTCCCTGGAGAACCTCACCGACGTCCTCAAGGAGGGCAAGGTCGACACCCTCAACCTCATCCTCAAGGGCGACAGCTCGGGTGCGGTCGAGGCCCTGGAGGACTCCCTGCTCAAGATCGACGTCGGCGAGGAGGTCGCTCTGCGCGTCATCCACCGCGGCGTGGGTGCTATCACGCAGAACGACGTCAACCTGGCCACGGTGGACTCCGCCGTCATCATCGGCTTCAACGTCCGGCCCGCCGAGCGCGTCTCGGAGATCGCCGACCGCGAGGGCGTCGACATGAAGTTCTACTCGGTCATCTACAACGCGATCGAGGACGTCGAGGCCGCTATGAAGGGCATGCTCAAGCCCGTCTACGAGGAGGTCGAGCTCGGCACAGCCGAGATCCGGCAGATCTTCCGCTCCTCGAAGTTCGGCTCCATCGCCGGCTCCATCGTCCGCTCGGGCATCATCAAGCGGGGCGCCAAGGCCCGTCTGGTGCGCGACGGCGTCGTCATCAACGGCGATCTGTCCATTGAGACGCTGCGCCGCGAGAAGGACGACGTCACCGAGGTCCGCGAGGGCTACGAGTGCGGTATCAACCTGGGCTACAAGGACCTCGCCGAGGGCGACGTCATCGAGACCTGGGAGATGCGCGAGAAGCCTCGCGACTGAGCGCGACCGCGTTCATCGATGGTGGCCGGCCACCCCGCACTCGGGTGGCCGGCCACCATCATCAGTGATGGGCTCGCGTCGACTGTCTTACGAGGATGATCCAGTGCCGTGAGGACGTCAGATGCGCGCGTTGACGTCCTGGTACCCGGAGTCCTCGCGGGTCCCGCCCATGCCGTCGCCGACCTCGCTGTAGTGACGGATCAACGTCACCGACCGGACCCACTTGATCATCTTGTAGCCGTGGCTCGTCTCGCAGCGCAGGCGCAGTGGAGCGCCGAACATGCCCGACAGCGGCTCGTCATTGCGGTCCCAGGCCAGAATCGTGTCATCCTCAAGGGCCATGTCCAGAGACAGGCACGTGTAGTACGGCTCGACCGGGCGTCCGTCGTGCATGCTCTGGGCCATGCCGAAGGACTCGAACATCACCCATCCGGCCTCGGGATCGATCTGACCGACCTGCTCGAGCAGGTCTCTCACACGGATCCCCGTCCACTTGGCGATACCCGTCCATCCCTGCATGCAGGTGTGCATGGTGATCTGTGACTGGCTGGAGATCGCCTTGAGCTCCGCCAGGGAGAAGGACGCCGGTGCCGAGACCATGCCACCCACCTCGAGGCGGAAGTCGGTGAAGTCGTTAGCCGCCAGCTTCTGGTACTCCGGGGACTCCTCCCGTGAGGGGGTGCGGGTGTTGACCCAGTGGAACTTGGAGATGTCCTTCTCCGTCCATGGCTTCTTGGCCGCCTGCTGCGAGGTGAAACGGTCCACCGTGACACGGCGGATTCCCCGCGTGGCGTCCCACAGGATCCGTTGGCTGCGGCGAGTGTCCGTCAGCGTCCAGTAGGACATGGCGATCCACAGCGCCACAACGACGACGATCGTCACGATCACGGTGACGTAGGCCTGGCCCACCCGGTTGGGGTCGTAGGAGCCGAAGACGAGGTGGGTGAGGTTGTGAGGAGCGTGAACGATGAACACCAGGCCCACGTGGACGACGGCGAAGCCCAGGTAGATGAACATTCCGATCAGGTGCAGGGAGCGAGCGGCCTGGCGGCCACCGAACATCTTGGCGTACCAGGGGAAGCGCCCGACGACGGCCGGAGACATGACCGGCCCCGTCACGATCATCAGCGGAGCGGCGATGAAGACGATGAAGAAGTACCCCAGCTGCTGAAGGCTGTCGTAGGGGGTGAAGTCGCACAGGGACGGGGTGCGCAGGTGCGCGTAGGTCAGCAGGGAGTCCCAGGCGTCGGGCAGGATCTGCCACGTCGTCGGAACCAGGCGCCGCCACGCCCCAGTGCCCACGAGGAAGGCGACATACACGACGCCGTTGAGCAGCCAGAAGCTGGTGGCTGTCCCGTGCCAGGCGCGCCCCAGTCCGATCTTGGCCCGACCGGGTAGGGACAACACGGGGGAGAGGTCTCGCTGGTCGTCCCGGGCGGTGAAGGCGCCCTCCTCGAGTGGCACCTTGTCCTTGGTGAACCGGATCCACTCGGAGCCGGGCTCGCACTGGTCCTTGAAGTAGAAGCGCGGGTGCGAGGCGATGATCTCGATACCGGAGCGGATGAGGACGCCCATGAGGAGGAAGTTGATGAAGTGGGTGACTCGCAGCCACAGCGGAAAGGTCTCGGTGTCGACGCACTGCTGGGCGACGTCGTTGGCGGTCTGTGCGGCTAGGGGCAGAAGAGACATCGTCGTGCCTTACTAACGAACGAGGGTGACAAACTTGCCGTGTGAACTAATTGTACTGCTCCTTCTCGGTTCTATATAGGGGGTAGTGACAAGATGTCGTGATCAAGGGGTTGGGTGCGACGGGGTAGAAGTTAGGTAAACCTTGTTTAAATAAGTAATGAAAAACTTGTTAAAAAATGTGACACCATCGCGGTCGCGTCGTTCCACGTGTTGAATACAGACGGAGAGAATCTGATGAAATGCGACCAATCGGTCGGTATATCGACGGAGGGGCCACGGATCGTTCCGCTAGCAGGCTTCGTGAGACTTGTACGGTGACTGGTGGGACGCGGAAGACGTCCGCCGTCTCCTGAGATACACGGAGGTAATCTCATGTCATCGGCTGCCGTGACTGAAGGGACGGATTCCCGGCGAGCCCGCCTCATCGGCAAGGGGTGGATCCAGGGTGTCGCCCTGGTCATGCTCTTCGGATTCACCGTCATGGGCCTGCTGGCTTATCGCACCTACACCAATTCCATGCCGCAGCCGCAGAGGGTGGTCACCGAGAGCGGCGAGACCGTCTTCACGACGCAGGACATCACCGAGGGGCAGAAGCTCTTCCAGGCCAGAGGGCTCATGGAGTACGGCTCCATCCTGGGGCACGGCGGCTACCTCGGCCCCGACTTCACTGCCGAGTACCTCCGCATGGAGGCCACGAGCGTCAAGGAGCAGCTCACGGCCCAGGGGGTCGATGACCCGGCCGCCGCCACCAAGGAGATGCTTCGGACCAACCGCTACGACCCCTCCACGGGAACCCTGGTGTGGACCAATGAGCAGGTCAAGGCCTACAACGAGGCCGTCGGCCACTACACCAAGATGTTCGGGCCCGACGCCCACAGCCACGGCCTCAAGCCGGCTCTCATCACTGATCCCGTCCAGGTCAAGCAGGTGACGGCCTTCTTCGGCTGGACCGCCTGGGGCTCGTCTGCGCAGCGCCCGGGTCACGACTACTCGTACACGAACAACTGGCCTGCCGAGTCCCTGGTCGGCAACGCGCCCACCGGTGACCTCATGATCTGGTCGGTCCTGTCGCTGATCGTCCTCATCGGTGGAACCGGGGCCATGTTCGCCATCTACGGCCGCTGGAGTCGGAGGATCGGTTGGCACTCCGAGGAGGCTCCGGCCCTGTCCTTCCGACAACCCGAGGAGATCGGGTTGACCAAGTCGCAGAGGGTGGTTGCCTGGTACGTCTTCACCATCGCCGCCCTGTTCCTCGTCCAGACGCTCCTGGGAGCCCTGGCCGAGCACTACCGGGCCGATGTGCTGTCGTTCTTCGGCCTCGACCTGGGCCGGCTCCTGCCCTTCTCCCTGGCCCGCACCTGGCACGTCCAGCTCTCCTTGTTCTGGACCGCCATCGGGCTGCTCGCGGCCGGCCTGTTCCTGACCCCGTTCATCGCCAGGCGCGAGCCGAAGAAGCAGCACGTGCTGGTGTGGACCCTGTTCATCGCGGCCACGGTCGTCGTCGTCCTGTCCTGTCTGGCGGAGGGCGCCAGCCAGCACGGCCTGAGCTGGGCCAAGGGGCCGCTGTTCTCCCAGCAGTGGGAGTATCTCGACCTTCCCTTCGTCTTCCAGGTGCTGCTCACCCTGGCCCTGTTCGTCTGGGTGTTCATCATCTGGCGCGCCATGCGGTCGCGCCTGAGCAACGAGCACGTGGCGAACATGCCCTGGCTGTTCATGTTCGCAGCCCTGGCTATCCCCGCCTTCTACGCCGTGGGGATGATGGCGCGCACCGGTACCCACGTCACCGTCGCCGAGTTCTGGCGCTTCTGGGTGGTGCACCTGTGGGTCGAGGACTTCCTCGAGCTGTTCACCACCGTCATGGTCGCCTACGTGTTCGTCCTCCTGGGCGTCGTCCGGGAGAGGATCGCGCTGGGCATCATCTTCATGGACATCATCCTGTACTCCGCAGGCGGCGTCATCGGCACCATGCACCACCTCTACTTCTCCGGCACGCCGGTGGAGCACATGGCCCTGGGCGCCTTCTTCTCAGCCGCCGAGGTGATCCCCCTGACCTTCCTGACGGTGGAGGCATGGGCCTTCATGCAGCTGGGCGCCAACCGCCACGGCAAGGAGGCGGGCCCCTTCCCGCACCGCTGGGCCGTCATGTTCCTCATGGCCGTCGGCTTCTGGAACTTCCTAGGGGCCGGTGTCTTCGGCTTCCTGGTCAACCTGCCCATCGTGTCCTACTACGAGATCGGGACCGCGCTGACGGCCAACCACGCCCACGCCTCCATGATGGGCGTCTACGGCTTCATGGCGCTGGCGCTGGGAATGTTCGCCCTGCGCTACCTGGTGCCGGCCGACAAGTGGCCCGAGAGACTCGCCAAGACCTCCTTCTGGAGCCTCAACATCGGCCTGGCCTGGATGTGCTTCGCCACCCTGCTACCGCTGGGCATCCTCCAGCTGCGCTACTCGGTGGGCACTGGCTACTTCGAGGCCCGCCAGCTCACCTACGTCACCAACTCGGTCAACACGATCATCGAGTGGGGGCGGATGCCCGGAGACCTCATCTTCATCATCGGCGGAGTCCTGCCCTACCTCTACATCGCCTTCCTGGGACTGAGGAACTGGCGTCGTGGACGGACGGTGGACACCTTCGCCGAGGACGCCCTCTACGAGGAGATCCAGGGTGGGCGCAAAGCCTGGCGTGGTGAGCGCGCGGAGCTGAACGACTGATGGACTCACCCGACCTGAGCGTATGGCTCGTCTCCGCCTACGCGCTCATCATGCTGGCCGCTGGGTGGGTCGTGGACGTCCTCGGCTCGCGCAGCGCCCGGCACTCGATGTCCTGGCGGCACTCGGACTTCATGTACCACGACGACGTCGACGGCTGGAGGTGCCACGAGGACCAGTGGCTCTGGCCCACCGCCTTCGACCCGGATAAGCGCGTCATCCGCTACGAGGGGGCTCATGCTATCTGCGGGCGCTGTCCGTCCAAGGACAGCTGCTCGCCCACCCCCGGTCCGCGGGAGATCACCCGGCCCGTCGACCCGTGGCCCTACTCCGACGCCGGACGCTTCCATCGCGGTGTGGGCCTGGTCATCACCTGCGTCGGTGTCTTCATTCCGATGCTGCTCATGATGGCCTTTCACGCCACCGGCGACCTCATCGTCCTGGGCACGACGACCGTCGTCGTCATTGTCGCCGGAGTCCTGCCGCTGGCCCGCCATCTGTGGAACACCCCCGACAACGCGCCGGCCCACCTGCCCCACGTCGGCTCCAAGGAGTACCTCGAGGCCGAGGAGGTCCGTCGCTCGGCGAGCGCCGCCTCAACCGGGCCGGTGCCAGTGACGATCTCCTCACGCCCCTCGGGTTACCGCTCGGTGCGTGAGGCGGCCGAGGCGATCGCCGCCGCTCAGGCTCGTGCGGCAGCAACGGGGCGGACCGTGCGCGTCCCCTTCCTTGCCGACTCCGACGGCGCCGGGAAGGCGGACAGCGGGACTGCCGTCTCCGCAGAGCCCGAGCTGCGTCGCGTCACCGCCCTGCGCACCCGCAAGCGAGTCCCGGTCACCGGCGCCGAGCTCGGCTCTGTCGATGTCGGCGATGGTGCTCGCGGCGGAGCCCGGCGCTCATGGTCCTCGGTGTGGAACGAGGCCACCGACACCACAAGCAGATGATCCGGCCCCACCACTGAGCCGCTTCGACTCACCCTCCTGAAGGACCCTCCATGACTACTCTCACCACCGCCATCGTGGCCCTGGCCGTCCTCGTCCTACTCGCCCTGGCACTATCTCTCAAGATCATCACCCAGTACGAGCGGGGCATCGTCTTCAGGCTGGGGCGACTACGACCCGTCTACGAACCCGGTCTGCATCTGGTCGTCCCCTTCCTCGAGCGCCTGGTGCGGGTCGACACCCGAGTGGTCACCCTGACCATTCCGCCCCAGGAGGTCATCACTGAGGACAATGTGCCGGCGCGCGTCAACGCCGTCGTCCTGTTCAACGTCACCGACCCTGTCAAAGCCGTCATGGCAGTGGAGAACTACGCGATCGCCACCTCCCAGATCGCGCAGACCACACTGAGATCCGTCCTGGGCCGGGTCGACCTGGACACCGTGCTCGCCCACCGCAGCGCCCTGAACGCCGACCTGCGCGACATCATCGAGAAGCTCACCGAGCCCTGGGGCGTGGAGGTCAGCGTCGTCGAGATCAAGGACGTGGAGATCCCCGAGCAGATGCAGCGGGCCATGGCCCGCGGTGCCGAGGCCGAGCGCGAGCGCCGCGCCAAGATCATCAATGCCCGCGGTGAGCTCCAGGCCTCCGAGGAGCTGCGCCAGGCGGCGGACACACTCTCCAAGTCCCCGGCCTCCCTCCAGCTGCGCTACCTGCAGACCCTTCTGGAACTCGGCGCCGACCAGAACTCCACGGTTGTCTTCCCTTTGCCGATGGACATCATCGGCCCGCTCCTGGAGCGCTTCGGCTCCCAGGTCGCTCTGCCGGACGCTGACGAGGACGAGGACGGCGAATGAGCTGGCGCACCGCGTCACCGATGAAGACCGCAACCGCCGCCCACACCAGCACCATGGCCGCCCAGCGGGCCGGCAGGATCCGCTCATGGAAGGCGCCCCAGGCCAGCAGGAACTGGATGGTCGGCGCGATGTACTGACTCATTCCCACCACCGACAACGGCACCCGCCTGGTCCCTGCTGCGAAGAGCAGCAGGGGCACGGCCGTGACCGGGCCGGCCACCACGAGCAGCGCCATGATCTGCCAGCCCTGGTCGGGGGCCTGCCAGACCGACTGCCCCTGCCAGGCCATGTGACCCAGGTAGGCGAGCGCGAGGGGAGACACGACGGCGCTCTCCACCGCAAGCCCGCTCAGAGCGTCCACCTCGGGGCCGATCCTCTTCTTGACCAGTCCGTACAGGGCGAAGGAGAAGGCCAGTACCAGGGAGATCCACGGCAACGAGCCCTGGAGCACCACCAGGAGGGCCACGGCGACGCCCGCCAGCGCGAGCGAGACCCGGTGCGCCGGCCGCAGGCGCTCGCGCAGCACCAGCGAGGCCAGTGCCACCGTCACCAGCGGGTTGATGAAGTAGCCCAGGGCCGCGTCGGCCGTGCGTGCGGTGTTGACGCCGTAGACGTAGACGAGCCAGTTGACCGACACCAGGAGTCCGCAGGCGGTCAGCGCCCCCAGCAGTCGGGGCGTGCGGCAGACGCGGGCAAGGCTTGCCCAACGGCGGCGCGCGACGATGAGCGTCAGACAGGTGCCCAGGGTCCACACGATCCGGTGACCGATGATCTCCACACTGCCGGCCGCGGACAACAGGTGGAAGTAGAGAGGGAAGGCGCCCCAGAGGGTGTAGCAGCCGATGACCAGGGCCATCCCGGTACCGTCAAGCACCCCGGAGGCCGACGCGGGCCCCCGGGCGCCTGCCGGAGAGCCCGGCGTCGCGGAGGCTTCAGGTTCCAAGGAGGATGCACTGGGGGAGGAGCTCATTGTGATCTGTTCCTGATCCGTTCGCGCTCGGGGATGGCGGCGGTGGCCGCGTCGCTGCTCCGCGTAGCATAGTGAGGCGCACTGGACTGCCTCGGAAGGTCTCGCTCTTTCGCGGGTGAGGACGGCGCGCCGAGATCGGTCCCGATCGCTCAGTCCTGGGCCTCACAGACCCGGCCCCCGCACGTGAAGGAGCCCCGCCATGGCCGACGCCGCCCGCGCCCGCAAGGTCGCCGACCGCATTCATGAGACCGTCGCCCGCCTCCTTCAGGGGCGTATCAAGGATCCGCGCCTGGGTTTCGTCACCGTCACCGACGTCCGTGTCACCGGCGACCTGCAGCAGGCGACCATCTTCTACACCGTCTACGGCAGCGATGAGGAGCGCGAGGAGACGGCCAAGGCGCTGCGCTCAGCCAAGGGACTCATCCGCTCCGAGGTGGGCAAGGCCCTCGGTATCCGCCTGACCCCCTCACTGTCCTTCCAGCTCGACGCCCTTCCCACCACCGCCAAGACCCTGGAGGACGCCCTGGCTCAGGCCCGGGTGCGTGACGCTCAGATCGCCAAGGTCGCTGAGGGGGCCACCTACGCCGGTGACGCCGACCCCTACCGTCATGACGAGCAGACCGAGGACGGCGCCCCGGAGGCCGAGGAGACCGATCAGGAATCCGCAACGGATGCCGAGGGCCTGTGAACGCCTCCGAGTGGGCTGAGCCGGTGGGGCTGTCCGGTCGCGATAGCGGCCACGACCGCGTACGTCGTCGCCCCGACGTCGCTCGCGGTGCCGTCCCGGCCTCCGACGGGATCCTTGTGGTGGACAAGCCCCAAGGGCTGACCAGCCACGACGTCGTCGGCGCCACCCGCCGCCTGGCCGCCACCCGCAAGGTGGGGCATGCCGGAACCCTCGACCCCATGGCCACCGGCCTGCTGCTGCTGGGCATCGGGCGCGCCACTCGGTTCCTCACCTACCTGGTGGGGGCTGACAAGACCTACGAGGCCACCATCCGTCTGGGGGCGGAGACCACGACGGAGGATGCCGACGGGGAGATCACCCAAGCCCGCGGCTGCCGGATCGACGACCTTCCCGAGGACCGCCTCCAGGAGGTGCTGACGGGGTTGACCGGACAGATCCAGCAGGTGCCCAGTGCGGTCTCCGCCATCAAGGTCGACGGCGTGCGAGCCTACAAGCGAGTCAGAGACGGGCAGGACGTCGAGCTGCGGGCCAGGCCTGTCACCATCCACGAGCTGCGCCTGGCAGGAGGGCCCCGAAAGGCGATCGTCGACGTCGACGGTCCCCAGACCGATGGCGGAGGCACGGTGGAGGCCGTGGACGTCGACATCCTTGTCTCCTGCTCCTCAGGCACCTACGTGCGCGCCCTGGCCCGGGACCTGGGGCGGGCACTGGGCTGCGGGGCTCATCTGACCGCGCTGCGGCGCACCGCAGTCGGCCCCTTCGGCATCGACGAGGCCCGCACCCTGGAGGACCTGTCCGAGCAGGTTGAGGCCGATGCCTCCGCCACCGAGCCTCGCGGGGTCGCTACGGTCCCGCTGGAGGAGGTCGCCCGGCGCTGCTTCGAGCAGCTGGTCCTCACGGAGGAGGAGGCGCGCGCACTGCGCTACGGTCAGCCTCTCGACGCGAGGGTCCTGGAGCGGGCCGAGGCCCCCGGCGGCAGGCGACCGCCGACCACCCAAGGGGCAGCCGAGCAACGCGTCGTGGCCGGATTCGCTCCCAGTGGGCGCCTCGTGGCACTGTTGAGGCACCAGGGCCCACGTGCGCGCCCGGTGCTGGTCCTGGACCCGGCCTGAGACGCGTACAACGGGCCGCCGGCCCGTCCGGCGAGAGCACACACGATGAGTACCTTTCCGTGAGGAGACATGATGAGCCAGACCGGCGGGTGCCGCTGCGGATGCGGCGGGCACGGCAAGCGCAATGAGCAGGACGAGCGGGCCGCCGCTCCCGCAGTCGCCCAGCCGGTGGGAGAGGGCTACCGGCCGGAGCCCGCACAGACCTCCCCGGAGAACGTCGACGCCGTCGCGATCGCCTCAGCGGTGACGACGGCGCTGGGGGCGGCCGCGCCGCAGGGCATCACCCCCGGGCACAAGGCCGGCAACCTGCTGGGCCTGCGCGATGTCTCCGCCTCCGCCTCGAGCGGTGGCGGCTGCGGCTGCGGAGGCCACTGAACCGGCCCGTCACACGCTGTGGTGCTGGAGGGCCTCGGTGACCGTCGTCAGGCGTGAGGGCCCCTCAGCCTCCACGTATCGGCCCAGGGCCAGGTCCTCCGTGATCTGCCCGTCCACGAGCACCAGGACGCGGTCGGCCCGGGCCGCCACCTGGGTGTCGTGGGTGACCATGACCAGAGTCGTTCCCGAGGCGTGAATCTCCCCGAGCAGGTCGAGGATCTGCAGCGCGGTGGCGGAGTTGAGCGCTCCGGTGGGCTCGTCGGCGAAGACGATCCCGGGGTCGTTGATGAGGGCCCGGCAGATGCCGGCGCGCTGCAGCTGGCCTCCGGAGACCTCGGTGACGCCGCTGGCGGCCAGCTCGGCGATCCCCATGCGCCCCATCAGCTCCTCTCCGCGCGCCGTGACCTCGGGGCGCGGGCGCAGACCCGCCAGGAACCCGGGCAGGACGATGTTGTCCAGCAGGCACAGGGTGGTCATGAAGTGCGCCTGCTGGAAGACGAATCCGAAACGCGTCAGTCGTAGCGCCGCCAGCTCCTTCTCACTCAGGCTCGTGATGTCCTGGCCGCCCAGGAGCACCGAGCCGGCATCGGGCCGGTCCATACCGCTCAGGCAGTGCAGGAGGGTGGACTTCCCGGACCCGGAGGGCCCCATGATGGCGACGAACTGCCCTTGCGCGACATCCAGGTCGAGGTCTCGCAGAACGGGGGAGTGGTAGCTCTTGGTCAGGTGCTGGGCCCGCAGAGCCGATTGCCCGGCTGCTGAGCCGGTGCGCATTGAAGAGCCCGATGGGGTGGAGGCGCGCATTCTGTCTCTCCTTACTCGCCGGTGGTCAGGGTCATGGTCAGGGGCATGGTGCGCAAGCGTCTGAGTGCCAGGGCGACGGCGCCGACGACGGTGGCCAGCAGTGCCCCCGGCAGGACGAGTCCGACCAGCCACCAGTTGGGAAGGAGCTGAAGGTCGGGGGCTCCGCGCGAGGCCATGACCGTCCCGATCGCGGGGCTGCCCAGAGTGGAGGCCCCCAGGAGCCCCAGGGCGGTCCCCACCAGCGCCAGGAGGCCGAAACGGATGAGGTACTGCCCCGCAACGGCCCGCCTGGTGCACCCCAGCGCCATCAGGACGCCGATCTGAGGCCGCTCCCGTGAGACGATGAGGACGGTGAACAGCATCGTGATGAGGAAGGACAGCCCCAGCGCGATGACGCAGGCCAGCGTGGTGACGACGCGGACCTGGGAGCCGGTGGCCCCGAAGAACTGGGCGGCGTACTGATTCATGCTGATCGCCTGGATCCCCGGGTACTGGCCGCTCAGCTGCTTGGCGAGGGCACTGGCCTGTTGGGGGGAGCCGGCGTCGGCGTAGACGATCTGCCACAGCGCGGGGGTACCGTCGTCGAAGGTGGCCTTGGCGGTGTGCCCGTTATTGGTGATGTCCTGGTAGACACCCGTGACCGTCAGGTCCTTGTCGCCGTCGGCGGTCTTGACGGTGACCGTGGATCCCTCCTTGGCGCCCGCGTCCTGGGCCTGGCTGTAGGACAGGGCGACCTCGTCGTCGGTGGCGGGAGCGCGCCCGGAGAGGTACTCCATGGGGAAGGCCTCATGGTCCCCGATATCGATGAGCGCTGTCTCCCAGCCGCCGGCGGCCGTGGACATCTTGTAGTTGCGGCGCAGCATGGTGGCGTGCCGGGTGACGCGAGGGTCGGAGTCGACGGCCTTCTCAACGGCGGCCAGGTCCTGGACCCCGGCGCGCACGTCGATGCGTAGATCGGCCCGACCGGCCCCCAGGTAGGTGGCCACACGGGGGTCGTTCAGGGTGGAGGAGACATTCGACGGCAGCACCATGGTGAAGGTGCACAGCGCCAGGACACCGAGCATCAGGGCATTGGAGGGGCGCAGCGCCTCGCGCGCCCCGAGCCATGCCTGAACCGGGAGGCGGCGAAGGGATGTCAGTCTCCAGTGCTGCCGGCGCGGGCGCAGGGAGGCGCTGGTGCCGCTGCGCAGGGCCTCGATGGCCGAGATATGGCCGATGCGCCGCAGGGCCAACCAGGTGAAGCCGATGACTCCGAGTGCCAGACCCAGCACCGTGAGGATCGGCAGTCCCACGCTCCACAGGGTTGTCGGGGGCCGACCCAGGTAGAGGGTCGTCGGGGCCTCCAGGGCGGCAGCCAGGGGCTGGCCTGCCACGTAGCCCAGGGTCGCCCCCAGTGCTGACAGAGCCAGGTACTTGGCCACGTAGAGGCGGCGTATCCGCCTCAGTGGTGCCCCGATGGCCTTGAGCACCGCGATCTGGGCCAGGTCCGTCTCGACGGCGGCGAGCACCGTGTAGCGCAGGGCGAGGACGGCGACAACCGCCAGAATGATCGCCACCACCAGGGCCACGGCCACGATGAGCATGGCGTTGAGTGAGTTCATGAACTGGATCATCGAGGCGTTGACGTTGATGCCGTTACTGGGCAGACCCGCCTCCTTGTAGGCGTCGATGACGCCGCCGGGACGGGCGGAGCTGGTCAGGGCCATCTCAATGAGGTACTCGGGCTCGGTGATCTGCTGCTCCAGGGCGGAGAAGTCCTCTGGCGAGACCACCAGGCGCTTGGAGGGGATCATGGCGGCATTCATCTGGGCGTCGCGTGCGAATCCCACAACGGTCAGGGTCGTTGTCTTGCCGCCGCTGCTGACGGTCACGGTGTCACCGACCTCGGCGCTCTTGATCGCCCGGTAGTGGATCGGCAGGACCACCTCTCCCGGCCCCGGGCTGACGGGGTTGCCATCGTCGTCGAGCAGGAGGTCGAGGTGCTTGGGGGAGGTGACGAAGGCAGGCTCGTTGTAGGACTCGGACTGGTTGACACCGTTGATGGACAGCTCCTGGCGCGCCACCGGCAGGCTCTTGATGACTTCGTGGTCGGTGACCTCGCTGCGCGCCTGCATCCACGTCTCGATCGCCTGCAGGTCGCGGTCGTCGATCCGGCCGGAGTGCATCTGCACCAGGTCCGGCAGCTTGGCCCGCTGCGAGAGCCGTTGCGTCGCCGACAGGCTGTCCACGACCAGGGACGTCCCGGCCGACATCAGTGTGGCCGCCAAAGCGATGAGGGCGGTCAGAGTGGCGGCCACGACGGCACCGCGCGCCAGGTCCGCCTTGAGAAGTCGCATCAGCATGACAGCAGCCTCCTTGGAGTCTGTCCTCGGTCTTGCGGGCTCTTTCCCAGGTGAGGGAACGGTTCTTAACGCTAATCGACTGGCAGTCGGTATTGAGAATAGACTGACGGTCGAAACGCGTCAAGGCGTGTCGAGGGTGGCTGGTTCGCATCCGGCGGCGCCCCCGTGGCAGGGTTGTCCCGCGCAAGCACCTCTCCCGACCCGGCGGGGTGGGCGGGAGCGTGCGGATGCGGATGCAGACAGGGCGCGGTGCGCCCCACGGGCCGATGAGAGCAGGAACAGCGACAGTGGAGGTCTGGTACGGCGCCGAGCAGGTGCCAGCGAGCCTGAGCGCTCCGGAAGGACCGGGTGCGGTGGTCACGATGGGCATCTTCGACGGCGTCCACCGCGGGCATCAGGCGGTCCTGGGACGTGTCGTCGAGCTGGCCGACGAGCTCGCCGGCGACGGCCGGCGGCCCCTGGCCGTCGCGGTCACCTTCGACCCCCACCCCCGCAGCGTCCACCAGCCCGAGGCCGACCTGCCCCTCATCGCCTCCCTGACCGACCGCCTGGCCTCTCTCAAGGACCTTGGTCTCGACGCGGTCCTGGTCATCACCTACACCCTCGACTTCGCCGCCCAGAGCCCGCAGGACTTCGTGCGCACCTGGCTGGAGGAGCTGCTCGGGGCCCGCGCGGTCGTCGTCGGCGACGACGTTCGCTTCGGCCGGCACAACGCCGGGGACGCCGCCACCCTGGAGCAGATCGGTCACGACGACGGCTTCGCGGTGGAGATCGTCTCCACCATCCGCTCCGACGAGGGGCGGCGCTGGTCCTCGACGTGGATCCGCCAGTGCCTCAAGGACGGGGACATGGGGCAGGTAAGCCAGGTCCTGGGTCGTCCCCACCGGCTGCGCGGCATCGTCGTGCGAGGCCTGCGCCGCGGCCGCGAGCTCGGGTTCCCCACCGCCAACCTGGAGGCCGCCACCGCCGGCGTCGTGCCGCCCGACGGGGTCTACGCCGGCTGGCTGATTCGCGGCTGTGCAGACGAAGGCGACGTCCAGCGGCTGCCCGCCGCCATCTCGATCGGAACCAATCCCACCTTCGACGACGTCCCCCAACGCACCGTCGAGGCCCACGTCCTGGGACGTGCCGACCTCAACCTCTACGGCGAGGAGGTGGGGATCGAGCTCGTGGAGCGCCTGCGCCCCATGCTCGCCTTCGACGGGCTCGATGCGCTCCTGGTCCAGATGCGCGCCGATATCGAGGACACCGCCCGGATTCTGGGAGTGCCGGTCCCCGAGCCGATCCGTCCCGAGGACGTCACCGCGCAGTAGCTCTGGGGGCGGGGCGGGGCCATCGCGGGGCGCTCGTCGTCGAGCCCGAACGACATCCCGCTTCAGACCTGCAATTGTGCCGGTTCGCACAGCCTCTGACGTGAATGGAGGGAAGCGGCGCTGGTAAGGTTGGCGGGCCGTCGATCGGCCACGGATACCTCATGCCCGGGAGAACCTGCCCCGGCGCTCCGTGCAACGAGACCCGAAGGAGTCCGCATGTCGGTTACCGCAGAGCGCAAGCAAGAGATCATCGCCGAGTACGCCACCCACGAGGGTGACACGGGCTCCCCGGAGGTCCAGGTCGCCATCCTCACCGAGCGCATCTCCAACCTCACCGAGCACTTCAAGGGCCACGCCCACGACCACCACTCGCGTCGCGGCCTCTACCTGCTCATCGGTAAGCGCCGTCGCCTGCTCGACTACCTCATGAAGGAGGACATCGAGCGCTACCGTGCCCTCATCGCCCGCCTCGGCATCCGCCGCTGAGCGCGCTGACAGCCTCGAGCCGTGCGGCCCGGCACCCTGTAAGGGGAGCCGGGCCGCACGGCGTTTCCGGGACGCTTCGCCTACGCTCAGAGCAGTGAGGTGTAGAGCGCCTTGATGTCCTCGCGGGTCGCAGGGCGTGGGTTGCCCGGCGTGCACACGTCGGCGAAGGCATCGTCGGTCAGGGCCTCGATGCCGTCGGCCTCCACTCCGACCTCGGAGAGCCGGGTGGGGTTGCCCAGCTCCCGCGTCAGCTCGGCCACGGCCTCCACGGCCGCGGAGCGCGCCTCCTCCAGTGGCATCGTCCGGGCCCCCTCGACCCCGAAGGCCTCAGCGATATCGCGATACTTCTCCCCGGTGTGCTCGGCGTTGAAGGCCATGACCGGTGCCAGGAGGATCCCGTTGGCGACCCCGTGCGGGGCGTTGTAGCGCCCGCCCAGAGGGTGGGCCATGCCGTGGACCAGGCCGAGCCCGACGTTGGAGTAGGCCATGCCGTTGATGTAGGCGGCCAGGCCCATCTGCTCGACGGCGTCGGCGTCCCCGTCGGCAGCGGCCCGCAGGTTCGCCGCGATCATCTGGATGGAACGCAGGCACAGGGCGTCGGAGAGCTCCCACGCACCCGGCGTGATGTATCCCTCGATGGCGTGGGTGAGGGCGTCCAGCCCGGTGGCGACCTTGAGTGAGCGGGGCATGCCGTCCATGAGGTCGGGGTCCACGATGGCCAGGACCGGGATGTCGTGGGGGTCGACGCACACGAACTTGCGCTGCTTGGCGGTGTCGGTGATGACGTAGTTGATGGTGGTCTCGCTGGCCGTACCGGCGGTGGTGGGCACGCCGATGATCGGCACGCCCGGCCTGGTGGTGGGGGACAGGCCCTCCAGGCTCAGCACGTCCTCGAAGTCGGGGTTGGTGGCGATGACCGAGATCGCCTTGCACGTGTCCTGGGGCGAGCCCCCGCCCAGGCCGATGAGCACGTCGGCGCCCGAGGCGCGGAAGGCGGCCAGACCGGCCTGGACCTTCTCGATCGGCGGGTTGGGGGCGACGTCGGAGAAGACCTCCCAGCCGATGCCGGCCTCGTCGAGCAGGTCAGTGATACGGGCGGCGGTGCCGTTGTCGGCCAGGACCGGGTCGGTGACGATGAAGGCCTTGGTCAGGCCCCGGCGGGTGATCTCGGGGGCGATATGGGCGATCGCGCCCCTGCCGAAGTAGCCGGTCTGGTTGAAGATCATGCGGTGGGTCATCGTTGACACTCCTGAGAAGAAACGAGACAGGACTGCTTCGTCCTGCCGTTGGTCACCACTCTGTCACGATCGGGCGAGCCCGGTCCAGGAAGTCAACGGTTCCGCGCGTCCCATCTCACGTGGCATCCGGTGGCGCTGATCGGCATCATGAGGCCGCGCACGATAGAATCTGCGCGGCTGCGCCCTTGGGTACTCGCCACGGTTCTTCGATGCTCTCCCAGCGTGTGAGCCGACCAGGAGTACGGGGGAGTCGCAGTCCGCCTCCGGGAAGAGACCCGGGGAGCGGCCGGCCCCGTCGGTTTTCGGTGGTGGCCTCCGGAACCGCGCTCGCGCCGTTGGATCATGGAGATCTGCGTGTGGCAGGACTCGGCTCCGTGGGCCTCGATCGAAGGCCACGGACCCGGCACGACGATCGCGAGAAAGAGACTTCATGTTCATTGACGACCCCGAGGTCACCGCCGCCGAGGCAGTGATCGACAACGGCTCCTTCGGCAAGCGCGTGGTGCGCTTCGAGACGGGCCGCCTGGCCAAGCAGGCCGCCGGAAGCGCCATGGCCTACCTCGACGGTGAGACCGCCGTCCTGTCAGCCACCACCGTGGGCAAGCACCCCAAGGACCAGTTCGACTTCTTCCCCCTGACTGTGGACGTCGAGGAGCGCCAGTACGCCGCCGGTCGCATCCCCGGCTCCTTCTTCCGCCGTGAGGGCCGCGCCGGCACCGCCGCCATCCTGGCCTGCCGCCTCATCGACCGCCCGCTGCGCCCCTCCTTCGTCAAGGGCCTGCGCAACGAGGTCCAGGTCGTTGAGACCGTCCTGGCCATCCACCCCGACGACGACTACGACGTCCTGGCCATCAACGCCGCCTCGATGTCCACCCAGATCGCCGGTCTGCCCTTCTCCGGGCCCGTGGCCGGCACCCGCCTGGCCCTCATCGACGGGCACTGGGTGGCCTTCCCCCGCTACTCCGAGCAGCAGCGCGCCACCTTCCAGATGGTGGTGGCCGGCCGCGTCCTGGAGTCCGGCGACGTCGCCATCATGATGGTCGAGGCCGGCGCCACCGAGCACGCCTGGGAGCTCATCAACGCCGGGGCCGTGGCCCCCACCGAGGCCGTCGTCGCAGAGGGGCTGGAGGCCGCCAAGCCCCACATCAAGGCCCTGTGCGAGGCCCAGCTCGAGGTCGCCCAGCACGCCTCGAAGCCCACCGCCGAGTTCCCCCTCTACCTGGACTACTCCGACGAGCAGTACGACGCCGTCGAGAAGGCCGCCGAGGCCCACGGCCTGGCCGACGCCATCGCCACCGAGGGCAAGCAGGCCCGCGACCTGGCCACCGACGCCGTGCGCGACGAGGTCCTGGCCGAGCTCGCCGAGTCCTTCCCCACCGAGGAGGACACCAAGGCCCTCAAGGCCGCCTTCCGCTCCGTGACCAAGAAGATCGTGCGCCACCGCACCCTCACCGAGGGCGTGCGCATGGACGGGCGCGGCCTGAAGGACATCCGCACCCTGGCCGCCGAGGTCGAGGTCCTGCCCCGCGTGCACGGCTCGGCCATCTTCGAGCGCGGTGAGACCCAGATCCTGGGCGTGACCACCCTCAACATGCTGCGCATGGAGCAGCAGGTGGACGACCTCTCCCCGGTCACCCACAAGCGCTACATGCACAACTACAACTTCCCGCCCTTCTCCACCGGAGAGACCGGCCGCGTGGGCGCCCCCAAGCGCCGCGAGATCGGCCACGGCAACCTGGCCGAGCGGGCCATCGTGCCCGTCCTGCCCACTCGCGAGGACTTCCCCTACGCGATCCGCCAGGTCTCCGAGGCCCTGGGCTCCAACGGCTCGACCTCCATGGGTTCGGTGTGCGCCTCCACGCTCTCCCTGCTCAACGCCGGTGTCCCGCTGCGTGCGCCCGTGGCCGGTATCGCCATGGGCCTCATGCACGAGGTCATCGACGGCGAGACCAAGTGGGCCACCCTCACCGACATCCTCGGCTCCGAGGACGCCTTCGGGGACATGGACTTCAAAGTCGCCGGAACCCGCGACTTCATCACGGCCCTCCAGCTGGACACCAAGCTCGACGGTCTGCCCTCCGAGGTGCTGGCCGGCGCGCTCGGTCAGGCCCGCGACGCCCGCCTGTTCATCCTCGACGTCCTGGCCCAGGCCATCGACGCCCCCGACGAGATGGCCCCCACGGCCCCGCGCGTCCTGGCCGTGCGCATCCCGGTGGACAAGATCGGCGAGGTCATTGGCCCCAAGGGCAAGATGATCAACCAGATCCAGGAGGACACCGGCGCGGACCTCACGGTCGAGGACGACGGCACCGTCTACATCGGCGCCTCCGACGGTCCCTCGGCCGAGGCCGCCCGCGACGCCGTCAACGCCATCGCCAACCCGCAGATGCCTGAGATCGGCGAGCGCTTCGTGGGCACCGTGGTCAAGACCACAACCTTCGGCGCCTTCGTCTCGCTGACCCCCGGCAAGGACGGCCTGCTCCACATCTCCCAGATCCGCCGGCTCGTCGGCGGCAAGCGTGTGGAGAACGTCGAGGACGTCCTGAACGTGGGTGACAAGGTCCAGGTCGAGCTGGCCGAGATCGACCAGCGCGGCAAGCTGAGCCTGCACGCGGTCCTCACTGACGAGCAGCTCGCCGCCGAGGCCGAGGGCGAGGTGGCCCGCAAGGCCGCCCGCGATAACGGTCCGCGCCGCGAGCGCGAGAGCCGTGAGAGCAGGGACGGCGACGGCGAGCAGCCCCGCCGTGAGCGCCGTCCGCGCCGTCGACGCATGCGCAGTGCCGACTCCTCCGAGGAGGAGTGAGCCCCGTTCAGCGGCGCTAGCCGACTGACGTGTATTCACGGTGTCCCCGCTCGGTCCCCTGGGCCGGGCGGGGACACCGTCGTCATCGGGGAGCGCGTTCGCTGCGCGCGGCAGGGCGCGGCCGGGTAGGGGAACGACAGTGGGCCCGCTCGCCCGCTAGTCTTCGCGGGTGACCAACCCAGACATGCGCGCCGGATCAGGCCGGCAGGCGGCCTCTCAACCCTCCTCGACCCCCGCGACCGGGGAGTCCTCGAGCCCGACCGACTACGCCGAGGTGGATCTCGGGCGCGGGCGGCCCGGCCGCGATGGCACCGAGCTGACCCTGCACGACGACGGTGCGCTCACCCGCCGCTCCGTCCTGCCCGGAGGGGTGCGCGTCATCACCGAGTCCGTGCCGGGGCTGCGATCGGCCTCGATCGGCATGTGGTTCGGCGTCGGCAGCCGCGACGAAGTGCCCGGCCAGGAGGGCTCCACCCACTTCCTGGAGCACCTGCTGTTCAAAGGCACCGCCACGCGCGACGCCCACGACATCGCCGAGGCCTTCGACATGATCGGCGGGGAGTCCAACGCCGCCACCTCCAAGGAGCACACCTCCTACTACGCCCGCGTGCTCGCCCCCGACAGCATGCAGGCCCTCGACGTGCTCGCCGACATGGTGACCTCCTCCCTCCTGGAGCCCACCGACGTCGAGACCGAGCGCGGCGTCATCGTCTCCGAGCTGGCCGACGCCGCCGACGACCCCGCCGACGTCGCCCAGGAGGCCTTCGCCCGTGCCGCCTTCGGTGAGGACACGCCGCTGGGCCGCCCCATCGGCGGCACCAACGAGACCGTCACCGCCGTCCCGCGTGACGCCGTGTGGGAGCACTACAAGCGCACCTACGCCTCCGACACCCTCGTGGTGGCCGCCGCCGGCGCCGTTGACCACGACGAGGTCTGCGAGCGGGTCCTGGCCGATCTGGCCGCGGCCGGCTGGGACGCCTCACCTGACGCCGTCCCGCGCGAGCGCCGCTTCGAGATCGAGCCCTTCGCGCCCCTGGACGTCCACGACATCACCGTCCCGCGCGAGAGCGAGCAGACCCACCTGTACCTGACCTGCCAGGGCATCGCCGTGCGCGACGAGCGGCGCTGGGCCATGAGCGTGCTCACCACCATCCTAGGCGGGGGCATGTCCTCGCGCCTGTTCCAGGAGGTACGCGAGAAGCGGGGCCTGGCCTACACCACCTACGCCTTCGACACCTCCTACGCCGGCGCCGGAGCCTTCGGGCTCTACGCGGGCTGCGCCCCCGGCGACGTCGACGAGGTGTGCGCCGTCATGATCGGTGAGTTCGAGAAGCTCGCCGAGCACGGCGTCACCGAGCGGGAGATGATGCGCGCCCGCGGCCAGCTGCGCGGGGCCATGGTCCTCGGGGGAGAGGACTCCCTGGCGCGCATGGGTCGCCTGGGGCGGGCCGAGGTCGTCACCGGGCGCCTGCGCTCCATGGAGGAGAACCTGCGCCGCCTGGAGGCCGTCACCCCCGAGGAGGTCCGGGAGATGGCCGCCTGGCTGGTGGAGCAGAAGCGCGCCCGCATCCTCGTGGGCCCGGTCGACTGACTGCTGCCGACAACCGACGGGGCCCATGACCCGCTCATCGAACACCGCAGGAGTCAGAAGAGAGGCTGAATGTCCAAATCGGTGACAAAGGCGCGGATCGCTCTCATCCAGCCGATGCGCAACCGCATGATTCCAAGGTTCTCCAGCCTGCGCTCTAAGAGGTGGAGGTCCTTTGTCTCCGATATGGACACCGACAGGCTGATTCCAGTCGTCGGCCCCAGGTGCTGGCGGGGTTACGTGGGCCCGTCGCTCAGCGACGGAAGCCGAAGGCGGCACCGATGAACTGGGTGAGGCGGGCCAGACCGAAGACGTTGACCTCGAACTGGCGGCGGGCCTCGTCGAGCGGGACGTCCTCGATGGCCCCGTAGGAGCCGTAGCCGGCGTTGTTGACCAGGACGTCGATGCGACCGGTCTCCTCCAGGATGCGGTTCACGCCGGCGCTCATGGAGGCATTGTCGGTCACGTCCATGGCCAGCGGGCGGATGCCGTCAGTGGTCAGGGCCTGGAGACGGTGTCGGGAGGCGGACGTGACCTCGTGGTGGGTGAGTGAGTCGCTAGGGTGGGGCCATGACGATTCGCGTAGCTGTTGTGGGCGCCGCCGGGCGCATGGGATCGACCGTCTGTCAGGCGGTCCAGGACGCCAAGGGCCTTGAGCTCGTGGCCCGCCTGGACGTGGGGGACACCCTCGACGCTGAGCACCTGGCGGGCGCCGATGTCGCTGTCGACTTCACCGTCCCCAGCGTCACAGAGGCCAACGTCCATGCCCTGCTCGACGCCGGGGTGGACGTCGTCGTGGGCACCACCGGCTGGACCGAGGAGTCCTACGGGCGCATCCGTGAGCACCTGGCCCAGCCCGAGGCCGCCGGCCGCAGCGTCCTCATCGCCCCGAACTTCGCCCTGTCCGCCGTGCTGGCCATGAGCTTCGCCGCGAAGGCCGCCCCCTACTTCGAGTCCGCCGAGGTCATCGAGCTCCACCACCCGAACAAGGTTGACGCGCCCTCGGGCACCGCGGTCGCCACCGCTCAGGGCATCGCCGCTGCCCGCGCCGAGGCGGGCCTGGGTGCCATGCCGGACGCCACGCAGACCGACCCCGACGGCGCTCGCGGGGCGGTCGTCGACGGCGTCCACGTCCACGCCGTGCGCCTGCGGGGGCTGACCGCCCACGAGGAGGTCGTGCTCGGCAACCCCGGCGAGCAGCTGACCATCCGCACCGACTCCTTCGACCGGGCCTCCTTCATGCCCGGTGTGGTTCTCGCCGTACGGCAGGTCTCCAGCCGCCCCGGTCTGACCATCGGTCTGGACGCCCTGCTCGACCTCTAAGACGCAGGGAGGGGGCGCCAGCCGGGCAGGAGCGGTGAGGCGCTACAGCGAGGCCGCCCAGCAGTCCTCGGTGATGCCCTCGCCGACGCCGAGCACCCGGTGGGCCCCGGTGGGTGCCATGCCGACCGAGGTCAGGAGCCGGCGGATCGACTCGTCCCCGCGCACCGCCCAGGCCACGAGCGCTCTGGCGCCGTCCTGACGGGCCAGGTCCACGGCGGCCGCCAGGAGCCGGGAGCCGTGTCCCCGGCGCTGACTGGCCGGCTCCACGCCCAGGGCCGTGACCTCCACGGCCTGCACCCCGGCCTCGTCGACGTGGCCCTCGGCGTCCATGGACTGGGTGGGGGCCAGGCCCAGCAGGCCCACCACCGTCCGGCTCTCGGCGTCTGGCTGGGCGGTGGTGGCCACCAGGACGTGGTGCTCGGTCGAAGGCGGCGCGCTCACCGCCGTTTCCCAGCCCGCCGCGATGACGGGGGCGGCGATCATCGCCCGCACCCCCTCGGGCAGGGGTGCACTGTGCTCGGCGGTGTGGCCGGCCTCCAGGGAGGCCAGCATGGTGGCGGCCTGGACCTGCCCGATCGCCATCAAGTCCTCCATCCGGGCCGGGCGCACGAAGCCTGCCGGTGTCTGGGGGCCTTCATGATCATGCTCCGCACAGTCGTGAGCGCTGTGGGAGTGGTCATGCGGCGTGCGCGCGTCCAGGTCTGGGCTCAGCCCGGCCAGCGGATCGGCGCCCAGGACGGAGCCGTCCCGGCTCCCGGAGGGCGATGAGGGCGATGCGGGCGCGGGGGTCGAGGAGGTCATGGACCGAGCCTAAGTGACGGCCCTGACGGGGCCCTGAGCGCAGCCGGGAATGCATACGCCTATGTGACAGATCATGAGAAGGGGACCGCTGGGGGCGCGGTGCGCGTTAGGGTGGCGCCATGAGCGCAGCCCCCTCCCGCAGCTTCGGTTCCGTCGGCGTCGCCATGGTCACCCCCTTCACGCCCAGTGGGGAGGTCGACTTCGACGCCGCCCGTGCCCTGGCGGTCAGCCTGGTCGACGACGGCGCCGACCTGATCCTCCTTTCGGGCACCACCGGTGAGTCCCCGACCACCCACACTCCCGAGAAGCAGGAGCTGATCCGCCAGGTCAAGGACGCCCTGGCCGGCCGCGCCATGATCATGGCCGGCGCCGGCTCCAACGACACCGCCCACGCGGTGCGCATCGGCGTGGCCTCCCAGGAGGCCGGCGCCGAGGGCCTGCTCATCAACGCCCCCTACTACAACCGCCCCAGCCAGGAAGGTGTCTACCGGCACATCAATGCCGTTGTTGAGGCCACCGACCTGCCCGTCATGGTCTACGACATCCCCGGGCGCACCGGCGTGAAGATCACCGAGGAGACCCTGGCCCGCCTGGCCGAGAACCCCCGCGTCAAGGCCGTCAAGGATGCCACCGGCGACGTCGAGCAGGGCTTCCAGCGCATGGAGTCCACCGGCCTGGAGTACTACTCCGGCGATGACGGCCTCAACTTCGCCTGGCTCACCCACGGTGCCTCCGGCGTCATCTCCGTGGCCGCCCACGCCGACGCCCACTCCTGGCGCCAGATGATCGGCGCCGTCGACGCCGGAGACCTGGCCAGCGCCCGCACCCTCGCCCGGAGCCTGCGCCCCCTCGTGCACGCCATCATGGGTGGCGGGCAGGGGGCCGTCATGGCCAAGGAGGCCCTGCACCTCCAGGGACGCCTGCCGAGCCCCGCCCTACGCCTGCCCCTCGTGCGGGCCGAGGAGGCCGAGGTCGCCGCCCTGCGCGAGGTCCTGGCCGCCTCCGGGCTTCTCTGAGAACCGGCAGGGAGGGCCCGCCATGCGCATGTGGTCGCTGCACCCGCGCCACCTGGACCGTGCGGGCCTGGTGGCCTGCTGGCGCGAGTCGCTGCTGGCCCAGGCGGTCCTGGCCGGACGCACCCGCGGCTACCGCAACCACCCCCAGCTCGAACGCTTCCGCGCCGCCCCCGAACCGGTCACCCCCGCGGTGGCGGTCGGCGCCTACCTCTGGGGACTGCGTCGGGAGGCCGTCCGGCGCGGCTACCGCTTCGACGCCTCCCGCATCGACCTGCCCGAGGCCGAGTGCACCGGTGTCAGCCTGACGGTCACAGATGGCCAGATGGACCTGGAGCGCAGGCACCTTGAGGCCAAGCTGGCCGGGCGCGCCCCCGAGCTCCTGCCCCTGCCCGAGCGGCTTGAGCCGCACCCGATCTTCCGGCTCGTCCCCGGCGACGTCGAGCCCTGGGAGCGGGCACTTTAAGCCCTGGGGCGGTATCGGAGGCAACCGGTGCCGCGGCCGATCAGTCCCTTTCCGCGGTTCTTTCGAGTACCCGCTCGCGCACGACGCGACGCAGGATCTTGCCGATCTGGGAGCGTGGCATCTCCTCAATGACCTCCAGGCGGTGCGGCAGCGCGTAGCGCGGGACCGTCCGCTCGGCGTGCTCCCGCACCGCCTCCAGGGTCACCGACCCCGGCTCGGTCCCCTCGGTGAGAACCACAGCGGCGCACACGAGCTCGCCCTTGGCGCCGTCGGGAAGACCCACCACCGCGACGTCGGCCACGCCCTTCATAGAGCGGATCGCCGCCTCCACCTGACTGGGGTAGACGTTGAATCCGCCAGTGAGGATCAGCTCGCGCTTGCGGTCGGCCATCCACAGGAAGGAGTCGTCCCTGCGCACGATGTCGCCCGTGCGCAGCCACCCACCCGGCAGCATCGCGGCCTGCGTGGCTGCCTCATCCTCCCAGTAGCCGGCGAAGACCTGCGGGCCACGCACCAGCAGCTCGCCCGGCTCGCCGTCGGTGACCTCCCGGTCGGGGTCCGGCTCCTCGGGGTCGACGACGCGCACGTCCGTGGACGGGAAGGGCAGGCCCAGCGCCCCCAGGCGGCGCGAGGGCCCCATGGGCGTGCCCGCGACGATCGGACTCGTCTCAGTCATGCCATAGCCCTCGACGAAGAACCCGCCGGTCGCCTTCTCCCATCGCGCCCCGACCTCCGGCGGCATCGGGGCCGCCCCGCACACCCCATAGCGCAGGGTGCCAAGGCTCGTGCCCCGCTTCTGGGCGCCGTCGAGGATCCGTTCGAACATGACCGGCACGCCGACGAAGAAGGTGAAGGGGCGCCGCTCGTGCGCGGCGAGGACCTGATCCACCGAGAACTTGGGCAGCATCACCTGGGTGGCGGCCTTCTGCACCGCGCAGAAGAGGTTGAAGGTCAGCCCGAAGGCGTGGAAGAAGGGCAGCAGGCACAGGAAGTTCTCCCCGCCCTCGTGCAGCATCGGCACCCAGGCGATGGCCTGGTTGGCGTTGGCCCGCAGATTGGTGTGCGTGAGCATCGCCGCCTTGGGCGTGCCGGTCGTCCCACCGGTGTGCAGCAGGACCGCCACATCGGAGCCGGCCGGGTAGGGGAAGCGCGAGGGGATCCGGTGAGCGCCGGCCACCTCCTTGTCCCAGGAGCGCACACCCGCCGGCAGGCTCTGGGCCCGGAATGCGGCCCGCTGCCGACGGGCCCGCTCCACCGGGAGACGCAGCGCGGCGCGCAGGCGTTTCGGCATCGCCGCCGAGAGATCCACGCTGAAGACCGTGCGTCCCTGGAGCGCATCGCCGCCGTCACGCGAACCAGTGGCGGGAGCCGTGACGAGATCGACGCCCTTCTCCCACACGATGACGACGCGGGCTCCGTGAGCATCCAGCTGGGATCGGATCTCCTCGGCGGGCGCCAGCGGGTTGTGCTCGGCCACGATTGCGCCGATGCGCAGCGCCCCGTAGAGGGCAACGGCGTGCTGCGGACAGTTCGGCATGATGAGAGCCACCCGGTCGCCCTTGTGCACCCCCGAGGTCCGCAGCACCTGCGCCGCGCGCTCCGAGGCCTCCAGCAGTTCGCGGTAGGTCATCGCCGCGCCCAGGAAGTCGATGGCGACCCGGTCGGGGTAGAACCGCGCCGCGGTCTCCAGCAGCTCGCTCAAAGGTGCGTCGGGAACCTCGATCGCCGCGGGGATGCCGGGCTGGTAGTGAGGGCGCAGGTAGTGGCGGTGGTCCTGGGTGGCCTGCTGCGGCGAGGCGCCGGCGTCGATAGTGGTGCTGTCACTCATGTCTGTGGGGTCGGATAGGGCTGTCACGGTGTGGGGGAGAGAAAACAGTCAGGTGATCTGGAACGGCTGCGGTCTTAAGGGCGGGCCTTCAGCGGTATGCTGCATCGCCCTGGGGCCCGGCCTTGCCGTCCTGGCCGGCCTCCTGCTTACTGCTCTCCTTGCGGTCACTCCTGCCGGGGAAGTGCTCAACGATGGAGACGGCCGCGGCCGTCGCCGCCCCGGAGGCCGCCTCACGGGCCGCCAGGAGCTCGTCGCGCACCACGCGCCGCAGCACCTTGCCGATCTGGGATCGGGGCATCTCGGTCAGGATCGCGATCTGGCGCGGCAGGGCGTAGTTGGACAGGTTCTTGGCCGCCCACTCGCGCACCTGCTCCAGGGTGACCGTCTGGCCCTCCTTGGGCAGGATCGCGGCAACGACGGACTCGTTACCGGCCTCGGCCGGCAGCCCGACGACGGCGACGTCCTCCACCTGCGGCATCGAGCGGACCGCGGCCTCCACCTCCGTGGGGTAAATGTTGAAGCCCCCCGAGATGATGAGCTCCTTGCGGCGGTCGGCGATGACGTAGAAGCCGTCCGCCTCCTGGCGCACCAGGTCGCCCGTGCGCAGCCAGCCCCCGTCCAGCAGCACCTCGGCGCTCTCCTCGGGGTTGTCCCAATAGCCGATGAAGACCTGGGGGCCGCGGGCCAGCAGCTCGCCGACCTCACCGGGGGCCACCTCGCGCTCGACGTCCTCGGGGTCCACCAGACGCACCTGGGTGGAGGGGTAGGGCACCCCGAGGGTGCCGGGTCGACGCGCCGGCGAGATCGGGTTGCCCAGGATGATGGGGGAGGACTCGGTCATCCCGTAGCCTTCGATGATGGTGCCGCCGGTGGCCTCCTCCCAGGCCTGCGCCACCGCCAGCGGGTTGGGGGCGGCCCCGCACACGGCGATCTTGCAGGAGGACAGATTCGCTCCCGTGGCCCGCGCTCGGGTCACCAGACGGTCGAACATCACCGGCACCCCCGGGAAGAAGGTGGCCGGGCGCCGCTTCCAGGCGGCCAGCACCAGGTCCGCCCCGAACTTGGGCAGTACCACCTGGGTGGCGGCCAGCCCCACCGCGCACAGCAACGACAGAGACATGCCGAAGGCGTGGAAGAAGGGCAGGACGGCGTAGAAGGTCTCCTTGCCCGCACTCGTGGTGCGAGACGCCCAGGCCAAGGACATCTCAGCGTTGGAGCGCAGGTTCTCATGGCTGAGGCACACGGCCTTGGGAGTTCCCGTCGTCCCCCCGGTGTACAGCAGAGCCGCCGCCTCCGAGACGCTCGGCAGCGGGAATCCTGTGGCCAAGGGGATGGCGGAGGCGGCCAGGTCGTCCCAGGAGCGCACCCCGGCCGGTACCCTGCCGCGCAGCTCTCGGCGCTGGGTGCGGGCGGCGGCCGCTGGCAGCCTCAGGGCCAGGCGGCTGCGCAGTGGGAGATGACGGGACAGGTCCACCGAGTACACGCTCAGGCCCCCCAGGCCGGCCGCCTCCAGGGAACCCACTGCCGCCACGAGGCGCTCGAGGGTCTTCTCCCAGGCGATGATGACACGCCCGCGGTGGATGTGGAACTGCTCGCGCAGCTGGGCGGCGGGCGCCAACGGGTTGTGCTCGGCCACGATCGCCCCGATGCGCCAGGCTGCGTAGGCCACGACCACGTGCTGAGGACAGTTGGGAAGAATGACCCCGACGACGTCTCCGCGCCCGACCCCCAAGCCCCGCAGGGACTCGGCGGCCCGTGCCACCTGGTTCTCCAACTGGGAGTACGTGGTGGTGGCGCCCAGGAAGTCCAGGGCCACCCGGTCCGGGAAGTCCCGGGCGGCGTCACGCAGCATGCAGGACAGGGGCTCGCTGACCTCCGGGATCGTGGAGGGCACCCCGGCCTGCCGGTAGACGGCGTTGAGGGCCTCATCCCGAGAGGCGCCTGAACCGGTCGCCGATGCGGCGTCGTCAGTGAACGCGGGTACCGACGTGCGTGAAGCACTCATGGGTCTTCCCCCTTGTCTGCCGTGAGCCTTCCCCTGCCGGAGAAGGTCTCGCCCGCCGCGGGTGCCGCACGGCGCGACGACGAGAAGTCAGGAGCAACCGTAACCTACGGTGGCGTAACCTGCGCGGTCAGTGCCGTTGACAACCGTGTGCGATCCGGCTCACCGGTTGCTGGAACGCGGCTCCAGGCCCCGGGGCAGAGGCAGGCGGCTGACCACCCGCAGGCGGCGCGTGGGGCGAGTCATCGCCACGTACAGGTCGCCCGCGCTGCGCTCACCGACCTCAGCCGGGTCGACGAGCACCACGACGTCGAACTCCAGCCCCTTGGACAGCACCGGGTCAACCACCAGCAGCCGCGAGCGCAGCACATCGCCTCCCGGCGCCTCCATCGCCGCGGCCAGGTCCGCGTCCTGGCGCAGCAGCGCCTTCGTGCGGCCGGGGGAGGGGGAGATGACCGCGATACGCCCGACGCCGGTACCCACCTGCTCATCCAGGCGGGCCGACTCCTGGACGACGACCTCGCGCAGGAATCCCGCCCAGGCATCGGCCTGTGCGCCCTGAGGGGACTGCGACAGGTCCGTGACCTCCAGACAGTCCGGCAGGTCGCGCACCGAGCGCACCGGGTAGACCGGCGGATGACCCAGATGCGCCACCGTCTCCTCTGCCACCTCCATGATCGTGGCCGGCGTGCGGTAGCAGACGCTGAGCGCCTCCTCGCGCAGTGGGGTCGACCCGCCTCGCGAGCGCCCCGACTGCCTGCTCTGCCGCGAGCGCGAACGGGCCCGGTGACGGGACTGCGAGCAGGAGCGGCCCTCAGCCTCCTGGGTCGACGCCGTCCCCAGTGCGGTCAGCACCTCGCCCCAGCTGCCCGGGGCGTGGGGACCCGAGTACTGGGCCAGGTCTCCCACTACCGTGAAGGAGCGCACCGGGCAGCGACGCGCCAGTGCCCGCCACGCCATGGTGCCCAGCTCCTGGGCCTCATCGACGACGACGTGCCCGTAGGTCCATGTCCGATCCGCCCGGGCCCGCTCAGCCAGAGTGAGAGTGGGACCGCTCTGGGAGACCCGGTCGGCCAGCATCTCGGCACTGACCATCCCATCGCCCAGCTCCTGGGACTCGATCGCCTGGGCCGCGTAGGCCACCAGGTCCTCGCGGCGGCGGGCCTCCAGCCGGGCGCGCCGGGCCTGGGCGTCCTCACTGGGGCCCAGCAGCTCGGCCAGCTCGTCAATGAGGGGAATGTCCGCCGCGGTCAGTCCGCTTCCCGGCTCACGGCGCAGCAGCTCGCGCTCCTGCTCGCTCAAGGAGGGCGCCACCTGCTCCAGGAGGGATGGCCGGCTCCACAGCCGCTCCAGCAGCCCCTGGGGCGTCGTCGGCATCCAGCACAGGTTGATCTCCCGGCGGGCGTCGCGGGCGGTACGGATGTCCTCACGGATCCAGGCGCGCGTGTCGGCGTCCGAGGCGTCCTGGTTCGTGGCCTCCGCGTACTGGTCGGTCAGGCGCTCCAGAAGCCAGATCACGAATGCCTCGCGGGCCAGGTTGTGGGGCTTGCCGCCCCGACGGGCCCGTGAGGCGGCCTCACGCACGTCGTCGGGTTTCAGCGACAGACGCACACCCTGCACCTCGATCTCACGTGGAGCCTCCGGGACGCGCTGCAGGCCCCGCACAGCCCGCTCCAGGGCCTTGACCCACAGGGAGCGTCCCTTGAGCTCGGCGATCCGGGCGTCCTCCTGCGCCGCGGCCCGCACCCCGGGGACCAGGTCGCCGATCGTCGTGGAGACCACCCCCGTCTCGCCCAGGGAGGGAAGTACCTGTTCCACGTAGCGCAGGAAGGTACGAGACGGTCCCACCAGGAGCACGCCGGAGCGCTCCAGGCGCTCGCGCTCGGAGTAGAACAGGTAGGCCACCCGGTGCAGCGCCACCGCCGTCTTACCCGTTCCCGGACCGCCCTGGACCACGAGCACACCCCGGCCCGAGGAGGTGACGACCCGGTCCTGCTCGGCCTGGATCGTGGCCACGATGTCACCCATACGGCCGTCACGGGCGCTGGACATCGCGGCGATGAGCGCCCCCTCGCCCTGCAGCTGCCCGGCAGCCACGGCGGTCCCGGACGAACCTGCCGGGGCCTCGCCGGCCTCCAGGGCGGTCAGATCCAGGACCTCGTCCTCCACCCCGAGCACCTGGCGGGCCCGGGTATCGATATGCCGCCGACGCACCAGCCCCATGGGCTGGGAGGCCGTGGCCTGATAGAAGGCCCGGGCCAGAGGGGCGCGCCAGTCCAGGATCACCTCACGGTGCTGAGCGTCCTGCAGGCCGATACGACCCACGTAGTGACGCCGCCCCCCATCAGTCACCGGGGAGGAGCCTCCCGCCGCGCCCTTACCGGAGCCCGTGGGGGAGGCAGAGGCCTTCCCGGAGGCTCCTGAGTCCGGTGCGTCATCGGGTGACCCGCTCATGTCCATCCGTCCGAAGACCAGACGGTCCTCAACTCCCTCCAGGGAGGAGACCAGTGACGAGTAGTGCACGGCGTAGGCGTCCCGCTCTCCACGAGACTGGTGGGTGCCGCTGACGCCCTGGGCCTCGGTGCGGGCAAGGGAGTGACGGGCCTGAGCCAGCTGACGGTCCAGCTCGCTGTAGGCGAGGTCGACGACAACCTGCTCACCGCGCATCTCGCGCTCGCGGACGCTGCCCGCATCTTCCTCCGCCCGCTGAGACGCTTCCCGCTGGGAGTGCGGTGGGGGAGAGGGGATCGTCTGACTCACAAGGCCTCGCATCGGTTCTGGTTCTGGTCGGCAGGCGCGTAGGGCGCGCTGACCGGCTCTGGTTGACGCTGACGGGTACTGGGGTCGGTGATGGCTTCAGTACGGTCGACCCATTATTCTCCTGCTGACGCCCCGACGGGGACGCCGAGGGCGAACAAGCCGCCCGAACCCGGCGCGGGTGGGAACATCGACAATCCAGAAGGTGTTGGCAGGAGTGCCCAGGACGCTAACCACCGTTCCCGGGCACTCACCCGGACGAATCCTGATAAAACGCCGAATCGTGTCACTGAGCCGAGGTCACTCGACGTTGCTCGACCGAGACACGACTGAGACGTGACTGAGACGGGGCCGCTCCGGGCAACGAACCAAGACCATGCTGAGACCATTGCACGACACGGACACGCTCTCCTCGGCGCCGTCGGTCTCGCCCGACCGTCAGGTCGGGCGAGACCGACGGGCCCATGCCGCGGGAGGATGAAGAGGATGAATCAGACCAGACAGGAGGAGACGGGCTCGTGAGACCACTGTTCACCATCCAGCACCCCGCGGATCAGCCGATCTCCCCGAGGGTCCTCATCCACCACTTCGAGGGCGCCATGGACGCCGGCAACGCCGGCGCCCTGGCCGTCGACCAGCTGCTCATGACACTTCCCAGTGAGCGTGTCGCCACCTTCGACATCGACGCCCTCGTGGACTACCGCGCCAGGCGTCCCACGATGACCTTCGTCCACAACAACTACTCCTCAGTCATCATGCCCGAGCTGGTCCTGGATCTCCTCCATGACGACGACGGCGAGGACGTCCTCCTGCTCCACGGCAGCGAGCCGGACTACCGCTGGGACGAGTTCGTCGGAGCCGTGGCCCACCTGGCCGTCTCCATGGGCGTGAGCCAGGCCATCGGCATGAGCGGCGTCCCCATGGCCGTGCCCCACACGCGTCCGACCTACGTGCACCATCACGGCAGCCAGCCCGACCTGCTGCCCAACCAGCCCGAGCTCTTCGGACATGTCGAGCTGCCCGGGTCGATGTCGGCCTATCTGGAGCTGCGGCTGGGCGAGCTGGGCCTGGACTCCCGGGGAGTCTCGGCCGCGATCCCGCACTACGTGGCCCGCGACGAGTTCCCGCAGGGGGCCTCGGCACTGCTGACCGCCGTCGTGCAGGCCACCGGCCTGGCGCTGCCAGTGGGGGACCTCGAGGCCGCCGCCAGCATCAACCGCGCCGAGATCAACGCCGAGGCCGCCCAGCAGCCGGAGGTCAGCGCCGTCGTATCGGCCCTGGAGGCCCAGTACGATGCCATGGCTCCCAAGATCGCCATCGGTGAGGTCGACACCTCCGCGCCGATCCTCAACCTGCCCAGCGCCGACGAGATCGGTGCCCGCCTGGAGGCATTCCTGGAGGCCAACGACTCCGGGGACCTGGGACCCCAGGGCTGGAACCCCGGCCCCGGGGGCTGAGCGTTGCTGAGCGGCCCGAGCCGGTCTGGCCGGTTGGCCCCCTCTAGCGGGTCCGGCCGCTCTCGGGACGCGGTACCGCGGCGTCGTTGAACGTCCAGGTGCGCACCGGCAGCGGCAGGCGACGCACCGCGCGCTCGACCTCCTCGAGCTCGCTCGCCGTGAAGGGATCCTGGCGGGCCACCAGCACCAGGTTGCCTCGACGCCGGCCACGCATCGCGGCGGGGTCGGCGACGATGAGCGCGCGGGAGGTGTCCCCGTCCAGGACGCTGGTGAGCGCTGCGATCTCGGCGCCCGTCTGTGCGCGTGGCACGGAGGCGGTGTTGACCAGCAGCAGTCCGCCAGGCGCCAGTGCCCTGAGGCAGGAGTCGAGGAACTCCTGGCTCCTGCAGGAGGCAGGCACGCCTCCGCCGTTGAACACGTCCCGCACCACGACGTCCCACTGGCCGGGCCGCAGCCCAGTAACCACCTCGGCGGCGTCGCCGACCCGGATCCGCAGCCTGGGGGATCGGGGCAGGTCGAACCAGGTTCGCACCCGGTCCGCGAGGATCTCGTCGATCTCGACGGCGACCTGCTGGGAGCCGGGTCGGGTCACGTCCCACGCCCTGGCCAGGGCGCAACCAGCCCCACCCAGGTGGAGTGCCCTGACAGAACCGCCCTCGCCGCGCAACGCCGTGAGTACCGCGTCCATCTGCTGGTGGTACTCGAAATCCAGGTGGGAGGGGTCGCGCAGGTCCAGGAATGAGGACTCCGCGCCGTCCAGCATGAGAAGGATCCCGGTGTCTCGCGCCACCAGCTCGGCCGTGGCGCAGGAGGTGCTCACCGGGCCTGAGGGCAGGTCGGTCAGTGCCGGGGCGCGGGAGGCCCTGCGTCTGCGTGTCACAGCCCCACGGTAGCCTGAGAGGAGCGCAGGAGACTCATCTGGTCCTGCCAACCGGTGAGCACGTCGCACTCGTTGAGGAGGTGGAGATGAGCAGGGCGCCCCGTTCCCAGGCCGCGCGCCGGTCCTGGGGGGACGATGACTCCGCCACCCCCATCATCCACGTCGACATGGATGCCTTCTTCGCCTCGGTCGAGCTCCTCGAGCACCCCGAGCTGGTCGGCCGCCCCGTCATCGTCGGCGGCCGCGACGGCAGGGGCGTCGTCTCGGCCGCCTCCTACGAGGCCCGCGCCTTCGGCGTCTCCTCGGCGATGTCCATGGCAGAGGCATCCCGGCGCTGCCCCCATGCCGTGGTCCTGCCCGTACGTCACGGCCTCTACTCCCAGGTCTCCGCCCAGGTCATGGCCGTCCTGGCGGAGGTCACCCCCGTCCTGGAGAAGGTGAGTATCGACGAGGCCTTTCTGGACGTGACCGGGGCCAGGCGCCGCATGGGCTCTCCGGTGACCATCGGCCGGTGGATCCGCACCGAGATACGCCGGCGAGTGGGTGTTCCGGCCTCGGTGGGCATTGCCTCCACCAAGTTCATCGCCAAGCTCGCCTCCTCCCACGCCAAGCCCGATGGTCTGCTCCTGGTGCCGGCCGGCGCCACGCAGGACTTCCTCAACGTGCTGCCGGTCGGGGCACTGTGGGGTGTGGGCGCCCGAACGCAGGAGGTCCTGGCCAGGTGGGGGATCAAGGACGTGCGCACGTTGGCAGGCACCGACGTGCGCCACCTGGAGAGGATCCTCGGCCGGGCCGCCGGACGCCACCTGCACGAGCTGTCCCACGGTGTCGACCCCCGCCGGGTGGAGCCGGTGCGTGAGGAGAAGTCGGTGGGGACCGAGACGACCTTCTTCGAGACCCTCACCGACCGGGAGCACGCCCGACGGGTACTGCTGGACCAGACCCACCAGTGCGCCGCACGCCTGCGCGCGGCAGACCTGCGCTGCCGTGTCGCCGTTCTCAAGGCCCGAGGGGCCGACTTCACCACCGTCACCCGATCACGCACCCTGGCCACTCCCACCGACCTCGCTCAGGACATCTGGGAGACCGTCTCCTCGCTCTACTCCGCCCTGCCCACCCCACCCGGAGGCTTTCGCCTCCTGGGGGTGCGGGTCGAGGGACTGCTGCGTCTCGACGACGGTGTGCAGCTCCTCCTGGACGAGGATCCTCGGCGCGGCGCCTCCGAGCGGGTTGCCGACGCCGTACGCCGCAGGTGGGGCGCACACGCGCTGGCCCCTGCCAGCCTCCTGCCGGGAGACGGGGCCGCCCGGACACCGCCCGACGAGGCGAGGCGACAAGGGCCGGATGACGTGAGCGAGTCGCAGTAGCGACGGGAGACCGTCACGATGGAGGCACTGAGTCGGACGATCCCCGGACGAGGCCGATCAGGGCAGGAGGGCGGTTCCGCCCCGGATCGGTCCGGTCCAACCGCTCAGGAGAGTTTCTCCTGAGCCGCCATAGCGCCTATCCTGGCAACTACGGCGCAGATCCCCGGCCCCGCCCGGAAGCAAGGAGCATGATGGCACTGTCAGAGCGAGAGCAGCAGGTCCTGCGAGACCTGGAATCGCAGCTCCATGAGGATGACCCCGAACTGGCTCAGACGTTCCAGCGTGAGGAGCGTCGGCTCTCACGCCCCTCGCCCCGCCATATCGGGGGCGGCGTGGCCCTGGTCCTGGTCGGTCTGGCCCTTCTCATCGCGGGGGTCTCGGTGCCCCACAACGTCCTCTCCATCCTGCTGGGGGTCGCGGGCTTCCTCGTAGCCGTCGGCGGTGTCGCGCTGGCACTGACCCGGGTCGAGAGCTCTACGAGCTCACGGCGGCCCGCGGCAGGTCGAGGCAGGCCAGCCAGGGATGGGAACAGAGGGAAGAAGCGCTCCTCCTTCATGGACCGCCAGTCCGAGCGCTGGGATCGCAGGCGCGACTCCGAGGACTGACCGGCTCACATCCCCCTCTCCCTCCCTGATCTTCTCCGTCCGCATCCCTGCGTCCCTCAGGCCGCGTCAGTGCACACCGGTCTCCACCTTCCTCCACTTCCCCCACTTCCCCCCACCCCCGCATCCCTCCCGCTGGTACGACTCGACAGGTCCTGTCTCCAACGCTCACCCGTTCGAGGCAGGACCTGAGCGTATGGAGGACCCGATCAGCGCTCGGCAGACCCCGCGAGCCCGGGGATAGTCGTCGAGATTCCAAGGATTTCATCGGATTTCAGGAGGCTTCGGGAAGAGCACCGCGGCTCTCCTCGTGCCTCTCTGCAGAAGTCCTGAGCCCTACCGGAACTCTACATGCGGGCCGAGTGGATTCTGCTTTTTTCCTGTATGTCCACCACGCCGAGGAAGGTGGTGGTGAACGCCTCCCTCCACCCGTCCTCCACCTTCCTCCACTCCGCTTCCCAAGGTGCTGGATCGCTGTCATTCCAACGAAGAGTGAGGGGGTTGCGGCGGTGGTGGTGCCGTCGGTGATATGTAGTTGTGATGCTCTCGAAGGGGAGGGGTGGGAGAAAAGGGAGGGAAGTGGAGTAGGGTGGGGTGCACGGGGTCGTCGAGGGGAAGGAGGTGGCTCATGTTCCTGGGGACGCATGCACCCAAGCTGGACGAGAAGGGCCGTCTCATCCTCCCGGCGAAGTTCCGTGAAGAGCTTGCGGGCGGCGTGGTTCTGACCCGGGGTCAGGAGCACTGCCTGTACGCCTTCACCGCCGCCGAGTTCGAGCGCATGTATGCCCAGCTGCGTGAGGCCCCCCTCGCTCAGAAACAGGCGCGCGACTATGTGCGCGTCATGCTCTCGGGGGCGGACTCGCAGATCCCGGACAAGCAGGGGCGTATCACGCTGCCTGCGCCACTGAGGGCCTACGCGGGCCTGAAGAAGGACCTGGCGGTGATCGGGGCCGGCGCCCGGGTGGAGATCTGGGACTCCGAGTCCTGGAGCACCTACCTGGAGGCTCAGGAACAGGTCTTCGCCGATACGGCCGAGGAGATCATCCCGGGCTTCTTCTGACACCGCGACCTTCTCGACAACTGAACAAACCCGACGGACCGCACGCAGACGCCATCAGGGCTCTGGCGAACCATCTCGTGAGGTCTCCGCCCGATGTCGAGTCCGACGCCTCTTCCCCGGCGCCGGAACCACGGGAGGAGTCCTGGTGAGATGGCCGCCCCCCCGGTTCCTCGGGGAGCGTGAGCGGCGGACGTCGAGGACCCAACAGCAACTGAGAACCAGCCAGGTACCCGGACCAGGTGCCGAGCCAGCACCAGAAAGGAGCACGCCTCATGACCAGTTCGCAGGCACAGGCATCCGCTGCCGACGCCGCCGGCCGGCACGAGCCGGTGCTCCTTGAGCGCTGCCTGGACCTGCTCGCTCCCGCCATCGAGAGCCCCGCCGACGGTACGTCGACGGGCAGTCCGGCCCGGCCGGTCATGATCGACTGCACCCTGGGTATGGGTGGGCACACCGAGGCGGCGCTCGAGCGATTCCCGGCTCTGAAGGTCGTGGGCATCGACCGCGACCCCGAGGCGATCGCGCTGGCCTCGGCGCGTCTGGCGCGTTTCGGGGACCGCTTCATCGCGGTTCAGGCGACCTATGACGCCGTCAACCAGGTGGCTCGTGAGCACTCCGCCAGCGCGGAGGGAACGGTGGACGCCGTCCTCATGGATCTGGGAGTCTCCTCCCTCCAGCTCGACGAGGCCTCACGAGGTTTCTCCTACGCCCGCCCCGCGCCTCTCGACATGCGCATGGACCAGGGTTCGGGAATGACCGCCCAGGACCTGCTCGAGACCGCGGACGCCGTCGAGCTCACCCGCATCCTGCGCACCTACGGCGAGGAGCGGTTCGCCTCCCGCGTCGCCGCCGCCATCGTGCGTCGCCGTGAGGCCGGGGAGCCGGTCGCCACCACCCAGGACCTGGCTGAGCTCGTCCGTCAGGCAGTACCTGCTCCGGCGCGACGCAGCGGCGGGCATCCGGCCAAACGGACCTTCCAGGCGCTGCGCATCGCCGTCAACGCCGAGCTTGACGTCCTGGAGCGGGCCGTGCCCCGAGCACTCAACAGCCTGCGCGTAGGAGGGCGCCTCGTGGTGGAGTCCTACCAGTCCCTGGAGGACCGCATCGTCAAACGGGCCCTCGCCCACGGAGCCACCTCCCGGGCGCCCCAGGACCTGCCAGTCATCCCCGAGGCGGACCGTCCCTACCTCGAGCTGCTCACCAACGGTGCGGAGAAGGCCGATGCCCGCGAGCTCGACCACAACCCCCGCTCCGCGCCAGTGCGACTGCGGGCAGCCGCCCGTCTGCGTCCGGCCGACCAGGCTCCTTCACCGGAGACGTCAGCACCCGCCGACGGCCGCGGGCGGGATCCCGGCCGCAGGAGTGGTGAACACTCCGTCCGCCGTCGCCACCGGGGCTAGGCGGGCCCTCCGTTCCAGACGTCGGCAGACCGTCCCAGACGGTCATCGACTTCCACTGCACCATCGTCCATCCACACCAGTCCAGCTACGCCACAGGGAAGGCACATTGATGAGCGCCACTGCTACTGCTCGAGTCACCCGCCCAATCGCGACGCGGCGCACCGCCCAGGCAAGTGGTTCCACCAGCACCCAGGGGCGCGCGGAGGCGGGCTCCGTCAAGCGGCCCCAGCTGCGCGTCGTCAGCGGCTCCTCCCGAGCGGCCTCATCGTCCCTCCCCTTCCTCTCCCTCATCATCTTCGTGCTGGCCGGTGCTCTCATCACATCGATGCTCCTCAACGCCAAGATGGCCGACACCGCCTACCGGATGAAGGAGAAGCAGGTCGAGCTCAACGTCGCTGAGGACCACGTCGAGACGCTGCGCACCCAGGTCCAGGAGGCATCGGCACCCGACGCGCTGGCCGGCCGCGCCAAGGAGCTGGGGATGGTGCCCGCCGCTGCGCCCGGCGTCGTCGACGTCAACAAGGGGCAGCTCACCGAGGGAACTCCCGCCCATGCCCCCAAGACCGGGAAGTAGGCGCCTGTGAATCCTTCGCGTCGTCAGGCCCTCCAGCTCGGAGGGCTGCTCGTGTTCTCCGCGCTGGCCGGGCGCACCGTCTACGTCCAGGCGGTTGACGGACCGGAGCTTGCTGAGAAGGCGAAGGCCGAGCGTACGGTCACCTGGGTCAACCGAGCCCCCCGAGGTGACATCACCGGTCGGGACGGTACCGTCCTGGCCTCCTCGGCAGTCAGCTACGACGTCGGCGTCAACCAGCCCCTCATCGCTCAGTACGAGCGCACTGAGATGCGCTTCAACGAATCCACCGGCGTCAACGAGGAGGTCGTCGTCGACTACGGGGCGGCGGCGGTCGCGGCCCAGCTCGCACCGATCCTCAACGTCGATCCTCTTGAGCTCGGAGCCAAGCTCGTGGGCAACCGGAGCTACGAGGTCATCGCCCAGGAGGTATCTCCTGACACCTGGCGAAAGATCAAGGCCCTGGACATCTCCGGGGTTGAGCCCGACCAGCGCACCCGACGCACCTACCCGGCCGGGACCGTGGCCGGCAACGTCCTGGGCTTCACCCACGAGGGCGAGCACAACCGCGAGCTCATCGGGGCGGCCGGGCTCGAGCTCACCCAGAACAAGCACCTCACGGGAACCGACGGCAAGGGAAGCGAGGAGGTCGGGCGCAGCGGCGTCATCATCCCCACCGGTGAGCAGGAGGACAAGCCTGCCCGGCCCGGCGCCACGGTGCGCACCACCCTTAATCCCGACCTGCAGTCCATCGCCCAGGAGACCATCGACCGAACGGTCGCCGCCCAGCACGCGGACTGGGGCATCGTCATGGCCATGGAGCCGGCCACCGGCAAGGTCGTGGTCCTGGCCGACTCCAACTCGGTCGACCCCTCCGATCCCTCAGCCACATCCGAGGAGAACCGCACCGCCCGCAGCGTCCAGGCCGTCTTCGAGCCCGGAAGCGTCGGGAAGGTCGTCACCTTCGCCACCGCTCTGGAGGAGGGGGCGGTCAAGCCCGAGGACACCTGGACCATCCCCTACACCTGGTCCTCGGCCAGTGGGCAGACCTTCAAGGACGCCCACGAGCACGAGACCCAGACGATGACCACCGCCGGTGTCCTGGCGGAGTCGTCCAACGTCGGCACCGTGCAGATCGGCGAGAAGGTCTCCGACGATGTCCGCTACGACTACATGAAGCGCTTCGGCTGGGGGCAGGCCACCGGCATCGAGATGCCGGCGGAGTCCGACGGCATCCTCTACCCGCCCAGCTCCTGGGACGACCGCACCCGCTACACCACGATGTTCGGGCAGGGCGTCGCCGGCACCACCCTCCAGTCCCTCCAGGTACTGGCCACCGTGGCCAACAAGGGCGTGCGCGTGGCCCCGCGCGTCATCGACGCCTGGATCGATGCCGACGGCAAGGAGACTCCGCAGACCCGCCCCGAGGGGGTGCGGGTCATCTCTGAGGCGACTGCCAAGACCCTCACTGAGATGCTCATCGGCGTCACCCAGGAGGGCGGCACCGCGGAGTCCGCCTCCATCAACGGATACCTGGTGGCCGGTAAGACCGGAACCACCGAGATCCTCACCGACGACTCCACTGTGGCCTCCTTCGTCGGCTTCCTGCCGGCCCGCAACCCGGTGCTGGCCATCGCGGTCATCGTCAACCGGCCCGAGGGAATCTATGGAGGCACCGTTGCCGCCCCCGTCTTCCGGGAGGTGGCTCTGGCCGCCATGCAGGCCCTCAATATCGCCCCGGACCCGAGCGTCGTGGCGGCTCAGGCCGCTCGGAACGGAGCCGGTGGCGAGCGGGACGCGAGCCAGTGAGGTGGTGTATGGGGTGAGAGAAGCGTGACCACCAGCACCTCGGCGAAGTAGGCCGGAGATGCTCTTGTGGAACATCGACAGTGGAAGGTCGCGATAGATTGAGGAACTATGAGCAACCACGCCTACGAGTCGGCCGCCGCCCTACGGCCGAGCTCCAATGGTCCCATCCCCATCAGTACCCTGAGCGAGCGCTTCTCCCTGGCTCCCGCCTCAGCTGAGGATGCCGCCACCCTCAACGACCTGAGCATCCTGGGGGTCAGTGTCGACTCCGCCGACACCGCCCCGGGCGAGCTCTTCGTGGGGCTGCCCGGTTTCACCGCCCACGGCGCCCGCTTCGCCGCCGAGGCCATCGCCTCCGGTGCCGTTGCCGTCCTGACCGATGCTGACGGAGCCCGGATCGTCCACGAGTCCGCTCCCGGTACCCCGGTCCTTGTGCACGACGACCCCCGTGCCGTCGTCGGCCCCTTGAGTGCCGAGGCCTACCACCACCCGGCTCGCGGTCTGATCACCACCGCCGTCACCGGGACCAACGGCAAGACGACCACCGCCTACTTCCTCGACGCGATCCTGTCCGCCCACGTCGGCGGCTGCATGGTGGCCGGAACCGTCGAGCTGCGCGTGGGGGAGCACTCCGTGGAGTCCCCGCGCACCACCGTCGAGGCCCCCGTCCTGCAGCGGATGATGGCCCTGGCCGTGGAGGACAGGGTCGGCGCCGCCTCCCTGGAGGCCTCCAGCCACGCCATCGTCCTGCACCGCCTCGACGGCCTCGTCGTCGACGTCGCCGGCTTCACCAACCTCCAGCGCGACCACCTCGACTTCCACAAGACCATGGAGGGCTACCTCGAGGCCAAGGCGCAGCTGTTCACCCCCGAGCACGCCCGCCGTGGCGTGGTCTGCGTCGATGACCAGTGGGGCGCCGCTCTGGCCGCCGAGGCACCCATCGAGATCGACCGCGTGCGCGCCTACCCCGGTGACACTCCCGCCGACTGGTGGGTCAGTGACGCCGCCGTCTCCCTGACCGACTCCGCCACCACCTTCACCCTTCACGGGCCCGACGGCGAGCAGATCGAGGCGTCCTGCCCCCTGCCCGGACTTGTCAACGTCCAGAACGCCGCTTTGGCCCTGGTCATGGCCATCCGTGCGGGGGTGCCCGCCGCCACGGCCGCCGCCGCCCTGGCCGGTGCCCACAACATCCCCGGCCGCATGCAGCGCATCAGCCAGCGCGACGGCCGACGCGGCCTGTGCATCGTCGACTTCGCCCACACCCCCGAGGCCATGGAACTGGCCCTCAAGGCCGTGCGTCCCATCACCCCGGGCCGTCTCATCGTGGTCTTCGGCTCCGACGGCGACCGCGACCAGGGCAAGCGGCCCATGCTGGGCGAGGTGTGCGCCCGCCTGGCGGACGTTCTGGTCGTCACCGACGAGAACCCCCGCAGCGAGGACCCCCAGCTCATCCGCGACGCCATCCTGGAGGGGGTGCGCGGCGTGCGCCCCGACCTGAAGGATGTCGAGGAGATCACCACCTGGCGCGGCGACGCCGTGCGTAGGGGCGTCGAGCTGTGCGAACCCGACGACACTGTCATCGTCACCGGGAAGGGGCACGAGCCCTTCCTGGAGATGGCCGGGGAGTTCATCCGCTACAACGACGCGCCCGTGATGGCCGAGGCCGTCGAGGAGAAATGGGGACGGGCATGAGGCTCAGCCTGAGTCAGATCGCGGCCGCCGTCGGCGGCAGACTCATCGGCCCGGACGCCCCCGTGACCGGACCGGTCGTCACCGACTCGCGTCAGGCCGCCGAGGGCTCGCTGTTCGTCGCCGTTCACGGCGAACGCACCGACGGCCACGCCCACCTGGGATCGGCCGGAGCCCTGGGCGCCGTCGGAGCCATCGTCTCCGACCTGGAGGCCGCCCGCAGCGGGCTGTCTCAGGGGCGGACCGAGGAGCCGTCCATGGGGCTCGTCCTCGTGGAGGACACCGTGACGGCCCTCGGCGCGCTGGCCCGTACCCACCTGGACGCTCTGCGCCGGGCCGCGGCCGAGCGCGGTGAGTGTCTCACCGTGGTGGCGATGACCGGCTCGGTGGGCAAGACCACCACTAAGGACCTCACCCGTCAGCTCCTGGCCGCCTCCGGCCCCACGGTGGCCCCCAGGGCCAGCTTCAACAACGAGATCGGCCTGCCGCTGACCGTGCTGGAGGCCGACGAGTCCACCCGCTACCTCGTCCTGGAGATGGGGGCCTCCGGGCCCGGGCACATCGCCTACCTCACCGACATCGCCCCCCTGGACGCGGCCGGGGTCCTCATGATCGGCCACGCCCACATGGGCGGTTTCGGCTCCATCGAGGGCGTCGCCGCGGCCAAGGCGGAGATCATCGCCGGCCTGCGGCCCGAAGGAACCGCCGTCCTCAACGCCGACGACGCCCGCGCCGCAGCCATGGCCGAGCTCGCACCGGCACAGGTCCTCACCTTCTCCGCCCAAGGTCGGGCGGCCGACCTGAGGGCCGAGAACGTGGACTTGGACGCGGCCGCCCGAGCTGCCTTCGACCTTCACCTGCCCGGTCTGGACGCCCCCCGACGCGTCCAGCTGGCAGTCGCCGGCGCTCACAACGTCGCCAACGCCCTGGCCGCCGCGGGACTGGCCCTGGCCGCAGGGATCGCCCCGGAGCTCATCGCCGAGAGGCTCTGCTCCGTGAGCATCGAGAGCCCCCACCGCATGGATGTGTCGGAGCTCGGTGGGGATCTTCTCCTTATCGACGACTCCTACAACGCCAACATCGACTCCATGACGGCGGCGCTGGCCGTACTGCCGGCTCTGGCCGGGGACCGGCGTCGCGTCGTCGTGGTTTCCGAGATGCTCGAGCTGGGGGAGTCCTCGGCCGCCGATCACGCGCGCACCGGAGAGCTAGCGGCCCAAGCCGGAGCCGCTATGCTCATCGGCATCGGCTCCACCCAGGAGGCACTCGAGGCGGCCGGGGCGCGAGGGGTCGAGGTCGTCGGCTTCGATGACGCCGCGACCGCCATCTCCCAGATCGACGCCCTGCTGTCCGACGGCGACGCCGTCCTGGTCAAGGGCTCCAACGGCTCGGGCGCCTGGCGCCTGGCCGATCACCTCAAGGAGGTTCGTCCCCGATGACCGCCATCCTCATCTCCGGCGTGGTCGGACTGGTGGGCACCCTGTTGGGGACCCCTCTGCTCATCCGCTACCTCCACGCCAAGGAGTACGGACAGTTCATCCGCCAGGACGGCCCCCAGGGACACTTCACCAAGCGCGGCACGCCGACCATGGGCGGCCTCGTCATCATCATCTCCACCGTCCTGGGATACACCCTGGCCAATCTCACCCAGCTGCGCACTCCGCGCGCCTCCGGGGTCCTGCTGCTCTTCCTCATCGTCGGGCTCGGGCTCATCGGATTCCTGGACGACTTCGAGAAGATCTCCAAGCAGCGCTCCCTGGGGCTGCGGGCCTGGCAGAAGATCGTGGGGCAGGCGCTCATCGGTATCGGATTCTCGGTGGCGGCCCTGCACTTCGCGGACCGCAACGGGCTCACCCCCGCCTCCACCCGGATCTCCTTCGCCCGGGACTCGGCGATCAATCTGGCCTTTGCCGGCAGCGTCGTCGGGCTCATCCTGTTCATCCTGTGGGCCAACTTCCTCATCACCGCCTGGTCCAACGCCGTCAACCTCACCGACGGTCTCGACGGACTGGCCGCCGGCGCCTCCGCCATGGTCTTCGGCGCCTACACGCTCATCGGGGTGTGGCAGACGAACCAGTCCTGCAACTACGGCCACGAGACCATGGTCCCCACCACCTGCTACCAGGTCAGGGACCCACGAGATCTGGCCATGATCGCCGCCGCCCTCATGGGTGCCTGCTTCGGCTTCCTGTGGTGGAACGCCTCACCGGCCAAGATCTTCATGGGCGACACCGGGTCGCTGGCCCTGGGAGGGGCCGTCGCCGGCCTGTCGATCCTTACCCGCACCGAGTTCCTCGCCGTCATCCTGGGCGGACTCTTCCTGGCCGAGGTCATGAGCGACATCATCCAGATCGTCTCGTTCAAGTCGACAGGCCGACGCGTCTTCCGCATGGCTCCACTGCATCACCACTTCGAACTGGGAGGATGGACCGAGGTCAATGTGGTGATCCGCTTCTGGATCATCGCCGGCCTGTGCGTCATCGCGGGACTCGGACTCTTCTACGCCGAGTACCTGCGCCAGCTCATCTTCGGGTGAGCCGGGATGCTCGGGCCTCTGCGACCCGACGAACCATTGATGCAGTCATATCCCGCCGGCCGCCCGGCGAGGAGCAGCGAGGAACCAGGAGCGTGAGCCCGCACCGTGACCAGTCTGACTGAAGTCCCCGGTGATCCGCCCAGCGCCGTCACCGGCCCCGGCGGGTCCCTGAGCGACCAGCTCGACGGCGCCCACGTGGTCGTCGTCGGACTCGGGCGCACCGGGCGCGCCGTCGTCGATGCCCTGGCCACACTGGGGGCCCGCATCCACGTCTTCGACAGCCGTGAGTCCTCCATCGAGACGCTGGAGACCCCCGTGGCCTCCACCACGATCGCCGACGCTGAGGCGACCGCTGCCGCCCTGGCGGACTCACCGGCGCGGCTCCTCGTCGTCTCGCCCGGAGTCCCGGCCACCGGGCCGGTCCTGCGAAGCGCTGAGGCGGCGGGTATCGAGACCTGGAGCGAGGTCGAGCTGGCCTGGAGGATCCAGCAGGACTCATCGCGTCCGGACGTCCCCTGGCTGACTCTGACCGGTACGGACGGCAAGACCACCACGGTCAGCATGCTCTCGGCGATCCTGGCGGCCCAGGGGCTCACGGCCCCGGCCGTCGGCAACATCGGTACCCCCGTCATTGAGGCGGTCCTCGCCGGCAGCGCCGACGCCCTGGCCGTGGAGCTGTCCAGCTTCCAGCTCCACACCACCAGGACCCTGGCGCCCCTGGCCTCGGCCTGCCTCAACCTGGCCGCCGACCACCTCGACTGGCACGGGGGTCTGGAGGCGTACGCCCAGGACAAGGCCCGCGTCTACTCCCGCACCCGGCTGGCCGCCGTCTACAACCTCGCCGACGCCACCACCGAGGACATGGTCCGTCAGGCCGACGTCGTCGAGGGCTGTCGCGCTGTCGGCTTCACCCTGGCCGCTCCGGCGCTGGGACAGGTCGGCATGGTCGAGGACCTGCTGGTCGACCGCGCCTTCCACGCCCAGCGACGCTCCAGTGGCATCGAGCTGGCCACCACCGCCGACCTCGCGCACCTGGCGCCAGGGCGGCGCGCCCAGAACCTTCCCGCGCACCTGCTGGCCGACGCCCTGGCGGCCGCCGCACTGGCCCGTGCGGCCGGAGTCGACCCGGAGGCGGTCGTGGCCGGACTGCGCGCCTACAGTCCCGGAGCCCACCGGATCGTCACCGTCGCCGAGGCGGACGGCATTGCCTGGGTCGACGACTCCAAGGCCACCAACCCGCACTCCGCCGAGGCCGCGCTGACCTCTCTGCCGCAGGGGACCGGCGTCTGGATCTGCGGCGGTGACACCAAGGGCGCCCAGTTCTTCGATCTGGTCCGCACGGTGCGCCCCCACCTGCGCGGCGCCGTGGTCATCGGTAAGGACCAGGACGACATCCTGGCGGCTCTGGAGCGGGAGGCCCCCGGCCTGCCCGTCACCCGCGTCAGTGACGGCACCGCCGAGCAGGTGAGCGCCGCGGCCGTGGAGGCCGCCGGTGCCATGGCCCGCAGTGGTGACACCGTCATACTGGCCCCTGCCTGCGCCTCCTGGGACCAGTTCACGTCCTACGCCCAGCGCGGTGACCTGTTCGCCGCCGAAGCCCAGGCCTACACCCGGAGCGATGGCGGCCGGGACACGGACGCCTCCGGCGACCAGGAGCAGCTGTGAAGACCGGGTCCACCTCGGCAACCGCTCCCCGCTCGTCGACCCCCTCCTCGTCAGGCTCCTCGCGGGCGTCCGCACGTTCGCCACAAGAGGCCGGCGCCGGTCGCAAGCAGGAGCGGACCGCGCCCCGGAGGGGGACGGCCACGCCGTCCAAGCAGCCGAGGAAGCCATCCGGCTCACTGCCCACGGGGTCGCGTGATCGCCTGCGTGACGCCTGGCGCAGGCGCCTGGCGCACTGGGGCGAGCGGCTCTCGCGGCCCTGGGACGGTGATGGGGGCTCCCAGGTCGATGGTGCCTCTCAGAAGCGTCGTCGGCGTCCCTCAGCCGGCGGGCCCGACTCCGCTCGGAGCTCCGAGCAGGTGACTCTGACCTACTACTGCCTGCTCGTCTCCACCCTGGTGCTGGAGACCTTCGGACTCATCATGGTCTTCTCCGTGCAGTCGGTGACTGTTGCCGCCAACGGTGGCAACGCCTTCACCGACTTCGCCAAGTACCTCATCTTCGCGGCGGTGGGGACCCTGGGCATGGTGGGGGTCTCCCGCATACCGCTGTCCTGGTTCCCGCGGATGGCCTGGGTCCTCCTGGTGCTGACGATCGCCATGCAGTGCCTGGTGTTCACGCCCATCGGTGTCAACGTCTACGGCAACCGCAACTGGATCCAGGTCCCGGGGGTCGGCACGGCCCAGCCCTCGGAGTTCATCAAGGTGGCCCTCGCCCTGGTCCTGGGCACCCTGGTGACCTGGTACACGGACAAGCGCCCTCGCGACCGGGTGTGGGCGGCGGGCTGGTGCGGCGTCGCCGTTGCGATCCTGACTGTCTTCGGCGGACAGGATCTGGGAACCGTCATCATTCTGGTGAGCATCGTCGCCGGAGCCCTGTGGGTGGGGGGAATGAGGAAGCGCTGGTTCGCCCTCCTGGGTGCCGGTGGCGTCGTCATGTTCGCGGCCGCCTCCATGCTCAGCGCCAACCGGCGCGCCCGGATCACCGCCTGGATCCATCCCGAGGGCGCGGACCCCACGGGCGTGGGATACCAACCCAAGCACGGGATGTGGGCGCTGGGGACCGGAGGCTGGCTCGGGGTGGGACCGGGATCCTCGCGCCAGAAGTGGGGCTACCTCACCCAGGCCGACTCCGACTACATCTTCGCCGTGCTCGGTGAGGAGTTCGGACTGGTGGGTACGCTCGTCGTCATCGCCCTGTTCGCCGCCATCGGTGCTTGCTGCCTGCGGCTCATGAGACGTCACACCTCCACGTACGTCGTGGCCACGACCTCGGCCATCGGTGCGTGGATCGTGGGGCAGGCGATCATCAACATGGGGGTCGTCACCGGCGCGCTGCCGGTGCTGGGAGTCCCGCTTCCCCTCGTCAGCCGTGGAGGGACCGCGCTGGTGTCGGTCCTCCTGGCCATCGGGGTGCTTCTCGCCTTCGCGCGCCACGAACCCGGCGCGCAGGAGGCCCTGTCCACGAGTCCCGGGGCGCTGCGTCGTTCCCTGGCAGTGATTGTCCCAAGGAGGAACCGTGCCCGAGACAAGTGAGAGCGCAAACTCGCCCCAGCAGGTGGGTCCCAGCGGCGCGGAGCGGCCCCGGCCGTTGCGGGTACTGCTGGCCGGTGGGGGCACTGCCGGCCATGTCAACCCGTTGCTGGCCACGGCCGCGGCCCTGCAGGACCCGGCCCTGGGCGGCGATCCTCGTACGCAGATCCTCGTCCTGGGGACCGCCGAAGGACTGGAGAATCGGCTGGTGCCCGAGGCCGGCTTCGAGCTGGCGCTCGTTCCCAGGGTCCCTCTGCCTCGGCGCCCGAGCGGTGACCTGCTGCGTCTGCCGCACCGGCTGGGGAAGGCGATCAGCGCGGCCACCGAGGCCATTGAGACGGTCAGGGCCGACGTCGTCGTCGGTTTCGGCGGCTACGTGTCGACCCCGGCCTACCTGGCCGCCAGGAAGGCCGGCGTACCGGTCGTCATCCATGAGCAGAACGCCCGCCCGGGGCTGGCCAACCGACTGGGGGCGTCCTGGGCTCAGGCGGTCGCCCTGACCTTCGCCTCCACCCGCCTCAAGGCATCCAAGGGACGCACCGAGGTCACAGGACTGCCGCTGCGCCCGGCCATCGCCACCCTGGTGGCGCAGAGGGCCACGAGCGAGGGGACGCGCCGGGCTCGCGTCGAGGGTGCGCAGGCACTGGGACTCGACCCCGACCTGCCCACGCTGTTGGTGACGGGCGGCTCCCTGGGGGCCCAGCATCTCAACGAGGTTCTGAGTGAGTCGCTGGGCTCCCTGCCCACCGGACTGCAGGTGCTGCACCTGACCGGTAAGGACAAGGACGCCCCGGTGCGCGCCGCTCTCGAGGCGGCAGTGGCCTCAGGTGCTGCGGAGGACCTCACTGGGCGGTACCACGTGCTCGACTACCTGACCACGATGGAACAGGCCTACGCCTGCGCCGACGGAGTCCTGTGCCGGTCCGGCGCCGGTACCGTCGCAGAGATCACGGCTCTGGGACTTCCAGCGCTCTACGTCCCCTTGCCGATCGGCAACGGGGAGCAACGTCTCAACGCGGCTGACGTCCTGGCCTCAGGAGGCGGACGCATGGTGCTCGACGCCGATCTCACGCCCTCCGACATCCTTGACTTCGCGATGCTCATCTCCGACCCTGAGCGGCAGGCCGCCATGGCCCGGGCCGCTGCCTCCACCGGCGTCCAGGATGCGGCGGCACGCTTGGCCGCCCTCATCCAGCAGTGCGCCTCCATCCACGGCACTCCCACTGATGAGGAGAATGCGGCATGACCGCCACGACATCCCAGGACAGCTCCCGCACCGCCGGCCGGCCGGCCGGCGGCGACCAATGCACGCTGGCAGACAGGGCCTTTCACCTCATTGGTATCGGGGGAGCGGGGATGAGCGTGGTCGCTCAGCTTCTCGCCGCCCGTGGGGCCCGGGTCTCCGGCTCCGACGCCCGTGGCGGTCCCGCCTTCGACCACCTGACCGACCTGGGCATCACGACCCACCTGGGGCATGACGCCGCACACGTTCCCGAGCGGAGCACAGTCGTGGTGTCGACCGCGATCAAGGAGACCAACCCGGAGCTCGCTGAGGCCCGCCGGCGGGACCAGGAGGTCATCCACCGGTCTCAGGCGCTGGCCCTGGCCGCTCAGGGGCTGGACTTCGTCGCCGTGGCGGGTGCGCACGGCAAGACGACGACCTCAGGCATGCTCGCCGAGGCCCTCACGGATGCCGGCGCCGACCCCTCCTTCGCCATCGGCGGGGTCGTGCGGGCCCTGGGGACCGGAGCCCACCTGGGGAGCGGTCCCGCCCTGGTCGCGGAGGCCGATGAGTCCGACCGCTCCTTCCTCAACTACTCGCCCCGCGTGGAGATCGTCACCAACGTCGAGCCCGACCACCTCGACAGCTACGGCACCGCGGAGGCCTTCGAGGAGGCATTCGTCGACTTTGCTCACCGTCTGGTGCCCGGGGGGCTCCTGGTTGCCTGCGCCGCCGACGCCGGCGCACTGCGTCTGGCGCAGTCCGCAGCCGCCGAGGGCCTGCGCGTGGTCACCTACTCCTTCGGAGGCCCCGACACCCTCCCCGGCGGAGCGCTCGTGGGGGAGGGACACGTCCACCTGGATATCCAGGATCGCGGAGCCTCAACCACTCATGCGCTGCTGACCCTCACCGCGGCGACCGACCGTGCGCCCGCCGGCGGCACCGGCGAGGAGGCGGTCCACAGCCCGGTTGAGCTTGTGCTTGCCGTGCCCGGCGACCATGTGGCCCTCGACGCCGCCGGCGCCTGGGCCGCGGGCATCGAGCTCGGCGTCGAACCCGTCCGAATGGCCCGGGCACTGGGAGCGTTCGGAGGTACGGGCCGGCGTTTCGAGGACAGGGGCGAGGTCGACGGCGTGCGCGTCATCGACGACTACGCCCACCACCCCACGGAGATCGAGGCACTGCTGCGTACGGCGCGGGGCGTGGCCCAGGAGCGCGGAGGCCGGGTCCTGGTTCTGTTCCAGCCGCACCTGTTCTCCCGTACCAGGGCCTTCGCCGACCGCTTCGGACAGGCACTTGCCCTGGCTGACGCCGTCGTCATCACGGATGTCTACCCCGCTCGAGAGACGCAGTCGGACTTCCCCGGTGTCACAGGAAACACGGTCGCCCAGGAGGTCCCCGGTGGCAGAGCCAGATTCGTCGCCGAGCGCCTCGACGCCGCGCACACGGTGGCCGACCTGGCGCGCCCCGGTGACCTGCTGCTGACAGTCGGGGCCGGAGACGTCACAGAACTCGCCGCCACGGTACTGACCGACCTGGCGGCGCGTGAGGGCGGTGCAGCCTCCTCACCTGAAGACCGAGGCGAGCGGGCATGAGGAAGCCCTCAGCCCCCCGTCCCGAGCGCTCCAACCTCGCTCAGGACGCTCCGGCCAGCATCCCGCCGCGCCGTTCCGGCCCCCGACGTCCGCGCCCCGCCCGTTCGGCACAGGGGCCGTCAGCGACGAGCACCCCGACGGATCGGGGGACCGAGCAGGCCGGTCCGTCGGCTCCCGTCAGGCGGCCCCGGACCGCTGCCGCCTCCAGGACATCCAGGGACGCGAACAGCGGCGCGTCGGCGCCTTCGCGGCCTCGACGTCCGACGACGTCGAGAGGCGCATCCGGCGCGTCTCCCGCGTCGCACCGCAGCGGCGAAGGTTCCAACCGGACCAGCCCTGAGGAGACGTCCTCCAGCCCCGATGGAGCAGCAAGCACCGAGCTGACAGTGTTCGGCCGCCGGCAGGTGGCTCTTTCCAGAGGAGACGACCGGGTTGTCTCCACCGGGCTCGCCGATCGTCTCAAGGAGCGTCAAACCGCCTTGCGCCGGTTGCGCCTGACAAGGGCGGTGAAGACCGCCGTTGTTGTGCTCGCCATCGTTCTGACGGTCTGGGCCCTGGCCTTTTCACCCCTCCTGGGCCTACAGGTCCGAAGGATCTCCGTGGCGGGGTCGGACGGCAGTGTCTCCGATAAGCAGGTCCGTGACGTTCTGGCCTCGTACGAGGGCGACTCGTTGCTGCGGCTCGACACCGGCCGGCTCTCCACCCAGGTCAGTGACAAGCTGGTCCGGGTGCGTCGGGCGCAGGTGACCAGGGCCTGGCCCCATGGGCTGCGGGTGCACCTGACGATGCGTGTGCCGGTGGCCACCGTGCAGGACTCGGACGGCTACCAGGTCCTCGACAACGAGGCCGTGGTCCTCGAACGGGTCTCCGAGGCGCCGTCGGGGCTGGTGACCATCGTGCCCGACTCAGCTGCGCAGACATCGGGGCCACAGAGGATCTCAGCCAAGCAGGTCGCCGCCGTCACCCAGGTGGTGGGCTCCCTCACACCTGAGACTCTGGCGCAGGTGAGCAGCGGAAGCGCCACTGAGGCGGGACAGGTCACACTCACCTTGTCCAGCGGGGCGAGCGTGGTCTGGGGGAACAGCCAGGACAACGGGCTCAAGGCGCGCGTCCTGGCGACTCTCATGACGACCACTGCGTCCGTCTACGACGTCTCATCGCCTCATCGCCCCACCACCCGGTCCGCCGACGGGGCGGCCACGACCGCCGCGGCACCATCTCAGGCATCCTGAACGGATCCTCCGCGCCACCGCTGAACGACGCTTCACGGGACTGTGGAGCGGAAAGCAGCATGCACTACTCGCTCCTTCAGGTTTATTGCAGGTAAATCGCAGCGATATAGCAGGGAATCCGCAGGCAACTGCACACGAACACGCCGGGCTTCAATGCGATACGACGTCCTGGAAGTCTCATAGCGTTAAGCCCGTCGTTCAGAGAATGACATAAGTATTGACCTTAACTTGAGGTTGAGGTTTGAGGGGAGTCCTCGTCAGAGGACTCATGACGAAACTCGCGGAGGGGACGCCAGTGGTCGAGAGCATGGCTGTGGACGACTCACAGCACTACCAGGCAGAGATCAAGGTCGTCGGTGTTGGCGGTGGCGGTGTCAATGCCGTCAACCGCATGATCGAGGCCGATCTGCGTGGCGTGGAGTTCATCGCCGTGAACACCGACGCCCAGGCGCTGCTCATGTCCGACGCTGACGTCAAGCTCGACGTCGGGCGGGACCTGACCCGAGGCCTGGGAGCGGGGGCCGACCCGGCGATCGGCCGCAAGGCCGCCGAGGACCACGAGGCCGAGATCCGTGAGGCCCTCGACGGGTCGGACATGGTCTTCGTCACCGCGGGTGAGGGAGGTGGCACCGGCACCGGTGCGGCCCCCGTCGTCGCCCGCCTGGCCAAGAGCATCGGCGCTCTGACCATCGGTGTGGTCACCCGTCCCTTCTCCTTCGAGGGGCGCCGCCGCTCGGCCCAGGCCGAGGACGGCGTCCAGGCGCTGCGCGAGGAAGTCGATACCCTCATCGTCATCCCCAATGACCGCCTCCTGCAGATCGCCGACAAGAACATCTCCGTCGTGGACGCCTTCAAGCAGGCCGACCAGGTTCTTCTTCAGGGTGTTCAGGGCATCACCGAACTCATCACCACCCCCGGCCTCATCAACGTCGACTTCAATGACGTCAAGTCCGTGATGCAGGGCGCCGGCAGCGCGCTCATGGGTATCGGCTCGGCCACTGGTGAGGGACGTGCGATCACGGCCACTGAGGAGGCCATCGCCTCGCCGCTGCTCGAGACCTCGATCGACGGCGCCCACGGTGTGCTGCTCTTCTTCCAGGGCGGCTCCGACCTGGGCCTGTTCGAGATGAACGAGGCCGCCAACCTGGTGCGCGAGGCCGTCCACCCCGAGGCCAACATCATCGTCGGAAACGTTGTCGATGGCGCCCTGGGCGACGAGGTACGGGTGACGGTCATCGCCGCCGGCTTCGACTCCGAGCCGATTGTCGGCGGTCTGGCCGATCCGATGACTCGACTGTCGCGGGCGGCCGCCGTCCCGCCGGTGCCCTCCTCCCCGGTTGATGACCTGCCCCCGGCTCCCGCTCCTCGCGGCGGTGCCCATGCCGCCCAGAACCCGGTAACTCGTCCGGTCCCGCTGGCTCCTCCGCCATCGTCGTCGCCGGCGGCCGCGGCGCATCTGTCGGAGGTCGGTGCGGCCGAGGCGCTTTCGTCGGGAAGCATGCCGGCCTATGTGGATGAGTCCTACGGCTCTTACGGCTCGGTATCGGCGCAGCAGCAGTCGGTCTCCGATCTTGAGGTTCCTCAGGTGATCGGGGTAGACGCCGACGACGACGGCATTGATCTGCCCGATTTCCTGCGCTGAACGGTGCCGCTGTCCGGGAACACTGCAGCCGTGTGTGACGCCAGCGCCGTTGAGGTTTCGGACCTGATCGAAGTGGATCTGGGCCCGCGGGTCCGTGGGTACTTCACTACCCGCGGTCTGCGGGCTCGTCCCGTTTCCGCTCCGAACGACGTCGGCACTCAGGCTCGGGGAGCCGAAGACGGTAGCGGTGGACGTGAGGACGGGGCCGCCTACGACGGGTGGAACCTGGCGCTCCATGTCGGAGATGACCCGCAACGTGTTCATTGTCACCGTCGTCGACTTGAGGAGCTGCTTGGACTTGAGCAGGGGCGTCACCTGGCCTGGATGAACCAGGTTCACTCCGCCGTTGTGTCCTCCGCCCAGGTCGATGAGGTTCCCACGGCGGATGCACTCGTCCTGGATGCCCGGACGGCCGACGCGTCTGCAGGGTGCTGCGTCCTCGTGGCCGACTGCGTCCCCGTCCTGCTGGCATCCCGGGATGGTGCTCTGACGGCGGCCGTGCACGCCGGGCGGCGAGGCATGCTCGACGGCGTCGTTCCCGCCACGATTGATTTCCTTCAGCGTGCGGGAGCGGAGCCGGCTGACCTGTGGGCCGCAGTGGGCCCCTCGATCTGCGGCTCCTGCTACGAGGTCCCGGATGACATGCTGGCGCTGTCCGCGCAGCGCGAACCTGCATGCGCCTCGCGCACATCGTGGGGCACGCCGGGCCTCGACGTGGCGGCAGGTGTCCTCGCTCAGCTGGAGCGTGCCGGCGTTGGGCACATCAGTGCTGGCCAGTGGTGCACGTACGAGGACTCCCGCTTTTACTCCTACCGACGGGACGGAGTGACCGGCCGCCTGGCAGGTGTTGCAATTCCAAGGTAAAGCCCAGTCTGCTGAGTGACTCCTGGGCGTGACCTACCTGAAACCTGAGGTGGGGGACACGCCGAGTTGAGGTCCCCGTGCGGTGTCGCAGGGGCGGATACCGTCGCAGCACATCCGGAACGCAGGGGACCGGACGAACCAAGGAGCGATAGATGGGCGCGCTGCGCAGTATGACCAGTTTCCTCGGCTACTCGGAGCCGGAGGAGGAGACCTACGAGGACAGCTATGAGGCTGTCGACGCGGGCTACGCCGTGCAGGAGCACGAGCAGGACTTCGTTGACGACGGGTACGAGGACTTCTCCGCCCCGGCTGCTCCCGAGCCCGTTGCTGCTGCCCCGGACCTTCGCCGTATCGTCACGGTTCACCCCTCGACCTACAACGAGGCCAGGATCATTGGCGAGTCCTTCCGTGACGGAGTCCCCGTCATCATCAACCTGACCGGCATGAGCGAGTCTGACGCGCGTCGCATGGTGGACTTCTCCGCCGGTCTGGTCTTCGGCCTGCACGGCGCTATCGAACGTGTCACCCCGCGTGTGTTCCTGCTGACTCCGGCCAGCGTGGAGATCGACGGCGGTGAGGTCGCCGAGGCTCGCGGCCGCTTCTTCAATCAGAGCTGAGCTGACCGGGACGTGAACCTCGTCTCCGTAGTGGCAGGGATCCTGTCGAGCATTTTGAGCCTGTACTTCCTCATCCTCCTGGTCAGGGTCGTACTCGACTGGATTCAGGTCTTCGCCCGCCAGTGGCGGCCCCAGGGGGTCGTCCTGGTGCTGGCCAATCTTGTCTACGCTCTGACGGATCCGCCTCTGCGAGTGATCCGTCAGAGGGTTCCCATGGCGCGCCTGGGAGGGGTCGGTATCGACCTGAGCTTCCTGGTCCTGGTCTTCGGGATCTGGGTGCTTCAGTGGTTCCTCCGACTTCTCATCTGAACAGGTGTGAAGTTGTCAGCGAACCGCTAGAGTGCTGTTCTCACGTCAGCGTGAGATAGCGCGCTTGATGTGGCCTGAACCTCGAGTTCAGGTACTCTGTCCGCATGAGTGACCGGATGCCCGGTGCTCGTGACCTTATCCGTAACGACACCGAGGTGACGACCCATGACGCTGCTGACAGCAGACGACGTCCTCAACAAGAAGTTCCAGGCGACCAAGTTCCGTGAGGGCTACGAGCAGGACGAGGTCGACGAGTTCCTCGACGAGGTAGTCGAGGCTATGCGTCAGCTGGAGGCTGAGAACGCCGACCTCAAGGCCAAGCTCGAGGCCGCCAACCGCCGAGTGGCTCAGCTCGGCGAGGGGGCCGCCATCCCCTCTGCCCCCGCTTCCCCCGTATCTCCGGTTCAGGCAGAGCCTGCCATGTCCATGCCGGCCGTCTCTGCCGGCGAGTCCGGCGGTCAGGGCCCGGCCGCCGCATCCGGCATGCTCGAGCTGGCCCAGCGCCTCCACGATGAGCACGTCGCCAACGGTAAGGCTGAGGGTGAGCGCATCGTCACCGAGGCCCGCTCCACAGGTGAGCAGATCGTGCGTGAGGCAGAGGACCAGCGCAACCGCACCCTCGCCCAGCTGGAGAAGGAGCGTTCCGCCCTCGAGCAGAAGATCGACGAGCTGCGGCGCTTCGAGTCCGACTACCGCACCCGTCTCAAGAGCTACCTGCAGAACCTGCTGGCCAACGTCGAGGACGGCGGCGAGAGCACCATCTCCGGTCTGTGATCCTTCAGGCCGTGATCGCCTCCCGGCTCACCCCCGTGAACACCTCAGGGACTGGCCAACGGAGCCCCATCACAGTGGTCCCCATCCGCTCAGGATGGTCCAGCTCCTCCAGTCGTCAGTGACACGGCCTCCCACGAAGGGCGGCGACCCGCGCGGGTCGCCGCCCTTCGCTGGGTACGCAGCCCATTCGTCACCCGTTCTCCTCTGAGCACAATGCGAGAAAGCCCTATGCCTGACCACGTCGATCCTGCCTCCTCCGTGGAGGAAGCCTCCGGCAGCACCGGTAACACTGACAACGTTGTCTCACTGCCCACAGATAATCCCTTCAGCGCCATGGAGAGATCCATGAAGTCGCAGGAGGATGGGGAGACGGGCAGGAGATGGTCCCAACGCCTCCCGGTGATCGTGCTGTGGCTGGTGGCGGTTGTCATCATCGTCGTGGATCAGGCCACCAAGCAATGGGCGCTCTCGGCCTTGGCCGACGGCCAGCACACAGCGCTGCTCGGTCGCGTGCTGGGGCTGGTTCTGGTGCGCAACCCGGGTGCCGCCTTCTCCTTCGCCACGGGGCAGACGTGGATCTTCGCGCTTATCGCCTCCTTGGTCGTGGTCATCATCATCCGTGTCTCCCGGAACCTGGCGTCCCGCTCCTGGGCGGTGGCTCTCGGCCTGGTGCTCGGCGGGGCGGTCGGCAACCTCATCGATCGTCTCCTGCGGGAGCCCGGTTTCCTGCGTGGTCACGTCATCGACTTCATCGACTACGGCGGCTACTTCGTGGGCAACGTGGCAGACATCGCGATCGTGCTGGCCGCCGCGGGCATCATCGTCCTGTCCCTGGGAGGCTGGGAGATCGACGGCACGCGCGCCGGATCCCAAGACGACCGGGAGACCGGAGGGCGCGGCGCGATGGCTTCCTCAACCCGCCGAGGAGCCCGATCCCGCCGGAAGGACAATGGTGAGACCCCCTCGAACTCATCGGGGTCCTCCGGGGTGTCAGCGCAGTCGACCTCAGCGGAGCCGCAATGAGCATGCGTCTGCTGCCCGTGCCCGACGGCTTCGACGGCGAGCGGGTCGATGCCGCGCTGGCCCGGATGACGGGTCTGTCCCGCAGCCGGGTCGAGGACCTGTGCGAAGCCGGTGACGTGCGCAGGAACGGTGAGAGCCTGGGCAAGTCCGCCCGTCTGCGTGCGGGCGAGCTTCTTGAGGTCGACCTGCCCGAGCCTCGACCCGTCGAACCGGTCGCCACTCCCGTGGAGGGCATGGAGCTGCTCTATGAGGACGAGGACATCGTCGTCGTCGACAAGCCGGCAGGTGTGGCCGCACACCCCTCCATGGGCTGGGACGGCCCCGACGTCCTCGGCGCTCTCAAAGCCATGCACGTCCGAGTGGCCACCTCAGGCGCCGCCGAGCGCCAGGGCATTGTCTCGCGCCTGGACGTGGGCACCTCGGGCGTCATGATCGTGGCCAAGGGGGAGCGGGCCTACTCGGTGCTCAAACGCGCCTTCCGGGAGCACACGGTGGACAAGGTCTACCACGCCCTGGTTCAGGGCCATCTCGATCCCTCCAGCGGCACGATCGACGCACCCGTCGGCCGCCACCCCAGCCGGGAGTGGAAGATGGCCATCATCGAGGGCGGGCGCGAGTCCATCACCCACTACGACGTCATCGAGGCGATGCCCGGGGCCTGCCTTGCCGAGATCCACCTCGAGACCGGACGCACTCACCAGATCCGCGTCCACATGGCCGCCGTCGGCCACCCCTGCGTCGGAGACGCCACCTACGGCGCCGATCCGGCCATGACAGCGCGCACCGGTCTCATCCGCCAATGGCTCCACGCCCGTGAACTCGGCATCGCCCACCCCATCACCGGTGAGCACATGGTCTTCACCTCCGACTACTCCGACGACCTCGTCCACGCCCTCGATGTCCTGCGCCTGCCGTGAACGGGATCGCCGTGGAGGTGAGTGAGCACAGTGACTGATCACGTCCATCGCCCGGCCATGGGCCCGACGGCGAGGTCGAGCGCTGGCGAGGCGGTCTCAGGAGCCCCCGTCCTCGAGATCCGTCCCGCCATGTCGGTCCAGGAGCCCGTTGTCTTCGCCACCGCACGCGGTGACCAGACCGGGGTTGCGGCCGAGCGGTTGCGGAAGGCCCTGGCCGACGTTCGCCTGGAGGTCTTCGTGGGGGAGCAGTCGGTCCCCCTCGTCCAGGAGATGGATGCCCGCGACGACGAGCCCACCACGATCCACCTGCTTGCCAGCGGAGCCGATGGCACGCCCCTGGGTGCCGGGCGCATTCTGCTGGAGCCCGAGCACCCCGGGCGGGTCCATCTGGGACGCCTGGCCGTCCGTAGCATCGCTCGCGGTACGGGGCTCGGGGCCCGCGTCGTCGCGGCCCTCGAGCAGACCGCGCTGAGCCACTCCGGTCGCTCCAGCGTGGAGGTGGTCCTCTCCGCCCAGGAGCGAGCGATGGGATTCTACGAGCGTTGCGGGTACCGGGTCCTCAGCGGCCACCGCTACCTCGACGCCGGCATCTGGCACCAGGACATGGCCCGCATCGTTAGCACCGTTATCGCCACGGGCAGTGACGGCGGCACCGTCTAGGGCCGGCTGCTGACACCCGCGCACGCGTGCACATGCGAAAGACACCAGGACCGAGAGGAGACACGTATGCGTATCGTCATCATCGGTGCCGGTGGCATCGGAGGATGGCTCGGCGCCCACCTGTCTGCCAGTGGCCAGCAGGTCGGGTTCCTCGTTCACGGCCGCACCCTGGCGGCCCTGCGCTCGGGCGGGCTGATGCTGCGCGACTGCTCCGGAGGAGAGCCCGGTACCGTGACCGCCCGCATCGAGACACCACTGGCCAGTGATGACCCGGTGGCTCTCACCGGCACTCTGGGCGGTGACCCGGACCTGGTCTTCGTGACCACGAAGGTCGATGCGCTGCCGCAGCTGGCTCCTGCTCTCAGGCGCCTGACCGGCTCCACCACTGGCGTCGTCTCCACCCAGAACGGGATCAGCGCGCCCGAGCTGCTCGCCGACGCCGTCGGGAAGGAGCACGTCCTGCCCGGAGTCGCCCGCGTGTACTCCGCCATCATCTCGCCCGGCACCGTGGGTACTGTCGGCAACACCGGCTCCCTGGCCCTGGGGGAGTGGGACGGCGGTGCCACTGCTCGCAGCAGCGCCGCCGTCGAGGCCCTGCAGGCGGCAGGCATCCGCGCCTGGGTCCCCGACTCCATCTGGGCGGAGCTGTGGCGCAAGGTGTCCTTCGTCGTCGTTCAGGGAGCACTCGGTGCCGCCACGAACGCTCCTATCGGCGTCCTGCGCAGTGATCTGAGAGACACCTTCACCCAGGCCGTGCACGAGGTCGTCGCCGTCGCCGCGGCACTGGGACACGACCTGGCCACCGACGACGCCCCCGACCCGGTCGCTGCGGCCCTGCGCATGGCCGACGCCCAGCCGGCCGGCGCCACCACATCGATGCAGCGGGACATCGCCTCAGGTCTGCCCAGCGAGTTCGACGCCCAGCTCGGTGCCGTGTGCCGCGCCGGCGACGAGGCGGGCGTGCCCACCCCCGTACTCGACCTTGCGCACTGCGTCCTGGCTCCGCGAGAGGCTGCCGCCCGGGCGCGCGGCTGACTCCGGAACGCCTCTTCGGACCAGGAGGGGAGCAGGCCGCCCGCCGGCGGCGGATTTCTCACCCGGCTTACCCGCCACACCGGCAGTGGCCCGTCATGGCCGGGAAACTCCGCCTTCCCACCGGACGGCGCGCTCTGCCCCTCCAGGAGACACGACACCGGGCGGGCCTAGGATGGGGGCATGGCGGAGATGAGCACTCAGGAAGATGCAGCCCCCAAGGACGACTTCGTCCACCTCCACGTCCACACCGACTACTCCATGCTGGACGGCGCCGGGAAGATCAAGGACTACGTGGCCGAGGCCAAGCGGCTGGGACAGCCCGCTCTGGCGATCACCGACCACGGCTACATGTTCGGAGCCTACGAGTTCTACGCGGCAGCCAAGGCCGCCGGCATCAAGCCCATCATCGGGGTGGAGGCCTACATGACGCCGGGCACCTCCCGCTTCGACAAGACCCGTGTCTTCTGGGGCGACGAGTCCCAGAGGAGCGACGACGTCTCGGCCCGCGGCTCCTACACGCACATGACGCTGCTCTCTCGCAACAACGAGGGCCTGCACAACCTCATGCGCATGGACTCCTTCGCCTCCCTGGAGGGCCAGTGGGGCAAGGCACCGCGTATCGACCGCGAGCTGCTCTCGCGCTACGCGGACGGTCTCATCGGCTCTACGGGCTGCCCCTCGTCGGAAGTCCAGACCCGTCTGCGGCTGGGCCAGTGGGATGAGGCCCTGCGCACTGCCGGGGAGCTTCAGGACATCTTCGGCAAGGAGTTCTTCTACGTCGAGCTCATGGACCACGGCCTGGAGATCGAGCAGCGTGTCACCAAGGATCTGCTGCGTATGGCCAAGGAGCTCGGAGCCCCGCTTCTGGCCACCAACGACTCCCACTATGTGCGCCCCGAGGACCGCACCATCCAGGACGCGATGCTGTGCATCAACTCCGGCTCCGTGCTCTCCGATCCCGACCGCTTCAAGTTCGACGGCGACACCTACTATCTGCGCCCCGGCTCCGAGATGCGCCGCCTCTTCTCCGAGATGCCTCAGGCCTGCGACAACACCCTGCTCGTGGCCGAGCAGTGCGAGGTGCACTTCCGCACCGTGGACGAGGGGGCCTCATACATGCCGGCCTTCCCCGTCCCCGAGGGGGAGACCGACGAGTCCTGGTTCATCAAGGAGTGCTGGCGCGGCATGGACCGCAGGTTCAACGGTGACATCCCCGCGGACTGCCGCAAGCAGGCCGAGTACGAGATCAGCGTCATCACCCAGATGGGATTCCCCGGCTACTTCCTCGTCGTGGCCGACTACATCAACTGGGCCAAGGCCCACGGCATCCGGGTCGGACCGGGACGCGGGTCGGGAGCCGGGTCCATGGTCGCCTACGCCATGGGCATCACCGAGCTCAACCCGCTGCGCCACGGACTCATCTTCGAGCGATTCCTCAATCCTGAGCGCATCTCCATGCCTGATATCGATGTCGACTTCGACGAGCGCCGGCGCGACGAGGTCATCGAGTACGTGCGCGAGAAGTACGGCGCCGACCGCATCAGCCAGGTGGTTACCTACGGTGTCATCAAGGCCAAGCAGTCCTTGAAGGACTCCAGCCGCGTCATGGGCTACCCCTACGCGGTCGGCGACAGGCTCACCAAGGCCATGCCCCCCTCGGTCCAGGGCAAGGACATCTCCATCAAGGGCATCTTCAACCCCGACGACGAGCGCTACGGCGAGGCCGAGGAGTTCCGCAGGCTCCACGCCGAGGACCCCGACGCCCAGAAGATCGTCGAGCTGGCCAAGGGGCTGGAGGGCATGACCCGTCAGTGGGGCGTCCACGCCTGCGCCGTCATCATGTCCTCGGCCACCCTGACCGACATCATCCCCATGATGCAGCGTCTGCAGGACGGCGCCGTCATCACCCAGTTCGACTACCCCACCTGCGAGCACCTGGGCCTGCTCAAGATGGACTTCCTGGGACTGCGCAACCTCACGGTCATCTCCGACGCCCTGGAGAACATCGTCGCCAACGGCAAACCCGCCCTGGACATCGACCACGTCGAGCTCGATGACCGCGCCACCTACGAGCTGCTCTCACGCGGTGAGACCCTGGGCGTCTTCCAGCTCGACGGCGGGGGGATGCGCACACTGCTGCGCCTGATGAAGCCCGACAACTTCGAGGACATCTCCGCCGTCGGTGCTCTCTACCGGCCCGGCCCCATGGGGGCGGAGTCTCACACCAACTACGCACTGCGCAAGAACGGCCTGCAGGAGGTCGTCCCGATCCACCCCGAGCTCAAGGATGCCCTCGACCCGATCCTGGGGACCACCCACGGTCTCATCGTGTACCAGGAGCAGGTCATGAAGATCGCCACCGACCTGGCGGGATTCTCCATGGGCAAGGCCGACGCGCTGCGCAAGGCGATGGGTAAGAAGAAGATGGACATCCTGGCCAAGATGTTCGTCGAGTTCGAGGCCGGCATGGTCCAGGCCGGTTTCTCCAAGGAGAGCGTCAAGACCCTGTGGGACGTCGTCGTCCCCTTCGCCAAGTACGCCTTCAACAAGGCCCACTCGGCCGCCTACGGCGTCGTGTCCTACTGGACGGCCTACCTCAAGGCGCACTATCCCACCGAGTACATGGCCGCCCTGCTCACCAGCCAGAAGGACAACAAGGACAAGCTGGCCGTCTACCTGGGGGAGTGCCGCCACATGGGCATCACCGTGCTGCCCCCGGACGTCAACGCCTCACGGGCCCAGTTCTCCGCGGTCGACGAGGACGTGCGCTTCGGGCTGTCCGCGGTGCGCAACGTCGGCATCAACGTCGTCGACGCGATCGTCGCCGCCAGGGAGGAGAAGGGCGAGTTCACCTCCTTCGAGGACTTCCTCGACAAGGTTCCCGCAGTCGTGTGCAACAAGCGCACCATCGACTCACTCATCAAGGCCGGAGCCTTCGACTCCCTGGGACACACCCGGCGTTCCCTGCAGGCCTGTCACGAGGACTTCGTCGACGAGGTCATCGGTGTCAAGCGCAACGAGGCCGCCGGCCAGTTCGACCTGTTCGCCTCCCTCATGGGCGGTCCCGACGACGCCGACGACTCGCCCTTCGGCAACGGCCCGGTCTTCTCCTCCGACGTTCCCAACCTGCCCGAGTGGGACAAGAAGGACAAGCTCGCCTACGAGCGCGACATGCTGGGACTCTACGTCTCCGACCACCCCCTCATGGGGCTGGAGGGACTGCTCGGCAAGCTCGCGGACAAGGAGATCTCCGAGCTCCACGAGAACGATGAGCTGCCCGACGGCGCCATGGTCACCATCGCCGGACTCATCACCTCGCTGACCCGTAAGACCACCAAGCAGGGCAACCTGTGGGCCATCGCCCAGGTCGAGGACCTGGCCGGAAGCGTTGAGGTGCTCTTCTTCCCCCAGACCTACCAGACCGTCTCCACCATGCTGGCCCCGGACACGGTGGTGACGGTGCGCGGACGTCTCAACCGGCGTGACGGGCAGGTCGCCCTGTACGCCCAGGAGATGACGATCCCGGACATCTCCAGCGCCGCCCACGAGGCGGTCCTCATCACCCTGCCCACCAACCGGTGCACCGGGCCGCTGGTGGAGCAGTTCAAGGACGTGCTCACCAAGCACCCCGGCGGATCGACGGTGCGCCTGACGCTCACCAGCCCAGGGCGTGAGGTGCGCACCCAGCTGGACGCCTCGCTGCGGGTGGAGGCCTCTCCTGCCTTCTACTCCGACATCAAGGCCCTGCTCGGGCCGGGTTGCCTGCGCCACTAGCGGTCCTCTCCGGACGAGCGGTCATCGCCTGCCCAGGTGAAGCCGCCGAAGCGACACCGGCCTGCTCGGGCATCGTTGCGGAATGTCTGCTCGTGATCTCGCCGTATCCTGATCAATATGCGACGCGTAGCGGCTCGTTCCTGGTGCGGACCCGTGTCCAGGAACGAGGATCCGGGTTCTGAAGCGGCATTCCAGAAATCGTGCAAACTCCGTGGCGGCTCGCTCTCAGGTGTCGTCCCGTCTTCATCTTGATACTCTCGTGATGTCCACAAGCAGTCGGTGACTGTATTGTCTATGAGGTTATTTGATGAGTGACGAGGATCTGAACCCTCCAACGATGACACAGCAAGAGGAGCGGGACGCCGGCCCGCAGACAGAACAGGCAGGGGAGAACATCCAGGCCGCGGCGGCCGCCACGCCGGCCTTCCAGACCTCCCCGGCAACCGTGAAACGGCGGCAGCGCCATCTGCTCGAGCGCCTGAGGAGATCGGTCTCCCGCCAGCCTCATGACATCGGTGAGGGAATGGACAAGGTGGTCTTCGGCGTCGCCGCGACCGCGACCATCGCGTTCGTGGTGTGGGGTTTCGTCGATCCGCACGGGCTGGGGCGAGTCTCCAAGTGGGCCCTGGGGGGAACGATCAGCAACTTCGGCTGGCTGTTCGTCCTGTCATCAACCCTGTTCGTCGTGTTCATCGTCTTCGTCGCGGCCTCCCGGTTCGGCAAGATTCCACTGGGTGGGGACGCCGAGGAGCCCGAGTACTCCACCGGCTCCTGGGTCTCCATGATGTTCGCCACCGGAATGGGGATCGGCCTGATTTTTTACGGAGTCGGTGAGCCGCTCTACTTCTACATGTCGCCCCCGCCGGACACCGTCGATCCTCAGACGGCCAAGGCCGCCAGCACGGCGATGGGCACCGCGCTGTTCCACTGGACCATCTACCCGTGGGCGATGTACGCCTTGGTGGGGCTCGGAATGGCCTATGGGACCTACCGCCTGGGACGCTCTCAGCTCTTCTCCGCGATGTTCACCTCCCTGTTCGGGCGGCAGGCCATTGACGGGGTCGGTGGGCGCATCATCAATATTTTGGCGATCGTCGCCACCCTGTTCGGATCCGCATGCTCCCTGGGGCTGGGGGCCCTGCAGATCGGGGGAGGCATGGTGTCGACCAATCTCGTCGACAAGGTGAGCTCGGGGATGCTCGTCGCCATTATCGCGGTCCTGACCGCCTGCTTCGTCGCCTCGGCCATCTCCGGTATCGAGAAGGGCATCCAGTGGCTGTCGAACATCAACATGGTACTGGCGGTGCTTCTGGCAATCATCGTCTTCGTCGGAGGGCCCACGCTGTTCATCCTCAACATCATCCCCTCGGCAATCGGCGACTTCATCGATGAGCTGCCCGCCATGGCCTCACGCACCACGGCAGTCGGGAATAAGGACATGTCCGAGTGGCTGTCCTCCTGGACGATCTTCTACTGGGCCTGGTGGATCTCCTGGACGCCCTTCGTGGGCATGTTCATCGCCCGCATCTCGCGCGGCCGCACCATCCGGCAATTCGTTACCGGGGTCATGTTCGTCCCCTCGGTCGTCTCTCTCATCTGGTTCGCCATCTTTGGCGGCGGTGCCATTGGCCTCCAGGAGCGGGCCGAGCGCGCCGGGAGGGCGGCAGACGCCCTCGTCCATCTCAAGGCTGACGGCACACCTGACGTGAACTTCGACACCATCCTGTTCGACCTGCTCAACGCCATGCCGGTGCACAGGGCGGTCCTCATCGTGCTCATGGTGCTAGCGGTCGTCCTGGTGGCGATCTTCTTCGTCACCGGTGCGGACTCGGCCTCCATCGTCATGGGAGGGCTCTCGGAGAAGGGTGCGATCGAGCCGAGCCGTTTCACGGTCGTCTTCTGGGGCGTGGCCACCGGTGGTGTGGCCTCGGCCATGTTGCTCGCCGGAGGAGACGATCCTGCGGAGGTGCTCACTGGTCTGCGGGACATCACGATCGTCTCGGCTCTGCCCTTCGTCTTCGTCATGCTGCTGCTATGCGTCTCGCTCTACAGGGACCTCAACAATGACCCCATGCTGCTGCGGCACTCGCTGGCCAACCAGGTCCTGGTCGACTCGGTGACCACTGCGGTCACGGCCGCCGACGAGCCTCATGAGGTCGAGACCATCGAGCTGCATACCACCTTGTCCTCCACTGCTGCCAGCGAGGACAAGCAGGGCGGTTGTGGCGACGTCGGGCGGGAACCGGCTTCCGACGTCGACGCCAGTGCTGATGGTGGTACTGCCGACTTCGACGGGGAGCAGAGCAGGTAAGCCGTCGCCGTAGATGGGGTCCGGGGTCAGTCCTCGGGCCCCATCTGTTCGACAATGGCGCCGACCTGGCCGGCGGGGTGGTCGACGACGACCACATCGCCGCCGGAAAGATGGTACCCACGACGCATCTCTGTGGCGCCATTGACCATGACGTCCCCGGACTGGATGGCGATACGTGCCTCGGCGCCGTCCTCCACCAGGCCGGCCAGCTTGAGGAACTGGCCGAGCTTGATGCTTCCAGACACTGAGACATTCGGATACCGCGATGTGTTCGGGGGTGTTGCGTGCGTCATAGGTTGATCCTTCCAGAAAGGGGGTGTGGAGCGCACGTCGGGCCAGGTGGCACCTGAGACAGGTCCGTGACTGTGACGTCGGTGAGAGAAGCCTCTCTCGGAAGTAAGCGGATATAACGGATGCTAAACAAAATTTATCACGGTAGGGTAACGGCGTTCTGATCACACTACGGAGACGGAGACACCATGAAGCGTCGAATCGTCGCCCAGATGGCGATACTCGCTCTATCGCTGTCGGCGCCTGTTCTGGCCGTCACGCACGCGCCAGAAGCCGCTGCTGCGGACGGCAGCACCATCCATGTCTCAGCCGAAGGAGGCTCGGACGCGGGAGACGGATCCGCTGCGAAGCCCTTCCAGACCATCAAGGCGGCCCTCAAGAAGGTCGGCAACGGTGACACCATTGAGCTGGCCAACGGCACCTACCGCGAGGGTGAGCTTGCCGTGGACAAGGGCGTGACCATCAAGGCGGCCGAGGGGGCCAAGCCGGTCCTCACCGGCGCCGAGGTCCCCACCAACTGGAGTGCGGGGGGTGACGGAAAGTGGTCCACAGGTAAGGACATGGTCCGCTTCTGCACGGTCTGCACCATCAACGCCGACCCTGCCAAGGAAGGTATCGCCGCTCACCCCGAGCAGGTGTTCGTCGACGGCAAGCCCCTGACCCAGGTGCTCAGCCGTGATGAGGTCACCGCGTCCACCTTCTTCGTCGATGACCCCGATCCGGTCACCTTGAACAACCCGAACAACAACCAGGCCGGCTACAAGGTCAAGCCGCACCGGGGCACCTCCTACGTCATCGGCGTCGACCCCAACCAGCACCAGGTCGAGGTGGTTCAGCACTCTCGCGCGCTGTCCTTCAACGCCGACAACATCGCCCTGTCCGGGCTGACGGTGGAGAAGTACTCCGCGGTGCAGCGTTGGGACTACAACGACCCTGAGATCGGCACCATCTCCGGTGGAGGAATGATCGTGGCTGCGCACGGTGCTCCTCGTATCGAGAACTCCACCTTCCGCTACTCCTCGACCGCGGGAGCGCTGCAGGTCATCGACTCGACCAACGCGGTCGTCTCGAAAAACCTGTTCGAGAACAACGGCTCCAACGCCTTCGGCATCAATGACTCCAGCGGAGCCAAGGTGGAGAACAACCTGTGGAGGAACAACAACACCTCCGGCTTCATCACGAAGGACTGCGGTGCCTACTGCACCCTGGCCGACACCAAGATCACCCACTCCAAGAACATCCGCTTCGCCAACAACACCGTGGACTACTCGGCCACCGGCGTGGACATCTCCGACCCCACGGCCTATGACCAGAACCGGGCTGCGGGTGTCTGGTTCGACGAGGGCGTGATGGACTCTGAGATCGTTGGCAACTACTTCGTCAACGTCCCGGTGGCGATCTTCAACGAGGTCTCCTCCAACAACCTCATCGCCTCCAACATCGTGGCCGGGGCGGGTGTCGGCATCCACATCTCCGGGTCCAATGACACCCGCGTGTGGAACAACACCGTCTCCCACGCTCTCACCAGCCTGTGGGTCCAGGAGGACACCCGCTCCGACGGTTGCAACGCCCGCAACGCCCAGGGTGTGTGCACTCAGGTGCAGAAGTGGAGCGCCGAGCACGGACTGAGCTGGGACACCACCAACACCACGGTGATGAACAACATCTTCTCCTCCGAGCAGACCACCCCCATGCCCGGGGACCCGTGGCGCTACTCGGCCATGGTCCAGGTCCTCGGCGGGGCCAACCAGGACGGCTCCGGCGCGGTCTACGCCAACGAGATGGTTTCCACCATCGACTACGACGCCTACTACCGCCACGAGAACCCCCAGACCCTGTCCACCACGGTCCTGTGGAACTACGGCGCCGACCGCAAGACTCAGTCGGTCAACGCCGAGAAGCTCTCCGACTTCACGGCCAGCTCGAACGTCAAGGCCGCCGGTAAGGAGTCCAACGGTCTGGACCTGCACGGCTCCCCGGAGAACAACCCGTTCTTCGTCAAGGAGTCGGCCAACCCGATGGACAAGACCTCGGACTTCCACCTCAAGGAGGGCAGCCCCGCTTCCGGCAACGGCCACGCCCTGTCTGAGGACGTCGCCAAGACCCTCGGCGTCAACGCCAACGTCGCCGTGAACCGCGGTGCGCTGGTCAACGTAGCCTGGGGCGGCGGCGCCGTCCCCGGTGCCGGGGACGCCCCCGCTGATAACGCCAACAACGGTGGCAAGGCTGACAAC
>NZ_MSKL01000028.1:32181-47809 GCF_001937665.1 Actinomyces oris | reverse complement strand
CCGCCGTGTCCGCCACTGAGACTGCCGTGGCCTGACCGGGTGCCCCACGAAAGGATGTCATCCGTGACCTATACCACCATTGTCGCCGGAGTCGGCGATGTCGAGGCGAACACCCACGTCATCGATCGCGCCTGCGAGATGGCTCGCCTGTGCGACGCCGCTCTTCTCCTCGTCGCCGGCTTCGACCCCGTCTCGGCGCGGGACAAGGCTCGCATCAACGAGTTTGCCCCCGTCGCCGATGTGCGGGTCGGGCTCACCGAGGACCAGGCCTACGCCGTCGTCGAGAAGGCGCGTGATACCGCCGTTGAGCGCGGCGTCGCCCTCGCCCAGGGCGTCGTCGTCGAGGGCACGGCGGTCGATGCCGTCACCCTCGTCACCTTGGAGACCGAGGCGGACCTCGTCATCGTCGGATCCAAAGGCGTCGATTCGCTGTTCGGCCGCGTCTTCGGAGCCGTCTCCGTCCAGGTGCTCCGCAAGTCGAAGTGCGACGTCCTCGTCGTCGTTCCCTAGTCGCCGGATAGACGTCGGACGCACGCGTCGGATCCTGCGCGATCGGACCGGCGGCGGATGCCCGCCACGCGGAAGTGTGGCGGGCATCCGCCGCTATGTTTTGAGGTTCTTCTTGTGTGAGGGCGTGGTCGGGGTGAGCGGGTGCCGGTGGTTCGGCGTCTCGGGGTCCTGCGCGGGCCGGGCCTGTCCATCGTGCGCACCCCCGACGGCGGGGGAGGCGGCTCCATGGCCGGCGCCCGCCGCTCCCCGGGCCTCTACGGACTGGCGGCCTTCTGGGTCTTCGGGGCGGGGGAGGGCGCCTACGCTGCCACCGGTCACGACGACTACTCCCGCACTGCCTGGTTCTCCGCCCTCGACGCCGACCTGGGGCGCCCGCTGGGACGGCCCCGGAGGACCTCAGGAGCCTGGGTGCGCGAGTTCGAGGGCGGCCTGGCTGCCGTCGTGCTCAGCGGGGAGGAGAAGGCGACGCTGGAGCTGCCCGCCGGCCTGGTCCTGCCCGGCCCCACCGGGGCGCCCGACGGCGAGCCCCTGTCCACCCGCATCACCCTGCCGGGACACACCGGCCTGCTGGCGCTGCGCCCTTAAGCCCCGGGGCCGGCCGGCGCAGCCCTGTTCGCGGCTGGATGAGTCACCTGCAACATGGGACCGAAGTCACATAGAGTGCTTCGTGTGCGCCTGCGCGTGCACGGAGTCCCTAGTTCCACAAGAACCGAAAGAGGCAAGGATGCCCAAGTACGTGTACCGCTTCAGCGAGGGTGACAAGGACCAGAAGGACCTCCTGGGAGGCAAGGGAGCGAACCTGGCGGAGATGACCCGGCTGGATCTCCCCGTTCCCCCCGGCTTCACCATCACCACCGACGCCTGTCGCGCCTACCTGGCCAGCGGCGAGGTCCCCGAGGAGCTCTCGGTTCAGGTCACCACCGCTCTGCGTGGAGTCGAGGAGGAGCTGGGGCGCGAGCTCGGCGCCGCCGAGGACCCCCTGCTCGTCTCGGTGCGAAGCGGCGCCAAGTTCTCCATGCCCGGCATGATGGAGACCGTCCTCAACATCGGCCTCAACGACGTCTCCGTCAAGGGACTGGCCGCCGCCAGCTCCGACGAGCGCTTCGCCTGGGACTCCTACCGCCGCCTCATCCAGATGTTCGGCAAGACCGTCCTGGATATCGACGGCGACCACTTCTCCGACGCCCTGGACGCCAAGAAGGACGCGCGGGGCGTCTCCATGGACTATGAGCTCCCCGTGGACGCCCTCCAGGAGCTGGTGGAGGAGTACAAGGCCATCGTCAAGGAGCACGCGGGCATCGACTTCCCGCAGGATCCCCGCTCCCAGCTGGACATGGCCACCGAGGCCGTCTTCCGCTCCTGGAACACCGAGCGCGCCCACATCTACCGCCGCCGCGAGAAGATCCCGCACGACCTGGGCACCGCGGTCAACGTGTGCACCATGGTGTTCGGCAACATGGGGGAGACCTCGGGCACCGGCGTGTGCTTCACCCGCGACCCCTCCACCGGGCGCACCGGTGTCTACGGCGACTACCTCGTCAACGCCCAGGGCGAGGACGTCGTCGCCGGCATCCGCAACACCCTGTCCCTGGCCGACCTCGAGCGCCTGGACAAGGCCTCCTACGACGAGCTGCGCTCCATCATGCGCCGCCTGGAGACCCACTACCGCGACCTGTGCGACATCGAGTTCACCATCGAGCGCGGCAAGCTGTGGATGCTCCAGACCCGCGTGGGCAAGCGCACCGCCGCGGCCGCCTTCCGTGTGGCCACCCAGCTCGTGGACGAAAAGCTCATCACTATGGACGAGGCCCTCACGCGCGTCTCCGGCGAGCAGCTCACCCAGCTGATGTTCCCCCAGTTCGACGACGACTCCAGCCGCGACCTGCTCACCCGCGCCATGGCCGCCTCCCCGGGCGCCGCCGTGGGCTACATCGCCTTCGACAACGACGAGGCCGTCTCCCGCGCCGAGAAGGGCGACTCCGTCATCCTCGTGCGCCGCGAGACCAACCCCGACGACCTGCCCGGCATGGTCGCGGCCGCCGGCGTCCTCACGGCCCGCGGCGGCAAGACCAGCCACGCCGCCGTCGTCGCCCGTGGCATGGGCAAGACCTGCGTGTGCGGCGCCGAGGCCCTCGAGGTCGACTCCGCCGGCAAGACCCTGCGCATCGCGGGGCGCGAGGAAGTCCTCACCAGTGAGGACATCATCGCCATCGACGGCACCACCGGCGAGGTCTTCCTCGGTGAGGTCGGCGTCGTCGACTCCCCGGTCATGACCTACCTGCGTCGTGGCCTGGACGAGGCGCTCAAGGCGGCCGGAGACGACGACACCCGCGAGCTCGTCACCGCCGTGGACCGCCTCATGCGCCACGCCGATGCGGTCCGCCGCCTCGAGGTGCGCGCCAACGCCGACACCCCCGACGACGCCCGCCACGCCATCCACCGCGGCGCCCAGGGCGTGGGCCTGTGCCGCACCGAGCACATGTTCCTGGGCGAGCGCAAGCAGTTCGTCCAGAACCTCATCCTGGCCTCCTCCGACGCCGAGCGCGAGGCCGCCCTGGCCGCTCTCCTGCCGCTGCAGAAGGGCGACTTCATCCAGATGTTCGAGACGATGAACGGCAAGCCCATGACGGTGCGCCTCATCGACCCGCCGCTGCACGAGTTCCTGCCGGACCTGACCGAGCTGAGCGTCAAGGTGGCCGTCGACCGCGAGCGCGGCGAGCTGGACCCTGCCGACGAGGAGCTCCTGGCCGTGGTGCGCAAGAACCACGAGGCCAACCCGATGCTCGGCCTGCGCGGGGTCCGCCTGCTGCTGACCATGCCGGGCCTCATCGAGCTCCAGGTGCGCGCCATCGCCGAGGCCGCCGTCGAGCGCCTCAAGGCCGGCGGCGACCCGCACCCCGAGATCATGATCCCGCTCATCGGGTCGGTGCGTGAGCTCCAGCTGGCGCGCGAGCGCGTGGAGCACGTGCTGCAGGAGGTCTCCCAGGCCTCCGGCTACGCCCTCGACTTCCCGGTGGGCTGCATGATCGAGCTGCCGCGCGCTGCCGTCACCGCCGCCCACGTCGCCGAGGAGGCCGACTTCTTCTCCTTCGGCACCAACGACCTGACCCAGACCACCTGGGGCTTCTCACGCGACGACGTCGAGGGCTCCTTCGTGGGCCACTACACCGACGACGGCATCTTCGGGGTCTCCCCCTTCGAGACCATCGACACCGACGGCGTGGGCGGCATGGTGCGCCTGGGCGTCGAGGGCGGCCGCTCCACCAAGCCGACGATGAAGATGGGCGTGTGCGGCGAGCACGGCGGGGATCCCGCGTCCATCGGCTTCTTCCACCGGGTGGGCCTGAACTACGTCTCCTGCTCGCCCTTCCGGGTGCCGGTGGCCCGCCTGGAGGCCGGGCGCGCGGCCGTCGCGGACAAGGCCGACTAGACCCGAGCAGGCCCGGGACGCGCTGAGAGGCCGCACCACCCTGGAGCCGGCCGGCTCAACCCCCCCCTGAGGGATGAGCCGGCCGGCTCCGGCGTCTGTACTGCGCGGCCCGCGCCGTGGTCCTGGTCGTGGGCGTCGGCCTCAGTCCCGGTTCATGAGCACCTGGGCGAAGCGCGCCGTCTGGGAGGGCTTGAGGTCGGGCAGGTAGGCCCGGGCGATGGCGATCCCCACCGTGGGCAGGTCCACCAGGTCGGGAACCGCCAGGTACATGGGCACCGCCCGCGGCTTGAACTTGCGCTTGTAGGCGTGCAGGGAGCCGAAGCCGTAGGCCGGCTCCAGCACGGAGGCCAGCAGGTTCAGGAGCCGGTCGAAGGGCGAGGAGGCGCCGCCGTCGGCCGGGGCGGAGCGGGTCAGCGGCGCCCCGGACAGGGAGAGGATCTCCAGGCCCTCGGCCTGGGCGTCCTGGGCGGCGCGCCCGATGAGGTACTCCATGACGGGGCGGAAACCGCCTTCGCGGCGTCGCATGAAGTCCAGGGTCAGGCCGATGACGCGTCCGTCTCGATAGACCGGCAGCCAGGAGGTGACGCCGTGGACGGTGCCGTCGGTGTCGACGGCCAGCAGCAGGCGCGTCTCGGCGTCGTCGAGCTCGGCCAGGCCGCCCAGGGTGAAGCCCATCTCCGGCAGCGGCTTATCACTGGCCCAGGCCTGGGAGATGGCCCGGATCTGGTCCCGCCGGCCGGCCGGGCAGTCGCGGAAGGTGGTCCACACCGCCTCAATGCCCTCCTTGTTGGCGTGGTTGAGGGCGGTGCGCACGTCCTGGTACGCCTTGCCGCGGAAGGCCAGGTCCGGCAGGTCCAGGACGGCCTCCTCGGCCACCTGCAGGATCGTCCAGCCCATGGCGCGGGCGGCCTCCATCGCCGGGGCGTGCACCGAGTACAGGGCCGGGATGAGTCCGGCGTCGGTGGCGAAGTCGGCGAAGTCCCGCACCGCCTGGTCCACATCGGTGTCGTCTGCGGCGGGGTCCCCGACCGTCAGGGCGACGTCGCGGCTGGGCCGGTAGGAGAAGCCGGCCGTGCCCGCCTCGTTGACCCAGGCCTCGTTGCCCTCCCAGGTGAGCATCCACCCCAGGGTCCCGGCGCCGCGGCTGCGCACAAGGTTAACGAGCTCCTCCCGGTCGGAGACCTGGGTGCGGGCGGGAGCGGACTGAGCCAGCCACACCCACAGGATCGTCAGGAGCCACACCAGGACCGGCACCCAGGCGGTGAGCAGGTAGGCCACGGGGGTCAGGGGCTCGACGATCAGACCCACGATGCCGCCGGTACTCACGGGCAGCAGGTAGGACACGTAGGTCTCCAGCAGGGCGGGCCAGGTCGCGTAGGGGGAGAAGTTCTGAGACATGAGCAGGCCCCCGACGACGGTCAGGGCCGCCCCACCGAGGAGGGTCAGGGCCCAGGCGATGACGGCGCGGCGAATGACGCCGGGGCGCGACCCCAGGGTGAATCGGCTTCTTGTCCACACGACGAGGCTGATGACCACGATGTTGAGCAGCAGCGGAACCAGCAGGTGCCCAGAGCGCAGCCAGCTGTCCAGGAGCCGGGCCGTGGTGGGACCGGACTCGGGCGACTGCTCGCCGATCTTCTCCACCAGGGCGAACAGGGCCGCGCACATCCCCAGGAATATCTGCAGGGCGATGGTGCCCTGGGCCGCTGAGCGGCGCCCACGGCGCAGACCGTCGGCCAGGACCAGCTGCAGGAGTGCCGGCATGCACATCAGGAGCTGCTCGACGGGGTAGATGACGGCGTCCTTGGGCAGGATGGCTGGGGTGAGCCCGTAGCGGGCATCGGCCAGGGGGCCGGCGGCGTTGCTCACCACCGCCAGGGCGCAGCTCACGGCCCAGCAGGCCACCAGGAAGGCCACGAGCTCGCGCTCTACGCGCCGGGGCAGCTCCTGGGAGGGAGCCGTCTGCTGCCCGCGTTCCAGGATGATGCCCATGATGAGGCCGATGACGCCGGCTCCGAGTCGGGCCAGGGCGCCCACGGTTCCGGTCACCGCGGCCGAGACGACGAGGACGGCGAACATCGCCAGACGCGTGCGACGCCGCCAGGACGGGCGCATGACGCTGGTGGAGGCCGCCACCAGGCCGGCGGTGGGCAGGCTGATGCCCTGGATCGGGGCGTGGATGAGGTAGGGCGACCAGGTGTCCCACACGCGACCGATGAGGGGGTAGAGCGCCTGAGCCAGGACGATCCCCCCGGCGGAGGACACGGCGGCGGTGGCCAGCCACCGTCGCGTGCCCAGGAGCCGCTCCAGCAGCACGCCGATGGACAGCAGCATGAGGCTGCCGCTCAGCGGCAACAGGTGACCGGGGACCGCCCAGGCGGTCAACAGGGTCCACACCCGCTGGGGCCGGTGGATGTAGGCGGACAGGGCGATCTGCCCCTGGGGCCCCCAGGGCAGGAGGACGATCCCGATGATGAGGGTCAGTGCGGCGCAGGTGGTCGCTGCCGGCGCGGGGGCCAGCCAGGCGCGTGCGGCCCGCCAGCCTCGGTGTGCGTAGGTGCGCAGACGCGAGGGCTGCGGCGCGGGGGCCGCCGGCGAGGATGACGGTGATGGGGCGGAGGAGGACGCCGGGCAGGGCGCGATCTCGGGTGCGTCCGGGGGAGTCGTGGTGGACGAGACCGACGGCATGAACGCTCCTCAGACGGTAGGTGATGGGAGGTTGGTGATGCGATAGAGGATGGCAGGGCTCCCCGCCGGGAGCCGACCAGCCGACATTCTTGTCCACTTCTCGGGCATCCTCATCCACCTCGAGGTGGATGCAACCATGAGACCGGTCTCTCCAAGGATCGGGGATAACCCTCGGAGATAACCTTGATCTGGCCGTGCTCCCACGGTTTTCTCACTGCGTGCGGGCCGATGTGATGGGTCGGCGGCCCACTCATTGTTGCTGTCATGAGATAGTCTGCCGTGTGCTGGCGGTCGTGACAGGATGGCTGGGCACCGTGTTCGTGGGCGACTCGACTGTGAGCCGGCCATGCGCGTGTCCACCTGTGCTGGGGGCCATCGCGGAGCAGGACGACGAGGAAAGGCGGCCCCATCCATGGCCATGTACGAGCTCGACGGCAACCACCTCCTGCCCGTGCGCCTGGGTCGCTCCGCTGACACCATCACCCTGTCCCACAGTCTGGTCGCCATCCAGCGGCAGATCGTCGATGTCCTGCGCCGTCCGCTCTTCCCCCTGTCATGGGAGGAGGTCGATGCCGGAGCGAGCCTGACCGCCCTGGACGCCACTGGGCAGGTCGTCGTCGTCGAGGTCCTGGAGAGCGTCGACTCCACGGGGCTGCTGGCCGCCATGTCGCGGCTGACCCAGGCCGCTACCGCGGGCCGCCGTGAGATCGCCAGCAGGTACGCGGGCGGGCTGGGGGCCTTCAGCCAGGACTGGAACGAGTTCCGCGAGGCGATGCCCGCTCAGGTCGAGGCCGGCCCGCGTCTGACCATCCTGAGTGCCGCCCTGGAGCCCGACGTCGTCGGAGGGCTGGGAGTGCTGTCCTCCTCCGGGTTGGAGATCCACGAGGTGGACGTTCGCATCGTGGACGAGTCCCGCATCGTCGTCGTGGTGGAGAAGATCTCCGGGATGGACGTGGCTGCCGGGGGGCCGCTGCTCGTGGCCCGTGCGCCCCGCCCGGCCCTGGCCGGCTCCGCCGGTCCGGCCAGTACCGCCTCCGCCGGCTCGCGTGCCATCGATGTCACTGAGCAGGCCGAGCACATGAGCCCGGTCACCGGCCCCATCGAGATCGTCATGCCCTCAGAGCCGGCGCACGCCCCCGACGCGGAGGGTGCCGAAGACAGCAGCGCCGCTATTCCGGCAGGAGCCTTCGCCGCGACGGGGGCCGCCGATGCGCTCTCCGAGCTGTTCGAGCCGGTGGCCGTGACCGCCGAGCAGCCCCAGGTGCACGAGCCGCCCGCCCAGGGCGGGGACGAGCCCCGGCCCGAGAACCCCGGCGAGGTGGGCGACACCCAGCCTGCCGGGAAGGCGGCGTCCGAACCGGATGAAGGCGCCGCCGACGGCCCCGCTGACGACTCCCACGCCCCTGTCGCCCCCGCTCAGAGCCCGGCCAAGGACACCACCGACGACACCGCGCCCGATGCTGCCCACGGCGCTGAGGGCGACCATAAGGCCACGGGGAGCCGGCCTGATCCGGGCCCGGAGAGCTTCGCCGGCGCCTCCCAGGCTCCGGCTGCATCCGATCCCACGGACGGCCCCGGTGACTCCAACCACGACGGTGGCGCCCCCAACGCTGCCGGAAGCGCCGGTCACGTCGGTCAGGATCTGGCCGACATCCTCAGCGGCGACACTGTGACCGTTCCCGCCGTCGTCGACCTGGGTGACGAGCCCGCCGGCGCCGGTCGCGGAGGCCGACCCGACTTCCCCGATGACTCCAGCGTCGAGGAGCGGGCAGTAGCCGCCCTGGCCGGAGGTGTCGACATCCTCGGCGGGAGCAGCCTGTCCGGGGGGAGCGGCTCAGCGGCGTCGGCCGGCTCGGCGCCTTCCGCCGCTCCGCTCGGCGCCACTTCCGACGAGACGCTCGATGCCGCAGGAGTCCCGCAGACCGGTCATGCCCTGAACGACCTCGATCCGCGCACCCGCATGGGACGGCGCTCGCGGGCGGCGCACGCTCAGCCGGACGCCTCCTCTGCCGCGCCCGGCTCGCAGGCCGACGCCTCGCCCGACTCCCACAACGGCGGGCCCACGGTGCGGGCCGCGGAGGCATGGTCCACCGTGGCCCCCAACGAAGCCCGCCCGGAGGCGCCCACCGGCGCGGTGCCGCTCGTGTCCTGGGAGCCGCTGCGCGGGTCGGCCGACGCCCTCGACCCTGTGGCCGAGGCGCTGGGCGGTGACCCCTCGAAGTCCCTCCTGGTCCAGGAGACCGCGGAGCTGGCGGCCGTGGCGGCCTCACTCGGCAAACCGACCCAGCTCGTCTGGCAGCGGCTGCGCCGAGGCATCTACCACGAGGCGACCCTGTCGGTGGAGGGCGTCATCACCCTGTCCGACGGGCGTTCCTTCACCGACCCGACGTCGGCCGCCAACGCCGCCCAGGCCGTTACCGACGCCGACGGCTGGCGCGTGTGGCGCGTAGGGGTGCACGGCGCCCACCTGGGGGACCTCCGCGACGACTTGGCCGACCGCAGCTTCTGAAATCCCCCTGGCCCTGAACCTGACTGTCCGGTCGGCTCGTCCGTGCGGTCGAGTCCCTTACGTCGTAGGTCGTAAACCACCTGACATCCTGCGCCCGTAGAGGAGAGCCGCCCGATGCCGCGAGGCTGGAGGTGGCTCGCGGCTTTCCCGATCACGCGGGCCGGGGAGATGAACATGAACGCGACGCGCAGCATGACGCGCAACGTGACGCGTAGGGCCATGGCCCTGGTCGTGGTGGCCCTGTTGGCCTCACTGTCCCTACTGACCGCTTGTGGGTCGACGTCGTCGTCGGCCAGTTTGCCGCCGCGTGAGCCGCCTGCGGGGAAGCATCAGCTCACGACCGAGGACGTCAACGCATGGCTGGACGGGAAACTGCCCGATGCCTTGAAGAACGGGGATATCCCGGGTGCTGTGGTGTCGGTGGTCAAGGACGGGCAGGTGGTGACGACTCGTGGTTACGGCTGGGCTGACACAGGTGCCTCGGGCGGTCAGCCGGTGGCCGTGGACCCACAGAAGTCTCTCTTCCGGGTGGCCTCGATCTCCAAGATTCCGACCTCCATCGCGGCGATGCAGCTGGTGGAGCAGGGCAAAGTGGATCTCGACGCCGATATCAGTGCCTACCTGGACTTCGAGATCGAGCGGCGCTTCGATGAGCCCCTGACCCTGCGCAACCTCCTGACTCACTCGGCGGGCTTCGAGGAGAGCATCCGGATGGCTCAGGACGAGACGGACCTGGAGGCCTACGTCAAGACCAATCCGCCGGTGCAGGTCTTCGAGCCGGGGACCACCCCGGGGTACTCCAACTACGGCATGGCCCTGGCCGGCTACATTGTGCAGCGGGTGAGTGGTCAGCCTTTTGAGGCCTATGTGCGTGAGCACGTCCTGGAGCCGGCGGGCATGACCTCCTCCACCTATGAGCAGCCCCTGTCCAAGGATATGGCCGGCTCCCTGGGCCCGGGCCACACCTCCACGGGTGAGGAGGTCCCCTTCGAGCTCATGGGTGACTTCCCGGCCGGCTCGCTGACTGTCTCGGCTCCGGACTTCGCGGCCTTCATGAACGCTCAGCTGAGTCGCTCGCCCAAGCTGTTGCGTGAGGAGACCTGGGAGCAGATGTGGTCCCCCGGGCTGGGGGAGGAGCGGCTCGGCAACCGGGCCAAGGCCGGGGAGATGGGTCTGGGCTACTTCGATCTCTCCCGTCACGGCCGGCGAGTCGTGGGGCACGGCGGTGACATTGTGGGGTGGCACTCCCAGTTCGAGCTCTACCCCGAGGAGAGCACCGGCATCTTCATCTCCTACAACGGCGATGGTAACGACAGCGACTCCTCGAACAACCTGCGCGAGGACCTGGCTCAGGGCTTCGCCGACCGCTACTTCCCCGGCGAGACGGTCAAGGCATCCGGCAGCAAGGACTCCGCCGAGCGCGCCCGCCAGGTCGCCGGCTCCTATGTGCCCAGCAGAGTCCCGTGGGCCTCCTTCGCGGCGGCCTGGGTGCCGACTCTCTTCCCGGCAACGATCGAGCAGACGGGCGACGGGGGACTCAAGGACGGCAAGACTCAGTATGTCGAGGTCGAGCCCTGGGTCTGGCGGCAGGTCGACGGGCGCAGCGCCTTCGCCGCCCAGGTTGAGGACGGCAAGGTCGTCAGCCTCAGCCAGGGGCCGGCGCTGACCCTGATCCCCATGACGCCGGTTCAGCAGATGCTCGCTCCCGTGTTCGGCATCTGCCTGGTCCTGCTGCTGGTGGTGACGGTGGCCTGGCCGGTCGGGGCGCTGCGGCGCCGTCGGGCCCTCGCGCGGGGCCGGGAGGTCGACGCCCCGGCGTCGTGGCTGACCCGCGTGGCTCGGGGCGGCGGGGCCATGGCGCTGGCCTCCCAGGTCACCTGGATCGTGATACTCGTCGTCTTCGCAGCCGTTCAGTCTTCTATCGTGGGCTATGGCTCCCTTGCCTGGGTCGTCCCGGTGGTACGGGGCGCCCAGGTCCTCCAGGCCCTGGGCGTGGTGGCCGTCATCCCGGCAGCAGCCGACCTCGTGATGTCCCTGAGGCGCTGGGCGGGCTGGCGGCGAGTGGCCATGTCGTCCGTTCTCCTGGCGGCACTGGTGGCACTGGCCTGGTGGGCCTGGGCCGGCAACGCCCTGGTACCCAGGCTCGGACTGTGACCGGGGAACGTCGAGGCCTGTGCCCGTCGGCGACAATGCAGCTATGAGCCTGTCCGATCCCACCAGCTCGGTCCCGATCCGGCGCAACGACGTGCTGCTGGCTCTCACCTTCGCCGTGGTTCAGCCGGCCGTGGCGTTCCTTGCGAGCACCTCGGTGCCGGTCGGCCCTCGGCCGTGGTTCGCCGCGACGGCGATTCCGCTCGCGGCCGAGGGGCTGGCCCTCGTGCTGTGGCGCAGTCGCCCCCTGGTCTGTCAGGCGCTGGTGTGGTCGGCGGAGGTGGCGACATCATTGCTGCTTCCCGCGGGCTACGTCGCCAGCGGCTACGGCCAGCTCGTCGTGTCCTTCAGTATGGGGATGCGGTTTCCTCTGCGCCGAACGGCGCCTCTTCTGACCGCATTGTCCCTGGCATACTCGGCGGTTGACATCTGGCGACGATCCCCCGAGCCGTGGCAGCTGCACATGGTCAATGCCCTGGTGACGCTGGCGATCTACCTGGTGCCGATGCTGGGTGGGGTGGCACTGGCCAGCAGCCGCAGGTACGAGCACTCCCGCCAGGAGCTCCTCAGGCGCGAGCACGGCCGGCAGCTGGAGGTGGCCCTCATCCAGGAGCGCCGCCGCCTGGCCGGAGAGCTGCACGACGTCGCCGCCCACCACCTGGCCGGGATCGTCGTGCAGGCGGCCGCGCTCGAGCGACTGATCGACCGCGACCCGCAGACGGCCAGGGACGCGGTTCAGCAGCTGCGCCGACAGGCCAAGGAGACCCTTTCCGGGCTCCGCTCCGTGGTGGGCCTGCTGCGCAGTGACGAGGAGGTCGAGGAGTCCACACCCGGACTGCGCGACCTGCCTGAGTTGGTCGCCTCCACCCGGGCGCTCGGCGTCGACATTGACCTGTTCGACGATGGCCTTCTGGGTGACGAGCCGGGTGATGCGACCACCCACAGCACCTCCAGCGATGCGCCCTCGGGAGATACCGCCGCTCGCATACCGGTCCTGTCGCAGCGGGCCGACACCGCCGTTTTCCGGGTGGCGCAGCAGGCGATCAGCAACGCCCTGCAGCACGCTCCGGGAGCCCCGATCACGGTGGAGGTGAGACGTCTGGAGACCGCCCTCGAGCTGACCGTTCTCAACGGCCCGGCACACCGGGCCTCGACCGACCCCGGTGGCGGCACCGGCCTGACGGTCATGCGGGAACGGGCCGACGCCGTCGGCGGCTCGCTCCACGCCGGCCCGGTGGAGGGCGGAGGCTGGCGGGTACGGTTGGTCCTGCCGTTGGCCCGGGAGGAGGACGCGTGATCAGGGTAGTTCTGGTGGATGACCAGGCGGTGATCCGCGCCGGCTTCCGCATCCTGCTGGAGGAGAACGAGGACATCACGGTGGTGGGCGAGGCCTCCGGCGGCAGGGAGGCAGTGCGCGTGGTGCGCGCGACCCGGCCCGACGTCGTGTGCATGGACCTGCGGATGTCAGAGGGGGACGGCCTGACGGCCACGCGCCAGATCGTCTCCGAGCGGGAGGGCGGCACCCCGGCGGTCCTGGTCGTCACCACCTTCGACATGGACGCCGACGTCTTCGGCGCGCTGGAGGCCGGAGCGGACGGCTTCATCCTCAAGGACTGCGAGCCCGAGGAGCTGGTCGACGCCGTGCGCCGCCTGGCCTCCGGCTACGGCCTGGTGGACCAGAGCGTCACCCGGCGGGTGATCGCCGAGTTCGCCCGCCGCCAGGGCCGGGTCGAGAACCGAGAGGCGCTCGGTGTGCTCACCGAGCGGGAGCGCGAGGTCGTCCAGCTCCTGGCCGGCGGCATGTCGAATGCGGAGATCGCCGCCGAGCTCGTCGTCGAGACCAGCACGGTCAAGTCGCACCTGACGCGGATCCTGCCCAAGATCGGCGCCCGCGATCGGGTCCAGGCCGTCGTGTGGGCCTACCGCAACGGGCTGGCCTGAGCCGCCTGTCGGGCAGGGCTCAGCGCAGCACGTAGGCGGACATCCAGCGGCGCAAGGCGGAGAAGACCTGCTCTCGCACGGGAGGCTCGGACAGGGTGAGGTCGTGGACGCCGCCGGGGAAGCGGGCGATGGTCACCAGCTTGCCGAGCATGACGGCGCGACGGGCGGTGGCGTCGGCGTCGATGATCGTGTCCGCGCTGCGCGACTCCGGCGTCCACGTCACCCCGAGCCGGGTGGTGGCCGCGCCCATGGACAGCACCGGGCAGCGGATGTCCAGACCCTGGGCGACGCGGTTGTGGCCCTCCATGACGGCCTGGAGCCAGCCGACGCGCACGGGGGCTGAGGGCTTGATCGACCAGGCGGGGTTGATGTCCCAGCCGGTCACGTAGGGGTCGTCGGCCCAGGCGGGATCGGGCAGCTCGCCGTCGCGCTCGGTGACCCAGCCGTCAGCGATGGAGAAGACGCGCGCCGGGTCGACCCAGCCGTCGAGGATCGACATGCGCGGGTCGCGCAGCGCCAGGGTGCGCAGGACCGGGTCGCCGACGGTGCGCACGAGCTCGGAGCCCTGGAGCGAGAGCCAGGCGGAGTTGAGGACCAGGGCGCGCAGGGCCCCCGGGTGGCGATCGGCCCACAGGGCGGCGACGAGCCCGCCCGTGGAGTGGCCGGACAGGACGACCTCGGTCTCCCAGCCCTGGTCGGCGCGGATGGCGGACAGGGCCAGGCCCAGGTCCTCGTCGTACTCGGCCAGCGAGGTGCACCAGCCCAGCATCTGGCCCTCGCGCCAGGAGCGGCCGTAGCGGCGCAGGTCCAGGGCGTAGAAGGCGCCACCCAGGCGGGAGATCTCGCGGGCCAGGTGGGTCTGGAAGAAGTAGTCGTTCCAGCCGTGCAGGTAGAGGTAGATGAAGCGCGGGCTGGTGGGGGTGCCCGGCAGGGCGCCGGGGTCGAGGGCCGGTAGGTGGCGCACCAGGGTGGCGACGGCGCCGTCGTCCTCGTCGTCGGGCAGCAGCTCCAGGGTGCGGGCCTCGAAGCCCGGGCCCAGGAAGTCCGGTCCCCAGGCTTCCACCGGCGCGTGCTCGGTCGTTGCGTTCACACCCCCCATGATTCCACCGCTCGCTGGAAGGGGGCGCCAAGACGGAATTCTCACCCACCGACCGAAACTTCAGAAACGACCCGGAGCCGCGTCATTTTTGAAGTTTTTGTCGAAGTTGAGGTCACGTTGTCCCCGACGCGACCGGCGTCAGCCGGCGTGCTGGCCGATGAAGCGGAGGATCGTGTCCTCGACCTGGCGGCCGTGGCCGACGATGAGGTGACCGCCAGTGCGGAAGATCGCCGTCGTCAGCTCCGGGTACCGGTGCATGGAGGACTGCACGTGCCCCGCCGGGGGAGCGAAGTGCGCTACTCGGTCGTCCTGGGCGTGCAGGAGAAGGACGGGTGGCTTCAGCTCCTCGATCGGATAGTCCTCGAAGTGCACCGCCATGTCCCGGTTGGTGATCGAGGCGTCGATGTCGGCCCCCGTCCTGCGCTCGCAGAGGGGGAGCATGCCGTGGATGGTCTTGGGGTCCATGCCCAGGACGGGCCCGAAGAAGGGCGAGAGCAGCCACATGATCCAGTCGTGGTTCATGAGCGCCGGCGGTCCCATGTGGCCGGGCGGTCTGGAGGGCCGAGACGGCCAGGGCGCCGCCGAGCTCAAGAGGATGAGTCCTGTGACGCGCTCGGGGTGGTCCAGGGCGAAGCGGATGGCAGGGGTGCCGCCGGCCGACGCTCCGAGGACGAACACTCGCTCGATCCCCAGGTGATCGAGCAGCTCGGTGAAGACGGTGGCCTGGTCGGCCGGTGAGGCCTTGCCCAGCACAGTGCTGCCGGGGTAGCCGAAGCGCGACGGCGCGAGGATTCTGCAGTGCTCGGACAGGCTCCCGACGTTGTCGAGGGCCTGGTCGTATCCGCCGTACAGTCCGTGAACCGACAGGATCGTCTCGCAGTGACCGCCGCGGTCGGGGCCAGCGCCGCCTCCCGAGGGCTTCGGTCCGCAGTCGATGTAGGCGACGTCGCCGCGACTGAGTGCCATCCTTCGCACCGGGTGGGCGACCAGCCGCGCGCGGGCGGCGGCACGTGCTCGTCTCAGGCCGAGGGCCTGGGCAACACCGTAGATGACGGCCCCGGCGCCGATGAGTCCCACGGTGGGCAGTGCGCGTCTCATATCGGGCCCCTCATCATCCGGTCTCTGGGGCGGCGGCCGCTGTGGGCGGGGCGTCCACCGGCGTGTGCTCGCTCGTTGCGTTCACACCCCCATGATTCCACCGCTCGCTGGAAGAGACGCCAAGACGGAATTCTCACCCACCGACCAAAACTTCAGAAACGACCCGGAGCCGCGTCGTTTCTGAAGTTTTTGTCGAAGTGAG
>NZ_MSKL01000028.1:0-32055 GCF_001937665.1 Actinomyces oris | reverse complement strand
CTTCGGCATCCTCCTCCTGGGCGTCTGCGCCGTCACCGCCTACGACCCTCTGACCTCCTGAGCCAGGGATGGGAGCTCGCCCTCCGAGCCTGCGGTGACCGCGGATACGGCGCTGTGGCTCGGCAAGTACTTCGGGGTATCCGCGCAGTTCTGGCTGAACCTGCAGACCCGGTATGACCTTGATGTGGCGGAGGATCGCCTCTCGATGCAGATTGACGCCATTACCCCGCTGCAGGTGGCTTGAGGCTCGACATGCCACGCATCTCGGCCGGCCGGCCGAGATGCGTGGCAGCATCGGTGGCATGAGCAGGGAAACAGTGCCTGAGCAGACCAGCACCTATGATGTCGTCGTGATCGGTGGCGGGCCGGCGGGGGAGAACGTCGCCCAGTACGCCATCAAGGGCACCGACCTGACCGCGGTCCTCGTTGAGGGCGAGCTCCTGGGTGGCGAGTGCTCCTACTACGCCTGCATGCCCAGCAAGGCGTTCCTCGTGCCTATCGAGGTCGCGGCGGCGTCCGCCAACCTCCGTGGCCTGCGCCCTGCCGAACTGTCTGCGCTCGATCTGCTCGAGCGTCGTGACGAGTGGGTTTCCCGCTACAACGACGCTGCTCAGGTGCGCTGGGCCGAGGGTGCCGGCCTCGACGTCGTTCGCGGATGGGCTCGCCTCGACGGTGAACGGCGCGTCGCTGTGAGAACCGCTGAGGGGGAGCGGGTCCTTCGCGCCCGCCGCGCTGTCGTTCTCGCCACTGGCGCGCAGCCCGTCATGCCTGCTGCGTTCCAAGGCCTTGAGGCCTGGGACTCGCGTGACGCCACCGGCGTGCAGGAGATCCCGCAGCATCTCATCGTCGTCGGTGGCGGGGTCGTCGCCTGCGAGGCCGCCACGTGGATGTCCGCCCTGGGCAGCGACGTCACCATGCTGGTGCGTGGCCCCAGCCTCCTGTCGGCTGCGGAGTCCTTCGCCTCCCGGCTCATCGAGGAGGCTCTTACTGCCCGCGGTGTCACCGTCATAACGGATGCTCGGGTGACTGCCGCCGAGCGGTCCCAGGCCAGTGACACCGGGCTCGGTCGTATCCATGGCGGCCCTGTCACGGTCACCTGCGCCGGTCGAACCATCGAGGCCGATGAGATTCTGGTCGCCACCGGCCGTCGCCCGCTACTGACCGGCATTGGGCTGGAGACCGTCGGCCTGGAGCCCGACGACGTCCTGGCCGGTCGCCTGCCCGACTGGCTCTACGCCGTCGGCGACGCCAGTGGTGAGGCCCAGTTGACCCACATAGGCAAGTACCGAGCACGCGTTGTAGGGGAGAGGATCGCCGCCCTTGCGGCCGGCTGCGAGCCCGAACCAGTGCCCGAGAGCATCCCGGTCCCGCAAGTCGTCTTCACCGATCCCCAGCTCGCCTCCAGCGGCCTGACCGAGCAGAGGGCCCGGGCCCTCGACCACGACGTCGTCACCGCCCAGGTCGGTTACACCTCGGCTGCTGGAGCTGCCCTCCTGCGCGACGATGCCCACGGTGAGGCCAAGCTCGTCGTCGACCGGCAGACGGGGGCCGTGCTGGGAGCCACCTTCGTCGGCCCCGGTGCGGGTGAGCTCATCCACGCCGCCACCGTCGCCATCACTGCGGGCGTCCCCGTCCATCGGCTGCGTCACGCCGTGCCCGCCTACCCCACCGCCAGTGAGATATGGCTGCGCCTCATCGAATCCCTCCCGAGCGAGTTGCTCCACCCGAAGAGGTGATATGCGGCGGCGCCACGTGGCGTCCATGGGAAGCGGATGAGAGGTCTTCAGCGATATCAGCCTGGAGCAGCCTCGCCTTGAGTGGCATCAGTCTGAGAGACTGGGCGCATGCGAATCGCCATCGGTGCCCCGGGCAATGGAGCCCTCCTGAAGGACGCTCTTGCGGAACGACTGGCTGAGGACGGGCGCGTGAGCGACGTCCTCGACCTGTCCACGCCGGAGATCACCTACCCGGAGGTCTCCTTCCAGGTCGCCCGGGCAGTCGCCGAGGGGCGGGTTGACCGAGGGCTTCTCACCTGCGGCACCGGCGTGGGAACCGCCATCGCGGCCAACAAGGTCCCGGGGGTGCGTGCGGCGACCGCGCACGACCTGCTCACCGTGCGCGGCTCGGTGGAGAACTACGACGCCCAGATCCTGTGCATGGGGCAGAACGTCATCGCGGCCCCCGCCGCCTGGGCGCTCATCGACATCTGGCTCGACCTGCGCCACAATCCCGCCAGCAGTTACGGCCCCAAGGTCGGCGAGATCACCGCCTACGAGACGCGTCTCCACTCCTGACGGCGGCCTCGTCGAAGCGCCTGGGTGGCACCGTAGATGACGATCCCAGCGCCCATGAGCTCCACGGTGGGCAGTGCGCGTCTCATGTCGGGTCCCTCAGGCGTCCACCGGTGTGTGCTCGGTTCTTGCGTCCACGCTCCCCATGATGGCACTGCTCGCTGGAAGGGGCGCCAAGACGGAATTTTCACTCACCGACCAAAACTTCAGAAACGACCCGGAGCCGCGTCGTTTCTGAGTTTTTGTCGAAGTGAGGCGGGGTGCCGGGGGAGAGGTGGGAGGGCTCCTCGGTGGGCCGTTGGCGAGGCGGGCCTCGGCCTCGATCCTGACGACCGCCTTCGGCATCCTCCTCCTGGGTGTCTGCGCCGTCACCGCCTACGACCCTCTGACCTCCTGAGCCAGGGATGGGAGCTCGCCCTCCGAGCCTGCGGTGACCGCGGATACGGCGCTGCGGCTCGGCACGTACTTCGGGGTATCCGCGCAGTTCTGACTGAACCTGCAGACCCAATACGACCTTGACGTGGCGGAGGACCGTCTTTCGATGCAGATCGATGCCATCACTCCGCTGCGGTTGGCCTGAGGCTCGACATGCCGTAGATCCCGCAGCATCTCATCGTCGTCGGTGGCGGGGTCGTCGCCTGCGAGGCCGCCACGTGGATGTCCGCCCTGGGCTGCGATGTCACCATGCTGGTGCGTGGTCCCCGCCTCCTGTCGGCTGCGGAGTCCTTCGCCTCCCGGCTCATCGAGTCCTTCACCAGCGAGGCCTCCTATGAAGGAGAATGAATGTGATTGTCAGTATCGACATCGGTGGTGCCGTCTCCTAGGATGAGACCATGATCGGCGCAGGGGTTCAGGAGACTCTCTTCTTCCCGCTTCTGGGGCGGGCTCGTGCTGCGCGAAGCTGGCCGAGCTGCTTTCAGGACTCTTGGTCCGAGCGTCTGGTCTCGATGGTCTCCGCCGTCCGCCCTGGCGTCGAGGACATGGATATGGGTGAGATGCCCGCCGCCATCTACGCCTTGCGCCACCTTGCCGCTGTGACGGAGATCCGGCGCTACCTGGATGCCCACCCCGAGGCCGCCGTCGTCGATCTCGGCTGCGGGCTGGATCGTCTCGTTGACGAGGTCGACAACGGTCGGGCGCTGATCTACAACCTGGACTTCCCCGACGTTCTCGAGTCCCGACGCACCTGGGTCGAGCCCCATGAGCGAGAGCGGGAGCTTCCCTTCTCCTTAACCGATCATCGCTGGATGGACGAGGTCGACGCCGGTGGCGGACTGATTGCCGTGGCCTCCGGGGTCTTCTACTTCCTGGAGAGTGGCTCGGTTCAGAATCTTGTCGACGCGATGGCCCGCCGCTTTCCCGGTGGCCGTCTGGTCTACGACGCCGAGTCCCCGGAAATGGTCGCGATGAGCGAGCAGGCCGTGCGGGATCGAGGAATCGATGCGGCCCCCATGCCCTTCCGGGTCGCCGACCCCTGCGCCGCACACACCTGGAGCTCCCACGTCTCCCAGATCAGGGTGAACTTCGACCTGTCCTCCTACGCCACCGATCTCTCAGCCTTTCCTGCACAGGTACTCGAGGGCTTCGCCCAGATGAGGCAGGGCCGGGCTCTCTATGAGGTCGTCGCCGACTTTGCCGTGGCAGGAGAGTCCCGCTGACACATTGACCGGGGCGTACTCGCCTTCCGTGACGAGGCCTGAGAGACTTGGCGCATGCGAATCGCCATCGGCGCTCCAGGCAACGGAGCCCTCCTGAAGGAGGCCATCGAAGAGCGGTTGGTCGAGGATGAGCGCGTGAGCGACGTCGTCGACCTGTCCGCACCGGACATCACCTACCCGGAGGTCTCCTTCCGGGTCGCCAGAGCGGTCGCCGAGGGGCGGGCCGACCGCGGTGTTCTCATCTGCGGCACCGGCGTGGGAACCGCCATCGCCGCCAACAAGGTCCCGGGGGTGCGTGCGGCGACCGCGCACGACCTGCTCACCGTGCGCGGCTCGGTGGAGAACTACGACGCCCAGATCCTGTGCATGGGGCAGAACGTCATCGCGGCACCCGCTGCCTGGGCGCTCATCGATATCTGGCTCGACCTGCGCCACGATCCCGCCAGCAACTACGGTCCCAAGGTCGGCGAGATCGAGGCCTACGAGGCGCACCTTCGCTCCTGAAGGCGGCCCTGTGCGAGCGGATAGGTGCCTATGGCACTATCCGCAGCCTCTACGTGCGTGGCCCCTATCGGAACTTCATTGAGGTCGCTGTCTACGAGAGTGTCTGAGGACCGCCCAGGTACCGCAAGAGCATCCGTGTCCAAAACGGACACAAAGGAGTCCGAGGCCCGACATAGCCGCTGACTGAACCGCGGAATCGCGCGGTTTCTTTCTGTGTGTCCGAACTGGGGGCGAGCCTTTGTGGCCGATTTGGACACCGACCAACACATCGTGGCCGGTCGCGCTGCGCTTGGGGGCGCGATGTCCGGTGCACGGCCTGCGTGAGGAACCTCGCGCACGCCTGCATTGAGTGCAATGATGCACTGAGTGCAAGATGATGGTGTGACCGGAACCGACCTGCGCGCCACCCAGGCGCAACGCACCCGCGCCGCCATCCGCGCCGCCGCGCTCACCCTGACCCGGGAGCGCGGCTATGCCGCGATGACGGTCGACGATGTCGCCGCCCTCGCCGGAGTCTCCCGGCGCACTGTCTTCAACCACTTCTCCTCCAAGGCCGACCTCCTCGTCGTCGGCCTGGAGCCTCCGGCTCCCGCGGTTATCGAGGCCTTCGTCAACGGCTCCGGAAGTCTCCTGGAGGACCTTGGCTCCCTGCTCGCCTCCGGCGCCGAGGCTGTCGAGTCTGAGCGCGGCTGGCTCTTGTCCTTCCCGGAGATCGTGCGGGACAACCCGGAGGTGGAACGAGCCGTCCACGAGCGGCTGCGCATCGTCGCCCAGTCCTTGGCGGAGGCAGCGGGCCGTCGGCTGGGAGCCGAGCCTGACGACCCGCGCACCCGCGCCGTCGTCGCCCTGGCCATGGCCATCCAGCGCAGCTCCCTGGACCTGTGGTGCGGGCGCTCCCACCCCTGGGAGGAACGCCGTGAGGCGGCAGCACGCACGGAGACTCCCGGAGCATCCAAGGCCCCCGGAGCCTCCGAGGACTCAAGCCAGTGCCCCCATGCCCGCTTGGTCGACGCCGTCCGCGCCATGGTTGAGGCGATCTCCGAGGTCGTCTCCCACCCCCGGTCGGTAGTAGTGGCCTCCACCGCTTCCAACGACCCGAGGCCGTCGAGCTCGCCGGGATAGCTGAGCGTGCGGCTCGCCCCCCCCCATCCTTCCCACCGACTCACTGAACCGACCGTTTCCTTTCTTCGCCCTCACCGACAAGGCCTCACTCATGACTCAACGCACCTCGACGCCGGCCTCGACCGGCCCCGCCCTCCACGAACCGGGGGCGGACTTCCACCCCGACCGCCGCTTCTGGGCGGTCTACGCCTCGCTCCTGGTGGTCATGTTCCTGTCCGCCATGGACCAGACGATTGTCGGCACGGCCCTGCCGACCATCGTGGGCGACCTCGGCGGCGCCGCCCACATGGCCTGGGTCCTGACCGCCTACACCCTGGCCATCACCGTGGCCATGCCGGTCTACGGCAAGCTCGGCGACCTCGTGGGCCGCAAGAACCTCTTCCTGGTGGCCATTGCCCTGTTCCTGATCGGCTCGGCCCTGTGCGGCACCGCCGACACCATGACTCAGCTCATCATCTACCGCTTCATCCAAGGCTTGGGCGGCGGCGGTCTCATGATCTCCTCCCAGGCGATCACCGGCGACCTCATTCCGCCGCGTGTGCGCGGCACCTACATGGCCCCCATGGGAGCCATGTTCGGTATCGCCTCCATCCTGGGGCCCATCATCGGCGGCTGGCTGACCGACTCGGTCTCCTGGCGCTGGACCTTCTGGATCAACCTGCCGCTGGGTGTTCTCGCCTTCGTCGCCATTGCCATCGTCCTGCGCCTTCCCAGTCACCGCCTGACCAGCCCCATCGACTGGTGGGGGCTCGTGCTCATGAACGCCGGTGCCGTTGCCATCGTCCTCATGGCCACCTGGGGCGGTAACCAGTACGCGTGGACCAGCCCCGTCATCATCGGCCTGGGCGTCGTCGGCCTGGTCTGCTGGGGGCTGTTCGCCTTCGTCGAGACCCGCGCCGCCGACCCCATCCTGCCCTGGTCGATCCTGACCAACCGCACCTTCATCGTCTCCACGGCCGTCGGCATGCTCGCGATGGGCGGAATGATCGGCGTCATGAGCTACCTGCCCACCTACCTCCAGATGGTCTACGGGTACTCGGCCACCGCCTCCGGCCTCCTCCTGGTGCCCATCACGATCGGGATGCTCGTCTCCTCGATCCTGTCAGGCGTCCTCGTGTCGCGCACCGACCGCTACAAGATCTACCCGGTCCTAGGACCCCTGATCGCCGCCGGCGCCTCCTTCTGGCTCTCCCGCCTGTCGACGACGTCGCCCGTCTGGCAGATCTCCGCGGCCACCTTCCTCATGGGGGCGGGCATTGGGCTGTTCTTCCAGCTCCTGGTCACCGTGGTGCAGAACGCTCTGCCGGCCAAGCACCTGGGCACGGCCACCAGCGGCAACAACTTCTTCCGCGAGGTCGGCGTCTCTCTGGGTGCCTCGCTCATCGGTGCGGCCTTCTCCTCCGGTCTGACCTCCAACCTCACCGATCGGATCGGGGCGCTGGCCCGTAGCGCGGACCCGGCCGTCCTGGGGACGCTGGCCCAGTTCAAGGACGCCGACACCTCCTCGCTCACTCCTGCCCTGGTCAACAAGCTGCCCACCGCCCTGCACGACGCCGTGGCCGGCTCCTACGCCGACGCCCTCCTGCCGATCTTCGGCTGGATGATCCCGCTGTTCGTCGCGACCTCCGTCGTCGCCGTCTTCCTGCCCGAGGTGCCCCTGTCCCAGAAGACCGCGATGGAGCAGGTCGCCGAGGCCGAGGGCGCGGTCAGCGAGCCGACGGCGCCGCAGGATACGGACTCAGCGCCGCAGCAGGCGGAGCGGGAATCGACGGAGCCGGTGACGGCGGCTGACGCAGAGTGATGGGCGGCCCGGTGGCCGGGCGCCCGCCTCAGCCCGCCGGGAACCGGTAGCGGTAGATCCTGCTTCCCCGCGCGTAGTAGAGACTGCCGTCGGCGCCGAGGGCCAGGGAGTTGACGTAGACCTTTCCTTGAGGCGTGGTGGCGAAGTCGGCGATGACGGTGCCCTCATCCTGCAAGGACGTGCTCAGGGCCCGCAGGCGCCCCGCCATGATCCCGTAGAGCACGCCGTCGCGCTCTATCAGCTGACTGCGGTTGGCGTCGGCGTAGCCCTGCCTGGTCAGCGCCCGGCTGCGTCCGATCGTGAAGTCGGCCGGGATCATGGCGAAGACGTGCATGCCGGTAGTCCCGTACACGGTGCCGTCGCTGCCCAAGGTCAGGGCCGTGATGGAACGCTGGTCCTTGAACGGCGTCATCACCCGGGTCACCTTCCGCGTCTTCAGGTCGAACTCGAAGAGCCTGGGCGCGCTCGCCTCCGTCTGCTCGGGGTTCATGCCGTTGCCGCTGGCACTGGTCCCCACGTACAGCTTGTCCTGGTGGTGGACGATCGACAGCGGCCGGCGGTCGCTCAACAAGCCCCGCAGCGACGGATCCGCATAGTTGATCGTGTCCAGCGGGTAGGTGTCGATCTTGTTGTGCGCGGCGTCGTAGATGGACAGCGCCCCGGAGCCGGCCTTGTTCTTGGGAGAGGTGCCGACGGCGAACTCGTCGTCATTGATCGGCACGATGACGTACGGCCGCGCCTGGCGGGCATCAGACGTGATCCTCACCGACTGGTGATTCTCCAGCGTCGGCCCGGAGGCCCCCATCTCGTACCTGACCAGCTCGCCACTGGGGTAGATGCCCGTGACGAACCACTTGCTGCTGTGCCCGAAGCCCTCGACCTGACCCAGCGGGGCCTGGGGCAGGCTGTACTGCGTCTTGTCCACCTGCGCGTTGGGGGTGGCGCGAAGGAGCATCGGTGCGGTCATGTACCAGGAGGCGTAGAGGTCTCCGCCGGGGACTGCCGTCAGGGACTGGATATCGCGAGGTGATCCCTGGATCGCGTTGCCTCCGTTCGCGTCCTTGGGGAGGCCCGTCGCGCTGCCGTCGGAGGCGTGGACAATGGCGATGCTGGCGTCGTCCTTGCCCGCTGAGATGAAGTGCTCGTGCGTCGCCCAGCTCGACTGACTCGGCCTGGCCGTGGAGGCCAGTCCTTGGGCCAGTGTCCGTGAGGTGTTGGTCCGTGGGTCGTACTCCTGTAGCGTCGGTGTGTTGTGGCTCTGAACGGTGTAGTAGACCTTCTCAGCCTCGCCGGGGCGAGTGACGACCTGGCTGGACCAGGTGTCCACCTCAAGCGCCTTGCCGTCCTTCATCTTCTGCGCCCCGGTGGCCGGGTCCAGGACGCAGGTTCCCCCGCAGGCCGGCCGGACGCCGCCCGGGACATTCGTGCCGACGTACAGGTTGCCGGCCTTGACCTGCAGCCGTTCGAGGTGGGAGAGGCCGGCGGTGACGTGACTGGGCACCGCCAGCTTGGTGGCGGCGTTGGTGGAGGTGTTGATCCGGACGATGGAGGGGTTCTTCGTACCTGTCCCGGCGTAGAGGAACCCGTTGTCGTAAGCGAGGCTGCGCACGTCGCTCTCTCCTGCCTGAACTCCTCCCGGCAGCAGGTCGGTCCACTGGCCCCGTCCCTGGTTGGCGGAGGGGTCGTATCGCAGGATGTGGCCGCCGTGATTGCTCTGCGTGGCCACATAGACCCGGTCGTGCTCGTCGACGGCGACGTCCCAGAGGAACGTGCTGTAGGCGGCGACCTGTTCGTAGCCGGGCCGGGACGGATCGCTCAGATTCGTGGCTTTCTGTCCCTCGGGGGCGTCCGGATCGATCTCGAAGAGCTGTCCGCCGCCGCTGGCGAGCATGACGTGCCGGTTCGACAACGTGGCGAACTCCCAGGGCTGCACGTCGGTGTTCTCCGGGACGAGCCGCTCGCGCGACCTCAGCGTGCGGGTATTGAGGTCCACGACGTGCAGCAGGCCGCCGTTGCCGCCGGCCACGACGATGCCGACGGGGGTGCCGTCACTCAGGACGGTGGTTCCGATGCTCGGCACGCTGGGGTCGGGTGGCGGCGTAGTGGGTAGGGCCTCCTCCCGGCCCCCCGGGTCGATGGCAACGGCGGGCGCGGTGATGGACAGAGCCAGGGTAAGGGCGGTGATAAGCGCGCCCCATAGCGTGATGATGGTCGTCCTTGCTGGCTGTCTCATATCTGTTCTCGCATTGTGTCGGGGGAGGAAGGTGCTACGCGTGTCGCCGTCCAACCAGCTGAACTCGTTGGGGTGGAACGAAGCGTGTGGCCATTGTTCAACGGGGGCAACACGAACGATGGCGAAACCAAACGTGAAGTTGAACGATAAGTCACTGAGAGAGTACTGATTGTGAGTGTCGTGCGCCACTTGAGCGCGGGCTCCTGTCCTTCGTCTCCAGGAGTCGGTCCCTCGGTGCGACCTCCGTTCTGGTGGTTCGGTGCAGTCGTGTGGCTGAGCCCGATGTCCCGCTGGGGCGTGCTGGGTGAGAGGATGACCTGGTGATGGAACAGATCTTCAGGCGGCCGCCTCCGGCAGTGCTGCTGGCGATGGCAGGGCTGACGCAGCACGTCATGACTCGTGGTCGGGAGGTGACGCCGTCATCGATGGCGGTGGCCGCTCCTGTTGCCGGAGGCTCGTTGTGTCTGCTCGCCGGAAGTGCGGGCAACTTTCTTCGGCACCGCACCACGGTCGACCCGGTTAGGGTTGAGCGCGCGCAGCACCTCGTTGTGGACGGCCCCAACCGGCTGACGCGCAATCCCATGTACCTGGGCCTGGCGGGAGCGCTGCTCTCGCACGCGATCGCGCGTAGGAGCCCGTCCGCGGTGATTCCCCTGATCGGCTTCGTCTGGCTCATCGACCGCTACCAGATCCCGGCCGAGGAGGCGGCCCTGGCGGCGAGGTTCGGTCAGGACTACCTCGACTACAAGGAGGCTGTTCCTCGCTGGCTGGGTGTGTCAGGCCTGTCGACGCAGCCCCGCTCATGAGCCGACGATGTCTGGCACCTGAGGTGGGGTGACGCGGCTCGCGCAGTCGGCTGGAATGGTTCGGCAGCATCGGTAGTTGAATGCTGCATGAAAGCATTCGGGTTCCTCAGCTTTGGACACTACGGACACGGTCGCGGCCCTGGCGACCCCGACGCCGGTCAGGCGCTCAAGGACGCCGTCGAGATCGCCGTCGGCGCTGACGAGATCGGAGTCAATGGCGCCTACTGGCGCGTCCACCACTATGCCCGCCAGGCCGCGGCCCCCATCCCGCTGCTCTCCGCGGCCGGTGCCCGTACCAAGCGCATCGAGGTCGGCACCGGCGTCATTGACATGCGCTACGAGAACCCTCTCTACCTGGCCGAGGAGGTCGCCGCCCTCGACCTGCTCACCGACCAGCGCATCGCCATCGGCATCTCCCGCGGCTCGCCGGAGCAGGCTGTACGTGGCTGGGAGACCTTCGGTTACACCGGCGGCGCCGACCCGCGCGGAGCCGACGTCGCTCACGCCCACACCGCTCAGTTCCTCGATGCCGTCCGGGGCGTCCCGCAGGCGGACCTCGACACCAGCGGTGGCATGGCACCCGGCGCCAGCTCCCGCCTGCGTATCGAGCCGCACGCCCCCGGCGTGGACCGCCGCCTGTGGTGGGGTGCCGGCTCGCGGGAGACCGCCGAGTGGACCGCCCGCCAGGGTCTGAACCTCATGAGCTCGACCCTCCTGACCGAGGCCACTGGCGAGGGCTTCTCCCACCTTCAGGCCGAGCAGATCCGCCGCTACCGCGAGGCGTGGAAGGAGGCCGGCCACAACTGGACCCCGCGTGTGAGCGTCTCGCGCTCCATCTTCCCGATCGTCTCCGAGGTCGACCGGAAGTTCTTCGCGCTGCGCGGCGAGGACTCCCACGACCAGATCGGCGTCATCGACGGCCTGCAGTCGACCTTCGGGCGCACTTACGCCGCCGAGCCCGACGTCCTCATCGAGCAGCTCGCCCGGGACGAGGCGCTCCATGCCGCCGACACCGTCATGCTCACCATCCCCAGCCAGCTCGGCGTCGACTTCAACCTCCACATCTTGCAGGCCTTCGCAGAGCATGTCGCCCCGGCACTGGGGTGGCAGCCCAACACCGCCGGACCGGTGACGGGCTATTCCCTGGAGGTGTAGACCTCCGGCAGCGGTCACCGTCCGGTCCGGCCGCGATACGGTTCCGTCATGGAGGGCGCAGGCGATCAGGCCCCGGTGGTCGTGCACGACCTCGTGATGCCACAGGAGGACGATGGGCCGGATCGCGAGGAGCTGCTGACGGAGCGGAACGCCCTGGTCGATCGGGTGAAGGAGCTGAGCCCGCTGCTGCGCGACATCCATCAGCCGGTCCTGGAGATAACGGCAGCGATCAACGACGTGAAGGCCCGCATCGACGAGATCGACGCGGAGCTGCTCGACCGTTCGGTGTCGGCGGCGGCGAAGCTGCTCGCGGACGTCGAGGAGCCGGTCGGCACCGCGGAGCGCCGCGAGGTGGTCGAGGCGAAGTGGAAGGTGTTGGACGTGGACCGCCGCCGGATGCTCGTGGACGAGCTGGTGACAGTGACCATCGAGCCCATCACGCCCGGTCACGTGAAATTCGACCCCGACCTGATTCGGATAGAGCCGCGTCGCGACTGACTCATGAGTCGACTCGTCATTGCAATGGTGAGTCGACTCGTGGGAGAATGGTTGCAGACAAGAAGATCCCACCGGGGCCGCGACTTAGAAGCGCGGGGTTCTGCTCCCGGATGAGTAGCCGGTCAAACAGCCCAATTACCGTGGCGGGGAACCGGAAGATACTCATGTCTGAGGACTTCCGATGTCTGTCGTTATCGACGTTCCCCGCGCATCCGCGCTCGACCGCCCTGGCCTCGATCAGGGCTCCACTCCTTCTCCGCAGGCAGACGGCCTCGATCCCGTCATCGCCGCCGCTCGTGCTGCTGGTCGTCTGGCCGGTGAACGCCTGGCTCGCACGCCCCTGACCCCGCGACAGCGCGCCGCGGTCGCCGCCGTGATGGGCGGTGGTCACTGATGAGCGCCAACTCCGCCGCCTTCGACCACGTGAACGGCTTCCGCTGGCGACAGGGCGACCCCTCCCTCGCCGAGTCCGAGGCACGTCTCTACGACCTCGGCGTGCTCCGCTCCGTGCTGGAGGAGTCCGTCGAGATCGCCGTCGCCGACGCCCGCGCCGATGGGGTGACCTGGGCGAAGATCGGCGACGCCCTCGGCGTCACGCACCAGGCTGTCATCAAGCGCTACGGCCGGGGCGGTGGTCGCTGATGCGCGCCGACGCACGCAACCTCAGCACCGCTCCCGCCGACCTGACCCCGCCCGGAGGGCCTGGCCTGGCACCCGCCGAAGGCGGGCCGCCCGTCGTCGTGATGACGGTCCGCAGCCGTGCTTCGCACTCTAAGAGTTTCGGGAGCCTCATTCGTTCCTACGGGCGCGGCAAGGGCTTGTCGATTGCCGCGTCCTGCAACAACGTGCCTGGTCAGCGGTCGGTTCCGCCCGCGCTCCGTCGCGTGGCCTCGTGGGATCATTTTGGGTCTCATTTGGGGGTCAATAGGGGGTCATTTAGGCGCCGCACTCTCTCTGAGGCCCTCCGCGCTGTCCGCGGCGGGGGTGGTCGCCGTGGCTAAGCAGGAGAACAACCCGACGAGCATCGGGCTCACGCAGTACCTCGATCCGTCGTACTGGACCTGGGCTGCCGAGGACCCGAACGGGGCCGCGCTGCTCCAGCAGGGAGCCGAGGCGATCCTCGCCTACGTGGTGCAGCGGCTCGAGGCCACCGGCTGCGAGGTCGTCGAGGCCTACGGCATCGTGCATGACAAGGACGAGCGCGAGGTCTGGAGCGACACGGAGAAGGCTCTGGTGATCGAGCCGAAGCCCGATCACCTGCACGCGGTCATCAAGTTCGCCAGCCGTGCGAAGAGCGCACCGCTGGATCGGCTCGCGTTCGGCATCGGCGTCGAGCCCCAGTACGTCGAGAAGCCGGGCCGCGGGCGGTACGCCTACGACAACATGCTGTCGTATCTGACGCACGTGAAGTACGCGGACAAGCACCAATACGCGGCTTCGGAGGTCGCTACGGTGCGTGGGCCTGACTACCTCGGGATCGACGCCCAGCGTCGGGAGACCTTGCTCAAGGGGCGCGCGCACGTGAAGAAGAAGGTCGTCGCCGAGAACTTCGAGGACATGCGCGAGCGCGTGCTCCAGGGCGAGTTCACGCGGGATCAGATCATGCTCACGGACGAGCTGTTCGACATCTACTCGCGGCATCAGCGGGAGATCGACGACGCGCTGTCGGCCTACGGCCAGCGCCGCGCATACCGGGCGGCGGCGAAGCTCCGCGCCGGTGAGTTCTCGACGCACGTGGTGTTCGTCCATGGGGATGCCGGGATCGGCAAGACCCGGTTCGCCACGGACTTCATCACCGAGGCGATCAACGCGGCGAACGCGCACGGCGAGCGGTGGCAGGTCTACCGGGCCGCGACGGGGAACCCGCTTGATGACTGGCGAGGCGAGGAGGTGCTGCTGCTGGACGATCTGCGGGCCTCGGCGATGGATGCGAACGACTGGCTGCTGCTTGATCCGTACAACGCCTCGCCTGCGAAGGCTCGGTACAAGAACAAGGGCGAGGTGGCCCCGCGCCTTATCGTCATCACGGCGACGATCGAGCCTGTCGAGTTCTTCTACTACGCCCGCCAGAAGGGCAACGTGGACGAGGCGTTGGACCAGTTCATCCGCCGCTTGGCCTCGGTCGTGAAGGTCTATCGCGCCGACGACATCAATCGTTACCTCGTGCAGCACATTGGGAAGATCGAGCCCTACGAGTGGCACCAGTGCAGCATCCCGACCGCCGCACACACGCCCGGCATGTACGGCAACGCGTATCACCAGAACGTCGGGTCGCGGGAACTGACCTACGGTCCGGAGACCTCGGGGGAACATGACGCTGAGGGCGCGGTTGCTGAGCTGCTGGGCGGGCTCGCGGTGCGGAGCCCTGACGTGCCGCTGGCGCTGATCGGAGGTGCCGCATGAGCACCGAACGCGATGCGCTCTTCCAGGGGGTCGAGGGGGCCGGAGGCCCCTCGCAAGCAGCCGGGGAGGACATGAGCGCCAGCGAAATGTCCGACACGGCTACTGCTTGCCACTCTGGCGTACAGGTGGAGCAGCAGACCGACTCCCAGGTGAACACCGGTCGGGCTGATGCGGAGGCTGTGCGTCAGAGTCACGGCGGCGCGAAGCGTCGTCGTGGGGGCCGCGCGAAGCTCGATACCGACTTCGGAGAGGAGACGCTCGCGGCGCTTCGCACTCGTGCGAAGCGGCTCGGGCTGGCTCCGAGCACGTGGGTGCGGACCGTCGTCCGGGATGCCCTCCACGCCTCTCGGAGCGAGGAGTTGGACGCCGCCGTGGCCGCGCACCTGCTCGGGGTCGAGGCGCGGGTGCAGGCGTCGGCGGATGCTCGCGAGCTAGCCGCGCAGATTCGCCCGCTGGCGATCAACGTCAACGACCTCGACCGCCGGGCGCGGGCTGGTGAGTCAGTGGCGCTGTCGGCGGAGGTGCCCGAGCTGATCGAGTTGCTGCGCGAGGTCCGCGCCCTGCTCGGGGATCGGGCGGCCTCATGAGCACCACGCACTACAGCGCGAGCGCCAGCGCCGCCGACACGGAGCGCTATATCCGTGGCAAGGAGGACGAGCGGGGCATCGCGATCACGTGCGATGTGCCGGGAGGCCCCGGCGCGTTCTCGGCGCGCGCTCGGTCGCTCACGCAGAACACGACGCGCGAGGTCGAGGCGGTGCATTACCGCCAGTCGTTCAGCGACGAGGAGTTCGACCCGAAGAGTCCGGAGGACGTGCAGCGGGTGAACGATCTCGGTTATCAGCTCGCGAAGAAGATGCACCCGGATTCCGACTGCCTCGTAGTCAGTCATGTGGATGGGCGGGGCAAGAAGCCGCACAACCACATCTTGGTCATCAACCACAACAACCGGACGGGGAAGGCGCTCTCGGACTATCGCACGTTCCACGACCGCAAGGCCGGGAATCAGCGGGGCGTCCAGTCGGCGAACGACCAGCTGATGCGAGAACACGGGCTCTCGGTCGTGAAGCGGCTGGAGCACGCACCGAAGGACTGGGAGCTGCGCCGCGAGGACTTCGCCGAGGGATCGCTCGACCGCGAGATGGGCGACCGGATGAGCGCGGCGCTGGCCGATCCCCGGGCGGTGGACAAGGCCGGTCTGGTCTCGGTGATCGAGGAGCAGAACCAGCGGCTCGGCGATGACGGGGAGCGGGTGCCGCGGATGCGGTTGCACAGCCCCGTCAGCAAGAAGGGCAAGCGCGCCGGGCAAGAGACCTGGACGCTCTACATCGAGGATCGCCGCGGCGAGTCCGGCCGCGCCGAGCGCCGCAAGCGCGCGAGCGCCCTCTCGGCGGACTTCACCCCGGAGGGCGCGCAGGCGTTCTTCGACTACCGAAGGAGAAGGAACATGAGCGCAGCGCTCGACAGGCTGAAGCAGCAGAACGAGCCCGAGCAGTCGCAGCAGCAGCTCGGCAGTCCGGAGACGATGGAGCTGTTGACCTCGATCCTCGCCGCCGTCGAGGCGCAGAACACGAGGATCGCCACGCTGACCGAACAGCAGAAGAAGCTCGCGGGGTTCGTGAAGGTCATGGACGAGGAGACGACGAGGCGGCTGGAGCGGATCACGGCCCCGGCGTCGACCTCCTCGCCCTCCAGTGACGTGTCCGCGAGGATCGCGAGTATCGAGAGCAGGCAGAACGAGATCGCGAGCACGCTCGGCGAGTTCGCGCAGAGTCTCAACGGCGAGAGCTTGAACGCCGCGTCGCGGAGCTTGGTCGCGGAGGCGCAGAAGAATCGCGCGGCTACGGCCTCGGCGATTGAGGGTCTGAAGGCGCAGGTCACAGCGAACCAGAAGCTCGTGAGCCAGGTCGGCGGCGCGGTCCAGCGGATCGAGAAGCGCACCGAGGAACGGGTCGAGAAGGCTGTCGAGCAGGTCGCCGGGGAGGCTTCGGCCACGATGACCGCGAGCCTCGACGCCTCGAACGCGCGGGCGGAGCGGATCATCGCCGCGACGGCGAAGCTGGAGGCGCGACAGCTCTGGTCCGCCGCCGCCGCGATGTGCCTCGTTCTCCTGCCGGTGGCCGTGGTCGTCGCCGGTCTCTGGATGGGCATCGCCGGGCTCATCACGGGTGTTCAGTGGGCGCTGGACGTGGACGGGAGCGTGTGGCTCGGCATCGGCCGGTGGCTCGTGGTCGGCGCTGGCCTCGCCGGGGCCGGCTACGGGCTCTTCGCGTCCGTCCGCTGGGTTGCGGGTCTCGTGGAGACCTGGAAGGGCCGCGGGATGCCGAAGTGGCCCCGCTGGCGCAAGAGGTGATCACGCCTCACGAGGGCAAGCGCGCGCAGCGCGTGCGGCAGCCGCGACAACTGGACATTAGGTCAGCGGCTGCTGTATAGTTCAGTGCATGCTGACCATTGCTTCGCGTCTTGACGTCATGAACCGGCTCGGCCGGGCCATGGCCGACCCGACGCGCTCCCGCATCCTGATGTCCCTGCTCGACAGCCCGAGCCACCCCGCGGTGCTCTCGCGCGAGCTGGGGCTGACCCGCTCGAACGTGTCCAACCACCTGACCTGCCTGCGCGACTGCGGGATCGTGGTCGCCGAGCCCGAGGGCCGCCAGACTCGCTACGAGATCGCCGACCCGCACCTGGCTGCGGCGCTGACGGCACTGGTCGATGTGACCCTCGCCGTGGACGAGAGCGCGCCGTGCATCGACCCGGCCTGCTCGGTGCCGGGCTGCTGCGCCGCGAGCAGTTCGGGGGACGCCTCGTGAGCGCCGCCTGCGGCTGCGACGAGCCGACGACCAGCCCCGCGGACGAGGCAGAGGAGGCAGAGCGCCCGTGGTGGCGTGATCCCGGCCTGGTCGTGCCGATCCTCTCCGGCGTCGCGTTCGGCACCGGCCTGGCGCTGGAGTGGTCGGGGCTGCACATCGCGGCGCTGGTCGCGTTCTGGGCGGGCCTGCTGCTGGGCGCGTACACGTTCGTGCCCGGTGCGATCCGGAATCTCGTTGTGAAGCGCAAGCTCGGGATCGCGCTGCTGATGACGATCAGCGCCGTGGGCGCGGTGATCCTCGGCTACGTCGAGGAGGCGGCCGCGCTGGCGTTCCTCTACTCGATCGCCGAGGCCCTGGAGGACAAGGCGATGGACCGCGCCCGCGGCGGGCTGCGCGCGCTGCTGAAGCTCGTGCCGGAGACCGCGACCGTGCTGCGCGACGGGACCTCCGCCTCGGTCCCGGCCAGGGAGATCGCCGTCGGCGACGTGCTGCTGGTCCGCCCTGGCGAGCGGGTCGCGACCGATGGGCTGGTCCGCTCGGGCCGGTCGAGCCTGGACACTTCGGCGATCACCGGTGAATCGATCCCGGTCGAGGTCGCGCCCGGAGAAGCGGTGTCGGCGGGCGCGATCAACAGCGCCGGCGTGCTGGAGGTCGAGGCGACCGCCGCGGGCACCGACAACTCGCTGACCACGATCGTGGAGCTGGTAGAGCAGGCCCAGGCCGAGAAGGGCGACCGAGCCCGGATCGCTGACCGGATCGCCCGCCCGCTGGTGCCCGGCGTGATGGTCCTCGCCGTCCTCGTCGGCGTGCTCGGGTCCCTGCTCGGCGACCCGGAGACCTGGATCACCCGCGCCCTGGTCGTCCTCGTCGCGGCCAGCCCCTGCGCGCTGGCGATCGCGGTGCCCGTCACCGTGGTCTCCGCGATCGGCGCGGCGACCAAGTTCGGCGTCGTCATCAAGAGCGGGGCCGCCTTCGAGCGCCTCGGCGGCATCCGGCACCTGGCCGTGGACAAGACCGGCACTCTGACCCGCAACCGGCCCGAGGTAACCGCCATCGTCGCCGCCCATGGGTTCGACGATGCGCAGGTGCTTGCTTGGGCTGCCGCCGTGGAGCAGCACTCGACGCACCCACTCGCCGCCGCCATCGCCGCCGCGGGCCGGGGAACCCCCGCCGCGCAGGACGTGGCCGAGGAGGCCGGGCACGGCATCGGTGGCCTGGTCGACGGCCGCAGGGTGGCGGTGGGCAGTCCGCGCTGGATCGACGCCGGTCCGCTCAAGGCCCGGGTCGAGGACCTGGAGGCCGAGGGGCAGACCTGCGTGCTCGTCACCGTCGACGGCTTCCTGGCCGGGGCGATCGGCGTCCGCGACGAGCTGCGCCCCGAGGTCCCCGAGGTCGTGCGGACCCTGCGCGACCAGGGCGTCGAGGTGAGCATGCTCACCGGCGACAACTCCCGCACCGCTGCTGCGCTGGCGAAGCTGGCCGGGATCGGCGACGTGCACGCCGAGCTGCGTCCCGAGGACAAGGCTCGCATCGTCGCCGGGTTCTCGGAGACGTCGCCGACCGCGATGATCGGCGACGGCATCAACGACGCGCCCGCCCTGGCCGGGGCGACCGTGGGCATCGCGATGGGCGCGACCGGCTCCGACGCCGCGATCGAGTCCGCCGACGTCGCCTTCACCGGCCACGACCTCGGCCTCATCCCGCAGGCTCTGCGCCACGCCCGCCGCGGCGGCAGGATCATCAACCAGAACATCGTGCTGTCCTTGGCGATCATCACTGTGCTGCTGCCGCTGGCGATCACCGGCGTGCTCGGCCTGGCAGCGGTCGTCCTCGTGCACGAGGTCGCCGAAGTCGTCGTCATCGCCAACGGACTGCGGGCTGCGCGTGCCCGCAAGCAATAGGTGTTCCGTCCAACGCCATAACTCAGACATGCGCTACGAGAACCCTCTCTACCTGGCTGAGGAGGTCGCCGCCCTCGACCTGCTCACCGACCAGCGCATCGCCATCGGCATCTCCCGCGGCTCGCCGGAGCAGGCTGTACGTGGCTGGGAGACCTTCGGTTACACCGGCGGCGTCGACCCGCGCGGGGCTGACGTCGCTCACGCCCACACCGCTCAGTTCCTCGATGCCGTCCGGGGCGTCCCTCAGGCCGACCTCGATACCAGCAGCGGCATGACCCCGGGTGCCGGCGCCGGTGCCCGTCTGCGCATCGAGCCGCACGCCCCCGGAGTGGACCGCCGCCTCTGGTGGGGTGCCGGCTCACGGGAGACCGCCGAGTGGACCGCCCGTCAGGGACTCAACCTCATGAGCTCGACCCTCCTGACCGAGGCCACCGGTGAAGGCTTCTCCCACCTCCAGGCCGAGCAGATCCGCCGCTACCGCGAGGCGTGGAAGGAGGCCGGCCACGACTGGACCCCGCGTGTGAGCGTCTCGCGCTCCATCTTCCCGATCGTCTCCGACGTCGACCGCAGATTCTTCGCCCTGCGTGGCGAGGACTCCCGCGACCAGATCGGCATCATTGACGGCCTGCAGTCGACCTTCGGGCGCACCTACGCCGCCGAGCCCGACGTCCTCATCGAGCAGCTGACCCAGGACGAGGCGCTCCATGCCGCCGACACCGTCATGCTCACCATCCCCAGTCAGCTCGGCGTCGACTTCAATCTCCACATCCTTCAGGCCTTCGCTGAGCACGTTGCCCCGGCGCTGGGCTGGCAGCCCAACACTGCCGGGCCGGTGACGGGCTACTCCCTGGAGGCGTAGCCGCCCGGCAACGGTTACCGTCCCGTCCGGTCGCGATACGGTTCCGTTATGGAGGACGCAGGCGAGGAGGCCCCGGTGGTCGCGTGGATGGAGCACCACCAGGTGGTCCTGTACCTGGGTGCGCTCGTGGCCGGCGCCGTCCTGGGGCTGGCCGCTCCTGCAGCCCGCAGCCTTCTTGAGGTGGCTATCGCCCCGGCACTGGTCGCACTGCTGTACGCGACCTTTCTCGGTGTCCCCTTCCATCGCCTGCGGGCCGCCTTCGCCGACGCCCGGTTCATGACGGCGCTTCTGGTGGTCAACTTCCTGGTGGTGCCGGCGGTGGTCCTGCCCCTGTCCCGGCTGGTGGCCGATGAGCCGGGGCTCCTGGTCGGCACCCTCCTGGTGCTTCTGGCGCCCTGCGTCGACTACGTCATGGTCTTCACCCGTCTGGCCGGCGGCGCATGGTCGTGCATCCTGGCGGCATCTCCGGCTCTCATGCTCATCCAGGCCCTCGTCCTGCCACTGTGGCTGGCCTTCGCCACCGGCTCACCTGGGGCTCAGGGCGGTGGTATCAGCTGGCAGCCCTTCGCGCAGGCCTTCGTCCTCATGATCGCACTGCCCATGGGGCTGTCGATCCTCACGCGGCGTGCCTCACCCCGGTTCCGGTCAGCCGCCCGGCTCGCTTCAGCGACGACGGCGCTCATGGTTCCGCTCATGATGGCGACCCTGGTACTCGTCGTCGCGTCCCAGGTTCCCCATGTCGCCTCCCGGCCCGACGTCGTCGCCCGGGTTGTTCCCCTCTTCGTGACTTTCGCTCTTGTTATGCCGGCTGTGGGAGACATTGCTGGGCGCATGGCTCACCAGGGACGTCAGGAGCGCCTGGCTCTCGCCTTCTCCGGGACCACCCGTAACTCGCTGGTGGTTCTGCCGTTGGCTCTGGCGCTGCCCGATTCCATGGGGATGGCACCGATTGCGGTGGTGACTCAGACCCTGGTGGAGCTCGTAGTCATGGCGATTGGTGTCCGTCTGCTTCCCCGCCTTATTCGATAGACGGGAGTGTGGAGAAGAAACCGACGCAATGATGTCGAAAAACGACGCGGCCTGTGGGGCTCGGACTTCTCCGAGCCCCACAGGCCCCTGTCGTTGAGGGTGGTATCGCCTCTGAATCCCATATTCCAGAGGAGACTCACCCCCCTTCGCCGGAGCGGTTCGCGATCGGGCTCCCTATCAACCCGGGCGACCTCGAAAACCGATCGGTCATCGGGCTCCCCAACCCTCGCGACCGGTTCCGTCCGGCGGCGATCACTATGTAACCCACTGCTCCTGGGGGAGCGCTTCAATGTACCTGAGAGTATTCTGGGAATTCGTTCAGTGGATTTCTTTTGATTTTCCGAGGCGGGATATGTGCTTTTCCGAGGGGGTAAATGTGATTAATCTCTGATGTGTTTTAAACACGTGAGCGATCTCTTTTCTTTGATTCCTTCCAGGTCTTGTTCCGGAAGTGGGGTGTATTGTTCAGCCGTCCAACCGTCAATCAACGGGTGGAAGGTCGTGGTTACCCGGCTCCGCGTGCCGGATGTCACCGTCCCTCGATCTCTTCAAGGAGCAGTTGCCTATGCCGCAGGTCACCGGAGCCATTCACGAGGTGGGGGTTGACCAGCTCTTCTTCTCCACCACAGACGCGCGTGGCGTCATCCGCCACTCGAACAACGTCTTCATTGAGCTCTCGCGCTACCGGCGTGACGAGCTCTCCGGCGCCCCGCACAACATCATCCGCCATCCGGAGATGCCCGGTGGAGCCTTCAAAGCCATGTGGGACACCCTCAAGACCGGCAGTCCCTTCGCCGCCTACGTGCGCAACCTCGCCGCCGACGGTAGTGAGTACGACGTCTTCGCCACCGTCACCCCGCTGTCCGACGGCGGCTACCTCTCGGTGCGCACCCGGCCGGTGTGCTCCGACCTGTTCGAAACCGCCTGCGACATCTACCGCGACGCTCGTGCCATCGAGGACCAGGCTGTCAATGCCGGGGCCAACCGCCGGGCGGCGGCGGAGGAGGGACTCGGCCGTATCGCTGAGCTGCTGACCGGGGTGGGTCTGTCCTCCTACGAGGAGTTCCAGAACACGGCCCTGCCGGCGGAGGTGGCGCGCCGTGAGGAGCTCTCCGAGGGGATTCCGGAGCGCCCCGGCGCCACCGGGGACCTGCGCGTCATGCTCGAGGCGGTGACCACCATCGCCGCGGGGCTCGACTCGTGGATGTCCGGTCAGCAGCAGCTTGCCGAGCTCTCCGCCTCCCTCAAGGCTGCGGGGAAGGGGCTGACCCGAACCCTGGAGGACCCTCGTCTGAACGCCGAGCGCATTGCCGCCCTGGACCGCTCCGACCCCCGGGTCAAGCCCCTGGCCGACCTGCTGGACCTGTGGACCCAGATGCAGAGCCTGGTCAGCCCCCTCGTGGCGCGACTGGTCGACACCCTGGCCCAGCTCGACTCCAATGGCGCCCGGACCCGCTTCCGCATTGCGCTGGCCCGCCTGCACGCCACCATCACCTCGCTGTTCACCGTCGAGCTCATCGACGGCGCCGGAGACCTGCAGTACTCGGCGGAGGCCATCCCCGACCTCATCGAGTCGCTTCGTGACGGCATTGCCGAGATGGAGCGTCAGGCTCAGGCCCACAGCGCGCTCGCGGCCCAGGCGGTCGCCTACATCGGCGAGGCCAGCCGCATGATGACGATCCCGAACCAGCTCCTCATGCTGTGGACCGGTTCTCCCGCGTCGAGCGACCCGGCACTGCCCGCCACCGCCGCAGAGCTCTCCAGCGCCGCCTCCGGCGTCGTCGAGTCCGTGGGACGTCGCCTGGCCGAGCTCGACGAGCTCACCACCCGCTGCCAGGCCATTCATGTCGCCGACAACTCCGCGGACCTTCGGGACGCCCTGGAATCCTTCACGACGGCGGCCAGCGCTGTCGCTCCGAGCTGAGTCCTCCGGCGCTCCCGGTGCGGAGAAGTACGCGGGGCGCAGCACGAACACTGCACGGGTGCAGAACGGCGCCGGTTGGTGAACGCTTCCGTTCACCAACCGGCGCCACTGCGCTGACCGAGTGCTGACGCGGGCTCGCCGTCCCCCGACCGAGCTCAGTACTGGTCGGTCTCGGAGTGCGAAGTCTCCTGGATCGTTGCCTCAGTGGATGCCGCCCCCGGGGCATCCATGCGTTGTTCCTGCACGGGACTTGCTGGTGGGGCGTACCCGTAGGGCTCGGGCTGCTGAGGCCCGGCGGAACCGGCCATGCTGTGGTGTGCTCCGAAGGCGGCCTGCCCGAGAGGCTCCGTTCTCACCGGAACGGGAACGGGGGAGGCCCAGCGCAGCTCATTACTGGGAATCTCGTAGGTCACGCCCGGGTAGCGGCCGAACTGCTCCTCGCTGGGCACGCTCGTAGTAGTGGAGTCCAGCACCGCGAGCATCTGCTCCGGCGTCGGCCAGGAACTGGAGCGTTCGTAGCCGCTGGGGACCGAGGGCGGGAACCAGGCGGTCGACGCCGGCGGGCGGATCATGAGTCGTCCCGGCCGGCTGCGGTCGCGCAGGGCGTGGGCGCGCCAGGTGATGACTGGGTGTGAGGACCGCCAGACGGACATGTGCAACCACAGGCCCTTCTCCCGTGTGGCGCGATCTGCCACGGCGTGGGTGTTGACCTCGGCCCCCAGGTACTTGCCGCCGGAGAGGACCCCGACGAGTCCGGGCACGCCCTGAGGTGCATAGGCATAGCCGTGGTTGTCCGCTGTGTACTCCTGGGACCGGCTCAGAGCACTGCCCAGAAATGGAACGTTGCGGCCAAGTGTGACGAACAGCAGACGCAGGAGGGAGATGTGGCCTGCGGCGAGGTGCCCGACCTCGTGTCCGATGACGAAGCGCAGCCCCTCGGGATCGCGGATCCGGCCACCGATCTCGAACATGTCGGAGTGGACGGCCACGAAACGCCGGAAGCCGTGGCCGGCCGCGAAGGCGTTGATCCGACCGTTGCCCATCACCACGTAGGCATCGGGAACCCGGCGCAGGCCGAACTGCCGGGCCGCCTCGACAACCATTCGGTAGCCCTCCGGGAACTGGGTGGGACTCATCTGGACCGCGGTTGCGCGGAGTTTGGCGTACATCATCGCGCGTGCCACCCAGAGGATGATCGGGACGGCGGGTACCAGCAGCAGGAACTGCATGCCGCTGCCCTCCTTGGTGAGGAAGAAATCGCGGACCTGAGCCCCCGGACCGGTCGGTTCTGGTACGGCGATCAGCCAGATCAGCAGTCCGATCCACAGCAGATAGGCCAATCCCGTCGCCACGCTCGTCGCGATCAGCAGCGGGATCTCGGCAGGGTGACGCAGTTCGCGGATTCCCTTGATGCCGTGAACGGTTGCGCCGTTGAACATCCGCGGGCGAGAGGCCGGCGCGGCTGACGGCGTCGAGCCCGGAGAACCGGGAATGGTGGACGGAACAGGTGGTTGCATAGCGGCAACCTAAACGACTCGCATTGAGAATCCTCTCCTGCCGCAGGAGGATCTTCATGCGTCACCTATCCTCCATCTGGTGGGAAATGTGCTCGTTGGTCATTCCCGTCCACCGTTCCCATGGCTCTGACGGTCCTCCAGGAGTCGAGGTGCAGGTGGGGCCTGACGCCGTCAATCACGACCCCGTAGGCTCCTGCCCGTGCCGCACTCCGCATCACCGTCATCGTCGTCACTTCCGTCATCGCCTCTGCCCTCTCTATCCGGGAATCTGGACCACACCGTGCCCTGGGGCATGCAGATTGCCGTGCGCTACGACAAGGTCCACCCGCCCCGGCGGATCGACGTCGCCGAGGTCGCCGCCCGGGCCGTCGTCTCACTCCTTGCCTCGCCCGCCTCCGCCTCCGGCGGACCGTGGAGCCCGGCCGTCGAGCACTGGCGCGACGGGCGCATCCGCAAGCTCGTGCGCCGAGCCCGGGGCAAGCGCTGGGAGGAGGTTCAGGGCATCGACGGCGTCACCGTCACCCAGGACGGCCCCACCGGCTGGGGGCAGGCGGCCGCGCGCGCCTTCGTCCCCGGTCCGGTGCGCCCCCTGCCCGGGGCGCTGGCCAAGACCCAGGTGGAGGGCACCCACTTCCCGGCCGGTGACGAGCTGCCCCCGCCGCCCGCCGAGATCACCGCGCGCGTCGCCAAGGACCCCGCTGCGGTCGAGGAGATCACGCTCACGGCGGCGTCGGCCTCCACCGGGGCTCTGGTGACGATCGAGGCCACGCCCCTGCACGAGATGACCTCGGGCAAGCTGGCCGCCCAGTGCGCTCACGCCGCCCAGCTGGCCTGGGAGAGCAGCCTCATGCCACCCGCCCTGAGGCGGGCCTGGGCCGATGACGGCTACCGGGTGCGCGTCGTCGTGCCCAGCCGGGAGCAGTGGGAGGCCACCACCCGGCCCGTCAGCGTCACGGACGCCGGCTTCACCGAGCTCGACGGACCCACTGAGACGACCCGCGCCTCCTGGTGAGCGCCGACCTCCTCGCCGGTCTCGCCTCCGACCGGGGTGCTCAGGCCTCGACGGAGGAGGCCGCGGACTTGCGCGCCTGCTCGGGCTCCGGCACCCCGCGGAACACCCACAGCCGGATGAACACGTAGAGGTAGATGCCCTCGCAGCAGGCTGAGATGACGCGCGCCAGCTCCGCATTGACCCCGAACCAGTGCAGCAGCGAGGACAGGCCCAGGATGAAGATGACGTACTGGCTGATGACTCCAGCCATGTAGCCCGCCCCCTGCTCGACGACGTGCCCATGGGCCTGGAAGTTCAGCCACCGGTTGAGCAGGAAGGAGTAGACGGCCGCGATGGCGTAGCCGACCGTGACCGCCACCGGGTAGAACCAGTGGAAGTGGTTGTAGAACACCCACAGGCAGGTGATGTCCAGGAAGAAGGCGGAGCCGTTGATGATCGCGTAGCCGATGAAGGTCACCGGCAGCCGGCTGCGCACGAAGCCCGGCAGGACGGAGTGGATCGCCGTGATGAGGCGCAGGAAGACCTCCGGGGCCCGGCGGGCCGTGGAGGCGGAGGACTCGACGGTGGACGCAGCGGCTTCAGCGGTGGTGGTCCCGGGGGTCCGGTCGTCCGTCGCGGTTCCTGCCATGAGGTGTCCTTCCCTGTGAACGCTCCTGTCAGGGCGAGTCTTCCCCGCCCTCGTCGGTTGGGCAAGTTCCGAAAGGAGGAACGGTGGCCCGCCGGCTCATCCTTGTGACGCAGAGGTAGCCGGCATCAGGGCCTGGGCGACCTCGCGGCGCAGGAGCTCGCCGCCGGCGTCGGCCGGGTGGTGGATAGTGCGCAAGCCCACCTTACGGGCCGCGGTGATGTTGGTGGCGCTGTCATCGACGAACAGAGCCTGATCCGCCTCCACCCCTGCGAGCTCCAGCAGCCGCTGGAAGTAGGCGGCATCCGGCTTGGCCACCCCCAGCGTGCAGGAGTAGCCGTCGATGTCGCACAGGCCGTCATAGCCCAGCTGTTCGCGCATCCAGGCCCGACGCTCCCACTGCTGATTGGTGGCCAGGACTGTTGTGTAGCCCGCCTCGCGCAGATCCCCCACCAGCTGCCAGGCCAGAGGGTCGGGTGTGGCCCGGTGCCACATCTCCAACAGGTCCGATGTGCGCAGCTCCAGCTCCAGGTTCTTCACCACCCGCTCCAGCAGCTCGGTCAGGGTCTCCCGGCCTGTCAGGGCGTCGGTCTCACCATCGATCATGGCCTGGGCGAAGGCGGGTCCGCCGCCTCGTGTCAGCGCCTCGCCCCACGGGGTGCCGATGAGCTGAAGAACGCCGTCGGCATCGAGCAGGACGGCGTGGACGGGAGAGGACGAGGCGGGCGGGATGACCGGCTGAGAGATGCTCACGCCCCGATTCTGCCCTACCCCACGGTGGATTTCGGCCGGGAGGTCGGTCGGGGCATGCGGCGCACCGGGTGGAAGACTGGGGCCATGACTGATGCCGCCAGCACACCCGCCAGTGCCCCGCCCCACCTCTGTTCAGGCGTCCTCGCCACCGATGCCGGCGCGATCCTGCACGACAACGACGCCTACACCGACTCGCTCATCGACTTCGTCACCGCCTCGCCCAGCTCCTACCACGCCGCCGCCGAGGTAGCCCGCCGCCTGGAGGCGGCCGGCTTCACCCGCGCCGACGAGACCGTCTCCTGGGAGGACGGCCTGCCGCGCCGCGGCTACGTCATCCGCGACGGCGCCATCGCCGCCTGGGTGCTGCCCGAGACACTCGCCTCGGGGACGGGCCTGCGCATCGTCGGCGCCCACACCGACTCCCCGGCCCTCAAGCTCAAGCCCGGGGCCGCCCTCGTCCGCTCCGGATGGCAGCTCATCAACGCCGAGGTCTACGGCGGCCCCCTGCTCGCCTCCTTCCTCGACCGCGAGCTGGGCCTGGCCGGGCGCCTGACCACTCGCGACGGCGCCGTCCACCTCGTGCGCACCGGCCCCATCGCCCGTGTCTGCCAGATCGCCCCGCACCTGGACCGCAGCGTCAACGACACCCTTCACCTGGACCGCCAGACCCACCTGCTGCCCCTGTGGTCACTGGCCGGCCCCGACGCCGCCCCCGACGCCGTTGAGACCCACCTGTGCGAGATCGCCGGCATCGACGCGGTCGAGCTCGCCGGCCACGACGTCCTGACCTACCCCACCCAGGCACCGACCCGCTTCGGCCGGGACGGGGAGTTCCTGGCCTCCTCCCGCCTGGACAACCTCTCCTCCGTCCACGCCGGACTGGTCGCGCTCGAGGCGCTCGCGGCCACCGGGGCCGAGCCGGCCGAACCCGTCATCATGGTCGCCTTCGACCACGAGGAGGTCGGCTCGGACACCCGCTCCGGGGCGGGCGGCCCCTTCCTTGAGACGCTGCTGCGGCGCCTGGCCGCGGCCCTAGGGATCAAGGGCGACGCCGTCGATGCCCTCCTGTCGCGCTCGACCTGCGTGAGCGCCGACGCCGGGCACTCCGTTCACCCCGCCTACGCTCACCTGCACGACCCGGCCGTCCAGCCGCTCATCAACCACGGCCCCCTGCTCAAGATCAACGCCCAGCAGCGCTACGCCACCGACGCCGTGGGGGCCGCGATCTGGGCGCGGGCCTGCGCCGCCGCGGGCGTGCCCAGCCAGGACTTCGTCTCCAACAACGCCGTGCCCTGCGGGTCCACCATCGGCCCCATCACCGCCACCCGCCTCGGCGTCACCACGGTCGACGTGGGCGTGCCCCTGCTGAGCATGCACTCGGCCCGCGAGATGTGCGGCGTCAAGGATGGCCCCTGGCTCGCCCAGGCCCTGCACGCCTACTGGCAGGGGGCCTGAGCATGGCGGGGGAGCGAGCGGGCCGCAGGACCCAGCCGGACTCGCCGATCCGCGCTGCGGGCGTACACGGCGCCGCCCCCTGCCCCTGCGGCAGCGGGGGAACCTACGCCCAGTGCTGCGAGCCGTTCCACGACGGCGCCCCAGCGCCCACGGCCCAGGCCCTCATGCGCTCGCGCTACACGGCCTTCGTCGTCGGCGACGAGGACTACCTCTTCCGCACCTGGCACCCACGCACCCGTCCCGAGGGGCCCTACTGCCATCCCGGGACCCGGTGGATGGGACTGACCATCCACGAGACCGTCGATGGCGGGGCGGACGACGAGACCGGCATTGTGGAGTTCACCGCCACCTACCGCACCGGCGACGGGCGCGGGGGAGTGGTGGACGACGCCCTGTGCGAGCGCTCCCGCTTCACCCGCCGCGCCGGCCGCTGGCTCTACCTCGACGCCGTCGGGTAGTCCACCGCGTACGGCGATCGAAGCCCCGTTCGGTCCCGATTCGGTCGACTCAGCCGGCGTCGGCCACGACGATCTTCCCCACTGTGCGCCCGCTCTCGATGAGGCGGTGAGCTTCCCGTATCTGGGCAGCATTGCGAGGCGTGAGCGTCTGGGACGCAGTGCCACGGATTCTTCCACTGTCGATGAGCTCGGCGACGGTGGAGAGGATGCGGTGCTGGGTGATGAGGTCGTAGCCGTGCCTGGGCCGGGCGAACATGAACTCCCAGTGCCAGGAGATGGCCTTGTCCTTGAGCGCGTACAGGTCCAGGTCTCGCTCGTCGTCGATGGCGACGATCTCCCCGAAAGGACGAACCACTGTGGTCAGCAGCGGCACGCGCCCTCGACTCTGTGGGGTGAAGACATAGTCGACGCCATCCGGTGCGATGGCGAGGATCTGCTGGGCAAGGTCCTCGGCGAAGTGGTCCACCACTGCGTCGGCACCCAGCGACCGGACCCAGTCGCGGGACTCCTCACGTGAGGCGGTGGCGATGACGGAGACATCGGTGAGGGCCTTGGTCAGCTGGATCACCATGGATCCCACCCCTCCTGCGGCTCCCAGCACGAGGATCGTGCCTGTGGAGTTCCTGCTCAAGTGGAGCTTGTCGAAAAGCGCCTCCCACGCGGTGAGGGAGGTCAGGGGCAGCGCCGCGGCACTCGCGTAGTCCAACGAGCTCGGCTTCGGTCCGACGATGCGTTCGTCCACGAGCTGCAGCCGTCCGTAGGAGCCGGGACGCTCCAGTGCTCCGGCGTAGTAGACGTCATCGCCCGGTTGGAAGAGAGTGGTCTGCTCACCGACCGCGATGACCGTTCCCGCTGCATCCCATCCCAGGATGCGTTCCTCGCCGCCGGCGTGGTTGAGGGCGGCGCGCACTTTGACGTCAACGGGGTTGACGGACAGTGCCTTAACCTCCACGAGGATGTCGTGGCCAGTGGGGGCCGCCGGGGCGGGGACGGTGGCATCGATCAGGGCATCCGGGGCGTCCACCGAGCCTCCGGATCGAGTGACGACAGCGGTCATGGTACTTCGGGTGTCAGGGCTGCTTGAGGGCATCGATAGCTCCTTGCTCTTTTTGCTCATCGGCTTGTACCAGGTTCGACGGAGGTGCACCGTCAACGGGCACAGACCGTAGTAGGAAGAAAGTGGTTACCCGCAATGACCTCTACTATCAAGAAGATAGTGGAGTGCCGGTGCGCCGGCCGTGATGGCGTCCGGATGCCCAGGGACTCGTGGGTGCACCGTAGGCCCCGCTGCACCCTCAAAGTCCGAGGTCGAGGACTGAGGCGCGTTCCCGCCGAACTGCGCGCATTGGCGACTCCCCGGGTCATAGCCCCGGGACCGCCTTCACGCCGCAACACGACCTAGGGGATCGACCTCACGTGAGTCAGCGCATGCGCGTATCGGGACTCGGCCCATTCCCGAAGTGCGAATACCGGTTCGACGGCGCTCCGGCCGACCTCCGTCAGGGAGTACTCCACGTGAAGAGGAACCTCCGGGATCACCTCTCGGTGCACGAGCCCGTGGTCCTCCAGCCGGCGCAGCGTGGCGGTCAGTACCTTCGGCGAGATGCCTTGAAGGCGCCGTTGCAGCGCCCCGAAGCGCAACGGCCCCTCGGCCAGTGCGCCGATGGCCAGAGCGGACCACTTGTTGGCCACGACGTCAAGAAGATCGCGGCACGGGCACTGGGAGGAGTACACGTCCCCGCGGTGCCTTTGCGCGCTGGGTGCCGTCGAATGGCTGCTGCCCAAGGATCTACCTCCAGAGGATGGATACGTCGCATGCGACTGAGGACTTCCCAGGAGATAGTAATGGCTGAGGGTGGCCGGGCTCTGCTCAGCGCCAGGTGCCGCGCCAGTACTGGATGGGCCAGGGGGCCTCGTCCCAGGAGCGCGCCCCCAGGTCGGCCGCCCAGCGCAGCGGCAGGTAGGGGTCGCGCAGGGCGGCCCGGCCCACGGCGATCGCGTCGGCCTGCCCGGCGATGAGCGCCTGCTCGGCCTGGGCCGCCTCCTCGATGAGGCCCACGCCCACCACCGGGACGTCGCTGCCGGCGACCGCCTGCTTGACCTGCTCGGCCAGCGGCAGCTGGTAGCCGGGCCCCACCGGGATCTCGGCCGGGACGTTACCGCCGCTGGAGATGTGCAGGACGTCGACACCGGCCTTCACCAGCTCGCGGCTGAAGGCGGCGGTCTCCTCACCAGTGACGCCGCCCCCGGCCCAGTCCGAGGCCGACAGCCGGATATCGAGCAGCGTGTCCGGCCCGATGGCCTCGCGCACGGCCCGCACCACCTCGAGCGGGAAGCGCTGACGGTTCTCAACGCTTCCGCCGTAGGAGTCGGTGCGCTGGTTGGACAGGGCAGAGCGGAACTCGTGGATGAGGTAGCCGTGGGCGCCGTGGATCTCGATGACGTCGTACCCGGCCTCGACGGCGCGGCGCGCGGCCGCTGCAAAGGCCTCCACGATCCGGCGGATACCGGCCTCGTCCAGCTCGGCGGGAACCGCGTGCTCCGGAAAGGGGATCGAGCTGGGGGCCAGCAGCTCCCAGCCCTCCAGGGTGCCGGTGCGCGCACCCTCCACCTTGGGTCGCCACGGCCGGGTCCCCGACTTGCGCCCGCCGTGCCCGATCTGAATACCGGCCAGGGCCCCGCCGGCGTGAATCGCCTCCACCAGGCGGCGCTGGCCGGCGACCTGCTCGTCGGACCACAGCCCCAGGTCGTTGGGGGACAGACGCCCCTCAGGGGTGACCGCCGTGGCCTCCACAACGATCGTGCCGAAGCCGCCCACCGCGCGGCTGGCGTAGTGGACCACGTGCCAGTCGGTGACGACGCCGTCCCGCGCCTCGACCGAGTACATGCACATCGGCGGCAGCCACAGGCGGTTGCGGGCAGTCAGCCCGCGCATGGTCATCGGCTCAAGGATGCGCAGCGCGCTGGAGGTAGTCATGACCTCACGCTACTCTCCCGACCGCTCGGCCGACATGGGGCGGGAATCACCCGTGCGATGGCGCCATGGAACCCATAGGCTCCCGGGCGTGAGCCCGCGTCCCGTCCCCGTCTCCGATCGTGTTCTACGGCCCGTCCCCGTCTCCGACCCTGTTTTACGTCCCGTCCCCGTCTCCGATCGTGTTCTACGGCCCGTCCCCGTCTCCGACCCTGTTTTACGTCCCGTCCCCGTCTCCGATCGTGTTCTACGGCCCGTCCCCGTCTC
>NZ_MSKL01000027.1 GCF_001937665.1 Actinomyces oris | reverse complement strand
CGGCTGGGAGGGCGGGGCCGGGGCGGGCGACGAGCCCGGAAGCATGGGCGCGGAGACGGGGGATGGCATTGAGGAGGGGGCGGACTGCGTCGCGGCGGCGTCGGAGGCCTGGATGACCGAGACCTCGGGGGAGGCCGGGACCGGTGAAGGGGCCGGGAGCTGCTGATACTGGTAGGGGACCTGCGCCTGCATCTGAGTCTGTGCGGGCGGCTGGCTCGGTCGTAGGAGATCCGAGGTCTTCTGCCTCAGGGCGTTGAGAGCGGCCGCCGCACGTCCGGGACGGATCTCGGCACCCTGGCCCCCACCATGACCGCTGTCACGACGGTGACGGAACATCGCATAGGAGACGGAGGCCAGAAGCCCCAGCAGCAGCCCGGAGATCGCCGCGGCCCGGGCGCCGGGGCGCTCCATGGTGGTGTTGGCCGTGGTGGCCGGTGAGGTGGTGCTCGTCGTCATTCCCAGGGCCTGCTTGCCCAGCAGCTCGCCGGAGGAGAGCTCCTTGTTGAGCGAGTCGGCCGTTGCCTGAGCCATGTCGACGGCCTTCTGCTTGCTCCCGGCCTTGGCGGTGATGGACAGGACCAGGGTCTCGGGCGGGTTGGTGACCGTCAGGGCCTCCGCCAGATCAGTGGTCTCCATGTTCAGGTTGGCCGCTGCCGGATCGAGGACCTTCGGGCTCGTGGAGAGCTCCACCAGGGTCGGCATGAGGTCCTTGGCCTGGGTGGAGAAGGAAGGGGTCTCCTTGGACTTGGGCTGAATGCCCAGGGTTGTGGTGGCCACCGCGACCGGCCGCGTCGCCAGGGCCACCCCCAGTCCGGCCAGGATGCATACGAGCAGGATGACGAGGCAGGCGACAAGGTTCCTGCGGATGGCGTGAAGGATCTGCGACGGCTGCACGCTGCTCCTCATCTGGTCTGGGGCTGATTCTGGATCTGGTCGGTTCGGGCTGCCCGTCGGGAACCGTGGGCCTCATGACCCGGCGGATGCTGAAAGGCTACGGCCCAACCCTAACTGTAAGATCACGCTCAGGTCTCGGTGACTGTAGTAGCCTTCGCTGCGCCCCCGGCGACGCCTGGAATCCTCAGACGTGGGGGAGCGGGCGATGTGGTGAGTCTTTCACCGGAACCGTGTGACGGGCGAGGGTCCTGAGGACTCCCGCCCCAGCAGGGAAGAAGACGTCGGACTCAACCGGACCTGGGCGAGGTCGTCGGACTTCTTCCGGTTCCGGCTGACCTTGGTCAGGACCTCGGAGGCTCTCCCAGCATATTCCCGGGTAGTTCTCACAGCGGCCCTGCGGCGGCTCCCCGGCCGCCGACACACCACCGATCAAACGCCGTGACATTGCCGCGGCCATGACATGACAAGGGAGGAATGATGTCCTTCGCCAGGACCCTGTTCATCGTCCTCCCCATGGTGGCCGCCGCCCTGGCGGTCCTCATCTTCGTGGCCGACCGCATCCACCGCCGCCCCATCGTCGGGGCCTGCCTGGTGATGGGCGCCATCGGCTTCGTGCCGGTGTGGGTGATGATCCCCTTCGAGCCCAATGTGCCTCCGGCCACCCTGGCCTGCTTCCTGGTGATCGTCGCCCTCCTGCCCGGTTTCTCGTGGCGGCTGACCAGCGGTGACTTCATGGTTGCCACCGCCTGGTGCCTGGTGGGCCTGTCCGTCGCCGCGGGCTCGCCGCTCAACTACGTCCTGTCCGACGTCGTCTTTAGCGCCCTGCCCGCCTACCTCGCCGGACGGCTGCTCGTGGAGAGGCTCGGACTGCGGCGCATGGCCGAGGTCCTGGCGGCCGTGTGGATCGCGGTGTCCGTGCTGGCCCTGTTCGAGGCCGTCACCACCATCAATCCTTTCAGCTACATCGCCATCGACAACAACCTCTATGAGGAGTGGGCCCCGCCCCTGGCCCGGGGCAGCTTCACCCGCGTTGAGGGCGCCTTCGGTCATCCCATCGCCCTGGGAGTGTGCCTGGCGGCCGGGATCCCGCTCATCCTGGCCACGCGGTGGAGGCCCGGCTACCGGATCGCGGCCGGCGCCCTCGTCCTGGGGGCGACCATCCCGACCTTCTCCCGCTCGGCGATCGCCTGTGCCGTCATCGCCGTCATCCTCAGCCTCATGCAGGTGCACACCAACATCCCCGCCCTGTGGCGGATGGGCTTCCTCATGGTGCTGGTCGGTGTGGGCAGCGTCCTGCTGCCCTATGTGCTGGGCGTCTTCGACTCGGCCGGCCGTGAGCAGGAGGACTCGGCCGGCTACCGCGGCGACATCCTCGTCCTGGTGCGTCAGCTCGAGCCACTGGGACTGTCCTCGGCCTACCAGAAGTCAGGGGATTCGGTGGCCTGGGGCGGCTACAGCTCCATCGACAACCACCTGCTGCTGACCGCGCTGCGCTTCGGCTGGATCCCGGTGGTGCTCGTCATGGCCGGGCTGCTGGTCTACGGCGCCAGGGCCTTCGTCCAGCGCTCGAACCCCGCGCAGATCGCCCTGCTCAGCCTCATCCCGGCCTACGGCACAGTCGCCTTCATCACCCAGATCGGTACCGTCGTGTGGCTCATCGCCGGTATGGCGGCCTCGGCACAGGTCTCCGTCCTGCTGGAGAGCCGCAACAACACCGCGGGCGGGGGCGTTGGTGTCGTCGCCGGGCACGCCAATCCCTGGAACCGGGTCCGCAGCCGGGACTGGTCCCGCAGGGCCTTCACCGGCCGACCGGTCCGGCCCGCCAGTGGTGCCGGGACGGGGAGTCACTAGACTCGCGGCCGTGCTCCTGACTGCGCTCCTGCCTCCGCTGCTCGCCGACGCCGACATCACCCGCACCGTTCGCGCCGCCTCCTCCCGCTCGCGCTCCGACCGCAGCCTCGTCGTCGCACCAGGCGCTCGGCCCGCCGTCCTGGCCGCCATGACCCTGGGCGAGGAGGGTGTCCAGCGGGTCGCTGGCGGCGACGTACAGGCGTCCGGCTCGGCAGACGCCTCCGGTACGCCCCTGCTGGTCGTCACCGCCACCGGTCGCGAGGCCGAGGAGACCGCCCTGGCCCTGCGCAGCTACCTGCCGGCGGACGACGTCGCCGTCATGCCCGCCTGGGAGACCCTGCCCCACGAGCGCCTCTCGCCGCGCGCCGACACCGTCGCCCAGCGCCTGTCCGTCCTGCGTCGCCTGGCCCACCCTGAGGAGGGCGGGGCGATCCGTGTTCTCATCGTCCCCGTGCGCGCCCTGCTGGCCCCCGTCATCGCCGGACTCGGCGAGCTCGAGCCCGTCCAGCTGGCCCCCGGTCTGGCCGTCGGTCTGGAGGAGACCGCCCGCCGCCTGGAGGCCGCCGCCTACACGCGCGTCGACATGGTCGAGTCCCGCGGCGAGTACGCCGTGCGCGGCGGCATCCTCGACGTCTTCCCACCCTCCGAGCCCAGACCGGTGCGCGTGGACTTCTTCGGCGACGAGATCGACGAGGTCTCCTCCTTCGCCGTCGCCGACCAGCGCACCATCGAGGCATTGGGCGCCGTCACCGCCACCGCCTGCCGCGAGCTGGTCCTCACCGATGCGGTGCGCGAGCGCGCCGCCGCCCTGGTCGACGCCGTCCCCGGCGCCGCCGACATGCTGGAGAAGATCAGTCAGGGCATCGCCGTCGAGGGCATGGAGTCCCTCGCCCCGGTCCTGGTCGACGCAATGGTCCCGCTGCTCGACCTCGTCGGGGACCGGCTCACGGTGCTGCTGGAGCCCGAACGGGTGCGCAAGCGCGCCGAGGACCTCACGGCCACCACCACCGAGTTCCTCGCCGCCGCCTGGACCTCGGCGGCCTCCGGCGGCACGGTCCCCGTCGACCTGTCCGCCGCCGCCTTCGCCCACCTGGCCGAGGCCCGGGCCCTGGCCCTGTCCTCCAACCGCGGCTGGTGGTCCTTCACCGCCCTGGCCGCCGGCCCCGAGACCACCCGCCTGGACCTCAGCGACCCGCGAACCTACCGCGGCGAGCTCGAGCGGGCGGTCGCCGACCTGGGCCGGCTGGCCCGCCAGGGCTGGACCGTCGTCGTGGCCACCGACGGGCCCGGACCCGGCCGGCGCATGGCCCAGCTCCTGGGCGATGGCGATGTCCCCGCCCGCATCGTCGACCAGCTCTCCGAGGTCACCGAGCTCGGCCGTGACGGCGACTGGATCCCTGACCCGGCCTCCCCCGCCGATGAGACCGACGATTCGGCCGCCTACTCGACGACAGGCCCGGGAGACGGCGTCGTGCGCGTCACCCAGGCCAGCGCCGGCCACGGCTTCCTCGCCGAGGGGCTGCGCCTGGCCCTCATCGCCGAGTCCGACCTCACCGGGCGGGCCTCGGCCGGCCCCCGCGAGCGCCGCAGCCTGCCGGCCCGCCGCGCCCGCCGCTCCGTGGACCCCTTGTCCCTGCACGCCGGGGACCTCGTGGTCCACGCCCAGCACGGGGTGGGGCGCTTCATCGAGCTGAGCCGGCGCACCGTGGGCGGGGCCCGCTCGTCGGCCACCCGCGAGTACCTCGTCATCGAGTACGCCCCCTCCAAGCGCGGCCAGCCCGGCGACCGTCTCCTGGTGCCCACCGACGCCCTGGACCAGGTCACCAAGTACGTCGGCGGCGACAGCCCCGCCCTGAGCAAGATGGGCGGCGCCGACTGGGCCAAGACCAAGTCCAAGGCCCGCAAGGCCGTGCGTGAGATCGCCGGAGAGCTCGTGCGCCTCTACGCCGCCCGCGCCGCCACCACCGGCCACGCCTTCAGTCCCGACACCCCCTGGCAGACCGAGCTGGAGGAGGCCTTCCCCTACACCGAGACCCCCGACCAGCTCTCCACCATCGACGAGGTCAAGGCCGACATGGAGAAGGCCCAGCCGATGGACCGGCTCGTGTGCGGCGACGTCGGCTATGGCAAGACCGAGATCGCCGTACGTGCCGCCTTCAAGGCCGTCCAGGACGGCAAGCAGGTGGCGGTCCTGGTGCCCACGACCCTGCTGGTGAGCCAGCACGCCGAGACCTTCACCGAGCGCTACGCCGGTTTCCCGGTGACCGTGGGGGCACTGTCCCGCTTCCAGGACGCCACCGAGTCCGCCAAGGTGCTCGAGGGCCTGGAGAAGGGGACGGTGGATGTCGTCGTCGGCACCCACCGCCTCATCACCGGCCAGGTGAAGTTCAAGGACCTGGGCCTGGTCATCATCGACGAGGAGCAGCGCTTCGGGGTGGAGCACAAGGAGACCCTCAAGGCGCTGCGCACCAACGTGGACGTCCTGTCCATGTCCGCCACCCCGATCCCGCGGACCCTGGAGATGGCGGTCACCGGCCTGCGCGAGATGTCCACTCTGGCGACGCCGCCCGAGGACCGCCACCCGATCCTCACCTACGTGGGCGCCTACGAGACCAAGCAGGTCTCCGCCGCGATCCGCCGCGAGCTGCTGCGCGAGGGGCAGGTGTTCTTCGTCCACAACCGGGTCGAGGACATCGACGCCACCGCCGCGCGCCTGGCCGAGCTGGTGCCCGAGGCGCGCGTGGCCACCGCCCACGGGCAGATGAACGAGCACCAGCTGGAGGCCGTCATCGACTCCTTCTGGCGCAAGGAGACCGACGTGCTCGTGTGCACCACGATCGTGGAGACCGGGCTGGACGTGTCCAACGCCAACACCCTCATCGTCGACCGCGCCGACCGCATGGGCCTGTCCCAGCTCCACCAGCTGCGCGGGCGCGTGGGGCGCGGCCGGGAGCGGGCCTACGCCTACTTCCTCTACCCCTCGGACAAGCCGCTGACCGAGACGGCCCTGGAGCGCCTGCGCACCATCGCCACCAACACCGACCTGGGGGCCGGGATGCAGGTGGCCATGAAGGACCTGGAGATCCGCGGCTCGGGCAACCTGCTCGGCGGCGAGCAGTCCGGGCACATCGCCGGGGTCGGCTTCGACCTGTACGTGCGGATGGTCTCCGAGGCCGTGGCCGCCTACAAGAAGGCCCTGGCCCGCTCCGGGAAGGCCGGGGCCGACGCCGTCGGCTTCGAGGAGGGCGACGACGAGGACGTCGAGCTGCGCATCGAGCTGCCCGTGGACGCCACCGTCCCGGAGGACTACATCCCCCACGAGCGTCTGCGCCTGGAGGCGTACACGAAGTTCGCGGCGGCGCGCTCGGGCGAGCAGGTCGACGACGTCCTGGAGGAGCTGGCCGACCGCTACGGGCCCGTGCCCGAGGCGACCGTCCGCCTGGCGGCGCTGGCGCGGCTGCGGGCCCTGGCCGCCCAGCTGGGGGTGCGCGAGATCGTGGCTCAGGGCAAGTCGGTGCGCTTCGCCCCGGTGGACCTGCCCGAGTCGGCGCGCATGAAGGTCACCCGCCTTTACCCGGGAACCGTGCTGAAGCCCGCCACGCGCACCATCGTGGTGCCCGCGCCGGGCACCAACCGCATGGGCGGGGCGGCGCTGTCCGGCGAGGAGGTCGTGCGGTGGGCCGAGGTGCTCCTGCACGCCGTCGTCGAGGGCGATACCGCCTACGAGACCGAGGCCACCACCTACCGCAAGCGCCGCTGACGGCCGGGTCCCATCTACTGGACAGGGCGTTGACCCACCATGAGGTCGGATTTAGGTTAGCCATACTTAAGATGCGATTGTGAAGGAGGTCGCAGATTTCCTCTGATCGTGAGGCCATCCACGGGAAGGACCGCGATGAATACGTTCCCACGTCTCGTCATCGGACGGCGGCGGCTCCTGGCTGCGACCCTGACCGGGGTTGTGTCTCTGAGCCTGGCCGCGTGCGGACGCTCCGGCGGCAGAGGCTCAGCCGGCTCCAGCGGCTCGGCGTCGTCGGGATCCCAGGGATGGCCCCGCACCGTCAAGACCGACGACGGCGACCTCGCCCTTTCCTCGAAGCCCCAGCGCATCGTGTCCACCTCCATAGCCCTGACCGGCTCGCTGCTGGCGGTGGGAGCTCCAGTGGTGGCCTCGGCCGTGACGGCTCCTAACACCGACGGCCTGAGTGACGATTCTGGCTTCTTCGTCCAGTGGTCTGATGCGGCTAAGAAGCAGAAGGTGGAGAAGCTCTACGAGATCAAGTCGGTCGACGTCACCAAGGTGGCCGGCTACGAGCCGGACCTCATCGTCGTGGCCAAGAGTGGTGGCGACTCGGCGGTCGATCAGGTCGAGCAGCTGCGTGACATCGCGCCGGTCCTGGTCGTCGACTACACCGGGCGCTCCTGGCAGGACGTCACCCGCACCATCGGTCAGGCCACAGGGAACGAGCAGCAGGCGGACACGGTGATCGCCGACTACGACGCGCACGTCTCTGCGACCAAGGAGGCCATCACTGTTCCCGAGGGGACGACATCGGCCTTCATCGTCTACGGCGGTGGTGGCGGCGGCGCCGCGGCCCTGACCGCGGAGTCTCCCCAGGTTCAGATCCTGACCTCTCTCGGGTTCACCATGGCCGACATCCCCGAGGAGGTGAAGGGCGATACCTCCAAGGGGCAGCGGCAGGACATCGTCAAGTTGTCCAACGAGAATGTCCAGACGGGACTGCCTGGTGACAACTGGGTGATCGTCGCCGCAGACAGTGCCAGCCGCCAGAAGGTCGTCGACGACCCGACTTTCTCCACAGCGACCCAGGTGACCCACGGGCGGGTGGCCTACACCCCGGCCTCCACCTTCCGCCTCGACTACTACTCCGCCATCATCATGCTCGACTCCCTCAAGGAGAGTTACAAGAAGGGCTGAGCGCCGGACGGAGCCCTGTGTCCGCTTCACTCTCTGGGCTGCCTTGATGCAGGTGCTGTGGCTGTGTGACGGTTGCTGGAACTGTTCAAGGCCAGGTGGCGCGGATTCATCTGGGGTGGACGTTCTCACCTGCGCTGGAATCCGTGAGGGGTGTGTTGAGGAGAGTTCAACACGTATCGACCCAAGTGGTCGGATGCGAGCAGGCGCCATGCAACCGGCACAAGATATCCGGGGTTCGGCGTCTCACTCCTATCAAGAGATGGCGTTACGGGCATGGGTACGAGTGGTGGCTGTACGGGCTGCGTGCGTCGTCGCAGGCGGAACGGTAGGGTCGGGGGCAGAAATATCGTGACACCATGTCGCCCTCCGGCGTCGTCCCCCTCCAGGAGCAGACCGTGACCCGAAGCCTTGCCGCACGCACGCGCGTCCTCGCCGCCAGCGCTGCACTCCTCCTCGCCGTCGGGGCGCTCGCCGGCTGCTCCGACCACCCCGGTCAGGCGGCCGACATGCACTACACCGGCCTGGACGGGGCCAGGCACTCCGTCGTCGTCAGTGAGAAGGACATCGACGTCGTGGCCAAGGAGATGGCCTCCGCTCCCGCCCAGACGGGCCAGGAGCGTCTGGGCTCGAAGCGCTCCGAGATCGCCAGTTCCCTCATCGCGGCGCCCATCCTGTCTGAGGTCGCCCAGGCCCACGGCCTGACCATCACTGATGCGCAAATCGTGCAGCTGGCCAAGGAGCAGCTGGGCTTCGAGCCCCGCAAGGCGACAACGATCACCTACCTGCGGGCGAAGGTCATGGGCAGCCAGTTCGAGAAGCTCCACCAGCAGTCGCAGCAGGCTCAGCCCGTCTTCGCCGACCTGAGGAAGGTCTACGGCACGCTCGACGGCGACCTCTCCCCGCGCTACCCCACTGAGCGCCCGGTCTGGTGGACCCAGACCGATCCCAGCCTTGAGTCCGCCAACAGCCCCCTCGGAGGCGGCCTGCAGCAGGCGCCCCAGCAGCAGCCCCAGCAACAGCAGCAGGCACCCCAGCAAGGTGGCCAGCAGCCCCAGCAACAGGCCCCACAACAGGGTGGCGGCCAGCAGCCCCAGCAGCAGGCCCCCCAGCAGGGCGGTCAGCAGCCCGCCGACTCCGGCCAGACCGACGGACAGGGCGACACCGGTCAGGCCGACGGTGCAGCGGGCGAGGACGGCCAGGGCGCCGACCAGGCCGAGACCAACGGCCAGTAAGAGGTCCGTCAGGGCCACCAGGACGACGGCGGAACCGAGGGGGCGCCGTCGTCCAGTGTTTCTCGCCGGGCGTGAACACTGTGCATTCCTCAGGACCATGGCCCTCGTGGTGGGGATGTCGGCCCGCTAGGCTGATCCTGCATTCGGCAGTCGCGCGCGAGCGTGCCCGACGCCGACGACCTCATCACGATCCCCTCAGCAAGGAGCACCAAGTGGCCCTCATCGAGAACGTTCACGCCCGCGAGATCCTCGACTCCCGTGGCAACCCGACCCTCGAGGTCGAGATCCTCCTGGAGGACGGTGCCTCTGCTCGCGCCGCCGTCCCCTCGGGCGCCTCCACCGGTGCCTTCGAGGCCGTTGAGCTGCGCGACGGTGACAAGGACCGCTACGGCGCCAAGGGCGTGGAGAAGGCCGTCGACAACGTCAACGACGTCATCGCCCCCGAGATCATCGGTTTCGACGCCGCTGACCAGCGCGGCCTCGACCAGCTCATGATCGAGCTCGACGGCACCCCCAACAAGGGCAAGCTCGGCGCCAACGCCATCCTCGGCGTCTCCCTGGCCGCCGCCCAGGCCTCCGCCGAGTCCGCCGGCCTGGACCTGTTCCAGTACGTCGGCGGCCCCAACGCCCACGTCCTGCCCGTGCCCATGATGAACATCCTCAACGGCGGCTCCCACGCCGACTCCAACGTGGACATCCAGGAGTTCATGATCGCCCCCATCGGCGCCCCCACCTTCCGTGAGGCCCTGCGCATGGGGGCCGAGGTCTACCACGCCCTCAAGGCGGTCGTGAAGGAGCGCGGCCTGTCCACCGGCCTGGGTGACGAGGGTGGCTTCGCCCCCAACCTCGACTCCAACCGCGAGGCCCTCGAGCTCATCGTCGAGGCCATTGAGAAGGCCGGCTACAAGCCCGGCAAGGACGTGGCCCTGGCCATGGACGTCGCCTCCTCGGAGTTCTTCGACGAGAAGGCCAAGACCTACCAGTTCGAGGGCGAGGCCCGTGACAACGCCTTCATGGTCGACTACTACGAGAAGCTCGTGAAGGACTTCCCGATCGTCTCCATCGAGGACCCGCTCTCCGAGGACGAGTGGGACGACTGGAAGGCCCTGACCGACAAGATCGGCGACAAGGTCCAGCTCGTCGGCGACGACTTCTTCGTCACCAACCCCGAGCGCCTCGCCAAGGGCATCAAGCTCGGCGCTGCCAACGCCCTGCTGGTCAAGGTCAACCAGATCGGCTCCCTGACCGAGACTCTCGAGGCCGTCGAGATGGCCCACCGCGCCGGCTACAAGTCCATGACCTCCCACCGCTCCGGTGAGACCGAGGACGTCACCATCGCCGACCTGGCCGTGGCCACCAACTCCGGCCAGATCAAGACCGGCGCCCCCGCCCGCGGCGAGCGCGTCAACAAGTACAACCAGCTCCTGCGCATCGAGGAGGCCCTCGGCGACGCCGCGGTCTACGCCGGCGCCGGCGCCTTCCCCCGCTTCCAGGCCTGAGCCTGACGGCGACCTGCCGACGTCGAGCCGCTGACTGACGCGACGGCTCAGCCACGACTCGACGACGCACACCACCGCTTCGGGGCAGACGGGTTCTCCCGCCTGCCCCGAAGTGTCGTCTGCGTCCGTGTCGCCGCATTCGCGGCCACGCGGAAGCAGTCCAGTGCTCGCGGGCTGCTTCCCGGGGTGCAGTCCTCGAGGCCCGGTGTGCGCCCACCAGGGGCGATTTATGACCGAACCGTGAGCAACGCGCCCGGTGGGGTGCGCTATCACGTGCGCCCCGGTGAGGCAGGATGCCGGTATGACTCCACGCCGCCCCTCCTCCAGCCAGTCCGGGACGCGTCGCGTTGCCGGCGGCGCCCGGCCCCGTCAGGTCCCGGCCGAGCGGGCGGCATCCGTGACCGGATCAGGTTCCGGCTCGTCCGACTCCCGGTCCCGGGGCCTGCCGACGACGGCGCCCGAGCGCGCCCTGCCGCCCAGGGTCGTCATCCTGGCGGTCGTGTGTCTGCTGGCCTTCGTCGTCGTCTTCACCTCACTGCGCGCCTACCTGTCCCAGCAGGCCCAGTACGACGCCGTCGTCGACAGGATCAAGGCGGCCTCCGACACCTCCACCACCCTGGAGAACGAGCTGGCCCAGTGGAAGGACGACACCTACGTGCGGTCCCAGGTGCGTGAGCGCCTCGGCTACGTCATGCCTGGCGACACCAGCTACGTCGTCGTCGGCGTGGACTCCATGAAACAGACTGAGGCCGGCGGCGGGGCCACCGCATCCTCCCAGGACGCCCCCTGGTACCAGAAGCTCCGAGACTCCTCGCGGGCCGCCGGCCAGGCCGGCAACGCCGCACCGGCAGGATCGAACGGCAGCGCGGACGGCAAGACCCTCAACCCCACCCAGAAGGATCTGCCGACCGGAGAGCCCAACCAGGCGCCGTCGGATCCGCCCAAGACCACGCCGAAACCGGCCGCCACCCCGCAGACGAAGGAGACCCCGTGAGCCCCACCCCTGAGACGCAGGCGAAGGAGTCGGTGTCGTCGGCCGATCTCGAGGCCCTGGCCGACCAGCTGGGGCGGGTGCCGCGCGGAGTCGTCGCCATCGCGGCCCGCTGCGTGTGCGGGCGCCCCACCGTGGTGCGCACCGCCCCGCGCCTCGACGACGGCACCCCCTTCCCGACCAGCTACTACCTCACCCACCCGGCCGCCGTGAAGGGCTGCTCCACCCTGGAGGCGGAGCACCTCATGGAGACCTTCAACGCCGACCTGGCCGCCGACGCCGATCTGGCCGCCGCCTACGCCGCCGCCCATGCCGACTACCTGGCCCGTCGCGCCGAGCTCGGGCAGGTCGCCGAGATCGAGGGAGTCTCCGCCGGTGGCATGCCCACGCGCGTCAAGTGCCTCCACGCCCTGCTCGGGCACACCTTGGCCGCCGGGGCCGGCGTCAACCCCATCGGCGACCGCACGCTGGAGGCTCTGCGCGAGCGCGGACTGTGGGATCCTGAGCGCTGCTTCTGCTGAACAGCGGGGACGTCCTGGTCGCAAGAGCCGCGATCGCCTGGGGCGCGATCGCGTGCCGGGGGCGGCTGCGGCCCCCTCGTGGCCGTGCCTGACGGCCCTGGGGGCGGCCCCTTAAGGTACGTCCAGGAGCCCTCAGGCACGACCGCACTTTCACCCGTCCTGCTCTCACCTTGCCGACCCAGCCCAGGAGGCCGCCGCCATGACCCGCGTCGCCGCAATCGACTGCGGCACCAACACCATCCGCCTCCTCATCGCCGAGGCCGACCGCGACCACTCCGGCCGCCCCCGCCTGGAGGTGCTGCGCCGCCGCAACGAGATCGTGCGCCTGGGCCAGGGCGTGGACCGCACCGGCCTGCTCGACCCCGAGGCCCTCGAACGCACCCTGGCCGCCGTGGCCTCCTACGCCGCCGACTGCACCGAGCTGGGCGTCGCCCCCGGGAGAGACGTGCGGCGCTTCGTGGCCACCTCCGCCACCCGTGACGCCCGCAACCGAGAGGACTTCGTGGCCGGGGTGAGCCGCCTGCTGGGCATCGAGCCCGAGGTCGTCAGCGGCCAGGAGGAGGCCCGCCTGTCCTTCACCGGCTCCCTGCTGGGCGCCCGCGGGGGAGAGGGCGCCGAGGCACCGGGCCAGGGACAGGGCGAGTGCGCGCCGGCGCCTCGACTCGTCGTCGATCTCGGGGGCGGCTCCACCGAGCTGGTCCTGGGCGTGGACGAGCCCAGCGCCGCCATCAGCCTGGACACCGGCAGCGTGCGCATCACCGAACGCTTCCTGGCAGGCGGTGTCACCCCCGAGTCCGAGGCCGCCGCCCGGGCGGAGGTGCGCGGCCTGCTCGACGTGGCCGAGCGGGTCGTCGACCTGTCCGCCCCCGGGCGGCTGGTCGGCCTGGCCGGCACCATCACCACCGTCACCGCCCACGCCCTGGACCTTCAGGCCTTCGACCCGCAGGCCCTGAATGGCGCCGATCTGAGCCCTGAGACGGTCCTGGCCTCCTGCGAGGCGATCATCCACTCCACGGCCGAGCAGCGCGCCTCCTGGGGATACCTGGCCCCCGGTCGCCGCGACGTCATCGCCGCCGGTGCCGTCGTATGGAGCGAGGTCGTCTCCCGCGTGGTGGAGCGGACCACCGCCGCCGGGCGCCCGCTGGAACGGGTCACCACCAGCCTCTACGACATCCTCGACGGCATTGCCCTGTCGCTCGTGCCCGAGCAGGCGCCGACCGAAGAGGCCCGGGCGTGAGCGCGACGTCGCTGACCTGGGGCGGGTGCCGCATCCCCGGCCCCGGTGGCCTGCCCGCGGTGGCCGTCTCCCTGACCGGGCCGACCGTCGCCCACGCGCGGGCCCAGGCCCGCAGCGCCATCGACGCCGGTGCCGACGTCCTCGAGCTGCGCGTCGACCTGCTTGAGGAGGTCGACGCCCTGGTCGCCTCCGCCAAGGCCACCGGTGCGCAGCCGCCCGCCTCCGATCCGCTGGACGCGGCCACCGCCGCGGCCCAGACCCTGGAGTGTCTGCGGGGTCTGGGTGATGCTGTCAACGCTGCCGACGGAGCCCCCCTGCTGCTCACCTGCCGCACCGCCGCCGAGGGGGGCCGGGCCCACCTGGACGACGCCGCCTACGGCGCCCTCCTGCGCTCCGTCCTCGACGGGCTCGCCGACTGGGCGCCCGAGTGTCGCCCGGCCGCCATCGACGTCGAGGTCCAGCGCGGCTGCCTGAGGCGGGTCTGCGAGCAGGCCCATGAGCTGGGGGTCGACGTCGTCGCCTCCTTCCACGACTTCGAGGCCACGCCGCCCGATGAGGTGCTTGAGGAGGTACTGGCCCGCATGGCCTCCGAGGGGGCCGACCTGGCCAAGATCGCCGTATGGCCCACCAGCGCCGCCGACGTCGCCCGCCTCCTGGGCGTGTGCGCGCGGGCCACGGCGGGCAGGGGAGAGGGCACCGGCCCGGGTGTGCCCGTGGCCGCCATGTCCATGGGGGCGCTCGGGGCGGTCAGCCGCGTGGCGCCGGCCTTCGGGTCGGCGCTGACCTTCGCCGTCGTCCCCGACGAGCAGGGAGAGGCCCGGGCCTCCGCCCCCGGCCAGATGCCGATCCAGGACGTGCGCCGCTGCCTGGAGCTCCTGCGGGCCTGAGTGATGTTCCGTGCCCGCGAGTTCGTAGGGTAGGTCGTGCGTTCGAGGGGTAAAGGGTACGACCGCGACCCCTACGGTACGAACGCGTGGAGCCCGGCGGGAGCTAGATGTCGAGCCTGCGCAGGAGCCCGGCCGGTGGAAGGGCCCCGTCCTCGATGTAGGCGCGGAAGACGGGCGCAGCCTGCTCACCTGTGAAGACCTCCTCGGGGTGCAGACGCAGGGAGAAGGGCTCGGGACTCCCGTTGTCCCAGGTGATCGTGGTCCACGTTCCGGGGGCGGCGACGGGCTCACGGGCCACGGCGTAGTGCTCGTAGGAGTCGTCCTCGTGGGTCATGCGGATCTCAACGCTCATGGCTGCCGAGGAGCCGCCGCACTGGATGAAGGTGGCTCGCGCCGGGGAGGACTCCGGGACGTCGTCCATATGCGTCATTCCGTCGGGCAGTGCCCACACCACGACGGCGAAGTGCCTCTTGCCGTCCAGGTAGTTGGGGGAGGTGAGCTTACGGGCTACCTCATCGGCAATGAGCTGCGGGGTCTGGGGCTGCAGGAAGACGTCGATGGGGCCGTTCCTGCCGACGATGTACTCGGCGAAGTACCTCATGGTCTGCTTTCTGGTAGTCGATGAAGGGGGGCCACCAATAGTGCGAGGCGGCGCTGGTGGGTTCGTGGCCGTTGTCCTCCGGATGATCTCAGTTCCGCGCTCCGTGCGTGCTCCCGTGACCGGGACATGGGGACAAGTGCCCGCCGCCGACCGCCGTGATCACGGGCCCTCGTCGCACCGCGTGAGTAGGCTTCGCTGCACCCGCGGCGCCTTGTGACAGGTCGGATCGCGGGCGGAACCGGGAATGAAGGAGGGGCGAGCATGGCCGACTACGGGCGGCGCGGCGTCGTCGGCATGGGCCTCGTTGGTGCAGTAGCACTGTCGCTGGGCGGTTGTGCCTCAGCGCAGGAGGACCGGTCGCGGTCGGGTTCGACGCCGACGTCGGATGGCCGTTTCGCGAGCTTCACCGAGTACGTCCCCGACAAGCTGGAGATCCGGACCGATCTGGGACGCCTCGACAGGCGCATGCCGGGCATCACCATCTCCTCGGCCCACTGGGTGGCGCAGTACTGGCAGGAGGAACGCGAGCTCCTGCCCGCGCCGGACCGCCCGATATGGATACACGGGGTGCTGGCACTCGATCCCGCCAGCACCCGGGCGCTCGCCGAGGCCTCGACCGGAAAGGCCGATCCGCTCCCGGGCATCTACCCGGACCTTCGCCAGTACGTCCCCGTAGGCAAGGTCTTCACCACGGTCCCGAAGGAGAAGGCCGATGAGATCCTCGACGTCAAGCACATGATGCGAGACGATCCGAACGCCCATGGATCAGACGGTGTCGGGGTGGATCAGGCGGCGGTCTGCGCCGACGCCAACCTCCTGATCCTCATGGCCAACGAGCACATATTCTGAACCTCCGGCCGATGCATCCGCGCGTTCGTACCTTTAACCCTCGACCGCGCGACCTAAGGTACGAACGCGCGAGCCGGTCCGGTCTGACAAGGGCTCAGCGTGCGTACCAGCTCCGCGACGGGCCCCAGGTGGGGCGCCTCACCGGCTGCGCGGCTGTTCGCGCGGCCTGCCCATGCCGTAGTCTTGCCCACGTTGCCCCGGCGAGGGACGCGTCAGCAAGGCGCGCATCCGTGATCGACGTGGTGGTACCTGGCGGTACTGCGCGTTGTCGCGCCCAGCCGGACCACCATCAGCCGCGGGGCACCAGGCCCCGCCTCATCCGCAAGGAGAGCCACATGGCCAACAACGCCATCACCCTCAAGGCCCAGGACCGCACCGACTTCGGCAAGGGCTCCGCCCGTCAGGCCCGCCGCGCCGGCCAGGTCCCCGTCGTCGTCTACGGCCACGGCACCGAGCCCCGCCACCTCCTGCTCGAGGAGCACGCCACCCGCCTGGCCCTGCGCAGCAACGACAACGCCCTGGTCGAGCTGGACATCGCCGGCGGCGAGACCCTCCTGGCCCTGGCCAAGGACGTGCAGCGCCACCCCATCCGCCCCGGCGTGCAGCACGTCGACTTCCTCCTGGTGAACCGCAACGAGCGCGTCGACGTCGAGGTCCCGGTCACCGTCATCGGTGAGGCCGCCCCCGGCACCATGCACATGATCGAGGCCGTCACCGTCATGGTCTCCGCCCCGGCCGTCTCCGTGCCCGAGGCCATCGAGGTCGACATCACCGACGTCGCCGCCGGCACCGTCCTGACCATCGCCGACATCACCCTGCCCAAGGGCGTCGAGGCCGTCTCCGACGCCGAGACCGCCGTGGTCAACGTGGCCAACGAGCACGCCGTCGCCTCCGAGGTCCCCGAGGTCGTCCCCGCCGAGGGTGACGCCGAGTCCGAGGCCGAGTGAATCGCGCGTGACTGACATGTCCAGCCATGACGACGCGCCGGCAGGCGCCTCCCGCACCACCCGTGCCGCCCGCGCCGGGCTCACCCCGGGGCAGAGTGCATGAGTGAGGCCTGGCTCGTCGTCGGGCTGGGGAACCCCGGGACCCGGTACGCCCGCAACCGCCACAACGTCGGCTACATGGTGCTCGACGTCCTGGCCGAGCGCACCGGGTCCCGGTTCTCCCAGCACAAGAAGGCTCGCGCCCGCGTGGCCGAGGGGCGACTGGGCATGATGCCCGGCGGAGCCCCCGGCCCCCGTGTCATCCTGGCCGAGCCCTCGGTGCTCATGAACCTCTCCGGCGGCCCCGTGGCCGGGCTCGTTTCCTACTACGGCATCGACCCTGCCAGCCGCCTGCTCGTCATCCACGACGAGCTCGACCTGCCCGCCCACGAGCTGCGCCTCAAGCGCGGTGGCGGCGAGGGTGGTCACAACGGCCTGCGCTCCATCAGCAAGTCCGTATCCACCAAGGACTACGCGCGGCTGCGCGTGGGCATCGGTCGCCCGCCGGGCCGCCAGGACCCCTCCGACTTCGTCCTGTCCGACTTCCCCGGCCGCGAGCGCGCCGACCTCGGCGTCACCCTGGAACAGGCCGCCGACGCCGTCGAGCAGGTCGTCACGCTCGGCTTCGACGACGCCCAGCAGCGCCTCCACGCCCCCCGCTGACGTGCGGCCGCCTCATCGGGCCGCGTGGTACAGACACTCTTGGCAACCACCCGCGCTGTTCGTTCCTCACTGCGCTCCCGCCAGGCCCGTCCACGCCGTCGAGCACCTGTCCCACCCGACCCCGGTGGACGGTCCTCAGGCCATGAGGCCGGTCTCGTAGGCGACGACGACGGCCTGGACCCGGTCGCGCACGTCGAGCTTGGCGAGCACATTGCCCACGTGGGTCTTGACGGTGGTGGCTGAGACGACGAGGTGCGCGGCGATCTCCGCGTTCGACATGCCCTGACTCATGAGCACGAGGATCTCCTTCTCGCGTGGGGTCAGCGAGTCGATCCGCGGGTCCGATGAGGGCTGTGCCGGCGTGTTCGAGCTCGGCAGCGAGGCGGCGAACATCTCCAGCATCCGTTGGGTGATGCGCGGTGAGACGACTGCTTCCCCGGAGGCCACGGTGCGGATCGCCTCGGCGAGCTCGGTGGGCCGGGTGTCCTTGAGCAGGAAGCCGGAGGCCCCGGCGCGCAGCCCGGCGAAGGCGTACTCGTCCAGGTCGAAGGTGGTCAGGATGAGCACGCGCGTGCCCGGGCAGTCCCGGGCGATGAGCTCGGTGGCCTCGATGCCGTTCATGCCCGGCATGCGCACGTCCATGAGGATGACGTCGGGGTGCAGGGCTTTGGCCTGGGCCAGGGCGGAGGTCCCGTCGGAGGCCTCGCCGACGACGGTGATGTCCTCCTCGGCCTCCAGCACCATGCGGAAGCCCATGCGCATGAGCGCCTGGTCGTCGGCGAGCACGACGCTGATCGGCCCCCTGACCTCGCCGGGGCGCTCCGACTCGTCGGGCTGGAGGGGCTCGCCACTGCTCATAGGGGCGTCTGCCATGAGAAAGTCCCTTCGTCATGCTCGTCCCAGCGCAGGACTGCACGGACTCGCCAACCCGTGGGGGTCGGGCCGGCCTGTACGGTCCCACCATAGACCGATGCGCGTTCCCGCATGCCGATCAGACCCTTGCCGGATCCGTGCATCGGACGTGTGCCGGGGGCTGCCTCGTTGTCCACGGTGAGGACCACGGTGCCGATGTGCCGTTCGACGTCGACGCTGACGGACGGCGTCGTCGGGGCGTAGCGCAGCACGTTGGTCAGCGCCTCCTGAGCGATGCGGAACACGGTGAGCTGGAGGGCCTTGTCCTCCGGCAGTGCCGCCCCCACCCACCGGTAGCTGACGGGTACCCCCGCAGCCACGAAGCGCTTGACCAGCTCGGTGATGTCGGCCTGCTCCGGGGAAGGAGCCAGGGGCAGGTCGCCCTGGGACTGGTCGCCCGCGCCATCGGTGGCCTGCTGGCGCAGACTGGCGATGGGGGCACTGGGCTCGACCGGCGTCACTGTCCCCAGGGGTGCGAACTCGGGCACCGGCAGGTCTCGGACCTCGTGCTGGTGGGCCGACGACGGTGAGCTCTCAGGGGGTGCTGGGGGCTCCGGGGACTGCGAGGCTCCCGCCGTCCTGCCTTTCAGGTTCCAGTGGGGGAGGTGGGTGGAGGAGGACTGGTCGGGGAGCGGTGCCGCGTCCTGCGCGCCGGATGAGGAGGCGGAGCCCGACGAGTCCTCCGAGGTGGGGGAGTGCCCCGCGGCGACTGAGGGGTCCTCCCGCAGGACCCCCACGAGGCGGCGGGTGTCGGCCAGGGCACTGCGTCCGGCCTCGGCCAGGGTCTCCATGGCCTGCTTGGCCGTGGCCGGATTGCGCTCCACGGTGGCGGCGGCGCCGTCGGCCATGGTGATCATGACGGCCAGGGAGTGGGCGACGACGTCGTGCATCTCCCGGGCGATGCGACTGCGCTCCTCGGCGGCCGCCAGCAGCGCCGCCTGCTCGCTCGCCAGGGCCATCCGGGCCGAGCGGAGCTCTATGGCCTTGAGTCGCAGGCGGGCGGAGCGGGTATTGAAACCGATCACGATGCCGATCAGGATGAGGAGAACCAGCAAGGCGATGTTGCGCAGGAGCTCCCCAACCGACAGACCAGGAGTTGTCAGGCTGAGGTCCAGCATGAGAACCACCAGGGAGATGCCCCCCGCGGTCCATGCGGCGGCCGGCCTGCGGTGCGAGGCGATGGCGCCCAGGGCGAAGGGGAGTGATATCAACCCCATGCCGCTGACACCGATGGCCGCGTACAGCAGCTGCTCCATCGTGAGATGGAAGGCCCGCTGGATTGCGAACTGATAGACCTCCGGGACCAGGAGGATGGCGGCCCAGCTCCACAGAGGGGCGCGTCGGCGAAGTGCCAGCGCGATCCCCAACAGTGCGATCGCGATCAACGCCAAAGGCAGGATGGGATGGGCCTTTACCAGGCTGCTTGGCCGCAGAAGAAACGTGACACCCGCGAAGAAGGCGTATGCAACGACGCCGGCAGCGATGGAGATGTCGATGATCGTCGGATGGCGGTAGTACCACTGCCTGATCGCGCGCAGCAGGCCCCGTGACTCGGTCTGGAGCTCCAGGTCGTCCTCGTCGGGCATGGTGGTGGCGGCACGGCCGGGCTGGGGGCTGGGCAGCTGGCTGGACATAGGGCTCAGTGTGTCATTCCAGGGGGTCGTGATCGACGTCGACTTGTGCGGCTGAGAGGCCCGCCCCCGAAGATGGGGACTCTTCCTGCCATCGTCGGAGGCGGGGATCGTCGGATCGGGGAAGGGCGTCGTCGGTAGGGAACGGATGAGGGTCCGCAGGAGAGCAGGGTTGGTCAGAACCGCGGGCAGCCCTGCGCCCACCTGGCTCTCGGCGGCCGATGCGGCTGCACTGCCGGGGGAGTCAGCGGCGGAGGAGCCAGACGGGGTGCCGGTGCCGTCTCGAGGTGAGGAGGGGCCGGAGGCCGGGTGGGAGGGAGTGGAGGCTGACATGGGGCATCACCTCCGGCTGACGTCTGAGGCCCGCCGGGCTCAGGCGTCGCGCCGGGAGAAGACGAACCAGGCCACGATGAGCGGGATGAGCGCCCAGGCGGCGAAGACCGCGATGGCCTGGCCGTGGGTGAGGAACTGGGCGCCCTGCCCACCCCACTCGGTGATGCGCTGGAACGGGTCGGAGACGGCTTCGGAGACGGTGCTGGGCAGGCAGCCGATGATCTTGTAGATCCATTCCCACTTGCCGGCCGCGAGCTGGAGGGGAGTGGTGATGATGAACAGGAGGGAGACGATCACAGTGATGGTGCCGGCGGTGGAGCGCAGCAGGAAGCCGATGCCCAGGGCCATCAGGGCGATGGCGGCGAAGACCAGGCCCGAGCCCCAGATGTGGCCGGCGTACTGCGAGTCGGTGAGGGAACCGGCGTGCTCTCCGATGAAGGGCTTGGAGATCGCCCAGGACAGGAACACGGACACCGAGCCCAGCAGGAAGGCGACAACGCTGAGGACCACGGCCTTGGACAGCAGGAGCCGGCCGCGCCTGGGGACGGCGGCCAGGGAGGATCGGATCTGACCGGAGGAGTACTCCCCGGTGATGATGAGGGCCCCCAGGACCGCGACCACGACCTGCCCGAATGTCAGACCGGAGGTGATCATGTCCTTGGCCATGTCCTGGTACTGCTCCGACCGTCCGAAGGCGGCGGTGAGGCCTGCGCCGAACAGGACGGTCAGGGTGATGGTGATGAAGGAGGTGATCCAGGTCGAGCGCAGGGACCAGAACTTGATCCATTCCGCACGTAAGGAGTGCAGGATGGTCTGGCGGCCCCGGATGCGTGGGCCGGCTGGGCGAGGGGCGGTCCCGATGGCGGTGCGCGCCGGGGCTTGGGCTGTGGGGGCGGCTGAGGCATGTGCTGGGATGTGGGTACTCATGGCTGGGCCTTCCGGAGTGAGACGGATGGAGCTGCTGATGGCGGGCGCGGTGCGCCGAGGAGGCGCACCTCAGCCCCGGGCGGAGCCCTGAGGAACGGCCTGCTGCATCTGGGCCTGGGACGCGGGGTCGGTGCGGTACTCCACGGAGTCGCTGGTCAGGCTCATGTAGGCCTCTTCGAGGCTGGCGCGGATGGTGGTGAGCTCGTGCAGGACGATGCCGCCCTGGGCGGCCAGCTCACCGATGGTCGCGGCGGTGGTTGCGGTGGTCTCCAGGACGTTGGGGGCCACGGGCCGGGCGGCCAGGTTGCGGGAGGCCATCAGCTCGGCGAGCTGTGTGGCCTGAGGGGAGGCCACGCGCACCCGGTCGGTGGTGGCCGAGGCGATGACGTCCTCGACCGGGCCGGCCGTCAGGATCCGGCCGCGGCCGATGACCAGGAGATGGTCCGCGGTCTGCGCCATCTCACTCATGAGATGGGAGGAGATGAACACGGTGCGGCCCTCGCCGGCCAGACGGCGGCAGGTCTCACGCACCCACTTGACGCCCTCGGGGTCCAGGCCGTTGACGGGCTCGTCGAACAGGAGCACGCCGGGGTCGCCCAGCAGGGCTGCTGCCATGCCCAGGCGCTGTCCCATGCCCAGGGAGAAGCCCTTGACGCGCTTCTTGGCCACCGAGGTCAGGCCGGTGATCTCCAGGACCTCGTCGACCCGCTTGGCGGAGATGCCGTTGGAGGCGGCCAGCTGGCGCAGGTGACTGCGGGCGCTGCGTGAGCCGTGCAGGCCCTTGGCGTCCAGCAGGGCTCCGACCTCGCACAGGGGGGCCGACAGCTGCCGGTAGGGGCGCCCGTTGATAGTGACCTTGCCGCTGGTGGGCTTGTCCAGGCCCATGATCATGCGCATCGTGGTGGACTTGCCCGCCCCGTTGGGGCCCAGGAAGCCGGTGACGGTGCCGGGCTCGACGGTGAAGGAGATGTTGTCCACCGCCGTCTTACTGCCGTAGCGCTTGGTGAGATTGACTGCCTCGATCATGATGTTCTCTCTTCGACGTGGGCCTCTGACGAGGGGGATGGGTGGGTGGTTCGCCGTGGTTTTTCGGGGGTTTCTCCTAAGGAGCAACCGGATGGCTTCAGCCTAGGAGCGCGCCGTCGTGGGCGAATCGGCCGAGGTGACGAACTCCGGGCCGGCTGGGGCGGGGCCGACAGGGGGAGGAGGGTCCTCCTGGAGGATGAGAACCGATCGGTCGAAGGGAGCCGTGGGAGGTGGCCGAGGAGGCGACGGCGCTCGTCACATGAGTGGGGAGCTCTCCCCTGAGGGCTACGTTGTGAGGGAAATGGGTTCCCCTGACCGTGCTGGGGATGCGCATAATGTGCGCAGTTTCCGGTGCCGGCCCTCGACGGCCGGACCGCACTGCGAGCGGCGGCCTCTCCGGGCCGACGGTCCCAGCCCCCTCAGAGAGGATGAGAGGAACATGTCCAACCCCTTCTTCGACCGAAGCGCCGCCTTCCAGACCGGCGGCCAGGCACCTGGGAGCGCCCCGGCTCAGACGCCCAACGGCTACCCCACGATGCCCGGCTACCAGGCCGGCCAGTACGGCCAGCAGGCGGCCAGCTACGGCCAGTACGGGCAGTACGGTCAGACCGCCAACCAGTACGGCCAGCAGACGGCCGGCTACGGCCAGGTGAGTCCCGAGCAGATGGCCGGCCTGGAGGCCCAGTACCAGGCGCCGTCGGCCACCAACGCGGTCATGCGCCGCATGACCTACGACGACGTCATCATCCGCACCGCCGGTATGTTCGCCGTCATCCTGGCCATGGGCGCCCTGTCCTGGAACCTGGCGACCAGCACCGATGAGGCGGTCGCCGGGCTGAGCTTCCTGGCGATGTTCGGCGGCCTTGTCGGCAGCTTCATCCTCGGCCTGGTCAACACCTACAAGCGGGAGCCCTCCCCGGCTCTCATCCTGGTCTACGCGGCCTTCGAGGGACTGCTGCTGGGCAGCATCTCCGGCTTCATGGAGGCCCGCTACGAGGGCATCGTCGTCCAGGCCGTGCTCGCAACACTGGCCACCTTCGGCGTCATGCTCGTGGCCTACTCCTTTGGTGGCTTCCGGGTCCAGGGCAGGTTGCGCAAGGTGGTGGTCGTGGCCACCTTCGGCTACATGATCTTCAGCCTCATCAACGTCGTCCTCCAGATGACTGGCGCGACCACTGGCGCCTGGGGCCTGCGCTCCCTGACCATCATGGGGATCCCACTGGGCATTCCGCTGGGAATCCTCGGGGTCATTCTTGCCGCCCACTTCCTGGCCATGGACTTCGAGTTCATTGAGAACGGGGTCCGCAACGGGCTGCCCCGACGCTACGCCTGGGCGGGGGCCTTCGGCCTGGTCGTCACCCTCGTGTGGCTCTACGTGGAGTTCCTGCGCCTGCTGAGCTACTTCCGCGACTGAGCTCACGGCGCGGGGCCGGGACCGGTTCGTCCGATCCGGCCTCACGCCACTACCTCGGCTGGGGCCGGGACGCATCACCTGCGTCCCGGCCCCAGCCGTGTACGTGGCGGCATTGGGCCTCTTCCGGTCCCAGACGCTGCCAGGCATGTCCGGCGCTGCCCCGAACGCCTGAGCGCCCGGGACTGCGTGACCCGCTCGCCGGGTTCGCGCTGGGCCGAGGCCCGCTGCGGCGTCGAACCGGGGCCCTCGCGTAGGCTCACCGCATGATCAACACCAACATGCCCTCCGTCGAGGGCGCCAAGGGCACGAAGCCCACGCTCACCTTCCCCGGGCCCGAGGCCCCCGAGGGGCTGCAGGTCCAGGTGCTCGACGCCGGCGACGGCCAGGTGGTCGAGGCCGGCGACACGATCGTGGCCAACTACCTGGGCCAGATCTGGGGTGGCGACGTCTTCGACAACTCCTACGACCGCGGCCAGCCGCTGAACTTCCAGGTCGGTGTCGGCAGGGTCATCCGCGGCTGGGACGACGGCCTCGTGGGCCAGCGCGTGGGCTCGCGCCTCCTGCTGTCCATCCCCTCCGAGCTCGGCTACGGCGACCGCGGCGTCCCGCAGGCCGGCATCCGCGGCGGCGACACGCTCGTCTTCGTCACGGAGATCCTCGGCGTCATCTGAGCCGAGCTCTCCGGCACTGTCCGCGCGTTCGTACGGTAGGCGCCAGACGTACCTCAGGGGTGCGTTCCGGAGCCCTACGGTACGAACGCGCGTCTGCGTACGGCGCCCCGGGGTTGCGATCACTGCGCTAGCCTGGGGGCGGCGCGCTCGCGCCACACCCGGTAGCACGAACTGCACGGTCCGGAGGAAGTCCGGATGACGCCGTCGGGCCACAGGCCCTGCATCCGCCCCGAACTCGTCGTGGGCAAGCGACAACCAGGCGTTCGTCACCTCGGGGATGCCGTTCATCGGTCGCCACGGGGACTCCTGCTGCGCCGGGTGCGATCACTCGCACCCGAAGGAGTCCCATGTCGAACATGTCCGCCTCTGACAGCCGGTCCACCGTCCTCGCCTGCATCTCAGCCCAGTTCACCCTCTACTTCGACGGCCGCTTCTGGGTCGGCGTCCTCGAGCACCATGAACTCCGCCATGGCGGCGACGCGATCAGTCGTGCCATCACGGTGCGGGCGGCACGGCACGTCTTCGGGGCTGAGCCCAGCGATGCCGAGCTCTACGACTTCCTCCTGACTCACGGCGGGGCCCTCATCGACCGGGCTGCGGCTTCTCCTCCGGTACCGGCGTCCAGGCCGGTGGGCTCGTCGTCGACTCCCCGCCCCAACCCCAAGCGCGCCGCCCGGCAGGCCGCCAAGGAGGCAGCTCGGGCGCGCCCATCCACCGCTGCGCAGGCGGCCTTGGCCGCTGCCCGAGAGGAGACCGCGACCCGTACCTCCCGTGACCGGAGTCGTCGTCGTCGCCAGAAGGCGGACGAGGAGTGGGCCCGTCGTCGGGAGCGGGCCAAGCGTCGCCACCGCGGCCGATGACGCAAGCCCGCTGTTCCGCAAATCGCGGCGGTGAGGGCGGCCCCTTGGGGCGCAGGACGGAGGCCCGTGACCGCGCCGGGTCGGCCTTAGCGTGTCTCAGGGACAGGAAGCGGCGCGGCGCCCGGAGCCAACGAGGGCTACGCTATGGCAACACGGCGTCGTGAAGCGCTGGCCATCCCCCTGAGGCCGGCTCCTTGCGACGCCGTTCCAGTCCGTCTGCCCCAGAAGGAATCGCTCATGCCGCAGTACCGCAGTGCCACCTCCACCCACGGCCGCAACATGGCGGGCGCCCGTGCACTGTGGCGCGCCACCGGCGTCAAGGACTCCGACTTCGGCAAACCGATCATCGCCATCGCGAACTCCTTCACCCAGTTCGTCCCCGGGCACGTGGGCCTGCGCGACGTCGGGCGCCTCGTGGCCACCGAGATCGAGGCTGCCGGCGGCCTGGCCAAGGAGTTCAACACCATCGCCGTCGACGACGGCATCGCCATGGGCCACGACGGCATGCTCTACTCGCTGCCCAGCCGCGACCTCATCGCCGACTCCGTGGAGTACATGGTCAGCGCCCACTGCGCCGACGCCCTCGTGTGCATCTCCAACTGCGACAAGATCACCCCGGGCATGCTCATGGCCGCCATGCGGCTCAACATCCCGGCCATCTTCATCTCCGGCGGCCCCATGGAGTCGGGCAAGATGACCGCCGCCGACGGCACCACCCGCAAGCTCGACCTCATCGACGCCATGATGGACGCCGCCGACCCCACGGTCACCGACGAGACCATCAGCGCCATCGAGCGCCTGGCCTGCCCCACCTGCGGCTCCTGCTCGGGCATGTTCACCGCCAACTCCATGAACTGCCTCACCGAGGCCCTCGGTCTGGCCCTGCCCATGAACGGCACCCTGCTGGCCACCCACGCCGACCGCGGCGAGCTCTTCAAGCGCGTCGGCTACCAGATCGTCGAGATCACCCGGGCCTACTACGAGCACGACGACGACTCCGTCCTGCCGCGCTCCATCGCCACCAAGGCCGCCTTCGAGAACGCCATGAGCCTGGACATCGCCATGGGCGGCTCCACCAACACCGTCCTGCACCTGCTGGCCGCCGCCCAGGAGGCCGAGGTCGACTTCACCATGGCCGACATCGACCGGCTCTCGCGCAAGGTCCCCCACCTGGCCAAGGTCGCGCCGTCGACGAACCTCTACCACATCGAGGACGTCCACCGCGCCGGAGGCATCATCGGCATCCTCGGCGAGCTCGACCGCGGCGGACTGCTGGAGACCACCACCACCAACGTCCTGCGCACCACCCTGGGCGACGAGCTCGCCGCCTATGACGTCGCCCGCCCCGGCCCCGACGGCGTCCCCGGCTCCCAGGTCGGCGAGGAGATCCGCACCGGCTACCTCGCCGCCCCCGCCGGCGTGCGCACCACCGAGATGTTCTCCCAGGCCTCCCGCTGGGAGTCCCTCGACACCGACCGCGCCGGCGGCTGCATCCGCGACATCGAGCACGCCTACTCCGCCGACGGCGGCCTGGCCGTCCTCTTCGGCAACATCGCCGAGAAGGGTTGCATCGTCAAGACCGCCGGCGTCGACGAGTCGATCCTGACCTTCTCCGGACCCGCCGTCGTCTTCGAGTCCCAGGAGGACGCCGTCGCCGGGATCCTCGGCAAGCGGGTGACGTCCGGCGACGTCGTCATCATCAGCCACGAGGGACCGCGCGGCGGCCCCGGCATGCAGGAGATGCTCTACCCGACCACCTACATCAAGTCCATGCACCTGGGTAAGGAGTGCGCCCTGCTCACCGACGGGCGCTTCTCCGGGGGCACCTCCGGGCTCAGCATCGGTCACGTCTCCCCGGAGGCGGCGGCCGGCGGACTCATCGGCCTCGTGCGCAGCGGCGACATCATCGACATCGACATCCCGCGCCGCTCCATCTCCGTGCGCCTGAGCGATGAGGAGATCGAGCGCCGCCGGGCCGAGGAGGAGGCCCGTGGTGAGGACGCCTGGACCCCGCACGTGGACCGGCCCCGCAAGGTCTCCGCGGCACTGCGCGCCTACGCGATGCTCGCCACCAGCGCCGACCTGGGCGCCGTGCGCGACCTCAAGCGCCTCGGCGTCAAGTAGCCCAAGCGGGCCATCGGCGACGGCCCGTGCTGACCAACTGCATATTTGAAAATCGTTGTCACTCGCATTTAGGGTTTGCATGTGACAATCGTTCTCAGATCGCTGGTGGTGCGCTCCAGCGGCACGACGCTGGTCAACGGCGTCAGTCTCAGCCTCGCCCCCGGAAGCCGCACCGCCCTGGTCGGTGCCTCCGGGGCCGGCAAGTCCCTCACCTGCGCCGCGCTCGCGGGCACCCTCCCGGCCTCACTGGAGGTCACCGGTTCCCTGACCGTTGAGCCCGACGACGTCGACCCCGACAACGCCCCGCGCGCGAGCTTCGCGGTGGGAGGCGAGGCGGGCGGCGCCAACCTGCTGGGGCTGCCCGCCGCCCGCCGCCCCCGGGGCAGCCGCATCGCCCTTGTCGCACAGGACCACTCCACCGCCCTGCACCCGCTCATCGCGGTCGGTCGCCAGATCGCCCTAGCCTCCCAGGCCGCCGGACATCCCCGGGGTGAGGCCGATGAGCGCGCCACCGACTACCTCTACGCCGTCGGGCTCGATGAGTCCTTCGCCGACCGTGTCCCCGGGCGCCTCTCCGGAGGCCAGCGCCAACGCGCCAGCCTGGCTCTGGCCCTGGCCGTCGAACCCGTCCTCATCATCGCCGACGAGCCCACCACCGCCCTCGACGTCGTCGCCCGCGCCGAGATCCTCAGGCTCCTGAGCTCGCTGACCAGCCTGCCCGAGGCCCCCGCGCTGCTCCTCATCACCCACGACCTGCCCGCCGCCGCGATCTGCGAGAACATCGCCGTCCTCCACGACGGTGCCATCATCGAGTCGGGGGACACCCAGGCCGTTCTGACCCGCCCCGAGCATCCGGTCACGGCCGCCATGTGCGAGGCCGGCGCCGAGGAAACCATCGACGGGGCCCTGGCCGCAGCGGGAGCCGCCGCATGAGCGGACTTGAGACCCGTGGCCTCAGGCGCTCCCACCCGGGGCCGGGCGGCGAGCGGCGAGAGGTGCTGCGCGGCGTGGACCTGCGCCTGGAGCCGGGGGAGAACGTGGCGCTCATCGGGCGCTCGGGATGCGGCAAGACGACGCTGCTGCGCGCCCTGCTGCTGCTCGACTCCCCAGCCCCGGGAGATACGGGCGAGATCCTGCTCGACGGCGAGCCCGTACGTCGGGGTGGCGCCCGAGCGCTGCGGGCCTTCCGGCGGGCGGTGCAGTACGTGCCCCAGGACGCCGCCGCCACACTCGACCCGCGCCGCACGGTGCTGGCGCAGGTGACCACCCCGCTGAGAACCCTGGGGGTGGTCCGCGATCGCGAGGAGGCCGTCAGTCGGGCCCGGAAGATCCTGGAGAGCCTCGAGATTCGCCGCGAGATATGGGAGAGCCGGCCCCACGAGATCTCCGGCGGCCAGGCGCAGCGGGTCTCCATCGCCCGGGCCCTGGCCCTGTCCCCGCGCTACCTCCTGCTCGACGAGCCGGTCTCCGGGCTCGACCCCGCCCTGCGCCGCCAGACCCTCGACCTGCTTGCGGCCATCGAGGCCGAGCCCGACGCCGCCACCAGCGATGAGCAGAAGCCCCCCGCAAAGTCCGGCGCGAGTGGCGAGCCGGAGCCCGCCCCGGCTGGTTCCGGCGCCGTGCCCGCCCCGGCTGGTTCCGGCGCCGTGCCCGCCCCAGCTGGTTCCGGCGCCGTGCCCGCCCCAGCCCTGCTGGTGGTGTCGCACGACCTGGCCGCCGTCGCCGGCGTCTGCCAGCGGGCCCTGGTCATGGACGAGGGCTCCATCGTCGAGGACGCCCCCATGCGCCGCCTCCTCACTAAGCCCACGCACACGGCCACCCGCGCCCTGCGTGACGCCGTCCCCACCCTGCCGACCGCCGCCACCGACTGACGACCTCCCGACCGATGACACCCCGACAGCTGACACCCCGACCCAGGCCCGAAGGAGCATCCATGTCCGTGCCCAGCCCCGCCGTCACCCGCCGCCAGGTCCTCGCCGCTCTCGGCGTCGGAGCAGGCGCCGCCGCCATCGCCTCCTGCTCGCGCAGCTCCTCGGGCGACGGCCGTATCCGCCTGGCCATGTTCCACGCCCCCGAGAGCAAGCTCAACCCACTCACCGACGGCCTCAAGCTCACCCGGTGGTCCTGCGCCGAGAGCCTCACCACGCTCAACGCCGACGGCGATGCCCAGGAGCTGCTCGCCACCGCCTGGAAGCGCGAGAGCGAGATCACCTGGCGACTCACCCTGCGCGAGGGCGTCACCTTCCACGACGGCACCGCCCTGAGCGCCGAGAACGTGGCCGCCGCCCTCACCTTCGCCGCCACCGCGGCCAAGCCGCCGCGCGTCCTGGACGGAGTCAAGCTCACCGCGAAGGCCGACGGCAAGGACCTCCTCCTGACGACCGCGGCCCCCGACCCCCTCATGCCGCAGCGCCTGTCCAGTCCCCAGCTCGTCATCCTGTCCCCGGCCGCCTACCCCAGTTCCGCCGACGGCGCCATCGACCCCGTCGGCCACGGCACCGGCGCCTTCATCCTCAAGCAGGCCAACGGCTCCTCCGGTGCCACCCTGGAACGCAACGACAAGTACTGGGGCACGAAGGCCACCGCCCCCGGCATCGACGTCACCTACGTTCCCGACGGCGCCGCCCGCGCCAACGCCCTGCGCACCGACACCGCTGACATCGTCGAAGCCGTCCCCGTCGCCCAGGTCGGCAACATCGACAAGAACCTTCTCCACGAGGTAGCCACCCCGCGCACCTCCACCCTCTACCTCAACACCCGCTCCGGCCCCTTCGCCGACCCCGCCCTGCGCGCCGCCGCCCGCAATGCCGTCGACCCCGCCGCCCTCATCAAGACCGTCTTCGAGGGCCATGCCGACTCTCCCGTCGGACTCCTGGGGCCGGCCGTGCCGTGGGCTGCCGAGCTGCGCGCCTGGAAGAAGGAGACCTACCCCGGAGCCTCGGGCGCGGCCGCCACCGGCAAGGTCCCCGGCGCCACCGCCGCCGGGACCGTCCCCGCCGGCACCGCCATCACCCTGGCCTCCTACACCGACCGCCCCGAGCTCGGAGAGATGGTCCCCCTCCTGGCCCAACAGCTCGAGGCCGCCGGCTTCAAGGTCACCCAGGACGTGCGCGAGTACAACCAGATCGAGTCCGAGGCCCTGGCCGGCAAGTTCCACGCCGTCCTCGTGTCGCGCTCCACCGTCCTGGACTCCGGCGACGCCGTCGCCTACATGACCGCCGACTTCTCCTCCTCCGGCTCTTACTCCATGAGCGGCCTGCACGATGAGAAGGTCGATGCCGCCATCTCCAAGGCCGCCGCCACGGAACCCGGCGACGAGCGCCGCAAGGCCGTCATGGCCGCCGAGCAGGCCATCCTCGCCTCCGGCGCTGCCATCCCGCTGGCCCACGAGCGCGTCATCCAGGGCGAGGCCGCCGGGGTCTCCGGCGCCGAGCGCGACCCGGGCGAGCGCGCCCTCATCACCTCGGCCACGACCGTGAAGAAGTGAGCGGCGTGCTCACCCAGGTTGCCGGACGCCTGCGCACGGGTGACCTTGTCACCGGCATCTCGCGCCTGCTCGCCCTGGCCTGCCTCGTCGGCCTGGTGGGCATGCTGCCGTGGCTCTCGGGCAAGGACCCGGCCCTGACGATCCTGCGCGCCACCTCCTCCGACCGGGAGCCCACACCGGAGGTCCTGGAGTCCATCCGCCAGAGCATCGGGATCGACGGCGGCCCCCTGCACGTCATCGGGCACTGGCTGGCCGGGGTGGCCCGCGGCGACCTGGGGCGCTCCTGGGTCTCGGGGGCCGATGTCGGACCGGACGCCGTCGACGCCTTCGGGGTCTCCCTGAGCCTCATGGCCGCCGCGCTCGGTGTCGGAGTCGTCGTTGCCGCCGCCCTGGTCCTGCCCGCCATGCGCGACGGACTGCGAGGGCGCCCCCGGCCTCGCGGCGGCGCCGCCTCCGCGGTCCTCATCTCCCTGCCCGAGTACCTCCTGGCCCCGATCCTCATGCTCGTCCTGGCCGTCTACCTCAGGATCCTGCCGCCCTTCGGGTGGGGCAGCCCCGAGAAGGTCATCATGCCGGCCCTCAGCCTGGGCCTGCCCACCGGCGGCTACCTCGGTGGACTCGTCTCCGACGCCGTCACCGCCACCTTCTCCGAACGGTGGGTGGCCACCTGGTCCACCGCCGGCATCCGCGGCCGAACCCTGGCCGGAGCCGTCCTGCGGCGGGCCCTGGCGCCACTGACCGGACAGGTGGCGCTCGTCGTCGTCGCCCTGACCGGCGGCGCGGTCGCCGTGGAGAAGATCTTCGCCATCCCCGGGCTGGGGCGCGAGCTCCTGGACGCCGCCTCCGCCCAGGACGTGCCGGCGCTCCAGGCCCAGATCCTGCTGCTGCTCGCCCTGGCGCTCGCCGCCGGCGTCATCGCCGGAGCGGCCCGGCGCCTCCTCATGGGGCGGGCCGCCGGGGCGGGCGGACTGACGGCCCCGCCCCCCGTGGAGCACCCGGGGCGGGCCGCCCGCGTCATCGCCGTCAGCGGCGCCGCCCTGCTGGCCCTCATGGCGGCTGTCGGGATCCGCCGCGACCCCTACGCCGTCGTCGCGGACAAGCTCGCCGAGCCCAGCGCCGCCCTTCCACTGGGCACCGACTCGCTCGGGCGCGACGTCCTGGCGCGCGTGGCTCACGGGGCCGTATCCACCGTGAGCGGCGCCGTCGTCGTCACGGTCGTGTGCTTCGTCATCGCCATGCTGGTGGGGCTGGCGCCGCGGGCCGCCACGGGGTTCATCGAGGTGGCCAACGCCGCCCCGCCGATCCTGGCCGGGCTCATCGTCGCCGGCGTATCCGGGCCCAGCGCCACGGGCGCCGCCATCGCCGTGGCCTGCGTCGGCTGGGCGCCCCTGGCCTCCCACGCCGCCGGGCTCGTCGCCGAGAACCGGCAACGTCCCGACGTCCTCCTCGCCCCGGTCCTGGGGGAGGGGCGTGTGCGGATCACCCTGACCCGGGTCCTGCCCGCCGTCGTCGGCCCCCTGGCGCGCCACGCGGCCCTGAGGCTGCCCGGCAAGGCCCTCGCCCTGGCGGCCCTGGGATTCCTGGGCCTGGGTGCCCAGAGTCCCACACCCGAGTGGGGGCTGGTCCTGTCCGACGCACTGCCCTACATCGAACGGGCACCCTGGGCCGTGGCCACGCCCGCCGCCGCCCTTGTGGTCCTGTCGATCACGTCGGTCGCCGCCTCCCGCAGCATGCGGCGCTGAGACCCCTGGGACCTCGCGGCAGCGGCTCCGGCGAGGCGCGAAGGGGCTGCGCCGTCGGGAACAGGACATGAGGCGGGCGCCAACCGCGCTATGGGTTGGCGCCCGCCTCATCGGTTGATCGGGACCTCAGCCCTCCAGGGCGTGGAGGCGGTCGATCGGGGTGGAGACGGCCTCACGGGCGCGCACCACGGCCTCCTCGTCGGGGGCGTCGTAGAAGCACAGGCACTTGACCGTGTCCTCACGCACGTAGGTGCGCAGGAAGCTCACCTCCGGCACCTGGGCGTACTTGGGGGAGTTGGCCTTCTTACGTGCCAGGTAGGTCTCCATGGAGATCTCCTCGGGGATGTCCCACTCCACGAGGTAGTCGGCCTTGCGGGCCAGGGCGCGCACGTCCTCCAGCTCGGCGCCCACGAGGCGGACCTCGTCGGGGCCGGTGACCTCGGCGTCGGCAGCAGCGGACCGGACGGCCTCGGTCAGGCCGGTGACGTCGTCGGAGGTGAGCTCGACGATGGTGAAGATGCGTTCGTGGCTGGCGGTGACCTGCGACTCCAGGACGGAGGCGCCGGCGGCCTCAACGGCCTGAGAGACCTGGGCGATGAGGGCCTCGGCGGCCTCACGCGACGGGGTGGTGGGGACGAGCTCGAAGAGCTGGAGCGACATGGCGGCTCCTTTCCGTAGGGTGTGCGTACCAACCTTTCGGTCCATCCGAATTATTCCCGCCGGCTCCGGTGGGCCAAGGACCTGCTCGCTCTGCGGACACACCGCGGGGTGAGCACCGCGTGCGGACGCGTCGCCACTCAGCGCCGTCTCGGGGCACGAGGGGCGATGCACGAATAGTCACCGTGCGTCCTCATCTCTCGCCCAGGTGAGGTGTCGACCGAGCTGTGACGGGGACGGCGAAGGACCTTCGGTCACCTTCCCACGCGTCGGCTGGAACGGCCGAGTTCAGCTTCTCCAAGTTCTCCGCTGTGAGCCGGGAGGACATGGCTGAGGCGTTCTCCCTCACCCGGTCCGATCTACGCGTTCCAGGGATGGGGACGACGTCGTCGCCCTGGGACAGTAGCCACGCGAGGGCGACCTGGGCCGTCGTCATGTCCCAGGACCTTGCGAGGTGAGTGAGGGCCTCGACCTGAGTCAGGTTGGCACTGAGATGACCGCCGTTGAACCTGGGGTCGTTCACCCGGAATGGGCTGTCGGCAACGGTGGTGGCATCGATTCGCCCGCTGAGCAGCCCGCGGCCCAGAGGGCTGTACGGCACCAGGCCGACTCCGAGGTTCCGGGCAGCGGGCACGATGCTGAGCTCCGGCTCGCGCCACATGAGCGACCACTCCATCTGCACTGCTGCGATGGGGTGAACGGCGTGAGCGCGCCTGAGCTCCTCGGGCGTCACCTCTGATACCCCGAGATGGCGGACCTTGCCTTGAGCGACCAGGTCAGCCATGGCTGCGATGGACTCCTCGATCGGAACCTGCGGGTCCACGCGGTGCAGGTAGTACAGGTCAATGGTCTCCAGTCCCAGCCGGCGCAACGATGCGTCGCAGTAGGAGGCGATGCGGCTGGGATGAGCATCCAGCTGGACCCCGCCCTCGCGCCGGACGATACCGAGCTTCGTGGCGATCTGAAGACTGTCGCGTGCGATGCCGCTGGTGGAGACGGCTCGGCCGACGATCTCCTCATTGTGGCCCTGCCCGTAGCTCATGGCGGTGTCGAGCATCGTGATGCCGGAATCGAGGGCTGCATGGATGGCGGCCAGGGACTCCCCGTCGTCGGCTGGACCGTACCCCTGGGACAGGCCCATGCAGCCGAGTCCCAGCGCGGAGGTTTCCAGGGCGCCCAGATGGTGGGTTGTGGTGTCTGCGGATTTGATGAATGTCATACCTGAACGGTAGGTATCTGGACTTCTATACGTCCAAGACTGAGTTCACATGCTTACCATATCGATTTAATATGGCGAGGTGGAACTGCGATATCTGCGGTCATTTGAGGCGATCGTGCGGTGCGGTGGGTTCACCAGGGCGGCTACCGACCTCCACCTGGCTCAGCCGGTCGTCTCCGCCCATATCAAGCGGTTGGAGCTGGAGCTGGGAGTGACGCTGCTGCACCGCGCCCGGCCGGTGTCCCTCAGTGCCGCGGGGGAGTCCTTCCTGCCATACGTGCGTCGAGCCCTGGCGAGTCTTGATGAGGGGGAGCGGGCCGTGCGCGCCTTCCGGTCCGTGTCCGTGGGGCACGTCCGAGTGGCTGCGACGTCGCTCCTGGGCGGGTTCGACCTCGTGAGTACGATCGGCCGGTTCCGGCTGAGGTATCCGGGAGTCACGGTGTCGCTGCGTACCGGGCTCATCGCCGACCTGCTCGAAGAGCTCCATCGAGGACGGGTCGATGTCGTTGTCGGCCCTGTGGTGGAGCATTGGGAGCAGGAAGGAACTCGTCGCACCGAGATCGCGGACGAACGGCTGGTCCTCATCAGCCCGTTATCGACTGCTCGACGAGTGAGGTCGTTGGCCGATGTGGCGGACGAACCGTTCGTGTGCCTGTCCTCGGACAGTGGACTGCGGCGTTTGCTGAACACAGCATTCAGCGCGGTCGATGCGGTGCCGCGGGTGGAGTTCGAGACGCACAGTCCGGCCAGTATCCGTGAGATGGTGGCGGCCGGCCTGGGGTGCGCGCTGATCGCGCAGTCGGCTGTGGAGAAGGAGGGGCCGGACGTTCAGGTCTATGACATCCCGGGGCTTCCTCCGCATCCGCCGATCGCCGCGATATCGGCGTCGGACGCGGCCCCGCCCATCGCCCGATTCGTCGATGAGCTGACGGCTGCGCGTTCTGCCTCACGTACGGCAGGTGCGCCAGCGTCGGCTTGAGCTTGACTGCGGCCTGCCCGTTACGCTGTCACTCGTGAATGAGCTCGACAGCGTCAGCAGCAACGGAACCCCGGCCTGGGACAGCGCCCGCTACCTGCGGGAGATCCTCAAGGCCCCCGTCTACGAGGCGGCTGAGCACACGCCCCTGCAGGAGATGCCGACCCTGTCGGCCCGCCTGGGCAACACCGTCGAGGTCAAGCGCGAGGACCTCCAGACCGTCCACTCCTTCAAGATCCGCGGCGCCTACAACGCCATGCGCTCCCTGAGCCCGGCCGAGCGCGAGCGCGGCGTCGTCACCGCCTCGGCCGGCAACCATGCCCAGGGCGTGGCCCGCTCCGCCGCCCTGCTGGGGATGAGCGCCATCATCGTCATGCCCACCGTCACCCCCCAGATCAAGGTCGACGCCGTTCGCGCCCTGGGCGGCGAGGTCCGCCTCCACGGGGACAACTTCGACGCCGCCAAGGCCGAGGCCACCCGTCTGGCCGAGGTCGAGGGCTACTCCTACATCGCCCCCTTCGACGATCCCCGCGTCATTGCCGGCCAGGGCACCATCGGCCTGGAGCTCATCCAGCAGGACGCCCACCTCGACCGCGTCTTCGTACCCGTGGGGGGCGGCGGACTGGCGGCCGGCGTCGCCGTCCTCATCAAGCAGCTCATGCCCGGGATCAAGGTCATCGGCGTCGAGCACGAGGAGTCGGCCTGCCTCAAGGCCGCCCTGCTGGGCGGTGAGCCCATCACCCTGCACCACGTGGGCCTGTTCGCCGAAGGAGTGGCCGTGCGCCGCATCGGCGAGGAGACCTTCCGTATGTGCCGGGCCCTGCTCGACGACGTCGTCACCGTCTCCTCCGACGAGACCTCCGCCGCCGTGCGCGACATCTTCGACGACGTGCGCGCCATCTCCGAGCCCTCCGGCGCCCTGGCCCTGGCGGGCCTCAAGCGCTACGTCGCCGAGCACCACCTGTCCGGCGAGCGCCTCGCCTTCGTTCTGTCCGGCGCCAACCTCAACTTCCACCAGCTGCGCTACATCTCCGAGCGCAGTGAGATCGGTGAGCAGCGCGAGGCCATCCTCGGGGTCACCATCCCCGAGGAGCAGGGCTCCTTCCTGCGCTTCGCCTCGGTCCTAGGGGGCCGCTCGGTCACCGAGTTCAACTACCGTCTCTCCGCGGCCCGCACCGACACCGACCCCGCCCGCATCTTCGTGGGCGTGCGCATTGCCCGCCGCCAGGAGCGCGCCGAGATCGTGGCGGACCTGGAGGAGGCCGGCTACGAGGTCATCGACCTCACCGACGACGAGCTCGCCAAGGTCCACGTGCGCTCCATGATCGGCGGGCGTGCCACCCCGGGCGTGCCCGAGCGCCTCTTCTCCTTCCTCTTCCCCGAGTCTCCCGGGGCGCTGGCCCACTTCCTGGAGGTGCTGGGCACCCGCTGGAACATCACCCTGTTCCACTACCGCACCGACGGCGCCGACTACGGCCGCATCCTGTGCGCCTTCGCGGCCGGGCCTGACGACGTCGAGCTGACCGAGCACATGGACCGGCTCGGCTACTCCTACAACGAGGAGACCACCGACCCCGCCTTCCGCTTCTTCCTGGCTCGATAATCCGTGAAAAACCTATGGCTCCACCCGTCATCACCGGAAAGGTGGGAAAGGGTTGAGATGTGCTGTGGCAGGTATCATGCAATAAGGGCTCGCTGTTTCTGTTGAAACTCCCATAAGGTTATCGGCACACCATTTGTCGCGGCCGGGCATGCCATAGGAGTCTCCGCCTGACGCTGACCCCGACCCGGCTCATCTCGACCAGGAGAAATAAAATGACCCGTCTTGCAGTCGTCGTCGGTTCCGTTCGCCCCAACCGTGTGGGTGGCTCCATTGCCCAGTGGGTGGTTGACCAGGCCAACAAGATCGAGGGCGTCGAGGCCGAGATCGTCGACATCGCCTCCTTCAACCTGCCCCTGTTCGCCGAGGAGCTCCCCCCGCGCATGGCCGTCCCCAGCGACCCGGCCGGCGCCGCCTTCGACGCGGCCCTGAAGTCCTTCGACGGGCTGATCTTCGTCACCCCCGAGTACAACTTCTCCATCCCCGGCGCGCTGAAGAACGCCATCGACTTCCTCCAGCCCGGCGCCGTGGCCAACAAGGGCGTGGGCGTGGTCGGCTACTCCTACAGCGTCGGCATCCGCGCCGTCAGCCACCTTCAGCAGATCCTCCAGGGCATGGGTGCCACCGTCGTGGCCTCCAACGTGTTCCTGTCGCTCAACACCGACTTCGCCGACGGCGCCTTCTCGCCGGCCTCCTTCCACGACGCCGAGGTGCCGGCCATGGTGCGCGACGTCGTCGCCCACTCCGACGCCCTGGCCTCCCTGCGCTGAGGACTCGGAACCCGGCTGTCCGGCTGAGTCGGAGGACGCCAATCCACCACGTCGCCGTCGGCGGTACCTGCGGGTGCCCCGGCGGCGACGTCGTTCGTGCTGCGGCTGCCGGGGCGCGCTTCGGCGGGTGGGTAGGGTTTCCCCATGACTGAGCGCAGCGAGCGAGGCGGTTCCCGCCGGGACGACAGAGGCGGACACGGCGAGCGTGGCTGCCAGGGAGGCTCCGGCGGTGGTGACAGAGGCGACCGCGGCTACCGTGGTGGCTACCGGGGCGGCTCGGGTGGCGGTCGCGGAGGTGACCGCGGCTACCGAGGAGACCGCGGCTACCGGGATCGCGAGCGCGGCCGCTCGCGCCGCGTCTACGACGACGAGCCCCGCGACGGCCTCCTGGCAGACCTCATCGGCCACCTCCACACCCTCGATGGACGCTCCTACGCCGCCTACAAGGCGATCGTCGGACGCTACCGGGCACCCGCCGGCTGGTTCCTGCACATCGACCGCGTCCAGGCCGACCCCTACGCCCCGCCCACGCGCATTCACGTGGACGTGCCCACCGACCTGCACGGACTGGAGCTGCTCGATGAGGCCGACCTGCTGGCCGACGTCGACCGGCGCCTGGCCGTGGGCGATTTCCTCACCCGCGAGCTGCACGCCGGATTCCGCGGCACGGCGCTGTCCATCGCCTCTCCGGGCCAGGAGATCCTGCAGCGCTCCAGCATCGTCGTGCGCCCCGACGAGAAGAAGGAGGGGGCCGGCTGGATCCTGGAGGTCCGTGCCCGTCTGGCCCTGCCCGCCCAGGGCCGCTCCATCCAGGGTCACGAGGCCTCCCGGATCGTGGGGCGCGACCTCGTGCGCGAGCTGGAGGAGGCCATGGACCTCACCGGCGAGCGGGGCGACCGGCTCGTGCGCCACATCGCCACCCTCGAGGACCACCGGGCCCTGAGCGCGACGGTGGCCCGCAACGGCTGGGTGTCCTTCCTCGCCGACGGCTCCGTCCTGCCGCGCCGCTCCGGGGTGAGCGACGAGCCCCTGGACGGCGGCGTCCCCCTCGAGGCCCCCGAGTCCATGGCCGCCACAGTGGAGCTCCCGCACGTCGGGACGGTGCGCGGCACCGTCGTCGAGGCGGGCGTCAACGTCATCGTCGGAGGCGGCTACCACGGCAAGTCCACACTGCTGAGCGCCATCGAGCGCGGCGTCTACCCGCACATGCCCGGGGACGGGCGCGAGCTCGTCGCCACGGTCCCCGACGCCGTCAAGGTGCGGGCCGCCGACGGGCGCGCCGTGACCGGCGTCGACCTGACCCCCTTCATCTCCCACCTGCCGGCCGGGCGCGACACCGCCTCCTTCACCACCCGCAACGCCTCGGGATCCACCTCCCAGGCCGCCTCCATCATCGAGGCCGTCGAGGCCGGCTCCACCGCACTGCTGCTGGACGAGGACACCTCCGCCACGAACCTGCTCATCCGCGACTCGCGCATGCGTGAGCTGGTGGCCGCCGACCGCGAGCCCATCACGCCCCTGGTGGACCGCATCACCGCGCTGTTCCGCCGGCGGGGCGTCTCCACGGTCATGGTCATGGGCGGCTCCGGGGACTACCTGGACGTGGCCGACCGGGTCCTGCTCATGGACGCCTACCACCTGCGTGACGTCACCGAGGAGGCCCGCCGGGTCGTGGCCGACCAGCCCCGGCCCCTGACCGGCCTGGAGGACTTCGCCGCGCCTCGGCAGCGCGTCCCCGAGCCCGCCCCGCCGCGCACCCGCCGTGGACCGGTGCGCACCCGCGCCCAGGGCACCTCCACCCTCGTCCTGGACCGGGAGGAGATCGACATCTCCGACGTCGGCGGCGTCTCCGACCCCGGGCAGGCCGAGGCCATCGCCCACGCCCTGCGCGCCCTGCTGGAGCAGCGCTTCGACGGGGTCTCCCCGTTGCGCGAGTGCCTGGACGACCTCGAGGCCCTGCTCGATGAGGAGGGCCTGGACGCCCTGACCGACGAGCGCGAGCGCCCCGCCTTCCTCGTGCGCCCCCGCATGGTCGACGTCGGGGCGGCCGTCAGCCGCTACCGCAAGCTCGAGCTGGCCGGCCGGCCCGGCGAGGACTGACGGAGCGAGCACTGACCGCTGGCCTCCCACCCGCACTTCAACAAAAACTTCACAAACGACGCGGCTCCGGGTCGTTTCTGAAGATTCGGTCGAAGTGATCCACGAGGCCGGTGTCCACAAGGGCGCCGTTGACCTCCTGTTTCCACAGGAAGGTAAGTGCTCCGGGTGAGCGTCGGAGTGCCGCGGGCAGCATAGGGGGATGACCACCTCGATCTCCTCCCTTCCCATGTCCGACGGCGGCGCCCTGCATCCGCTCCTATGGAACGAGACCGGCCTCGACGGCGCCGCGTGCGCGCGCCCGGATCTCAGTCACGACTGGTTGCGAGTCGCCGCGGGCGTCTACGCGCTCCGCTCGGCCTGGCAGGAGGCTCCGTGGATGGAGCGCTACGAGCTGCTGCTCGAGGCGGCGCACCGGAAGTACGGCGAGGACCTGGTGCTGGCTGGCGCCTCCGCCGTCGCCGCCTATGGGCTGCCGCTGGTGGGGGCGGTCCTGCGCAGGGTGGAGGTCGTGGATGGGCGTCCCGGGCGGGTGCGGACCTCCTTGCTGAGGCGCCACGTCCGGCGCCGCGGCACTGAGGTCGTCAGGGTGGGCGGGCATCTCGCCGTCGCGCTGCCGGACTCGCTTATTGACCTGGCTCGGTGGCGTGGAGTGATGGCGGGGGTTGCCGCCATGGACGCGGCCCTGCACAACGGACTGTGCTCCGCGGACTCCCTGGAGGAGGCGCTGGAGCGTCTGCCTGCGACGGCCCGTGGTGGCCCCCGCGCTCGGCAGGCCGTGCGCCTGGCCGACGGCCGCTCCGAGTCGCCGGGCGAGTCCATGTCCCGTGTCCGCATGTGGGAGCACCGTCTTCCCAAGCCGGAGCTGCAGGTGAGTGTGCGGGTCGGGCAGGAGTTCTACATCCTGGACTACTACTGGCCGGACCTCGAGGTGGCCGGCGAGTTCGATGGTCGGGTCAAGTACCGGTCGGCCTCCTTCGGGCAGGACCCGGAGGATGTTGTGTGGCGTGAGAAGCTCCGGGAGGACGCGCTGCGGGCCGCGGGTCTGACGGTGGCCCGCTGGACGTGGGCGCAGGCCTGGGGCGATACCGGTGCGCAGATGCTGCGGCGACTGGCCGCTGCGGGAGTCAGGCCCACTGGCCGACGCTGGTGAGCCCCTCCCTCACTTCGACCAAAACTTTAAAAAAGACCCGGAGCCGCGTCGATTCTGAAGTTTTTGTTGGTGAGTGAGCTGGTAGTGGCTGCGTGGCTCGCGTTAGGCGGCTGAGCCGGTGCGGTACTCGGTGCGGTACTCGCTGGTGCGGGTGTGGATGAGGCGGGGGATCGAGATGGTCTTGTCGAAGCGGCCGTCGCGGTAGCCGGCCTGGAGGTTGAACAGCACCATGAGTCGCAGCGCCATGGGGTTGCTCGTTCGGGCCACGCGACGCAGTGTCGAGACGGGCATCTGGCGCAGGATGCTCACGATCTTGCCGGCGTCGCGCCAGTTGGCCCGGACTGGCGCGACGTTGAGGCGGTTGAGGGCCTCAACCTCACGCAGGAAGAAGTCGGCGCCCTCCCTCTCGGCCGCGCGCCACCAGCCGGCGCGGTAGGTGGCCTCGAGCTGCTCGACGGCGTCGCACAGGGCGTCGTAGTCGACGCCGACGACCTCAGTGCGCAGCTCCTCGGCCCGGATCCGCTCCAGGGCGGCGTGCGCCAGCGGCAGGATGACCCGGGCGACGTCGTCCACGGCATTGTTGCGGGTGAGGCGGTCGGCCTCCGGCAGGGGCTTGCCGTCGCGGGGCAGGCGCGCGTCGACCTCCTCCAGGTGCGCGATGGAGGTGCGCAGGTCGCCGGTGAGACGGGCGGTGGAGCGCGGAACCCCCATGGCGATGAGCAGCTCGGTCGCGGCGCGCCACTGGAAGTCCCTGTCCTCAGACCAGTGGATCTCCGAGTCCACCTCTGCCGGAGACCGGTCCGACGGGGTGCTCGTCTGCTGGCTGCTCATCGGGGTTGAGCCTCCTGTGGTGCGCAGGGAAAACAGGTCAGGCGGTCGCGGGCGCTCGAGGCTGGGAGTGCTGGCCGGCGGCCGGGGGACAGCGTCTCAAGGCAACGTGTGAGAACGCTGATGATTGACGTTTGAAAGGCTGGGGTGACGCTGTCAGGACGGCGTGTCTTCTGGGGCCAGGACGTCGGTCTGGGCGGGCAGGTCCGTGATGCCGACCGGGCAGGTCACCCCGTTGGGGCCGTGGTTGCAGTAGCCGTTCGGGTTCTTGTGCAGGTAGGCCTGGTGGTAGTCCTCAGCCAGGTAGTAGGGGCCGCCGAACTCGGCCGGAGCATCCGCCGCGTCCTCAATGGTGGTCACGCAGGTGCCCAGGCCCAGCCGGGTCAGCTCGCCCTGGAAGGCCTCGCGAATCCGCACGGCCGCCTCGTGCTGGGCGGGTGTGGTCGTCCACACCGCCGAGCGGTACTGGGTGCCGACGTCGTTGCCGTGACGGTTCAGGTGTGTGGAGTCGTGGTTCTCCCAGAAGGTCCGCAGCAGGGTCTCCCCGCCCTCGCCACAGACGGTGGGGTCGTAGACGACGCGCACCGTCTCGGCGTGACCGGTCGCCCCGGTGCACACCTCCTGGTACGTGGGGTTGGGTGTCTGGCCGCCCATGTAGCCGACCGACGTCGAGACGACGCCGTCCTGGCGCCACAGGATTCGCTCCACGCCCCAGAAGCAGCCGGCCGCCAGGTAGAGGACCCGACTGCCCTCGGGCCACGGTCCGTCCAGGGGCGTTCCCAGTACCGGGTGGTCTCCGGGAACGGGCAGGACCGGTGTCTCACGGCCGGCCGGCGCCGATCCGCTGAGCGAGTGACGAAGGGCGTTGAACATGAGGACACGGTACTGCGCGAGGTCCCTATTCCCGCCCGCGCTTCACTGACCGCGAGGAGCGGTTGGGGTGGAGGTACGGGTGCGGGTGTCAGTCAGGCGCTCGGTGACGACTCCGGCCCGCAGCTGGTCAGCCCCAGCTGGGTGAAGGCCCTCTCGCGCCAGTCGAGGAAGTTCTGGAACCCGCCGACGGTCGTAGCCTGACGTAATAAAATTATCTCCTGAACGGTACGGATTCCAGTGATCCAGGGCTAGCGCGTCTCCATCAATTTGTTTGTCAGCCCCCTGCACTATCTCAACCGCGAAAATGATTGCTTAAACAGGGGGTGGCTATTTCAAGATGATGCTTGGGCGAAAATTAACCCCGATCTCGTGGCGGTTGCGTCATAACCTCTTGCTTCAATGATTGACTTAGCCTCGCCTATGTGGGTGTTTTGTAGGATACTCCAAGCTCTGGTTGTGAGCTTTTCGCGCGCCTTGAGGTGTTCTAACGGGCCGTCGATCGTCTTCAGAAGAGCATTCAGCTCCGCCGGAAGTCCTACGTAGTAGTCTGTCCCAGGGATTATTGATCCGGTGATATAGGGGGTGTTTGACAGTGAGTGCTGTCGTTCGTGCGAGGAATTTGAGATGGTGTGAGAGAATGGAAGTAGTTGTGCAATAAGTAGTAAGCCGCCAAACTCCGGGTCGTCTTGATAGATATTCCTGTCGCTAGTTCTGTCTAGTCTGGAAGATGAGGGTAGGTTTTTGCGGGGGTCGCTGGGGCTGCTGGGGACACCGGGCTTGCCGGGGCCGCTAGAACCTCCAGGACCGCCGGAGTTACGAGGATTGCCGGGGCCGCCGGGGTTGCTGGGACCTCCAGGACCGCCGGGGTTGCTGCGGCTGACGTGGGGTGCTGTTAAGTGGTTCCTCCAAAATAATTTGGTGTATGCAAAGTGTGAAATGGATATCACTTCCTGTGCATTGCCTGCAATCTTGGCGATAGTCTGCGGGATGCTAGAAAACTGTCTGCTTGCCTCTGTGATATCTGTAGAACTGTATCCCCCGCTACGTCCCTTTGCTTCCATGATGAGTTTGCAAGGGTCGTGAGGGCTTCTGGGGGTCGTTGTGTAAGCTAAGAGATCGGGTCGTGCACAACCCCTAGGGATGCCAGTCCCGGTCAGTAAATTGTACACAGCATCTAGATGAACGGTAACCGCAGCATTAAATAGACGCTCTGCCATCATTGAGCATTGTGTCATGCCGAGAGTGTAACTAATCGGTGTTTTTTCACTGCCGTCGAGTGCTGGAAAGTATGAACTCTGTCGAAACCATGAGTTTGAATTCTGATTCCGTAAATCTATTCCGTTGTAGATGTATGCAATGCGCAGCAATATATTTTCAAGTGGACGTGAATAATTGTGAGCTGCGAAAATGCTGGGATTGCCAACTGCTATTGAATGCAGGAGGACGTCGAGAGGTGAGAAGTCTTCAGCTCCATGACTATTGATGTGAGGTAGATTTCTGTCGCTTGTGTATTCTACAATAGGCATTGCGTGACTCTCTTATAGCAAGTTAAGGTGATTATGGGTGTGATCTGCTGAAATCGGCTAAATGTTAGGTGGCTTAGTTTTGTGTCATACCACCCTAAGGGCGCTTGTGTGAGTATGGGGGGTTCTGGCGTTTTGGTTGGCTTTCAGGGGGGTGTGTCGCGCCTTACCTTCGATTCCTGGAAAGAGGCCTCGGTAATTTACCGGATTGGTCTTTCTGGGCGACCTGAGGGGATGAAGTGATGAGCCGGGCATTTCTCTCGGTGCCCAACGGAAATTCGGTGGGGCTGCGCGAGAAATGCCCGGCTCAGTGGAAAAGAGGTTCAGACCCGCTCGACCTTGACGATCTCGGCCTTGATCTCCCGGCCCGTGGGGGCCTCGTAGGAGACGGTGTCGCCCGCGCGGTGCCCCATGAGGGCCTGGCCCAGCGGGGCGTCGGGGGAGAAGACCTTGACGCCGTCGGGCACGTCCTCGGTGATCTCCTGGCCGCCGAGGGCGAAGACCTGCTCCTTGCCGGCCACCTTCGCGGTGACGATGGTGCCTGCCGAGACCGAGCCGTCGTCGGCCGCATCGCCGATCTGGGCGTTCTCCAGGGTCTCCTCGAGCTGGATGATGCGTGCTTCGTTGAGCCCCGCCTCCTCGCGGGCGGCGTGGTAGCCGGCGTTCTCCCGCAGGTCACCCTCCTGGCGGGCCGCCTCCACGCGCTGGGCGATCTCCTTGCGCTCGGTCGTCTTGCGGTGCTCGAGCTCGGCGGACAGCCGGTCGTAGGCCTCCTGGGTGAGCCAGGTGCCCTGTGACTGCTCGGACATGGGTCCTCCTTGGATGACTGGTGCTGGTCGCTCGGCAGCCGTTCGGGTCACCTTGCGACGACGACACCCGGCGGCTCCTCGTAGGGCCGACCGGGTTTGAAGCGCGAGTCTACGCCGCAGCCTGAGGGGATGCTGTGTAGTTGGCGAAAGGTGCTGGAATATTCCGGGGCTGCGGTCGGGCGGCGAGGCGGGTGAATCCGTGCCGGCCCGCCTGATTGACGTCGTCGCGGGGGGCCGGGAGACTCAGCGGGCAAAGTGGGAGGCTCGACGGCGTGGCGGCCCGTGCGCTGGACCTGGTGGACTCGGTGGCCGCCTCCCGACCGGCCTGTCCCCTCTAGCGCAGAACCGCCAGGAAGCAGGCCACGCACTGGCAGGCCCATGCGGCCACGGTGCACACGTGGAAGATCTCGTGGAAGCCGAACCAGTGCGGCAAGGGATCGGGCGTCTTACGGGCGTAGACGACGGCGCCCAGCGTGTAGGTCACGCCGCCGGCCACCAGCAGCCACACGATCGCGGGGCCGCCCGCCCGCCAGAACTGCGGCAGGAACCAGACCGCCACCCAGCCCAGGATGACGTAGAGGGCGGTGGTGAACCAGCGCGGAGCGTGCATCCACAGCAGGTTCGTGGCCGTGCCGATCGCTGCCCCCGCCCACACGATCCCCAGGACCAGGGTGGCCGTGCGCGTCGGCAGCAGCGCCGCCGACAGGGGCGTGTAGGTGCCGGCGATGAGCAGGTAGATGTTCGCGTGGTCGATCCGCCGCAGCGTGGCCGCCACCTTCGCGGGCCAGTGCCCGGTGCCGATGTGGTAGACGCCGGAGTTGGCGAACAGCAGCAGCGAGCACGTCAGGTAGATGGCGCAGGCCCACTTCAGGTCCGCTCCCGGCGCCAGCACCGTCAGCACGATGCAGGCCGCCAGGGCCAGTGGCGCTGTGCCGGCGTGGATCCATCCGCGCAGCCTGGGCTTGACGGCGGCCATGACGCCCTTGGCGCTCGTGGACGCGGAGCGACGCGAGGCCGGTGGCGTCGATGGCGATGTCGGTGACATGGGCGTGAGCGTCCTTCTGGGTGGTGTGGGCTGAGCTCGGGGTCGATCCTGAACCTTACGACTCCGTAGGTTACGTGAGCGTAGGTTTCGGTGGTAGCGGTCCGGGCGACGATGTGACGGGGGCGCCACGGTCGCGTGTGTCAGCAGGTCCCTCGGACGTCGTCGTCCGAGCCGGTGCGGTCGCGTGTCCTCGCATGCCTCTGTTGTGCCCCGGCAACCCTGGGCGAACCTGATGGCCGGATTTGACTCGGCTGTTAGCAGGCTCGTCCAGCGCAGGAGGGGTATCGCGCGATAGCGTTGGAGGTGGCCCCGAGCCGTCGGGCCCCGCCCCCCCATCAACCCCACCGAGGAGCCCTGAGGAATACGGCATGGCAGGCGACAACCTCCTCTACGACATCTACGAGCGCCGGCTGGCTGCGCGCATCGACCCGGCCACGGTGCCCCACCACGTGGGTGTCATCCTCGACGGCAACCGGCGCTGGGCCAAGTCCATGGGGTTCGGGGCCGCGCAGGGCCACAAGCGCGGTGCGGACAAGATCGAGGAGTTCCTCGGGTGGGCCGAGCAGATGGGGGTCCAGGTCGTCACCCTGTGGCTGCTGAGCACCGACAACCTCTCCCGTGACCCGGCCGAGCTCTCACCCCTGCTGGACATCATCGCCCACGCCGTCGACGAGCTCGCCGAGACCGGTCGCTGGAGCCTGCGGCTCGTGGGCGCCGTCGACCTCCTGCCCGAGCCGCTGGCCGAGCGCCTGCGCGCCGCCGTCGTCCGCTCCCGGCCCGCGAGCGCTGAGGCATCTGAGCCAGGTGGGCCGGCGGGCGATGCCGCCAAGGCCACCGAGGTCGAGGACCGGCGCATGCAGGTCAACATCGCCGTCGGCTACGGGGGCCGTCAGGAGATCGCCGACGCCGTGCGCGAGCTGCTGCGCGAGCGGGCCGCCGCCGGGGCGAGCCTGGAGGAGGTGGCCGCCTCACTCAGTGAGGAGGACATCACCGAGCATCTCTACACCAAGGGCCAGCCCGACCCCGACCTGGTCATCCGCACCTCGGGCGAGCAGCGGCTCTCCGGGTTCCTGCTGTGGCAGTCGGTGCACTCCGAGTACTACTTCTGCGAGGTCAACTGGCCGGCCTTCCGGCGCGTGGACTTCCTACGGGCGCTACGCGACTTCGCCAGCCGGGAGCGCCGCCTGGGCAGGTAGTCGGGCCGGACGACCCCCGTGCCGGGTGCGCCGCGCTGAAACCGTGGAGGGGGGGGCGTGTGAAGGAGCTGCAGCGCAGGTGACAATACGGGCGTGACGAGCGGTGAATCCCACCCGCCCCGCGGCCTGGGCAGCAGCGCAGGCGCACGTGCTGTGGGCAGAGCGGTGGCGGGAAGGGTCCCGGCGCCGCTGGTCTTCGTCGCCTCCGCCTTCTCCCAGTACCTCGGAGCGGGCCTGGCCGTCTCACTGTTCTCGCTCATGCCCTCGACGGCAGTGGCCTGGTGGCGCCTGGTGGTGGGCGCCGTCGTGCTCCTGGCGCTCCGACGACCGTGGCGCCGGAGCTGGACGCGTCAGGCTCTGGTGCTGGCGGCCGCCTTCGGGGCGGCCACAGCCACCATGAACGTCATCTTCTATGCGGCGATCTCACTGCTCCCGCTGGGGACGGTCGTCTCCCTGGAGTTCCTCGGGCCGGTCGCCGTCGCTGCCCTCACGGGGCGCGGGTGGCGACCGCGCTTGGCCGCGTTGCTGGCGCTCCTGGGAGTCGTGTGCATCTCCGGGCTCGGCGTCGACCTGAGTGAGCCGGGTCAGAGGGCGGGGGTCGTGCTCGCGCTGGCGGCCGGTGCGGCCTGGGCGGGATACATCCTTCTGGGGCGGCGGGTGGCCTCGTCCGGGGCCGGAGTCGACTCGCTCGCTGTGGGCATGGTGTTTGGCGCGCTGGTCTACGCTCCCTTCGCCGTCGGCACGGCGGCGGCTGCCCTGACATCGGTGAGGGCGGCAGCGATGGCACTGGGGGTTGGGCTGCTGTCGACCGCGGTGCCCTACGGGCTCGATCAAGTGGTGCTCAAACGCCTTGGGGCGGATACCTTCGCGCTCCTGTCCTCGCTCATGCCGGCGACGTCGATGCTGGTGGGAGTGGCGGTGCTGGGCCAGCTGCCCAGCGGCTGGGAGGTCGCCGGCCTCGGGCTGGTGTCGGTGGCCGTTGCCCTGGCCAGCGCGGACGGCCGCGCGCCGCGCCCCACGCGCGTGTGAGAGGGGTCCTTGGGGCGTGGTGGGATCTCGGGCAGGATGGCTCCCTGGTCCGGGCACCGCCCGGCCTGGCTGGTGCCCCGGTCCCGGCGCGCGTCGACTCACCTGACGCCCTGCGCCGTCGAACCGCATACGCCGGCACCTCACGCACCGACGCGCACGCTGCCAGCGACACGCGCCGGCGTGCTCGCGGTCCCAACCGACAGGATCCTCGTGGCCGCACACCGCACCTCCGCCTCACACCGCTTCGCCTCTGGAAAGACTCCGGCCGCGGGTGAGACCACCTTCGCCGACCTCGGCGTGGACTCCGACCTCGCCGCCGACCTCGACGCCCGCGGTTTCGCCGCGCCCTTCCCCATCCAGGCCGCCACCCTGCCCGACACCCTCGCCGGACGCGACGTGCTCGGCCGTGGCCGCACCGGCTCGGGCAAGACCCTGGCCTTCAGCCTGCCGCTGGTCCAGCGCCTGGCGCAGCAGGACAAGGCCCGCCCCGGCCACCCCATCGGCCTGGTCCTGGCGCCCACCCGCGAGCTCGCCCTCCAGATCGCCGAGGTCATCGAGCCACTGGCCCGCGTCGTCGACATGGATGTGACCACCATCTTCGGCGGGGTCTCCGCCAAGCCCCAGGAGAAGGCCCTCAAGGCGGGCGTTGACGTCGTCGTCGCCTGCCCCGGCCGGCTCCTGGACCTCATGGGACAGGGACTCGTCAGCCTCGACGAGGTCGAGATCACCGTCCTGGACGAGGCCGACCACATGGCCGATCTCGGCTTCCTGCCCAATGTCCGCCGCATCCTGCGCGCCACCCCGCAGCGCGGCCAGCGCCTGCTGTTCTCCGCCACCCTGGACAACGGCGTGGACACCCTGGTCAAGGAGTTCCTCCACAACCCGCTGCAGCACTCCGTGGACCCCTCGACCTCGTCCGTGGACGCCATGACCCACCGCGTGTGGATGGTCGCGGACAAGACCGCCAAGGACGGCATCGTGCGGCGCCTGGCCTCCGGGGAGGGGCAGCGCATCCTGTTCACCCGCACCAAGCACCTCGCCCGGCGCCTGGCCCGCAAGCTCGTCCAGGCCGGGATCCCCGCCGTCGAGCTGCAGGGCAACATGAGCCAGAAGGCGCGCGAGCGCGCCATGCGGGCCTTCTCCGCGGGGCAGGTCCACGTCATGGTCGCCACCGACATCGCCGCCCGGGGGATCGACGTCTCCGGCGTCGAGCTCGTGGTCCACGTCGACCCGCCCGCCGAGCACAAGGCCTACCTGCACCGCTCGGGCCGCACCGCCCGCGCCGGGGCCGCCGGCAGCGTCATCACCCTCGTCCTGCCCGAGCAGAAGCACGATGTTCAGGTCCTGCTCAAGAAGGCGCGGATTCGTGCGGACATCGAGCGCATCCGGCCCGACGACGACGCCGTGGACGCCCTTGTGGGGCAGGTCGCCGAGGCCGTCGCGCTGGAGGACATGCCCGAGGGCGTGGCCATCAAGGGCGGTAGCCCCAGTGGCCGGGCCTCCACCGGGCGGCCGGGACACGGTCACGGAGAAGCGGGGCGCGGTCGGTCCGGTCGCGCCGGCCGTGGAGGTCGCGGCGGGGGAGCGCACGGTGGGCGCGGCGGGAACGCTGGGAACAGTGGGCGCGGTGCGAAGCGGCGCGGCGGAAGCGGCGAGCGGGTTTCCGGGCAGTCCTCCGGTCGGGGCGGCCGCAGCGGCGGTGGTCGTGGTCGCGGCTCCCGTGGTCGCGGGGTCACGGGCGGTCAGGGCAGTCCCGCCTGACGGCTTGCGACGCACCAAGTTCAAGTGAAACAATTTTGGTGTAAGCAAAGTATTTGGGGGGACTGTGGACTACAACGCCACGCTCACGATTCACGCGAACCGTCCTGTCGAGGGCGACGACGCTATCGACGACCTCATGGAGGCCCTGGCCGACTATCACCCCGCCGTTGGGGACGCACCCGCATGCCCCGGGGCCCTCAATGCCGTCATCACCCTGCCGGCCCACACGCTGGCCCAGGCCGTGTCCACGGCCAGTGCTCTGGCGGCGCAGATCGGGGACCTGGTGGGGATCGAGGTCATCCCTACCCGGATGTGGGACCGCCGCGAGGGCCTGAAGATCGATGATGTCGAGTTCGTAGGCGTGTCCGAGGCCGCCATCCGGCTCGGGATCACTCCGCAGGCGGTGCGCGACCGTATTACCTCCGGCCGCCTGCCCGGCAGAAAGGTCGGGCGCAACTGGGTCGTGTCCGACGCCGCGCTCCCGCGCTGAACCCCTATCCACCTCGGTGCGCCTCGTCGTTGGTGGAGTGATCCTGCCTTCGCGGCCGAGCGGAACCGGGGCGCTGGTGCTACCGTCAAGTGGCTGACGACGATCGGGAAGGTGGGTGGAGAGCGTGGCGGCGCACCTTTCGCGGCGAGCCCTGACCGGAGTGGTGACGAGCCTCATCCTGGCAGGATGCGCTCCTCGGGGGGTGCAGCGAGCGGCAGCGCACTCGACTCCGCCTTCGTACCTGCGCTCGCGCGGGGGTGACGTTGCGCCGAGCCTGCGCCCGACGTCGGGAGACCTGTCGGTTCCTGCCGCGTTCTCCTACACCGACGACGAGGACGAAACCTCGGACTGCATCTTCTACGCGGCCGTGGACGTGCCGGTCGGACTGGTCGTCTACCTCGATGGCGACGGGCAGTCCTTCCACAGGCAGGGGAACCAGAGCCGGGACGAGAGGGCCCGCGGTGGCCTGGCCGGCGCCGGGGGAGTCGTCGAGGCGGCGATCACTCGCGGGTACGACGTGGTCTCGGTGCGCTCTCCCGGAGACGACGGAATCTGGTGGCTGGAGGATCAGGAGGGCAAGGTCCACTACCTGGAGCAGACGCTCGACTACGTGGTCGCCGAGTGCGGTGCCACCACGGATCGGGTCTGGCTCGTGGGCTACTCCGGAGGCTCGGAGTTCATCAGCCAGTGGTTCTTCCCGGTCTACGCCGAGCGCATGGCGGGCGGGGGCTTCCTGCTCTTCGGGGGTGGTGATGCGCCTGAGGAGCAGGCGATGTTCTCCGACGACGCCAAGAGTCGGCTCCGGCTGAACTGGGTGACCGGGACGCGCGACGTGCCCGCCAACAGCTTTGAAGGATTCGACGGCATCGGGCACGCCAGGAGCAGCCTGGGCTACTACCGCTCGGCGGGCTTCCGTCACACCTGGAACGAGTGGCCGGACGACGACCACAGCAGCGTCACTGAGAAGTTCGGCCGCTACGTCGGGTCCGTGCTCGACGATGCTGCAAGCGGAAAATAACGACGCTGCCTCGGAGGATGGATGATGAGTCCTTGGAGCGGTCTGCGATCCGTAAGGTGTGGCCCTCAGACACGGGTATGTCGCTGTGGCTGCGTGATCTGTGCTCACGTTCGGCTACCTGGGCTGGGGGCCGAGGCCGGCGCGGTACCCCCTGTGGGGCTCGAACCCACGACCTTCGGATTAAAAGTCCGCAGCATCATTGTCTGGCTCGAGTACGTCGACGTGCTCGCCCGCAGATGGATGTACCGCTGCGATTCTATTGCCAGCAATAGCGCTATTGCTGGCAATGCCGGCAATAGCGGCGGCAAGGGGATGTTGCGATGAAGCAGGCGCTCCACACCAGCAAGAACCCTGTAATTACGCGGAACCAACCTCCCCCGAGAGGCCAGTCTCCTCCCAATTGCTGGCAATGATGCAATTGCCAGCAATGACAGCAACCACAACAGGAGACAAGCGCATGACCACCTACAAGCCATTACCCAGCCTCGCCTTCGCCGGCGACACCACCGAGACACTTCAAGCCATCACCCTCGCCTGCGATGCCGTGTGCACGGCCATCGCAGCCAAGCGGGGCCTCTGGCAGGCCGAGTCATGACGACGACGCTGACTGACCTGTTCTGCGGTGCTGGCGGCTCCAGCACCGGCGCGGAGATGGTGCCCGGCATCGAGGTGGTCATGGCCGCCAACCACTGGGCCCTGGCCATCGAGACTCACCAGGCCAACCACCCCAACACCGCGCACGACTGCGCCGACATCAGCCAGGTGGACCCACGCCGGTACCCCACCACCGACATCCTGTGGGCCTCCCCGAGCTGCACCAACCACAGCATCGCCAAGGGCGTCGCCCGCCAGCGGCAGGATGAGGCCCGGCGCCGGGACCTGCTCGGCCTGCTGGAGGCCGGCAAGCCCCTGTCTGATGACGCGGCCATGAGGTCACGGGCCACCATGTGGGACGTCGTCCGATTCGCCGAGCACCACCTCTACCGGGCGATCATCGTCGAGAACGTCATCGACGCCGCCGACTGGGTCCTCTTCCCCGCCTGGAGGGCCGCCCTCGTAGCCCTGGGCTACCAGATGCGCCTGCTCTCCCTGAACTCCATGCACGCCGCATTAAGTGGCCTGCCGGCCCCGCAGTCACGGGACCGCCTCTACGTCATCCTGTGGCGCAAAGGCGACAAAGCCCCCGACGTAGAGCACGTCATCCGCCCCCAGGCATGGTGCCCCAAGCACGGCTGGATCCAGGCCATGCAGGCCTTCAAGAACCCCACCCGCAAGGTCGGACGCTACCGCTCCCAGTACACCTACCGGTGCCCGCAGGTCTCCTGCCGCAACCACGTCGTCGAACCACCCACGATCCCCGCCGCGTCCATCATCGACTGGACCGACCTGGGCGAGCGCATCGGAGACCGCTCCAGACCCCTGGCAGCCAAGACCCTCGCCCGAATCCAGACCGGCATCAACCGCTACTGGACCGGCAGCTGGCAACCGCCAACCACCCCAACGCCCGAGGCATGGAACACCAAGACCAGCAGCAGCTCGACGGAACCCCGAGCACCCTTCATCGCCGAGCTCCGCGGCGGAGGATCCACCGCCCGCCCCGTCACCGCCCCACTAGCCACCGTCACCACCTCCGGCAACCACCACGCCCTCATCACCCCTTACTACGGAACCCAGAAAGGCGCCGTGCCCACACAGCGCCCACTACCGACCGTCACCACACGCGACCGTCACGGCATCGCCGTCGCACCCAAAGGCCTCCTGATGCGCAACAACGGCGGCACCCACGGATCCGCACACCTAACCACCCCCACCGAGGAACCGGCCAGAACCATCACCACCGCCGGCCACCAGTCACTACTAACCGGCGGCACCGTCAACATCGACGACGTCCACTTCCGGATGCTCAACCCCCACGAGATCACCAGGGCCATGGCCTTCCCCACCAACTACATCATCCGAGGAAACAGAGGAGAGAAAGTCAAACAAGCCGGCAACGCCGTCACCCCACCCACCGCCCGCGACATCATCACAACCATAAAAGAGGCGATGAGCGCATCATGAGTAATACCGACATCCCCGTTGAAAACATTGGTGACCAGCAGATCCTGCCTGGCCAGACAAGCATCTACGACTTCCTCGACACCGAAGGAGCAGCCCCATGCAGCGACTGACCTTCGAGCAGCACCTCCTACTCATGGAGGCCGTAAACAGGTTCACTAACGAAGTTCGCGACCGCGTCGCCGCCGGTGAGACCTACCTCCAAGACACACTCACAACACTCGAGGCCATTGAGAACACCATCGCCGCTGGCACCATCCACATCGAACCGGCCCCACACGCAACCACAGCCGGGCCCACTGACACACAGAGCGGAGAAGCCGCATGACGCTCGAAACCATCACCCTCACTTTTAGGCAGAAGGCACTTCTCGTCCGCGTGATTGAGAAGCAGGCCAGTGACCTTCGCAGCAAAGTAAGCAACTCAGGCTTATTAACCAAGGAGCACCTCAACGAATATGAGGAGCTCCTGAATCTCATCACTGCCGGTCACTCCGTCCAAGTTAAGACCTGGACTCCCGAGGAGTCAGCATGACCGCCTCAAGCGTGTTGGCTGGCCCTCTAGACCTCACTGGCATCCGCGCCCGCCTTACCGCCGCTACCAGCGGCCCCTGGAGCTGCGGTACCGACGAGCTCACCGTCACCGCCGGGAGCTGGCCCATCGCCATCGTCGGCATCGGACACGACGACATCGCCGTCGACTACGAGGACGACGCGCTGGTCTTCAACCACGTCAACCACTCCGCAGACGCCGACCTCAACCTCATCGCCCACGCACCCGAAGACATCAAGAACCTCCTCAACGAGGTCGACCGACTCAACGACGCACTCCGAGAGATCAGCCAGCGCCTGGAAGAAGTTGGGCCCGAGGAGTTCGTCGACAAGGTACAGATCATCCTCGAAGACAACCTCTAAACGACCGACAACCTCAAGAAAGGACCCAACAATCATGGCCGGAGACACCATCATCACCATCATCGGGAACCTCACCGCGGACCCCGAGCTCCGCTTCACATCCTCCGGGGCAGCGGTGGCCTCCTTCACGGTCGCCTCCACGCCGCGCACCTTCGACCGCCAGACCGGTAAGTGGAAGGACGGGGAGACCCTGTTCATGCCCTGCTCAAGCTGGCGCGACGCCGCAGAGAACGTGGCCGAGTCACTGACCAAGGGCACACGCGTCATCGTCCAGGGCCGCCTGGTCCAGCGCTCCTACACCACCCGAGAAGGAGAGCAACGCACAGTCGTAGAGATGCAGGTCGATGAGATCGGCCCCTCCCTGCGCTACGCCAAGGCTCAGGTCACCCGCCAGCCGCGCGGCGGCGGCCAGGGTGGCTTCGGCGGCGGCCAGGGCGGCCCCCAGGGTGGCGGCTTCGGCGGCAACCAGGGCGGTCAGGGCGGATACAACCAGGGCGGCCCCCAGCAGGGCGGCTACAACGGCGGTGGCGGCTTCGGTGGCCAGGGCCAGTCCGGGTACAACGCCCCCGCCGGCGGCGCCGCGGACGACCCGTGGGCCACGGGCGGCTCCACCTCCTTCGGTGACGAGCCCCCGTTCTGAGCCATAGGCAACAGAACGGAGAATCAACATGAGCACCACAGCAGCTGCTCACGAGCGAGAACTCGCAGACCACCGTGCCGCCAACCTCAGGGCTCGCCAGGTCATCACCTCTCTCAACCTCGCCGCGCCCCAAGCCGAGGCGGTCGCCGGCACCATCGACATCGACACAATCCGAGCCGACCTGGCCACTTGTAGCCGAGGCAATGCCTACGAGCAATGGATGGCACAAGAAGACCTCAAAGACAAGGCAGAGCAGTACATCCAACGCCTCCTCAATGAGATCGACAGCCTTATCACGATGATTCGAGACCTGGACGATCACACAACCCGAGACGATCCTGCCCACGACACCGAGTTCGAAGCTGCTCAGCACAAAGTCTCCTACCTGGAGCGTGCGCTTAATAACGAGATGACAGCCCGGACACTGGTCCTCCAGCGCGTCGCCCGATCAGTGCGCAACGCCTACCAGAAGGGCTACAACGCCGGCCGTCAGCAGGCCAACCACTAAAGACCAAGGAGCCAACACCGTGACCACCACCATCATCGCAGTCGCCAACCAGAAAGGCGGCGTCGGAAAAACCGCCACAACCGTCAACCTGGCCGACGCCCTCGCCCGCAACGGGCACCGCGTCCTCGTCATCGACGCCGACCCCCAGGCCAACGCCACATCAATCCTCGACGTCGAGCTCGACGACGAGAGCCGAACCCTCCACGACGTCCTCACCGCCGTGGCCACCGGCCAGGCAGGCGCCGGTGCCCTGGCCGCCGCCATCCACCCCGCCGGCCCTGCCTGGACCGGCATCGACGTCATCCCCGCACAACGCGAGCTCGCCTCACGTGAGGCTGATACCAGCCCCGGAAGAGAGTTTCACCTGCGCACCGCCATGGGCGGCGCCATCGAGGAGTACAACGTCGTCCTGATTGACTGCCCGCCGTCGCTGGGTGCGCTCACCCTCAGTGCGCTCACTGCCGCCACAAGCGTCCTCATCGTCACTGAACCCCGCGCATCGTCCGTCGAGGGCGTCGCCGAGCTCACCGTCACGATCGACACGGTCAAGCGCTACTACAACCCAGGCCTTAGCGTCGCCGGCATCCTCATCAACCGATGGCGAAACGACCGGCTCGACCGCGCCGTATGGCGTGAAGAGCTCAGAGCCATCTACAGCTCCGACGTGATCGACCACCCTCTCCCCGAGCGCGAGGTCGTGGCAGTCGCAGCCACCAACCATGTGCCCGTACCCAAGCGGGAGGCATACGACTACGTCGCCGCCATCGAGGCCGTAGCACGCCACATCCTCACCAACCAGGATGCGGAGGTGGCCAGGTGAAGCCTCAGCCCCGCCGGAAAGTCTCTATTCCGAAAGCCGGCGGCCCCGATCCCGCAGCACTCACCGCTGGCCAAGCCGTTAATGCCAGCATTGCCAGCAATATTGGCAATAGCAGCAAGGCTGGCAATGACGGCGCTGACCCTCCAGTCCTCAAGAAGATCACCGTCCGTATCCCCGCCGAGCTCGCAGGCCGGGCACGATCCGTATGGCGCCTAGAGAGCGCCCAACCAGACACCCCCTTCCGTGCCTACCACGAACTCATCGCCGACTGGATCGAGGCTGGCGTCACCGAGGCCGAGCAACGCCTCAACGACGGCAGACCCCTGACCCCGACACCCGCCGGCCAGATACCCCGAGGCCGGCCACCGCACCCCTAGAAGGAGATGCGCCCGTGGGATAACCTGATGCTGCCGCCGCGTCACGGCGCGGAATGGAAGGGAACGCCGGTGCACCCGTGTTGTCACGGGGCCCGGCGTTCGCGCTACATGCTGCGATGACTGACCTGCACCGCTCTGCCCTAAACCCCAGCGGAACGCAGCGCCAGGGATCAATCATTAAGTAATGACAACACCTTTAAGAATTGTTGGAGAAGACGACGCCCCCACCCTCCTGGTCAAGGCGTGGGAGGCGTCCATGCAGGGACAAGGCCTCTCCGCCCGCACCATCACCGAACGAATCCGCGTCATCAACCAGATCACCACCGCCACCGGCACCGACCCCGCAGCCCTGACCCCACAAGCCATCAGCACCTGGCTCGCCGCCCTCCCCAGCGCAGCCACCAAGAACGCCTACTTCACGATCCTGAGAGCCTGGAGCAAGTGGCTCCTCCAGTCCGACCACCGCGCCGACGACCCCACTACCCGCGTCCCCAGACCCAAGACCCCAGCCGGCCACCCCCGACCAGTCACCGACGCCCAGCTCGACGCTGTCCTCGCACTCCCACTGCGCCAGGGCACCCGAACCAAGATCATCCTCGCCGTCTACGCCGGCATGCGTGTCCACGAGATCGCCAAGATCCGCGGAGAGGACATCAGCCCCGTCGCCGGCACCATCACCATCACCGGCAAAGGAGGCAGAACCGATACCCTCCCCGCCCACCAGCTCATCCTCCAGCAGGCGAGTCACTACCCCCGTCGTGGTCTCTGGTTCCCGTCCCCCAAGGACCCGGCCGTGCCTGTGCGGGCCAAGACCGTCAGCAGAGTCATCAGCGACGCGTTCGACCGCGCCGACGCGCCCGCAACCGCCCACCAGTTGCGCCACTATTTCGCGACATCACTCCTGCGCGCAGGCACCGACAGCCGAGTCGTCCAAAGCCTCATGCGCCACGAGTCCCTGGCCACCACCGGCCGCTACCTCGCCGTCAACACCGACCAGCAGTGCGCGGCGCTCAGCGGCCTGCACCCCACCCCCAACGCCACCCAACGCCGAGTCGACGCCGGCCCTGACCAACAGCAGCCACCGGTCGGTGCCCCATGCTGACCCCGCCTCCCGCACGAGGTACAGCTCTGGTCACCACCGAGCCCGGTACAAGCAGGCCACTCACCGACCTGCACCACGTCGGCTCACGCTCGGGACCAGTACGGGTGGCCGGGACGGCGGAAGAAGACGGGTAGACGGTCACCTTTCGTTGCCGACTCGCGAGAACCTGCACCAGCAAAGAGTGACGAAGGGTTGCCCCACCACCATTATGGTGTTACCATAATGGCATGCCGTTCGAGTTCTCCCCCTCCGCCGACAAGCACGGGATTCCCCGCGAGGACGCCGTGTACGCGGTGCTGCACCACGCCGGATACGCTGACCTTCCGGCGAGGCGGCCAGGGGAGAGGAGCTTCATGTTCGTTGGCCTGCCCCATCAGCATGCCATGCGCTACATCGAGGTCGGCGTCGCCGTCGACGGACGCGGTAACCGCAAGATCTTCCACGCCATGGAAGTAACAGACCTGTACCGCTATATCGTCCCGCGGGACGACCGCTGAACCACAGGAGAGGAGAATCGATCATGACCGAGATCAACGAGCGCAATGACGACGCCTACTATGACGCCTACGACGAGGACATCGTCGCCGGCCACGTGAAGCCCGTGCGCACCACCCTGCGCACCAGCCCGGGCAGTCGCGTCAGCGACGACGAGCTCGACGCGATCTTCCGAGGGCGCCCCAACCTGGGGGAGAACCACGCGACTGGTGCTGGCCGCTCCCCGGCCCGCCACGTGCGCTTCAGCCCCGCCACCGACGCGGCGCTCGCCGAGTACGTCAGAGCTCACGGCACTACCAGGAGTGCCGTCATCCGCGACGCCGTCGAGAAGTACCTCGCCAGCGCCTGAACCCCGTCGCCCGAACCATCCCGTCCGTCGACCCTCTTGCCGGGGATGGAGGCCGCACAGATCGGGCAGTCGTCAACCATCCACCATGGGCTGGATTGCAGTGTCTTAACAGCCAGCAACCCGTGTCACTGCCGTGTGTCATCGTTACCGTCATGGACATCAGACCTACCGAACCGACCAGAGTCCCTGACGCTCGCACGACATACCCCGACTGGAGGGGAACCTCATGCGCAGAGATCAGTATGACCAATACCAGCGGCGACCTCTACGAGCTGGCAGGCCTCGACCACGACAGGTGGCAGATCCTCGCTATCGACATGACTGCCCACAGCCACGGCGAGGACCCCAGGTGGATGGTCTACGTCTACGCCGCTGACCGGCATGAGCACGAGGTCACCCAAGCCGAGGACTGGGAGAAGGTCGCAGCCCAGCATGATGGCATCCCCGTGGTGAAGGTCCTCCTGCACGACGTCGACGCCGACGACGTCATCAAGTGCATGAAGCTCATGAGCGTCCAGCTACGAGACCGCGCCACCAGCCCCTACAACCTGATCCACACGGCCAACGCTGACCACCCGGACCAGGACTGACCACAACAGTATTCCCCCACGATCCGGTGCCAGCACAAGGCCCTTGTGCTGGCGCCGCTGCTTGTCTGAGCGGCGTGCGCCCACGTCCTACGAGAAAGGTACGAGCTTGGTAGCAGGTGACCAGGCAGACCGATTCTTGTAGAGGAGAAGTCGATGAGTGAGGGTTTTACCGAGCCGGTGGTGTACGTCGATGAGACGCACGCAGGGGTGCTCTACGGGGTCACTGAGAATGTGCCCGAGCAGGTGCGCACGCTGATTGAGGGGCTTCAGGCCCCCACGCGGCTGCGGCGTGGGGTTGACTGGGCTGGTGGGCAGCCCGCAGGGGTACCGGATATCGTTGACGTCGAGGTTCTGTGGGACGAGCAGAACCAGGAAGTCACCTACAGCGTCCCTGGCGTGCAGGACCGCAGCGTGGCGCTGAGCGACCTCGCTGAGGAGCTGGGCCGTGACTGGGAGCACTACCTGTCGAACAGCGCCCTAGCTGGCGAGCTTCTGGGGCGTCTTGACGCAGTCCTCCCGGAAGGGATCGACGCCGAGGAGGTAACGACACGGTTCGACCCGCAAGCAGGGGCCGTCACCGCAGATGTTGAGCTGGTCCCTGTACCGACCTTTGATGGGTCGTTTACTCGTGGGATGAGAGGGCAGATCGGGGTCAGCCGGTACGGGTTTGACCTGGACCTCGAGGGTGACGTGCCGGCACGACAGCTGAGCGAGGCAGACGCACGTTTGGTCCTGTCTGACGCCGTGGCACGTGCCAATCAGGAGCCAGTCAGTGTGGCATTTGAGGAGATATGGCCCTACGCGGTGCCGTTCACAGAACATGGCCTCGAGGTCGCCGACCCGGTTGTGAGGCCGGACGGGACGGTCAGGGTGCAGGTCCTCACTCCGGCCGCTGACGCCGGTGGATGGCTAGGGGGCGCTCGGGCCGAGCAGGCGGTCACGTTCTTCTTGGATCGAGACGCTTCTGGGCGCGATAACGGGCTCGCGATCCGTCCAGGTGGGTCACTGACCCGCGAGCTGCGGGACGGGACTCTTGCGGCTGATGACGAGAGAATTGTGGAGTGGCTGTCTCCCGACCTGGCTGTTGACCCGGGTGTGCGCGAGATGACCGACGCCCAGGCTGCGGCCACGATCCTGGGCATGCGCCCAGAGACCTTCGACGCCGCTGCCCAGAGCATCGAGGCCGGCTTGAGGAGCGCCGAGAGAGAGCTAGCCCACCCAACTCGCAGCACGGCAGCTTTCCACATGCTCAACGAGCAGGCCGCGCGCCTGAAACGACAGGTCCTCCACGGGGTGCCGGAGTCAGAGCTGTCGACGAGCCTCGACATGGAGCGAGGCAGGGTGTGGGTGCGGCCCAAAGTGATGGATTCCTCGCACCGCCCCATCACTGTCGGTGCTAATCCTGAGGGGCAGACGTTCGAGGTCGTGGACCGCAAGGAGGTCCCCAACGGTGAGGTGGGGCCGTGGACGGACCCGCAGCCGCTCAGTGATGAGCAGCGTGCCGCAGGATCCCGGCTGGTGTCGGAGCGGGAGGCCACCTGGGACGTCGACAACGCTGTCCTGCGTGACGGAGAGCAGAGCGTGGCCACCACCTGGGCATCGATGCGTGTCGCCTCGTCTGCTGGCTGGTGGGAGCTGCAGGAGGCCTCCGCACTGGAGCGCTGGGCACAGGCCCAGGCGACCCTGGCCGGCGGCGACGCCCGCGTCTCGGTGTTCGAGACCAGCCCAGGGAACCCTCTCGAGGCCGGCGCCGCTGGGCGGCTGCTTGAGATGCGTGGCAACGGTATGGACTGCCGTGTCATCACCACCAGCCCGGGGCAGGTCACGGTCGCCACCCCCGCAGGCAAGTCCACGATGACGACCGCCGAGATGATGGACCAGGTCAGGGCCACATGGCCCGACACCACCACGGACGCCCTTAGCACGGCGACCCCGATGCCTGCCACCGAGCGGGAACAGGACGCATCCCAGGTCCAGGCGGAGGCGCCAGAGCTGACCGTGTACACGACACCGAACTGTCCCGGCTGCAAGATGACCCGCCGCCAGCTCGACAAGGCCGGAGTGGCCTACGAGGCCATTGATCTGAGCAGCCGGCCGGACCTGGTGGAGCAGTTCAGGGCCGAGGGGCTACGCCAGGCGCCGATCATCGAGGTGGACGGGCAGCGCACGGCGGGCTTCAACCCGGACCGGATCAAGGCGATTGTGGCCGCAGCGACCCCACAGCAGGCCCCTGGTACTCCAGGGCCGTCCGACGGCGGCGGAGGCGGGGGTAGGCCCACGCACACACCCCAGCAGCAGCGCCCCCGCGCGCGTGGAGAGGGGATGCACCTGTGAAGGCCAAAGGGGTCATTGGGGTGCTTCTGGTGGTGCCTGCCTTGACCATGTCGCTCATGTTCGCTTCCGGCGGCGGAGGCAAGGACGGTGAGGACGAGAAGAAAGCAGACGGGACGGTACCGGTCAATGTGCCGGCCGAGTACCAGGCCGACGTGTCCCGCGCGGGCAAGATCTGCCCCGAGATCAGCGCAGCCGTGATCGCCGTCCAGATCGGCAAGGAGTCGTCCTGGCAGCCCCAGGCCAAGAGCCAGGCCGGAGCTGTGGGGCTCGCACAGTTCATGCCCGACACCTGGAAGACGGAAGGCAAGGACGGCGACGGAGACGGGAAGGCCGACCCAATGAACGGCCACGACGCGATCTACTCCCAGGGACACTTCATGTGCTCCCTGGCTGCCCAGATGAAGAAGCTCATCGACGCCGGCAAGGTCAAGGGCGAGGTGCTCAACCTGGCCCTGGCCGCCTACAACGCCGGCCCGGGAGCGGTCGAGGAGTACGGGGGTATCCCGCCGTTTACGGACACTCAGAACTACGTCCAGCAGATCACCCAGAAAGTCGCCCAGGCCAAGACCGGAGGCAGCGGAGGTAGCAGCGGCGGCGATGGTTCGAGAGGCTCAAAGATCCTGGCCACAGCTCGATCCAAGCTCGGTAAGCCCTACGTGTGGGGCGCGGCTGACGATGCCGTCGGCTACGACTGCTCTGGCCTGGTGCAGGTTGCTTACGCCGCCGCCGGCATCGAGCTGGCCCACTCCTCAGCGACGCAGTGCACCGCAGGCTCACGCGTGAGTCAGGACCAGGCCCAGCCCGGCGACCTGGTCTGCTGGGACGGCCACGTCGCCCTGTACGCCGGCAACAACACGATTGTTGAGGCTGCCACCGAGGGCATCCCTGTCCGAGAGACCACCGTCTACCAGATGGTCGGCGGCCCCTACTACGTCCACATCAACTAGCCCACGAGGAGGCACCCATGAGATCAGCAGCTCCAGTACTCGCGGCCCTGGCCGCGGCCGCACTGACAACCGGAACGGCTGCCTGCTCCCACCGCCAGGAGCCCACTGAGGCTCCTGTGCCGACCAGCAGCGCCTCTGCTCCGCCGGCGGCGAGCCCGCTACCGACCCCGGTGGTGCTCGGCGAGACCAACGACTCCGACCCCGACTCCGTGGCCGATGCGGTGGCCGTGGCCCTGTCGGTGCACGACGCCCGCACCGATACCAGCTCTCAGGCAGTGTGGACGCGCGCGAGGCCGCTACTGACCGGAGACCTGGCCGCCACCGCGCAGAGGGCCGGCGGCGCCGACCTGGCCCGCCCCGACAACCGGTGGACCATGATGCAGCAGCACCAGGCCCACGACGTCGTCGAGCACATCGACCGCCACATAGACGACCCAGTACCCGACACCGCGACCAAGGCGCAGCGCCAGCGGGCCGTCAGCACCAGGGCCTACGCCGACAACGGCTGGAACGGGCAGATACGCACCACCCGCTACTGGCTGACCCTGACCAACACCGACGGCGCGTGGAGGGTCAGCGCCGTGCGCTCAGCCATCGACTAGCCAGCCGCGTTTGTTCCCCGGCGTGGATGAGGGGGTCCCCCAGGCAGTGCCTGGGGGACCCCCTCAATGCGCGGTGACGCGGGTTCAGGTCAGGGCGTCGGTCAGGGCGGCGCCGGCGGCGAGCCAGGCACGCCTGGTGGCAGCTCCCAGCGAGTCCAGCAGCAGCGGGCTGTTGGACATCGCCGGGTCGTAGGGGATACCGACCGCGGCTCGCGCCATGCCGTTGAAGACCTCGACGTAGCGGGCCGGCGACGGCTCAGAGGCCGAGGCCTGGGAGACGATGACGGTGGCCTGCTCAGCCAGCCGCTCACCGTGCCGGCCGCTGCGAGCCAGCCCGTCAAGCAGGAGCCTGGCCGACTCAGCGTGCTCCGGACGGGTGATGGTCGGCACCACGATCGCGTCGGTGCGCTCGATCATGGACGACCACGCAGGCAACGACTCATCGTTGCCCGTGTCGATCAGGATGATGCGGTAGTAGCGCGCCAGGACCGCGTGCACGGCCCGGAAGCTGACCTCATCGGCCGGCTGCTCGCTGGCCAGCTGCGTGGGGTCAGAGCGCAGCACGTCGAAGCGGTCCACGCTCTGGTGGTGAGTGAAAGCCTCCAGGTCCGATGCTCTTGCCTCGGTCCCCAGCAGGTAGCTGGCGCGGGGGAGCAAGTCGGCCACGGTCGCGTCATGGCCACCGCTCTCTGTCCTCCAGCCCAGCGTGCCGCGGGTGGAGTTGCTGTCCCAGGCGATGACGTTGCCGCCCCCGTAACGAGCCAGCAGCGCAGCAAGCAGGATCGTTGACGGGGTCTTGCTGCTCCCACCCTTGCCGTTGACCACGGCAATTGTCCTGGGGCCGACCCAGTGACGAGAGACCTTGGTGATGTTGTCACGCTCCATCAGCTCGGCCTTCGACGGCGCCAGCTTCAAGCCCATTGCGTTGAGCATGCCCCTCACACCGTGGTGGGCGGGACCTTGGGTCGTGATCTCCTCCAGCAGAGACTGACGGCGCAGCTCGGCCTGGACCTCCCTGCGCCGAGGCTGGTGAACCGGAGCCGGCACGGAGGGCTCACGCTCATCGACACCAGGCGCGGCGCCTGAGGGAGGACGTGCTGGTGCTGGCTGCGCAACCACCGGCGCCGCGGGCTGCGGGAGGGCCGGCGGCAGGGCAGCAGGTGGCGTAGTGGTGGTGGCCGGCGCGGGTGAGGGCGCCGTGGTGGGTGTCTCCGTGTGCTCGGCGGGCTGACTGGCGGGTGGCGCAGGCGTTGGGGGAGTGGGCTGCGCCGGTGCGGGATCGTCGTGTGCGGGCAGGTAGGTGGAGCCGTCAGGGTTGATGAGGAAGTTGAACACCCCCGACGGCTCGGTGGAGCGTACGGTGACGGGGCCGCCGACGTCGCCGGCGAAGCGGCGCAGCAGCTCGAGGGCTTCCATGCGTGCGTCATCGACGTTGCTGGCGCGTAGGGCGTGGAAGGTGCCGTCAATCGACACCGAGCCTCCCCGCTCGCTCAGCTCGACGCTCGCCCGCGCCGTACTGGTGCGCTCCATGGTCTGCTGCGTGGTCTGTTCAGTCGCTGTCATCTTCTCGTCCCCTTACGTTCCTGCTTAGCTGTCCGACTCAGTGCGTGGGCTGGTTGCTGTTGGTGCCTCTCGCGCAGGGGTCGCGGTGGAGGTGCGCCTGGGGCGGGGGAGCTTGGCCGGGTCGATGAATCCGGCGCGCAGCAGGTCGGTTCTGGCGAAGCCGGCGGCCAGTGCCTGCTTCCACGCCGTCCTGTAGGTCTCGACGTCTCCCAGCAGCGCGGTCAGTGCGGTGCCGAGCTCACGCGCGCGCTTGTCACGGTCGCTCTCAGCAGCCAGCAGCTCGTCGACCGGGTTCATGTCGGTGGGTGTCACGGTTTCTCCTACGTTCAGGGTGCGACCGCCCCGCTGGCGGCCGTTCACCCACTACGTAGAACGTGGGCGCACACCGGTGGTGCCTGCCGTCTCGACCGTACGAGGACACCCTCGGTGGCGCTGATCGGCAGGTGCTCACGACGTCATGAGTACCCGACAACCAATCAGTTGGGCTCAGCAGAACATGGCGGGGATGCTTTGGTTGAGTAGGTGCATCTCGAGCTCGGGTCGCGGTAGACGCAGCATCAGTGGCATGTCCTCGACAGTGTTGTCGATCATGATCTCGATGAGCCTTGCTCGGACAGGTCCAGGTTCGATCAGCGTGTCGCAGTAGACACAGCCGGTGGTAAATGTCGAACGGCCCGAGCGCAAGGTGCGCACCTTGATCGCGCGTACCAACGGGTGTCCGACAATCTCCAGCAGGTCGCGCGCGTACTCCAGTCCGAGTCCCGAGGCCGCGTCAACGATGTAGACCGGTTGAACACAGCCATCGACGTGAACCAGGCCGAAGGCCGGCGTGATTCTCTCGCAGCACCGGCATCTCCAGGGCAGTGCGCGTACGCACACGTCGGTGTCGGGATAGGCGGACGCCAACGTGCGGACCATCTCCCTGGCTGAGGGAACCAACATCGACATCGCCTGCTCCACACCCCGAATGCTAACGCCAGGTGAAATACGGCGACGAGGACGCATGGACCCAAACGTCGAGCGCCCCCTGGCGCTCGACGCCAGACCGGACCAAACCCGAACCCAACCACCCACCCGGGCTCACCCAGAGTCGTCGGTGAGCGGGTCCCGGGGCCGGGAAGCGTCGGGAATCAATGGGCACGGCGGCCGGTGTCCGTAGCCGCCCGCCATCCGTCCGCCGCCTAACACCCATTGATCATTACCCCGTGGTCACCCTGGCGGGGCGGCAAAGTCAGAGCCATTTAGCATTTGCCAAAACGTAACCACGGGTCTGGTACCGCGTACGCGGAGCAAGATAGTACCTAGCACATGTGCTAGGTAGGTTTGCGCTCGACTTGTCGCGTCTCGCTTGGCACACTTGTCGTGTGGTCCCTTTCGGGTCGCTGCGCTGGGCATGAATTGAGGTGGTTGCGGTGACGAGCACCGCAGACGACGCGGGCGTCGTAACGCGCGGGCCGCGTTTGGATCGTCGTCGTAGCGCGCGCACGCAGGGTGTTCGACGTCAGCGCTTGACGGTGTACCTCACGGATGAGGAGCGTGCTCTGCTGGAGACTCGCTCCGAGGTGTCGGGGGAGTCGATGGCGAAGATCCTGGTGGACTGCGCGCTGCACCCGGCCAGCGCGGGTGACGGCGTGGACGTGGGTGGCGTGCACGAGCTGGTAGCCCAGCTGCGTGACTACCGGCGTCAGCTCGTCGGCGTGACCACCAACCTCAACCAGGTCGCGCACCATGCCAACACCACCAGTGAGATCCCGTCGAGCTTCAACGCTGTAGTGGCTGAGGTTCACCAGCTGCACGATGACATCAACGCGATCCTGGTCGGGGTGCGCCGGTCATGATCAACGCAATCAGCGACGGCGGCAACACGGCCGGGCTGCTTCAGTACCTTGTCGGCCGGGGGCGGGCCAACGAGCACACCAGCCCGCACCTGGTGGCCGGCTCGGACGTCATCATGCGCCGCTGGGGCGCGTGGGACAGGCTCAGTGCCGCCCAGGGATTCGAGATCGCCAAGTACGTCGACCAGTTCATGAACGAGACCGGCACCCGCTCCACGGGCAGCCGGCGCGTGGTCAACATGGACAAGATCGACGAGAAGACCGGTGAGCCTGGTGTACGTGAGGTCATCAAGGGGCCAGTCGCTGACCACGTGTGGCACTGCTCCCTGTCCCTGAGCCCCGAGGAGGCTGCCCAGGGCGATGAGAGGTGGCAGCAAATCGCGCGCGACTTCGCCGACCAGATGGGCTTCAGCGGCGCTGACGGCAAGGCTGAGTGCCGGTGGGTCGCCATTCACCACGGGTCCGCCAAGAACGGTGGCGACCACATCCACATCGCCGTCAACATCATTCGGGAGGACGGCACCAAGTGGAGCAAGTGGCAGGACATGGTCAAGGCCAGCGCCGCATGCAACAAGCTCGAGCACAAGTACGGGCTGGAGGTCATCGAGTCCCGTGAGCACGCCCGTAGCGCACGCGCCGACACCGCCGCCGACCTGCAAGCCTCCGCCCGGCGCGGCCAGGACCGCACCGACCGAGAGATCCTGCTGTCCCGCGTTCGCGCCGCAGCAACCTCAGCGAGCAGTGAGCGCGACTTTGTGCTGCGCCTGCGTGAGCTTGGCGTGCGGGCGCGGCCGCGATTCGCGCGTGGACGCACCGACGTCGTCGTGGGCTACAGCGTCGCGCTGCACAAGCCCAAGGGTCACAAGGCGCAGTGGTACGCCGGCGGCAAGATCGCACGCGACCTGACACTGAACAGGCTGCGCACGCGCTGGCCCGACACACCAGCCGCAGCCCAGCACGCCGTCGACACCTGGCGCGACGCCTGGAAGGGAACACTGCCCGCTCGTGAGACGGTGGCCAGCTCTGCGCAGCTTCAGGCGCGTGGGGTGGCCCTCGAGGTCTACCGCACACGCCTTGCCGGCCTCGACCCCACCGACGCCACAGCACTGGCTGACGCCACCACCGACGTCGCCGGCTTGCTGGCCGCCGTCGCTCACGGCTACGAGCCCGGCACGCCCGAGCGCGCCATGATGGAACGCGCCTCGCAGGCCGTGGGCCGCCACGCACAGACCAAGACCCGCAGTTCCGAGTCCAACCCCACCAGCGACGCCATCGTGCTGGCCGCTGGCCTGATCTCGACGGCGCATATGCGCCCCGGTTTCTCCAGCGGCGTTCTGGTCGCGCTGTCCGCACTGCGCCTGGCCGACGCCCTGGCCGACCTCTACCGGCAGGAAGGCCAGACCCGCACGGCACAGCACCTCCTGGATAACACCGTGCAGGTATTCAGACGTCTGCACGCCGGTGTGCCTGACCTGGAGGCCTTCGCCTACCGGCGCGCCGTCGCCCAGGCCACGAGCGGCCAGATCGAGGCCACCACAGCCGCTACTGCCCCGGCTCCTAGCGCAGCACCAGCCGCACCCCAGCAGAGGAGTAGCCAGACGGGCGCCCAGGACGATGGCGGCATGAGCGATGAGCAGCGCGCCCGCATCCAGCGCATGGCCGCACTGGCCCAGCCAGCCGGTTCGCCGGCGCCGGCGGCGACGAGGACGCCTACAAAGCAGGCCACGAGCCGCAAGCCGGCCCAGGTTCTGTGAGCCCACGCGCTACGTGAAGACCATGAGCAGTAACCAGGAGAACCCGCCGCTCCAGCACGCGACCTTGGACAAGTTCGTCGAGGACTTCATCGCGGTGGTCTGGGAGCGTCCCACCGACGGTTCCCAGACCCTGACGTGG
>NZ_MSKL01000026.1:18734-51811 GCF_001937665.1 Actinomyces oris | reverse complement strand
CCCGCCGACACCCGGAAGGCCCCATCGCATTATTCCTCCGAGTCAGGCACTGTCGTCACAACTGGCGGAGTTGAGGGATCGGATCCCGAGTAGACGTTCAAGTCACGGAAATGGGGACGCAGAAGGTTCTCCGGACTGAGAATCTCATCAAGAACAGATTCTTCGAGCAGCCCCATCTCCAGAACCACCTCTCGTACGCTGCGTCCTGAACGGGCACACTCTCGCCCCACCATGTCGCCATTGTGATGGCCGATTACCGGGTTGAGGTAGGTAACGATTCCGATCGAGTCCAGCACATTGCGACGGCACACCTCCTCATTGGCCTCGATCCCCACGATGCACAGCTCCCGCAGGGTCGACATCCCGCGGGTGAGAAGATTGATGGACTCAAAGATGGCCTGGGCGATCACGGGTTCCATGACGTTGAGCTGGAGCTGTCCGGCCTCAGCGGCGAAGGTCAGCGCGACGTCATTTCCAATAACCTTGAAGCAGACCTGGTTCACCACCTCCGGGATCACCGGATTGACCTTGGCCGGCATGATGGAGGAACCGGCCTGACGCTCAGGCAGCCTGATCTCCCCCAGCCCCGCACGGGGCCCGGAGGACAGCAGTCGCAGGTCGTTGCAGATCTTGGACAGCTTCACCGCCAGGCGCTTGATCGCCGCGTGCATCGAGACGTAGGCACCTGTGTCACTCGTGGCCTCCAGCAGGTCATGCGCTCCTCGAACATCCAGACCGGTGATCTCCCGCAGATGCCTGACGACAGTGCTCTGATAGTCCGGCGGGGTGTTGAGGCCCGTGCCGATCGCCGTGGCACCGAGGTTCACCTCCAGAAGCAGAGAGGCGTTGTTGTGAAGCCGGCTGACCTCTTCCTCCAGCAGGACGGCGAAGGCCTCGAACTCCTGTCCCAGGCTCATAGGAACAGCGTCCTGAAGCTGAGTACGCCCCATCTTCAGAACATTGACGAACTCCACTCCTTTGGCGCGCATGGACGCGATGAGTCGCTCGAGCTCCTCGATAAGCGAGCCGACAAGAGTGAACAGCCCCAAACGAAATCCAGTCGGGTAGGCATCGTTCGTCGACTGGGACTTGTTGACATGATCGTTGGGGTTGACGATGTCATAACGCCCCTTGGCATATCCCATGAACTCCAGCGCGAGGTTGGCGATCACCTCATTGGTGTTCATATTGACACTGGTCCCGGCGCCTCCCTGGAACTGGTCGACCGGGAACTGATCAAGGCAGCGTTCAGCAACCAGCACCTGGTCGCATGCCCACACAATCGCACCAGCAACCTCCGGGTCAAGAGCTCCCAGATCACTATTCGCTAACGCCGAGGCCTTCTTCACCTGCACCATGCCACGAACAAAGGCCTCTTCATCACCGACCACCGATCCAGAGATCTGGAAGTTCTCCATCGCACGGAGCGTATGGATTCCCCAATAGGCTTCCAATGGAACCTCCCGTGCGCCAAGAAGATCCTCCTCTGTGCGGGTTGCCTTCGTCATCTTGAGCCTCCGAGTTGTCTAGCTAGGTGCCTGCTCGTGCACATCTATGCTGACATACGGCGCACACGCTCAGGTCATTGCAGATTCACATACTATGGCTTCCACAATGGTTACGCTATTGTAACCTGTGCAATCCACTCCGTCCGTGCGACACACCATCATCAGTTATCCCCGTATTTTCAACACAAACTCGTGTCGGATCACACGCCGCGCCAATCGCGAACCTACTGTTCTCACGATATTCCAGTCGGTAGCATCCACAGCATGGATGAGTTGAGCGCTCCGGGAGTGTCTGCACTGCGACAGGCGCAGGACACAATTATTGAACACTCACTGGACCGCATCAGTTCGGCCCATGATTTCTACCGAACCCTGCCGGAAGGATCGCGCGACCAGATCGCAGCGGTGGCCCGCCTGGGTGTCACCATGTTCGTCGACTCGGCGGAGAACCCTTCGACCCCATTGGCCCCCTCCCAGATCTTCTCCGTGGCCCCTGCCGCCCTGACCGGCGTTATCACGCTGGAGCAGACCCTGGCTCTGGTGCGCACGGTCCTTGACGTGGTTGTTGACGAGGCTCCTCGCGCCGTGCCGGAGGAGGACCATGACACCGTCCGCATCCTCGTCCTGACCTTCGGGCGCGACGTTGGCTTCGCCGCGGCTGAGGTGTACGCCCGAGCAGCTGAGGCCCGAGGCGCCTGGGACGCCCGGTTGGAGTCCGTAGCGGTCGACGCGATGCTCCACGACGCCCCTGAGGACGCCGCGACCCGAGCCGGGACTGCCGGCTGGAACGGAACCGGACCGGTCGTGGCCATCGCCGCCAAGACCACGCTGGATGCGCTCGGCGTCTCCAGGTTGCGCCACGAGTGCCGCAACCTGGCCAGTGACTGCCTGGTATCAGTTCGAGGAGACTCCGTCCTCATCGTCCTGGGCGACAGCCCGGCCGCTCACAGTCCGACGTCCAAGCGCGCCTCCCGGGACGCCACTGCTGAGCAGCTGGTGGACCAGGCGGCCATGCAGGTGGCCGGTGGCCTGGGAGGGTCGGCCGTCGTCGGCCCCGTGGTCTCGGGAATCTCGCACGCGGGCCGCTCACTGCGCTCAGCCCTGGCGGGGCTGCGAGCCCTGCCCGGGTGGGCCGAGGCCCCCAACCCGGTTCATGCCGATGACCTCCTCCCCGAGCGGCTCCTGGCCGGAGATGAGCTCGCCGGCGAACAGATCCTCAATCTGGTACACGCGCCCCTCCACGAGATGGGCGACCCCTTCGAGAGCACTGTGGCCACCTACCTGGCCCTGGGCGGGAGCCTGGAAGCCACCGCGCGGAACCTGTTCGTGCACGCCAACACAGTGCGCTACCGCCTGGGCCGGGTCAGTGAACAGGTCGGCTGGGACGCTACGAACGCCCGTGACGGCCTCATGCTGCACATGGCGATCATCGTGGGCCGACTGGCTGTCAGCCGAGAGGCCTGACGCACCACCGACGTGGTGAGCATCCACGTACCCCTCCTAGACGACCGGACCGTCCGTCCCCTTCGGACTGGTCCGGTCGTGGCGCTATGACCACACGTCGGTCACGACCCGATCCCCAGTAGCGCTCCGATGCCGGAGCACCCCTTCTCATCTGGGACAATGGTCCAACCTGCGGCGCCACCGCCGGAGAACCACAACCATCATCGAGCCACAGCGCCGCACGGATCCGGATGCTCCGTCGCGGCGTCAGAAGGAGCCACCATGGCTGAGCAGAGCAACGACGACGTCCTGTCCGTCATCACCGAGATCGTCAGCGAGGAGTCCGGCGTCGCCGCCAAGGACATCACCCGGGACACCACCTTCGCCCAGGACCTCGACGTCGACTCCCTGGGGCTGCTGACCATCGCCACCCAGGTCGAGGAGCGCTTCGGTGTGGCTCTTGACGACTCCCTCATCCCGACTCTGCCCACCGTCGGAGCGCTGGTTGACCTGGTAACGTCCAAGAAGGCCTGACGACCTCATGAGCCCGGAAGCCGACTGCCGCCCTGACGACGTCGTCGTCACCGGCCTGGGGACCGTCAACCCTCTGGGCGCTGACATTGAGTCCACCTGGAGCGCCCTGCACGGGGGCACCTGCGCGGTTCGTACCCTGGAGCATGAGTGGGTTGAGCGCCATGATCTGCCTGTGCGGATCGGCGCTCCCCTGGCGGTCGATCCCGCCGAAGTGCTCCCGCCCCGCCAGATGCGCCGTCTTGACCGCGCCAGCCAGTGCGCGCTGCTGGCCGCCCGCCAGGCCTGGGAGCAGGCGGGAGCCCCACAGATCACCTCACAGCGTCTGGCGGTGTCCGTGTCCCCGGGAATGGGGCCGGTCCTGTCGGTCATGGAGGCGTGGGACACCCTGAGGGACAAGGGGCCCCGGCGTGTTCTGCCAACGGCGGTCCCCGCGCTCATGCCCAATGCGCCGGCGGCTGCCGTCGGGATCGAGCTGGGGGCGCACGGCGGTATCCACGCTCCGGTCTCAGCCTGCGCCTCGGGGGCTGAGGCCATCGCCTACGGTGCGGACCTCATCGCTCTGGGGCGGGCCGACGTCGTCGTGGCCGGGGGCACGGATGCAGCTCTCCATCCGATGACCGTAGCCGCCTTCGGCGCCATGAGGGCCCTGTCGACGCGCAACGCCGACCCGCAGACCGCCTCACGCCCCTTCGCCCCGGACCGTGACGGCTTCGTCCTGGGTGAGGGTGCCGGAATCCTCGTCCTGGAGCGCGCCGCGCACGCCATGGCCCGTGGAGCGCGAGTCCTGGCCGTGCTGGCGGGTTCCGGGGTCACTGCCGACGCCTACGACGTCGCACGCCCCGAGCCATCGGGGGCGGAGCAGGAACGAGCCCTGCGACTGGCTCTGGGCCGTGCGAGTCTTGCCCCCAGCGCCGTCGGGCACATCAACGCCCACGCCACCTCGACACCTGCCGGCGACGTCGTCGAGGCCGGTGTCCTGGCCAGGACGGTGCCGGGTGCGGCCGTCAGTGCCACGAAGTCCGCCACCGGTCACCTCCTGGGTGGGGCCGGGGGGCTGGAGGCGGTCCTGACCGTGATGGCGCTGCAGGAGCGTTGGGCCCCGCCCACGCTGCTTCCCGCCGGAGTGGACCCGGAGGTGGTCCGACTCGGGCTGGACGTCGTTGGGCCGCAGGGCCGGGACGTGCCCCGGATGACGGCGGCGGCCAGTACCTCCTTCGGCTTCGGGGGGCACAACGTCGCGCTGGTCTTCACCCGCCAGTAGTCGTCCTCGGGTGAATGGCGCCTCGAGGCATCGCCTGTGACCCACCACGCTGGACCCGGTCGATCTGGTCAGGCACAATAGCCGTGCATGCCGCGTACGTCATGACATGAGCCCGGTTGCGGGTCGAGACCGTTGGGGAAGGCGAATCTCGAAACCAACCAGGAGGCGATACTCATGATCGGTGCCTACACCCGCGGTGTACTTTTCGTGCATTCAGCACCTCGGGCGCTCTGCCCCCACATCGAGTGGGCCGCGGCCGAGGTGCTCGGTTCGCGTGTCCACCTGGACTGGACCGAGCAGCCTGCGGCCAGGGGCATGATGCGGGCCGAGACCAGCTGGGTGGGGCCGGCTGGGACAGGCGCCAGTCTTGCGTCAGCCCTGCGCGGCTGGGCGAACCTGCGCTACGAGGTGACTGAGGAGGCAAGCGCCGGCACCGACGGCGGCCGCTGGTCCCATACCCCTGATCTGGGCATCTTCCACGCCCAGACGGATGTCCACGGCAACGTCGTCGTTCCCGAGGACCGGATCCGTGCCGCGCTCGTCTACGCAGCTGATCCCGAAAGGATGCGCCGCGAGCTCGACCTGGCTCTGGGGCAGGCCTGGGACGATGAGCTCGAGCCCTTCCGCTACGCCGGAGCCGGCGCGCCCGTACGTTGGCTGCACCGCGTCGGCTAGGAGGACGCCGAGCAGAGCTCACCGAATCGCCTCCTGAAAACCGGGTGGGGCAACAGGTTTTGCGACCTGTTGCCCCACCCGGTCTACATCCTGGGGGCATCACAGTCCCTGCGCTCGCAGCTCCTTCATCGCCTTGGCCCGGTTCTTCCGGTCGAGGCGATCGAGGTAGAGATGGCCCTCCAGGTGGTCGCACTCGTGCTGGATGCAGCGGGACATGAGCTCCTCCCCCTCGACGACGACCTCCTTACCGTCCAGGTCCACGCCCTCGGCGCGGGCGTACCAGGCCCGCTCCGTGGGGAACCACAGGCCCGGTACTGACAGACAGCCCTCATCACCGTCCTGATACTCGTCCTTGGAGACCTCGACGATCTTGGGGTTGAGGATGTAGCCGATCTCGCCGTCGATGTTCCAGGAGAAGGCACGCAGACTGATCCCGATCTGATTGGCGGCCAATCCGGCCCGGCCGTCCTCGTCGACCGTCTCGAGCAGGTCCTCAACCAGGGCCTTGACGGAGTCGTCGATGTCAGTGATCCAGTCGCACTCGGTGCGCAGGACCGGGTCGCCAATGATGCGGATGTCGCGGTATGCCATGGCGGCATCCTCCCATGACCGAAGCGACGAGGTCATGTCCGGCCCGTCTCGTGATCAGGTGTTCGCCCGCCTCCGACGTCATTCGCCGCAGGCCGGATGGATTCCGAGTGTTCACGTATGAGAAAGGAAGAGTCCCCGGCCTTATCGGCTGAGGACTCCCCTGGTGGCTCCTGCGGCTGGACTCGAACCAGCAACCGTCCGATTAACAGTCGGATGCTCTGCCATTGAGCTACGCAGGAATGCGTGTGATGCGCAGTGAACTTTAGCAACATCCCGCGGCGACGTCGAATCCGGCGAATCACAGAAAACGCCGCCATTCCAAGGACATCCTACCGTGTGGGCAGGCCCACACCCTCTCGGACTCGGTTTTCCAGCTCCTGAAGCGCCTGGCGATCCTCCACCTCGACGATCTGTGAGATCAGCGGCCGGGTGACGGAGTACAGCTCACCGTCCCCACCGCGGCGCACACTTGCCGTGGCAGTGGCGCCGCCGGGAAGCGTTGTCACTGCGCTGTGGACGATGGCGGCCTCCACCCGCTGGCGCAGGGCCTTGGCGAAGGGGGCCACGTCTGCGGAGGCGTAGGCATCGCCGTTCCGGACTCCTGCCGGAACCTTCAGAACGAGGTCCTTGCGATCCTGCTGCAACCACCTCAGGGTGAAGACACGCTCCTGCCCGTCCCAGCTCCCCTGCTCCACCTCGTCCCAGGCGTGGATCGTGGGCCTGCTGCGCCCGTTGAAGACCACGAGGGAGCCCGTAGTGGCCACCGCCCACGCTGAGCCATCCGCCTCCAGAGGAACGGCTCCCAGGGCGGGCTCGCGCAGCTGCTCGCGCATCTCCAGCGGAAGTGCGGCGGTAGAGCGGGTGGATGAGCCTTGACGACGTCGCAGGATCGGCATAAGCGTCAGGCTACCCGCACCTACTCACCTGCTGGGCCACCGGCCGGCCTCAGCTTCCCTGCCTGATCTGCATGCGGCGCTGCTCGAGGGCGGCGATCTGGGAGAACAGCTCGCGGTAGCCCTCCTCCTGCGGCGACATCCGCCGGTGGCGTGAGCGCATCTCGACAAGCCGGCGGTTGATGCCCATGACGGCGAGGGAACCGAGCACACCTTTGGCGTAACGCTCCAGTCCGGAGGTGTCCACCTCGGTGCCGCGCCCCCGGATCGTGGGAAGTGGCAGGGGTGCCACGGCGAGCTCGGTGATGGCGGCCTCGACCAATCCGATGGCGCCGTCACGGACCTGCTGGAGCCAACGCAGCGTGGCGCGGCGCTGCGCCTCCTGCTCCCCCATGCCTGCGGCCACCGCCTGCTGGACCAACCCCGGAACCTCCGCAGTGCCTCCGGCGGCGGCGACGGCCTCGTAAACGGCCCGGTGGGTGAGTTGGCCGAAGGAGTCGGCCCCCAGGTCGTCAGCACCGGCTTGGTGGGCCGCCACCGGGAACTGGATGATGACCGCCAGGGCCTCGCGCTCGAGCTGCTCGACGGGATCGGTCACCGGCGGCAGCCCCCGCACGGGGACGGCGGCATCGGGGCCGGCGGTCTCATCGGCGGGCCACTGGCCGCCCCGTGCCGCGGTGGGCTGCACCCCTCGTCTCCCGGCGGCCTGCACCGCAGCATGGACCTCGGCATCGGGCAGGCCCAGCCATCCGGCGAGCCGTCGGGTGTACTCGCGCTTGAGTGCCCGGTCCCGGATTCCGGCCACCACCGGTGCCGCCGAGCGCAGCCCCCGGACCCGCCCTTCGGAGGTGTCCAGGTCCAGGTGGGACAGGGAGGTGCGGATGACGAACTCGAACAGCGGCACCCGCCGGGACAGCAGGCGCGGGATGCCCGAATCTCCTTCCTTCATGCGCAGGTCGCAGGGGTCCAGGCCTCCGGGGTCAACGGCCACGAAGGTCTGGGTGGCGAAGCGCTGGTCCTCGGCGTAGGCGCGCAGCGCGGCCTTCTGTCCGGCTGCGTCTCCGTCAAAGGTGAAGATGACCTCACCGCCTCGGGCCTCACGCCCCTGACCGGTGACGACGCCCGCGGCGGGATCGTCGACATCCCCCAGGAGACGGCGCACCACCCGCACGTGGTCCGCACCGAAGGCGGTCCCGCACGTGGCCACGGCCGTCGTCACCCCGGACAGGTGGGCGGCCATGACGTCGGTGTAGCCCTCGACGACGACGATCCGGTGGGAGCGGGCGACCTCCCGCTTGGCCAGGTCCAGCCCGTAGAGGACCTGGCTCTTGTGGAAGACGGGGGTCTCCGGGGTGTTGAGGTACTTGGGGCCCTGGTCCTCCTCGGAGAGCTTGCGCGCCCCGAAGCCGACGGTGGCTCCGGTGACGTCCCGGATGGGCCAGATGAGGCGGCCTCGGAACCGGTCGTAGACGCGGCGCCCGTCCTGCCCGCCTCGGCTGCACAGGCCGGAGTCGACCAGCTCGGCCTCGGTGTAGCCGGCGCTGCGCAGGTATCGGGCGAGGTTGTCCCATCCTGCCGGCGCGTAGCCGACGCCGAAGTGCGCGGCGGCATGGCGGTCGAAGCCCCGGGACGTGAGGAAGTCCCGCCCCGGTTGGGCCTCCGGGGTGGCGAGCTGCTCGCGGAACCAGGCCTCGGCCAGACGGTTGGCGTCCATGAGGCGCTGACGAGTACCCGGCTCCACCCCGCGCCGCACCGCGCCGCCCTCCTCGTAGCGCAGCTGGACCCCGGTGCGGTCGGCGAGGTACTCGACCGCCTCGGCGAAACCGAGGTGGTTGATCTTCTCGATGAAGGTGATGACATCACCGCCCTCGCCGCAGCCGAAGCAGTGCCAGTAGCCGAGCTGGGGGCGCACGTGGAAGGAGGGGGTGCGTTCGTCGTGGAAGGGGCACAGCCCCTTGAGCGAGCCGACTCCGGCGCTCTTGAGGGTCACGTGCTCACCGACGACGTCCTCAAGCCTGGCGCGCTCACGCACCGCCTCGATGTCCTCACGCCTGATCAGTCCCGCCACAGGACCATCGTAGGCGAGGGCTCCGACATCCTGCGCCAGGGTTTGCTGAGCGCCGGCTAGACCTCGGAGAACATGCCGCACAGCCGGGCGTGCCAGGCCCGCGCGGAGGTATCCGTCAGGGAGGCGATCTGGTCGACGACCACCCGCAGGCGCTCATTATCGTTCTCGGCCCGGTTCCAGACGTCGAACAAAATCGGGTCGATGCCCTTCCCGCCGCCGGTCATGAGGGCATCGGCGAGGTCGAAGATGAGGGTGCGCTGACGCAGGTAGACCGGTTCATGCTCCCGGGGCTCCATGACGTAGCGCACCGCGATGCCCTTGAGGAGGAGGATCTCCGCAGTCGTCTCCTCGGGGATGACGAGCTCGGCCTCGTAGCGGGTCAGGGGCCCGTTGCCGTAGGTCTGACGTGTGGCGGTGGCGACCACTGAGACGAAGCGCCCGATGATCTCACTGGTGAGGTTCTTCAGGTGTGCTGCGTCGGCCACTGAGCCGTTGTAGGAGCGGATCCAGTACGGCTGGCCAGACAGTCTCTCGAAAGCCGCCCCGAGAGCGTCGGCACTCAGGTCGGTTCCGTACCAGGCCCTCGTGGCCTCGAGCAGCTCATCGACCTCATGCGGGTCGGTCAGGCAGGCCGGGTCCATGCGTCCCAGGGCGATGGCGTCCTCGACATCATGGACGGAGTAGCCGACGTCGTCGGATAGGTCCATGATCTGCGCCTCGATGCAGCGCCGGCCCTCCGGAGCTCCCTGACGCATCCAGGTGAAGATCTCAGCGTCGTCGTCATAGGCGGAGTACTTGCGCAGACTGCGTCCGCTCGGGCCACCCGGTCCCCTCCCCTTGAGCCAGGGGTACTTCGCGACGGCGTCGAGGCTGGCCCGCGTGAGATTAACGCCGACCGGTCGCCCGGTCTCATCAAGGGTCTTGGGCTCCAGCCTGGTGAGGATCCGGAAGGTCTGGGCATTGCCCTCGAAGCCTCCGATCTGGCGGGCCACGACGTCGAGTGCCTTCTCGCCGTTATGCCCGTACGGAGGATGGCCCAGGTCGTGGGACAGACAGGCGGTATCGACGACATCGGGGTCGCATCCCAGCGCCTGCCCCAGGGCGCGCCCCACCTGGGCCACTTCCAGGGAGTGGGTGAGCCGAGTACGCACGAAGTCGTCGGCCGCGGGCCCCAGAACCTGGGTCTTGGCCCCCAGGCGCCGCAACGCCGAGGAGTGCAGGACTCGGGCCCGGTCGCGTTCAAAAGGGGTACGTTGGGGATTCTTCGCCTGCTCGTGAACAAAGCGCTCCACGTCCTGCACCTGGTACCCGGACAGGCCAAGAGCGTCGTGCCCGTCGATACGCACAGGTTCGGATCCAGATTTCTGCGCTGACATAGTCACAAGGTAGCGCAGAAGCGGGTTACCATGGTCGTCACCATTCCGACACCTCCAACACCGTCACTGGGGAGCGCCGGTACCCGATCCCTCCAACATGTGGTCACCACGCACCCTCCTCATATCGATGAATCACCTCTTGGGCGTCAAGCCCCTGGGCACGCGCCCGGCGGAAGGGAGACACTTGCCGTGACCACCACCACGACCCTCGTTCACCGGCCCTACGACGGTCCGGAAGAGTGGTGGCGCCACGCGCTGGTCTACGAGATCCCCTCGCCGGTCCTGGGAGCGCCCGAACTGGATCGCGCCGCCCCCATCATTGAGCACGCCCTCTACCTGGGCATGGATGCGGTGCTCATCCGTCCGAGCCTGCTCGACGTCGACACCGAGATGGACTCGATCCGCCGGTTCATCGACAAGGCCGGTCAGCTGGGGCTGCGCACCATCGTGCGCATCTCCGGCGCGCTCGGTCCGATCACGGGCCCCTACGCCAAGCAGACCACCGGCTTCGTCACCGGCCTCGAAGGAGCCGCCGACGACCTGCTACGCCGTTCGGAGGCCTACCTGCAGGCCGGTGCGGCCGGGATCGACCTGGGCACCATCGTGCCCCCTCAGATCACCAGCGGGATCCGGCTGGATCGGCTCAGCGCCTACTGCGCCATGCTGCACGGCCAGCTGGCCGAGTACGTCGATGAGGGCATCATCGGCGCCGACGTGACCGCCGACTACCCGGAGTCGCTCCGCCATCACCTCCAGGACGACTGGGTGCACCACCTGCGCGACGACTGTCTGACGCTGACACGGTGGAACGCCGAGTCGCTCACGTCCCACCTGACCCGGTCGCTCGATGAGCACGACCGCTTCGGCGCTCCCCCCACCTGGCGCTTCCTGCCTCCCCACATTCTCTCCGAGCACCTGGATCCGGGTGACGGACAGCGCTGGTACTCCGTTGACCACGAGGAACGGCTGCGTCGGGGGCTGGCGCTGCAGGCCATGATGCTGGCTCTTCCCGGCTCGCTCTACCTGCGTCAGGGCGACGAGATCGCCCTGTCCGACTCCGACAAGCCGACCGCTCCCCTTGAGCTGGCCGACATGGTGGCTGAGCACACGCAGGTGCAGTCCTCCGAGTTCGGCTCTCCGGCCGCGACCGTGCGGCACGCGGCGCATGTGCGTCTCGAGTACAACCTGGCCTGCGCGCCCCTGGCCTTCGTCACCGGCCTGGAGTGGTGCCCGCCCCAGACCCTCGCCTTCCTGGTGCGGGGAGTCCTAGTCGTGGTCAACACCTCCGACTCCCCTGTCACTCTGCCGGCTGAGGCCAAGGTTCTTCTGTCCTCTCAGCCCCTGCGTCAGGAGGAGGGGCACCCACTCGTGCCTCCGACAACGACGACGTGGCTGGAGGCCACGACTGTTGCCTAGAACACACGACTGCAAATTTCATTAGTCTCTTGTAATCATTGCATAGGGCGATTAAATTATGGTGCCAAGCGGGGAACTCCTCGCTCCGGATCTGATTCGAAGGAGAATCCCTGTGGCACCCACCCGCCGATCCTTCCTGACGATGGCAGCCCTGGCCTCCACCGTGCCAACGTTTTCAGCCTGCTCCGGCTCGCGCAACGCTGCGGGTACGGCAGCCTCGGGCGGCGCTGCCTCACAGGCGTCTGACGCCTCGGCAGGCGACTCCGACGCCGACCTGGTCATCTGGGCGGATCAGAAGAAGGCGGACTCCCTCAAGGAGATCGCCAAGACCTGGGGCAAGCAGCAGGGCATCTCGGTAGCGGTCCAGACCGTCGCCAATGACTTGCAGCCCAACTTCATCACCGCCAACCAGGCCGGCAACGGCCCTGACATCGTCCTCGGCGCACACGACTGGATCGGCAACCTGGTGCAGAACAGCGCGATCCGGCCGGTCGTTCTGAGCCCCGAGGCCGAGTCCAACTACTCCGACATCGCACTCAAGGCCGTCACCTACGACGGCCAGATCTACGCAACGCCCTACGCCGTCGAGTGCCTGGGCCTGTTCGTCAACAAGGCACTGACCTCAGTGACACAGCCGGCCAGCATCGAGGAGATGATCGAGGCCGGCAAGGCGGCAGGAACCGAGCTCGTCCTGTCGCAGGCCATCGACGAGAAGGGCGACGCCTACAACATGGAGCCGATCTACACCGCCGCCGGCGGCTACATGTTCGGCAAGAACCCGGACGGCTCCTACGATCCCAATGACCTCGGTATCGGCAAAGAGGGATCCATCAAGGCCGCGGAGAAGATCCGCCAGCTCAGCCAGCAGGGAGTCCTCAGGAAGTCAGTCACAACCGCCAACCACATTTCCTTGTTCACCGATGGCAAGGCTCCCTACCTCATCTCGGGGCCATGGGCCCTGGCGGACATCAAGAAGGCCGGTATCGACTACCAGCTCACTCGGATTCCGGGATTCAAAGACATCAAGAACAGGCAGGCGAGCCCCTTTGTCGGGGTCAACTGCTTCTATGTCGCCTCCAACGGGAAGAACAAGGCCTTCGCCGAGACCTTCGTGGCCGACGCGGCGAAGGACATGACCTTCGCGGCTTCGATGTTCCCCAGCAACGAGCTGCCCCCGGCCCAGAAGGACCTCGCGGACAAGCTCAAGGCGGAGCACCCCGACATGGTCACCTTCGCGGAGCTCTCCGCCAAGGCCGATCCCATGCCTGCGATCCCCGCCATGTCCTCAGTGTGGGAACCCCTTGGACGCGCTCAGGCCAACATCGTCGGGGGCGCCGATCCCGCCAGCACTATGACCGGGGTCGGCCAGACCATCAAGGCGTCGATCAAGGGCTCGTAAACCGCCTCAACACCGAAGAGCGGAACACTTCTCCACGCATCCGGTTATTCCTCATACTGCTTTCCCACTTCTGGAAAGGACCCGCAGATAATGACGTCCGCATCCACCACCCCGAGGGAGAAGACCACGACCATCAGAGGTCTCGTCGGTCGCATCATGGTGCTGTCCCTCACGCTGGTCGCAGCGATCTACCTCGTCCCGCTTCTTATCGCCTATCGGATGTGGTTGTGGCTGGGAATCGTCGTCCTGACCACGGGGGCCATGTTCCTGCTGTACTCGACTAAGAGATTCGTACCCGCCAAGTACCTCTTCCCCGGCACGTTCTTCCTCACCGTCTTCCTCATCGTCCCCATCGTGCTGACCATTCAAACCTCCTTCACCAACTTCGGGGACGGGTACCGCGGGACCAAGGAGGAGGCCATCGCCTCCATCACCAACAACTCCATGGTCCGCACGGAGGACTCTCCCACCTATGGCCTGTCAGTCGCGACCGACGGCGACGTCACCAAGGGCCCCTTCTCGCTGTTCCTCGTCAATCCGCAGACCAAGGAGGTGCTGCGGGGAAGTGACGGGAAGAAACTGGAGAAGGTCGACGCCAGCGCCGTGACCGTCGACAACGGCGTGGTGACCAAGGCGGAGGGATACACGATCCTGTCCCCCAGGCAGATCAACACCGCCTACGAGGACATCAGCGCCATGTCGGTTCCCTTCACGGACAAGACCACGGTCAAGGTTCAGGGCGTCAGGACTGCTTTCGAGGGAACCAAGCAGATGGTCTACAACAAGTCCTCCGACACCATTACCAACACCACCACCGGGGACGTCTACTCGGTCAAGAAGGTGGGGCTGTCCGAGCACTTCGTCAACGCCGAGGGAGAGAGCCTGGCCCAGTCCTGGAAGCAGAACGTGGGACTGGCCAACTACTCACGGCTCTTCACTGAGGGCAACCTGGCCTCCCAGTTCCTCAAGGCCTTCGCATGGACCATCATCTTCGCCCTGGGCTCGGTGCTGCTCACCTTCGGCCTCGGTTTCTTCCTGGCGCTGACCCTCAATGATGATCGCATCAAGGGTAAGAAGCTCTACCGCTCCTTCCTCCTACTGCCCTACGCCGTACCCGGCTTCATCTCGCTGCTCGTGTGGTCGAACTTCTACAACCAGGACTTCGGCCTCATCAACCGGATGATGCACCTCAGTATCCCGTGGCTGTCCGACCCGACCATGGCCAAGATCGCCGTCCTGCTCACCAACACGTGGATGGGCTTCCCCTACATGTTCATCGTGTGCACCGGCGCTCTGCAGTCCATCTCCGGCGATGTCAAGGAGGCGGCCAAGATGGACGGCGCCAGTGGTATGCAGGCCACATGGCGCATCGTCACCCCACTGCTCCTGGTCGCCGTCGCCCCTCTGCTGGTGAGCACCTTCGCCTTCAACTTCAACAACTTCAATGCCATCCAGCTGCTGACCGAGGGTGGGCCCTTCCCGGCCGGGGAGTACACACGCGGCGGAACCGACATCCTCATCTCCATGGTCTACCGCATCGCCTTCGGCCGTGCCGGCTCGGACTTCGGATTCGCCTCGGCCGTTTCCGTGGTCCTGTTCGCCGTCACCGGCGTCCTGGCCGCTTTGCAGTTCCGAGCCACCAAGAAGCTCGAAGACGTCAACTGACCAGCCGACCTCGGAAAGAACATCATCATGAGCACCTCATCGCAGCCCGTGTCCCGGTCCGCATCGAACAGTTCCGAGGACAGCGTCGTCGTCGAGAATCACATGCCGTTCTCACGCTGGTTCCGGGAGATCGGCTGGAGACACGTCGTCGGCGTCATCGCCCTGGTCTTCGCCGCCTTCCCCGTCCTCTACGTCATCTCCGCCTCTCTCAACCCCCTGGGCACGGTGGCATCCACCGGGTTGATCCCCACCAAGGTGAGTCTGGTCAACTACCAGAACCTGCTGTCCGGGGCTCGAGGCCCATTCCTGCGCTGGTACCTCAACACGATCATCATCTGCACAGTGGTGGCCACCGCTCAGGTCTTCCTGTCCCTGCTGGGGGCCTACGCCTTCTCCCGGTTCCGCTTCACCGGACGCCGCGGCGGCCTGCTCGCCCTACTCCTGATTATGATGTTCCCCGCAATCCTGTCCATGATCGCCATCTACACGATGATCTCCGACATCGGCCAGGTCGTCCCCTTCCTCGGCCTCAACACCCTGGCCGGCTACAGCCTGGCGCTCATGGGCGGAGCACTGGGGCAGGTGTGGCTCATCAAGGGAACCTTCGACACGATTCCCCGCGAGCTCGATGAAGCCGCCATCATCGACGGCTGCACGCACTGGCAGGTCTTCCGCATCATCCTTCTGCCTACGCTCAAGCCGATCATCGCCACCACCTTCCTGCTGGCCTTCGTGGGTGTCATCAGCGAGTTCCTCCTGGGCTCGATCATTCTGACCGACAATTCCCAGAAGACGCTCGCTGTGGGGCTCTACGGCATGCTCGTCGGCGACCGCTCCAACAACCTGGGCATCTTCGCCGCCGGAGCGGTCCTCACCATGGCCCCGGTGATCGCCCTGTTCCAGTACCTGCAGCGCTATATCGTCGGCGGATCGATCTCTGGTGCGGTCAAGGGCTGATCAGGACTGAGCAGCTCTACGCATCTCTCCCCCTGCACTCCGACGACCGAGGATCAGGGGCGGGCGGTGCCACCTCACCGTCACGGATTCCCGCTAACGACACATGACCTGCGATGATGGTCAGCGGAGGGACGCGACGATCCACCGTCGGCCCATGCGAATCAGCACCTCCATCCTGACCGATTTTCGTAGGATTCACTCATGCCACAGAGACTCACTCTCACTGACATCGCCGACCAGGCAGGTGTCTCCACAGCGACTGTCTCGCGTGTACTCAATGGAAAGTCCAACGTGGCGGACTCGACCCGTCGGCAGGTGCTCGCTGCGCTCGACATCCTGGGCTATGAGCGGCCCGAGTCGGTGCACCAGACCTCCCGCGGTCTCATGGGGCTGATCGTGCCCGAGCTGAGTAATCCGATCTTTCCTCTGTTCGCCCAGCAGATCGAGCAGCTCCTGGCACCCTCCGGGCACACTCCCCTGCTGTGCACACAGACCCCCGGTGGTATCAGCGAGGACGAGTACATCGAGATGCTCGTGGACCGCGGTGTCGCCGGCATCATCTTCGTCTCCGGGCGTCACGCGGACACCACTGGCGACGTCACCCGCTACCAGCGTCTGCGTGAACGCGGCGTACCACTGGTGACGGTCAACGGCAACGCGCCGACCATCAAGGCCCCGGGCTTCGCCACCGATGACCGCAGGGCGACCCGGATGGCGGTGGATCACCTCATCGCCTTGGGTCACCAGCGCATCGGCCTGGCCATGGGACCGATGCGCATGGTGCCGGCTCAGCGCAAGCGCTCCGGCTATGAGGACGCCATGAGCGAGGGCCTGCCCGAGGCGCCGTTGCGGATCGTGGAGACGCTCTACACCTACGAGGGCGGTGTCAGCGCGGCACTTCACCTGCTGGAGCAGGGCTGCACCGGCATCGTCTGCTCCTCGGACGTCATGGCCCTGGGAGTGGTCCACGGGGTACGTCAGACGGGCAGGTCAGTGCCTCACGACGTCTCCGTCATCGGCTACGACGACTCGCCACTCATCCCCATGACCGACCCACCGTTGACCACGGTGCGCCAGCCCGTGAACGCCATCTGCCGGGCGGCCGTCTCCACACTGCTCGCACAGCTCAATGGGGAGCGGCCGGCCGACACCGAGATGCTCTTCGCCCCCGATCTCATCGTGCGTGACTCGACCGCCGCAGCGCCCATCGACTGAGCTGCTCGCAGCGGTGTCCTCGCACGTACCCTCCGTTCAGCGCGACCACGTCCGGGCCAGCCGGGAGCCCATGTCTGCCAGCCGTGACTCCAGCCATTGAGAGTCGGCGGCATCCCAGGGCTCGACGGCGTGGGGTTTCTGCAGCCCGTAGGCGTTGGTGACGCCGGCAGCGGCCAGCTCACCGCGAGTCGCGGCGCAGCGCCCGGACACCAGGATGCACGGCAGCGCCTGAGAGGCGGCCTGCTGTCCGACGACGCCCACGACGCCGTCAGCCAGGACATCGTAGAGCTCTCCCGACGCGGCGACCACCAGATCCTGACCGCGGACGGCATCACCCAGACCGATGATCTCCGCCATGACACGCGCCCCGGGCCGCGCCCATGCTCCCAGGGCCCGCAGCACCAGGGCGCTGCCCCCGCCCGCCCCGGTTCCCCAGGTCGACACACTCAGGCGAGCGCTCCCGGCGGAGTCCGCCGCATGCGTCGAGGCGGACAGCCCGACATCGTCGAGTGCACTGACAACAGGCAGGGACCTGCGTGCTCCGGAGGCACCGGGATCGAGCTCCTGGGCCTTGCTAACGCCTTCCATCGCCCAGGCGCAGGCGCGACGGTCCAGCTCCTGGGCCCGCTCAGGGCTGATGGAGGTGACACTCGCAAGCGCCGCCCCGGCACCGTTCATGCCTCCCAGGGCGATGTCGTCGGCCAGAACGAGTCCGAGGCTTCGGTGCGAGAACAGGTCCTTGGCCGCGCTGACGCCGCCGAGCGCATCCATTGCTCCGAGGCCCCCGTCGTGAACCGCGGAGCGCGACATCCCGACCAGGAGCGTGTCAGAGGGTCCGGTACGGCTCAGGGCCGCGCCGATGACTCGTCCCAGGCCGTAGGTGCTTCCCTCCAGCGCCTCCTGGGCCGCTTCATCGTGATCAGCCGGCAGTGCCAGGAGCCGGCCGGCATCCAGGAACCAGGTGCGTGCCTCAGTGCGGTGCCGGTTCCCAGATCGTGACGGGCTGGGAATTAGACGCACCAGGTCGACCTCCCTGACCTGTCCGAGCGGCCCCTGCCCCTGAATGACCTCCCGGGAGGCGACCCGCTCAGGGGCGATCACCTGGGCCGAGCCCGCTCCTCCGTCCGCCATGGGCATCAGGGTCAGGGAGTCATGGGGACGCACCGACCGCCAGCCGCGTGCCAGGCAGGAGGCGACGAGCCCCGGGGCAAGACCGTGTCCCGAGCCCGCCAGAGGCACTCCAGCAGGCTCGGGCCACATCCCACCGGGGGCGAGGAGGACCTTCACTGGCTCATTCCCCGGTAGTGGTCTCGGTGAGCACTGGCCGTCATGAGCCCATGGCGTCACCGAGACGGGCCAGGAGGAGAGCCTCTGCGACCACGATGCGCTCGAGCTCGCCCAGGTGCATGGACTCGTTCTCGCTGTGGGCCCGGGTGTCGGGGTCCTCGATCCCGGTGACGAGCACCTGGGCGTCGGGGAAGGTCTCCTTGAGGGTGGCGATGAAGGGGATGGAGCCGCCCTGTCCGATGTTGACGGCCTCGGTGTCCCAGGCGGTGGACAGGGCCCAGTGGGCGGCCTCGGAGGCCGGGGTGACCTCGGAGCCGTCGAAGGCGGGCCCGGCTTCACGACCGGTGACGGTCAGACGACCCCCGAAGGGCACGTGCTCCTCCAGGTGGGCGACCAGGGCCTCCTGGGCCGCAGCCGGGTCCTGCCCAGGAGCGATGCGCAACGAGAGACGGGCCGTGCACGAGGGGGTCAGCACGTTGCCGGCCAGGTCCAAGGGCGTGACGTCCATGCCGATGAGCGTCAGCGAGGGCTTGGTCCACAGCCGGGCGGTGAGGTCGCCGGTGCCGGAGAGCTCGACGCAGTCAAGGACTCCCGCGTCGGCACGGAAGTCGGCCTCCGGGTAGTCGGGGAAGTCGGCGTCGGCCTGGGACTGGCTGACCAGCCCGGCCACGGCGACGTCACCGGCGTCGTCGTGGCAGGAGGCGATCAGACGGCACATGGCGGTGGCGGCGTCCAGCACGGGGCCGCCGTACATACCGGAGTGAAGCGCGTGGTCGAGCATGTCGAGGCGGACGTCGACCTGGACGACGCCGCGCAGCGAGGTGGTCAGGGACGGGATGCCGACCTTCCAGTTGGAGGAGTCGGCCACGACGATGACGTCGGAGGCCAGCCGGTCGCGGTGAGTGGTCAGGAAGTTCTCGAAGGAGGGGCTGCCGACCTCCTCCTCCCCCTCGATGAAGACCGTCACGGAGCAGGGCAGCTCGCCGTCGGCCAGGGACGCCAGGATGCGCAGGGCGTGGGCGTGAGTGATGACGCCGGCCTTGTCGTCAGCGGTTCCGCGTCCGAACAGCCGCTCACCGCGCCGCTCGGCGGTGAAGGGGTCGGCCTGGTCCCAGCCGGTCGGGTCGCCGACCGGCTGGACGTCGTGGTGGGAGTAGAGCAGGACGTGTGGGCTGCCCTGGGGGCCCTCCTTGTGGGCCAGGACAGCGGGCCTGCCGGGGGTGCCGTCAGGGGCGGGAACCGAGAGGATCTCGGCGTCCAGGCCGCTGTCACGCAGGAGCGCAGCCACTGCCTCGGCGGAGCGCTGGACCTGGGACTGATCATGGCTGGAGGCGGAGACCGAGGGGATCGCGACCAGGTCCGTCAGGTCCGAGACGATGGTGGGCATGGAGGTGTGCACGGCAGTGCGCACGGCATCAACGGTGATCATGGTTTTCAGGGTATCGCGCCGCTGCCGTTAGTCTGTGCACCGTGAGCCTGTTCAAGAAGCGCAGCCAGACCCCTGAGCCGGAGCCCGTGGCCGAGCCCTCCCCGAAGCCCGTCGGTAAGGGGCGCCCCACGCCCCGGCGCAAGGACCAGCAGGCCAAGAACCTGCACCCTGTGGTCCCCAAGGACCGTCAGGCCGCCAAGCGAGAGGCACGAGCGGCCCGCGATGCCGCCTGGAAGCGCCAGAACGAAGCCATGGTCACCGGAGACGAGAAGTACCTTCCGTCCCGGGAGAAGGGGCCGGTCAAGCGCTACATCCGTGACTACGTCGACGCGCGCTTCAGCCTGGGCGAGTTCTTCATGCCCCTCATCTTCGTCCTGCTCATCGTCTCCTTCGGGTTCAGCCGCATCCTGCCCCACTACCCGCTTGTCAGCTTCTACACGGTGCTGGCGATGAACGGCTACCTGCTGCTGGCCATCGCCGACGCCGTCTGGTGCTGGGCGCGCCTGCGCCGCCGCCTCACTGAGAAGTTCGGCCAGGAGCGGGTCAAGGACGAGGGGACGATCTTCTTCTACATCATGTCGCGCTGCTTCATGCTGCGGCGCTGGCGCCGTCCCGCCACCCTGGTCAAGCGGGGCCAGTACCCCTCCTGATCCTTCCAGCCCGCTACGGCGCGGCCCCTGCCGCTTTGGGGGTCAGCCAGTCACGCGCGCAGCGGCTCCGGTGGCCAGGGCCCGGTTGATCCGACCCGGCCAGGCGGGACCGTTGTAGATGAAGGCCGTGTAGGCCTGAAGCAGGTCCGCTCCCGCGTCGAGCATGAGTTCGGCGTCCATGATGGAGGAGATCCCGCCAACACCGATGATCGTGGGCTCCTGCCCCAGCCCGCGGCGCAGGCGGCGCACAACCTCCAGGGAGCGGGGCAGAAGAGGCGCGCCGGACAGGCCGCCTTCCCCCAGGTCGTGATCGATGGTCGTGTTGGTGGCCACCACCCCGTCGAGCCCCATGTCCAGGACCATCTGTGCAACGGCGTCGATATCCTCGTCAGCCAGGTCCGGAGCGATCTTGACCAGGAGCGGGACGTGCCGCCTCGCGGCGCGGTCGGCGGCCTCGCGCACCGCCTCGAGGATCGGGCGCAACGTCTCAACGCTCTGCAGGCTGCGCAGCCCGGGGGTGTTGGGGCTGGAGACATTGACGACGAGGTAGTCGACCCAGCGGGCCACTGCCGCGGCCGAGTAGCGATAGTCCTCCACCGCCTCGTCAAGCGGGGTCACCTTGGTCTTGCCGATATTCGCGCCGACGACGATGGAGCGGCCTCGCGGGGTACGGCGCAGGGCCCGTAGGCGCTTGGCGGCCTCGTCCGCCCCGGAGTTGTTGAAGCCCATGCGGTTGCGGACCGCGCGCATCTGCGGGTAGCGCCACATGCGGGGCTTGTCGTTGCCGCTCTGGGGGTGTGCGGTGAACGTGCCGACCTCGATGAAACCGAAACCGAGCATGTCCAGGCCCTCAACGGCCTGTCCCTCCTTGTCCATCCCGGCGGCGAGTCCCAGGATGCCGGGCACGGGCCGGGCGAAGGGGCCGCCCTGGTTGGCCGAGGGCACGGGGAAGGCCGGTCTGCGCCCCCACATCTGGCGCACCACGTCTCTGACGAGGGGAACCTTGCCGGTGAACTCGATCGCGTCCAGGCACACGTCGTGAATCAGCTCGGGGTCGATACGGGTCAGGACGGTCTTGTACAGCAGGTCGTAGAGCACGGCCTCAGGCTACCCCGACCTGGTCTTACAGGGACCGCGCAGGATCCCACCTTTATTCTCCTCGGTGTTCCCACTTCGCGCCTGTGGCGGTGTCACGGTAGCGTGGGCTTCGTCCGAGCCTCATTGCAGGCGTGTTCTCAGAGGTGGCCAGTGTCCTTCAACCGCGATATCCAGCTCGACCCCAACCGGGTCCAGACCCGTTCCGGCGGAGGCCGGGGCGCCATGATCGGTGGCGGCTCGATCCTGACCGTCATCGCCGTCGTCCTCCTCTCCCAGCTCACAGGGGTGGACCTGACCTCCATGCTGGGCGCGCAGCAGCAGACCGGGACGACGACGTCGACAGCCTCATCGATCGACACCTCCGTGTGCACCAGCGGGGACAGCGCCAACAAGTACACCCAGTGCCGCATGGTGGCCACCGCCGAGTCCCTCGACGCGGTGTGGACCGAGCAGCTGCCCTCCCAGGCGGGGCTCAAGTACGCCAAGCCCGAGTTCGTCCTGTGGGACGGCACCCAGATCTCCTCGGCCTGCGGTAACGCCTCCTCGGCGGTGGGGCCCTTCTACTGCTCAGGGGACCAGACGGTCTATCTGGACATGAGCTTCTTCTCCGAGATGGAGAGGTCCCTGGGGGCCACTGACACGCCCCTGGCGGAGGAGTACATCGTGGCCCATGAGTTCGGCCACCACATCCAGCACCTGACCGGGCAGATGGCCAAGGCCGACCGCTCGGGCAGCGGCGCGACCTCCGACTCGGTGCGACTGGAGCTCCAGGCGGACTGCTACGCGGGGATCTGGGTCAACCATGCCTCCTCCACCCCCGACCCGGACACCGGCAAGCCCTTCCTCAACCGCCCCAGCAGTGAGGAGATCAAAGGCGCGCTGGGTGCGGCCGAGGCCGTGGGCGACGACCATATCCAGGAGCGGGCCAAGGGGCACGTCGACTCCGACACGTGGACCCACGGTTCCTCCGAGCAGCGCGTACGCTGGTTCACCACCGGGATGAACTCCGGCTCGGTACAGGCCTGCAACACCTTCGCCGTCGACGCCTCCCAGCTCTGAGACGAACGCGGCGACGTCATTCGTCGCCTTGACTCGTCTCTCTCCCCCACCGATCTCCTAGGTCTGACGGGGTCCGCCGCTTTCTGAGCGACGGACCCCGTTTGCGTGCGACGTGGCGTCACACCCGACAGTGGGTTCATGACACCCGTATCACCAGCAACATCTCCGGTACCGGCCTTCAGGAGGACACCATGACCAGGGCATTCATCGTTGTTGAGTCCTACTTCGGCAATACCCATGCCATCGCCGAAGCCGTCTCCACCGGGCTGATCGAGGGCGGCGTCGACGCTCAGGTCATCGACGTCTCCCAGGCTCCGAGTGCCCTGCCCGCAGACCTGGATCTGCTCGTGCTGGGAGCCCCCACCCACAACCGGGGGCTGCCGACTGCGACCTCGCGGGCCAAGGCCTGTGCGCAGGCGGGATCAGGCAAGGCATCCCACGGGATCGGTGGGTGGCTGGAGACCACGGTGATCCCGGCATCCACCAGCGCTGCCGCCTTCGACACGGTCATCTCCAAGGGCTGGCTCAGCGGTTCAGCGGCCAAGGCGATCGCCAAGGCGCTGCAGCGTCATCAGGGCAGGAGGACGGCCTCGGTCAGGAGCTTCGTGGTCACGGCGAACAAGGGTCCGCTGGCTGACGGAGAGAAGACCGACGCCCACAGCTGGGGACGCGAGCTCGCGGCTTCGGCGAACACCAGATAACGACAGACGTCTTGGCGAAAACTGCGCATCTCATCATCGGAAGGAAAACAACAACATGACAGCAACGAACCATGACAAGTCGTCCCGGCTGCAGCTGAGCGGACGAAACATCACCGGAGCATGCCTGGCCGTCTGCGGTCTCCTCATCATCATCTGGGGAGGGACGCTCGAGTCGGTCAGCGTCACTGACCCCGGCTTCATGAGCTTCGCCGTCAGCGGCCTGGTGATCGTCGCAGCAGGGGCATGCCTGGCGACTGCCCTTCCTCGCGCTGCTCGTGTCGCACTCATCTGGCTGGCAACGCTGACGTCAATGCTCTATCTGTTCATCATCGGCATGGCGGTCATCGTGTCCCTCATGAGCTGTGTGGTAATCGCCGGGATTGCGGCCTGGCTGACCATCAGAATCCTGAGATGAGATAAAGCGGCCGACTCGGTACGTAACAGCGCAGCGGCGAAGTCGACTCCGGAATTTTTCAGACCGAGCCGATTTCGCCGCCTCTCCCTGAGTGGTTCAGTAGTAGCGCCACTGCCGCATGTCTCGGTTGTAGACCTCAACGATCCGCGGATGCAGGAGGGTGGAGGGCTCCATGGTCTCGGTACGGGCCGGTTTGGTTCGCATGATGAACTCCAGGGTCTCCCGGTCCTGGTAGGTCAGTCCCTCGGGAAGTGACTGGCTGATGAGGTTCTGCGGCGTCCTGGTGGACAGCACGAAGCCCCATTCCCCGAAGGAGGGGACATTGGTCGAGAAGGGCAGAATCTTCCGATCCGGTTGGGCGGCGGCAACGGTGCAGGCCACCGTGGAGAAGGCATGGGGTGAAAAGAACGTGGAGGTGGCCTGGGTGACCATGACGCCCTCGGGTGCCAGCCGCGCTTCGACGTTTCGATAGAACTCGGTGGAGTAGAGCTTGGCGAGCTTCTCGTTGGAGGGGTCGACCAAGTCGACGAGAACGACGTCGTAGGTCGCCTTGGAGTCTCTGACGTAGGTGAAGGCGTCGTCGTTGACGACCTTCACTCTGGGGTCGGACAGGGACGCCTTGTTGAGGTCCTTGAGTAGGCGGTTGCTTCGCGCCAGCTCGGTGACGTCGGGGTCGATATCGACGATGGTGACATCCTTGACGCTGGGGTAGCGCAGGATCTCCCGGGCCAGCAGACCGTCACCCCCACCGAGCACGAGGATGTGAGCGGGGTCCTTCACCGAGGTCATGGCACTGGCGGACAGGGTCTCGTGGTACCTGGCCTCGTCCAGGCTGGAGAACTGGAGCTGGCCGTTGAGGTACATGCGCAGGTCGTCCTGGTACTCAGTGAGGACGACCTTCTGGTAGGCGGTCTGCTGGTAGTAGACGACCGGGTCGTTGTAGGTCAGTGCCTCCACACTGCGCTCAATGCGGTTGGCGGCCATGAACATGCCGACCAGCGCCACAACGGCGGTGGTGGCCGCCCACAGGATCTTGCGAGGCGTGCGCACCTGGAGCAGGACGAGCACCGCGACCAGGACGTTGAGCGCCCCGACCAGGTAGGCCCCACGCATGAGGCCGAGCTGTGGGAGGAGTACCAGGGGGAAGACCAGGGAGGCCACCAGTGAGCCGAAGTAGTCGATGGCCATGACCTTGCCGAGCAGCTCACTGGTCGAGCGACGCCCGAAGGCAGCGAAGGTCCGCACCAGTAGCGGAATCTCCAGGCCGATGAGGATGCCGATGGTCAGACTGATGCCGCCGAAGACGACCCAGTGCAGGCGGGTGCGTCCGAAGGCCAGGTACAGCAGGAGGACGGAGTTTCCGCCGATGAGCCCCAGGAGCACCTCGCTGACACCGAAGACGACTGCCGGTGCGGCGCGGAAGCGGTTGACCAGCAGCGAGCCGATTCCCATGCCGAACAGGGTGATGCCGGTGGCGAGACTGAAGCTGAGGACGGAGTCGCCCAGGAGGTAGGAGGCGGCCGTGCCCAGGATGAGCTCGTAGATGAGGCCGCCGATCGCGGCGAGCAGGGCCGCGGTGAACAGGGCGACGTTCTCGCGTCGCCCGATTCGGCCGTGGGTCATGGCTCGCCGCTCAGCTCAGGATGGTAGCCGCGATGATGATGGCGATGGCCACCGCCGTACCGGCGAAGGCGAGCCCCAGGCCGATGTTCTGGTCCTCGATGAGCTCGCGCCTGAGGTCGAGGCGGAAGATGCGGTTGACCAGCAGCGCGAACACCATGAGCAGGACGACTCCGAGCACCGCGTAGACGACGGTACTGAGCAGTGACTGCCAGTTGAGGTCGACCGATGAGTGGTGAGCGATGGTCATGAGCGACATGTCTTCTCCTTCATGTGTGACCGTCGACAGGGTTGAGTGATTGAGCTCCACGCTATTTTCCGACGCCGCCTCCCCCGCCGCCGTAGACCGAGCGGTTGCGGAAGACGGAGCCGTATTCCGCAGGATTGAAATCGTCATCATCAGCCCCCGCAAGGATCGCCATCAGAATGAGAAACGGAATGATCCAGAATAGAGGTGATTTCCAACCACCCCGAAGTCCAGAGCCTACCGAGGACATCCACCGGCCGAGCCTTCGTGCAATGCCTGGAGCCCACCACGGTCGACTCATGTGCCGACCGAAGATCTCGGACTGTTGCTCAGGCGCGAGGGTCGTGATGCGATAAGCCTCGTGCTCCCGACGGCGATGCTCATCGATCACGATGCTGGAGAGAGGCTTCCTCGCCCCTTTGACCCGGAGTTCAACACATGTCGTTGCTGTCACTGGCCCTGCCAGATGTGGGATGGCTCCTGTCTCATGGTCAATATTGGCTCGGTATACGTCCTTGACCTCAACGGAATACGGTCGCCCGTTGACCTTCAGCTGTAGGATCTGCCCCACCTCGAGCGCAAGCGGATCGATCATCGGCTGAATAGGAACCGGCTCGTGAAGAACAACCATACTGGTATCTCGATTGATCTCGAGCCAGAGCTCTTCGCTGTTGTCGTCGACCAGGAGCCACTGCTCCCACCGAGTGAGGCGCCGGCTTCGCTGATCCCGCCGTTTCAGGACAACTCGCCCCATGACGGTGTAGGAATGACTCTTCTTCCTCAAGGAGCCCCGAAGCGTCTCGCCGACTCTCAGATCACCTCTGATGCTCACAGTGTGATCCCCGAGCTGACCACCTGCTGGGCCTGAAGCCGCTGACGCACTGTCTCCCCCACGGCCTCGATCTGCGCAGGGGTCAGTGTGCGGCAGCTGGTGAGCGTCACGTAGCCGTCGCCGGACTCAGGCCAGGTGTGGGCGGCGATATGCGACTCGGACAGAATGATGACGGCGCTCAGGCCCTGAGGCTCAAACCGGTGGTGAGCGCTGGAGACAGCTGTCAGTCCCGCTGTCTGGGCAGCGGTCAGGAGAATCGACTCCATGGTAGACAGATCGTTGAGCGCGTTCGGCTCAGCCCCACTGATCTTGTAGTTGACAGAACACAGGCTCACCGCACTCACGCGAGCACGGTAGCAACCTGGCAGATGCCCGACAAACGGGGCGAGATCCCCATTCTCACTCCCCCACCGTCGAAAGCATATGGCGGGCACGCGGTCGTCGATGAGGGGGCGGGACTACTTGCCGACTCCACCTCCGCCGCCCCCGTAGACCGGGCGGTGACGATAGCTCCGTGAAGAGCCCGAGTGCGAGGTGCTGGTGGGATCCGCATCACCACTGGGGCGACTGGGGTTGGAGCACGCGGAGAACAGTCCTCCGACGAGCACGACGCTGATGAAGGCGGCGACGATGACGCATCCGATGTTCCGGCCCACCTTGCGGGCGACGGGTCGACTGTTGCAGAGGACGCGCCCGAAGAGCTGCTTCTGCTGAGCAGTGGACAAGGTGGTCTTGCGGTAGGCCAGGAGGTCACGGAAACGGTGACTGTCGATGGTCAGTCTGCTGGTCACACCGGCCGGGTCCGTCAACCGCACCTCGACGTAGGTCATGGTCTCACCGATGTTCAACGGGCACACCGGGGAGCCGATGACGTTCTCAAGCGTGCCGGTGGTCACCTCCTCAACGAGGCCCCAGTGCGGAGCGCCGTTGATCGTCAGCTGCATCTTCTGGCCGACGGTCAGGGCCCACGGCTCGATCGTCTCTTGGAGGCGAACGGGTTCGTAGAAGAGGACCTCGCCGGGATCGTGGTCGAGCTCGACCCAGGTGTCGGCGTTGCTGGCCCCGATGAGCTGCCACTCCTCCCAGTAGTAGAAGCAGTGGTCCTGGGAGTCCCACTCCTTGAAGAGCAGGCAGCCTCTGACCGACAGGGCGCCCGCACTTCCCTGGAGCAGGTCGCCGACCTGCAGGTTGGCTCGCGTGCCGTTCACCAGGATCCTCCCGTCTGCGGAGGAGCCGACGGGGCGACACTGCCGCCGTCGATACCTGATCCGCCTGTCATCACGCGGGCACAGTAGCAACGCGGGTATGCCCCGGCAAACGGTTCGCACTCCCCATGGCCCGCACCCACCAAGCGGATACGAGTAGTCCTGAATCCGGCCTGCCTCATGGGCGCCGGTGGAAGAACTCAGGGGCAGGTGCCGTGTGAGACTATCCCCATGCGCGTTGCAGAGATCGCCGAGCTGACCGGGACAACCGTGCGCACGGTGCGCTACTACCACTCGCTGGGGCTGCTTCCGATTCCCGGTGAGCGTGGCGGCTGGCGCGACTACGACCTGAGCCACGTGGCCCGACTCTCCCGGATCCGTTGGCTGGTGCAGGCCGGCGTGTCCTTGGAAACCATCACACGCGTCCTCGACGAGCCTGAGGCGACCGGCGTCGAGCGGATCGCCGATGCACCCGCGGCTGAAGCGCACTCGGCGGACGGGAGCGTTGTCGAGGACCTGGCCGGGGCCCTGGCCGCCGTGGAGGATCACCTGGCCGAGGTGACCAGACAGAGAGACATGCTTGCCGGCCTGCTGGAGCGGGCCAGAACCGGTTCAACTGTCTCACCGATGTCCCCGCGCATGGCGGCCTTCTTCGACCGGCTGGAGCAGGCCGCTCCCGATGAGGCCACGCGCTGCGCTGTGCGCAAGGAGCGGGACCTGACCGACCTGGCCTGCTACCGCGGTCAGATGCCGCCGGAGGCGGAGTTCCTGTTCGTCGACCCGGATCCTCACTACGACGCCGAGTCACTGGCTCTCTATTCCCAGGATCCGGCCGAGCTGTCAGACACGCAGATCGAGCGGCGTGCCCAGCTCATCATCTCCCGGATGGAGGCCCGGCTGCCGCCTGAGCGCCTTGCGGCCCTGGCCGGCAGCGTCGACACCGAGTCGGTGCGGGGGCTCTTCGACCTCATCGCCGCAACCGGTTACCCCGATACCCGACATACCCAGGCCTTGGAACGGGAGTTTCTCGCAGCGATCGTTCGATGGCGCTCGAGCGAGTAAGCGACACTCAAACTTGCCCGGTTGACGCACTACCGACATCGATCTCTGATGCCCTCTTCGCTCACTGCATGTACCGATCCCAGTAGCCGGCCTCCGATTCAATCTGCTCGACGACATCGATCCACAGGCCGCCGGGGTCGGCGAACCCGAACCGGCGCTGGCCGAAGGGCTCGTCGGTGAGTGAGTACGTCATCGCGAGTCCTCTGCCCGTCAGCTCGGCATGAGCCGCTGCTGCGTCGTCGACCTCCAGCTCGAAGCAGGCGCCGGTTCCGGCGAAGGCATCGGGCCCTGGAGGAGCAGAGGGGTGGTCCGGCGTCATGAAGGCGATCGATGATCCGCTGCCCTCATCCGTCATCAAGGTGAACCAGGAACTGTCGAAAACAGGACGGAAGCCGAGGAATCGCTGCCAGAAGTCTCGCGCCTCGTCCTTCCGGTCAGTGACGATGATCGGGTAGTTGTCTCGGATCCGCATAGTCGCCTCCCAGGTGCCATCGAAGAATTCGCATACCATTGGTATGCGAAACTAGTTCACATACTTTCGATATGTCAATTGTCGAGGTGCTTCATGGCAGGAACGAGAACAGCCCAGCGCAGGGCGACGCAGGCGGCGCTCATCACCGTGGCTCGGCAGCGCTTCGCCTCCGAGGGTTACAGCGCGGTGCGGCTGAGCGACGTCGTCGATGCGCTCGGAATGACCAAGGGAGCGCTCTACCATCAGTTCGCTGGCAAGAAGGATCTCTTCCTCGCAGTCCTTCGGCAGGTGCAGCAGGAGGTCGCTGACCGGGTTCAGGACGCCGCTCGGCCATGCGCGGATCCCTGGAAGGAACTCGTCGCGGGATGCGAGGCGTTTCTTGCCTCCTACAGTGACCCCGAGATCCGGCAGATCATGCTCATTGACGCGCCGACGGTGCTGGGTTGGCGCGAGTGGAAGGAGATGGATGAAGCATCCTCCGAAAGGCTCCTCACGGAGGCTCTGGTCGGTCTCATGAAGGACGGCACCCTCGTCTCCCAGCCGGTGGAGCCCGTGGTTCGTTTGCTGTCCGGAGCGATGAACGAGGCCGCGTTATGGCTTGCTGAGACCGACTCGCCAACGGCGCTGAAAGACACCATGGATGCATTGCAGTGCATGCTCGGTTCACTGCGAGCCGATGGGGTCACACCGGCAACAGAGACGAGTAGCGTCGAAGGCATGATCCAGCATCTTCCCTCTTCAGACAGCGTGGTCCTCAAAGGCATCCGCGAGGAGCCCAGTGCCGATGACGGAGCACGGGTCCTGGTGGACCGGCTCTGGCCCCGTGGCATCTCCAAGGAGCGCGCCGCCCTCGATGAGTGGGCCAAGGACGCTACCCCCACCACCGAGTTGCGGCGGGCCCTCCACAACGGGGAGATGCCCTGGCCCCAGTTCGTCGATGCCTACCGTGCCGAGCTCACCGAACGGCCCGAGGCGGTTGCCGCCGTCGAGCACCTGCGCGACAAGGCACTCATGGGACGCGTAACGCTCCTGTTCGCCGGCCACGACCATATCCACTGCCACGCGCGCGTCCTGCGCGAGGCGATTCTCGGTGTCGAGGAGGACCTGACATGAACCCCGCTATCGATGGCGCTGCGGAGCTCTAGCCCCGCACGACCTCTCCCAAGAACAGGAGATTCCACCCATGACCTGGTTGATGGCACTCAACGCCGTTGTCGCACTGGGGTCCGCGTTCTTCGGCCTCGTCGCGTTGTTCAAGCCCCAGGCGATGCCTGGACGACCGTTGGCCCATGACCCAGGCTCGAAGATGACGGAACCGAGCGAGGCGACGACCTACTTCGCACGCATGTATGCGGCCAGAGCCGTCCCGTTCGGGATCGCCACGGCAGCCGTGGCCGTCCTGCTGCCGAGTCAGGCGGCGATCTGGCTCCTGGCGGCCGGAATCATTGAGCTGCTGGATGCGATGGTCGTCGCAAGCCGCAACCCACGTGAAGCGGCACCACCGCTGCTCGCCGTGGTGGTCCACATCGGATCCGCAGCGTGGCTCATGACGTCCTGAGGCATGCAGCCCTCAAGAAGGCGCGTCACAGCGCCGTCAGTGGGGTCTCAGACGTTGAAGCCCAGGGCTCGCAGCTGCTCGCGGCCCTCAGGGGTGATCTTGTCCGGTCCCCACGGCGGCAGCCACACCCATTGGATGCGGACCTTGTCGGCGATGAGGGACAGGGCCTGCTGGGCCTGCTCCTCGATGACGTCGGTGAGCGGGCATGCGGCGGTGGTCAGGGTCATGTCGAGCACGACGGTTCCGTCGGGCTCGATCGACACCCCGTAGAGCAGCCCGAGGTCGACGACGTTGATACCGAGCTCAGGGTCGATGACGTCGCGCAGGGCCTCCTCAACGGCGGCGACGTCGACGCCCTCGGTGCTGGCGACAGGGGCCGGCGGCTGCTGCGCGGCCATGGGGTTGTCGGCAGCTGCCGGCATCCCGCTGGGGTTCTCGCTCATGGCTTCTTCCTTCTTCCTCGCAGGTCGGACGGTGGTGATGAGGACGGTCGGGCTACTCGGGGTCGTTCGGCTCAACGTCGGGCAGGGCGACGCCGGACTTGGCCAGGGCGTCCTTGAGGGCCATCCAACCCAGCAGGGCGCACTTGACGCGGTTGGGGTACTTCGAGACGCCCTCGAAGGCGGCCCCGTCCTCCAGGTCGTCCAGGACGGCGTCGTCGACGCCCTTGCCGCGAGAGTGCATGAGGGCATCGAAGTCCGCCTCGAGGCGGGCGACGGTGGCCAGGTCAGCGCCGTTGACGAGGTCGTGCATGACGGAGATGGAGGCCTGGGAGATGGAGCACCCGTCCCCCTCCCAGCCGATGGCCTCGATCTTTCCGTCCTTGATGCGCACGCCCAGGGTCACGTCGTCACCGCAGGTGGGGTTCACCTGGTGGCTGGTGGCGTCCGGGGCGTCGAGGGCGCCGGAGCCGTGGCGCTCACGGGAGTGGTCGAGGATGACTTGCTGGTAGAGCTGGTCAAGTTCGTTCATGCTCACCTCTGGAAGTAGCGCCGGACGTCGGCGATGGCGGACAGGAAGCGGTCCACCTCCTCGGGCGTGGAGCAGGCCCCGAAGGACAGGCGTGAGGAGGCGTGGATGCCGAAGTGCTGGTGGATCGGCTGGGCGCAGTGGTGGCCGGTGCGCACAGCGACGCCGGCGGCGTCAAGGACCTGGCCGACGTCGTGGGGGTGGACTCCCTCGATGGAGAAGGCGACCACACCTAGACGATCAGTGGTGTCAGTCGGGCCGACCAGGCGCAGCCCGGGGACCTGGATGAGGCCCTCAAGCACCTGCCGGGTGAGGACCTGCTCGGTAGCGTGGAGCCGGTCCAGGCCGATCCCTGCCAGGTACTCCACGGCGGTACGCCATCCCGCGGCCTGCGCCAGCGGCTGGCTGCCGGCCTCGAAACGGGGCGGGCCGCTCATGAAGGTCGACGACTCCATGGTGACGACCTCGATCATGGAGCCACCGGTGAGCACCGGCGGCATCGCCTCCAGGAGCTCCTCGGTGGCCACAAGCGCGCCGATGCCGGTGGGGCCGAGCATCTTGTGGCTGGAGAGCACCATGGCGTCCACACCGGTGGTCTTCAGTGCGCCGAAGTCCAGCGGGAGGTGGGCGGCGGACTGGCAGGTGTCCAGAATGACGAGCGCGCCGACCTGCTGGGCGCGCGGCACGATGAGGTTGAGGGGACTGATCGCACCGGTGACGTTGGAGGCGTGGGTCAGGGCCAGGACGCGGGTGCGCTCGGTGATGACATCCAGTGTGGCGGCATCGATGCGCCCGTCCTCAGTCAGGTCCAGCCAACGCAGGGTGGCGCCGGTGCGGGCGCACAGCTCCTGCCAGGGCACGAGGTTGGCGTGGTGCTCAGCCCGGGTGACGACGATCTCGTCACCTTCCCCAATGATGAGCCGCCGAGCCGGATCATCGTCCGCAGCGGATCCGCCACCACGGGCGGCCGACCGCCCCAGGCTGGCGTGCCCGATGGCCAGGGCCACGAGGTTGATGGCCTCGGTGGCGTTCTTGGTGAAGACGAGCTCACTGCCACGCGCACCGACGAAGGCCGCGACGGCGTCGCGGGCGTCCTCGAAGGTGGCGGTGGCCTCGTCGGCGAGCTGGTAGGTCGAGCGCCCCGCCGCACCGTTGGACATGCGGTAGAAGTCGGCCTCGGTGGCGATGACGCCGGCGGGCTTCTGGCTCGTGGCCGCCCAGTCCAGGTAGGCCAGCACCTCACCGTTGCGGGCGGACCGCTCCAGGTAGGGGAAGTCGGCGCGGATCGCGGCAACCTCCTCCACGTTGAGCGCGCCGGCCGAAGACGCCCCGGTGAACGGGGCCGTGGACTGGGTCATGACGTACCTTTCCGATTCGGTGCGAGCTGTACCAGGCGTGGTCGCCTCCGGCGGGGTGCTGAGGTCACGAGGAACCTTAGTCCCACTTCCTCAGTGCCGGGGTCGACGACGGCG
>NZ_MSKL01000026.1:0-18699 GCF_001937665.1 Actinomyces oris | reverse complement strand
CGCCGTCGTCGACCCCGGCACGGGACAGGCCAGTCAGGCCAGGTAGCGGTCGTAGCCCTCTTCCTCCAGGCGATCAGCCAGGTCGGGTCCTCCGGCCTCGGCCACGCGCCCGTCAACGAAGACGTGGACGTGGTCGGGCTTGATGTAGCGCAGGATGCGCGTGTAGTGGGTGATGAGGAGGAATCCGGCATCGGACTCGTCGTGGAGGCGGTTGACGCCCTCGGAGACGATGCGCAGGGCGTCGACGTCCAGGCCGGAGTCAGTCTCGTCCAGGACGGCGAAGCGGGGCCGGAGCAGCTCCATCTGGAGGATCTCGAAGCGCTTCTTCTCACCGCCGGAGAAGCCGGCGTTGACGTCGCGCTGGGAGAAGGCGGGGTCCATCCGCAGGTTCTTCATGGCCTGGTTGACCTCGCCGACCCACTGGCGCACCTTGGGGGCCTCGCCATCGATGGCGGTCTTGGCCGTGCGCAGGAAGTTGGCCACGGTGACGCCGGGGACCTCGACGGGGTACTGCATGGCCAGGAAGAGGCCGGCGCGGGCGCGCTCGTCCACGCTCATCTCAAGCAGGTCGACGCCGTCGAGGAGGACCTCTCCGTCGGTGACCTCGTAGTCGGGGTGACCGGCGATGGAGTAGGCCAGGGTGGACTTGCCCGAGCCGTTGGGGCCCATGATGGCGTGGACCTGGTTGGAGTTGATGGTCAGGTCGACACCCTTGAGGATGGGCTTGGGGCCGTCGTTGGTGGCCACCTGGACGTGGAGGTTCTTGATCTGCAGAGTGCTCATGCGACGTTTCTTTCAGCTGGGTTGTGTCTGGTTGCGGGTGGGCGGACCGTCGTGCGGGCCCGGCCTGTCACTCGGCTGCCGGCAGGGCGACGGGCTCCTGGTCGGTGCGGGCAGTGATGAGTCCGGTGAGCTCGAGCTCCTTCTCAATGGCGGCCATGAGGCGCTCCTCGACCTCATCGACACCGATCTCGGCGACGATCTCGTTGAAGAAGCCCAGGACGACGAGGCGGCGGGCCTCAGTCTCGGGGATGCCGCGGGCACGCAGGTAGAACAGCTGCTGGTCGTCGAAGCGGCCGGTGGCGCTGGCGTGGCCGGCCCCCTCGATGTTGCCGTTCTCGATCTCCAGGTTCGGCACGGAGTCGGCCTTGGCCCCCTCGGTCAGGACCAGGTTGCGGTTGAGCTCATAAGTGTCTGTGCCGCGGGCGGCCTGACCGATGAGGCAGTCCCCCACCCACACGGCGTGCGCGCCCTCGCCCTGGAGGGCGCCCTTGTAGGTGACGCGCGAGTAGCAGTGGGGCTCGGTGTGGGCCACGTACGGGCGGTGCTCCTGGTGCTGGCCGGCATCGGTGAAGTAGACGCCGTAGGCGTCGATGTGCCCGCCCTCGCCGGAGAAGCCCAGGTCCGGGCAGATGCGCACGTCTCCGCCGAGACTGACGACGACGTGCTTGAGGACACCGCGGCCGCAGACCCTCACCCGGTGGTTGGAGGCGTGAACGGCATCGTCCTCCCAGCCCTGAACGGTCACCAGGGTGAGCTCGGCGCCGTCGGCCACCGTCACCTCGACGCCCTGGGTCAGGGCGGCGGTGCCGGTGTGGTCGAGAACAACGGTTCCCTTGGAACCGGACTCGGCGGCGATGAGGATGTGCTGGGCGGTGGGGCGGGCGAGCTGCGCATCCTGACCGACGACGTTCAGTCGGGCGGCACGCTCGAGCTGGGCGCCCGGTTCCAGGGTCAGCACGGTGGCGGTCTCGGTACCGTTCCAGGCGGTGATGCCGGTGCGGTCGACCGGGGCGCCCACGGTGCCGATGCGGGCATCGCTGCGTGGGACGGTCTCAAGGCTCGCACCATCCGGGAGGTCGGCCTCGACACGGACGGCGCCGGCATCGGTCTGGGCAGCGCCGGCGGCCGCGCGGATGGCGTCGAGGTCGAACAGCGGGGCGAAGCGCTTCATCGGCGTGAAGCGCCACTCCTCCTCGCGGCCTCGCGGCACCGGGATGTCGGCGGGGTCGAAGGAGGTGGGGCGGTCGGCGCGCGAGGAGACGTAGCGCGGCCCGCCGTGGGAGTGGGCGCCGTCGAGCGTGGCACTCGAGTGGTCGGTGGAGAGTTCAGGCATGTGGAGGTGCTCCTTGGCCGGCAGCAGGCCGGTGTGATGAGGTGTGGGTCGAAGGCTGGGTGGGTTGAAGAGGAACCTCTGCGGTGGGTCAGCCCACCGAGTTCTCCATCTGCAGCTCGATGAGCCGGTTGAGCTCGAGGGCGTACTCCATGGGCAGCTCCCGGGCAATGGGCTCGACGAAGCCGCGCACGATCGTGGCCATGGCCTCGGTCTCGGTCAGCCCGCGCTGCATGAGGTAGAAGAGCTGGTCGGCACTCACCTTGGAGACGGTGGCCTCGTGCCCCATCTCGACGTCGTCGGTGCGCACGTCGACGTAGGGGTAGGTGTCCGACCGGGAGATCTCGTCGACCAGGAGCGCGTCGCACAGCACGTTGGACTTGGAGTGCCGGGCGTTCTTCATGATCTGCACCAGTCCGCGGTAGGCGCTGCGGCCACCGTGACGGGCGATCGACTTGGAGACGATGTGGCTGGAGGTGTGGGGCGCCATGTGGACCATCTTGGCGCCGGTGTCCTGGTGCTGGTCCTCGCCGGCGAAGGCGATGGACAGGGCCTCGCCACGGGCGTGGGGCCCCATGAGGAAGACGGCCGGGTACTTCATGTTCCGTTTGGAGCCGATGTTGCCGTCGATCCACTCCATGGTGGCGCCCTCCTCGCAGGTAGCGCGCTGGGTCACCAGGTTGTAGACGTTGTTGGACCAGTTCTGGATGGTCGTGTAGCGCACGCGGGCGTTCTTCTTGACCACGATCTCCACGATCGCCGAGTGCAGGGAGTCGGTGGAGTAGATGGGGGCGGTGCAGCCCTCGACGTAGTGGACGTAGGAGTCCTCGTCGGCGATGATGAGCGTGCGCTCGAACTGGCCCATGTTCTCCGTGTTGATGCGGAAGTATGCCTGGAGTGGGATCTCGACGTGGACGCCCTTGGGGACGTAGATGAAGGAACCCCCGGACCACACGGCCGTGTTGAGGGCGGCGAACTTGTTGTCGCCGGCGGGCACCACGGTCCCAAAGTACTCCTTGACGAGCTCGGGGTACTCGCGCACGGCGGTGTCGGTGTCAACGAAGATGACGCCCTGCTCCTCCAGGTCACCGCGGATCTGGTGGTAGACGACCTCCGACTCGTACTGGGCGGCCACACCCGCCACCAGGCGCTCGCGCTCGGCCTCGGGGATGCCGATGCGGTCGTAGGTGTTCTTGATGTCCTCGGGCAGGTCGTCCCAGGAGTTGGCCGGCCGGTCCGTGGAGCGCACGTAGTACTTGACGGCATCCATGTCGAGCTTGGAGAGGTCCACGCCCCAGGTGGGCATGGGCTTGCGCTCAAAGGTGGAGTACGCCTTGAGACGCTTGGCCAGCATCCACTCCGGCTCACCCTTGATGGCGGAGATCTCGCGGACCACCTGCTCATCAAGGCCTCGCTTGGCCTTCTCACCGGCCTCGTCGGAGTCGTGCCAGCCGAAGTCGTAGCTCGTTGAGATCGAGTCGATGATCTCGTCGTCGGTGCTACGAGTGGTCTCGGTAGTCGGCAGTGTCATCGGGTTCCTTCCATTCGCTTGGTCTCAAGGCCTCGCGTCTTAGCCGCCGCCCGCACCGCGCGCTTGCGCAGCGCGGGCATGGCGATCGGAATGTGGGTGGTACAGACATGCCCGCCTCCGGCCAGGGTGGCCAGACGCTGGACCGGGACGCCGACGAGCCTGGAGATGGCCTGCGTCTCGGCGTCGCACAGCTCGTGGAACTCCCCGGCGACGTCACGCACCGGACAGTTGCCCTGGCACAGCTGGACGGCGAAGGAGCCGTCCCCGACGTCGCGCACCGAGGCCGCGTAACCGTCGAGGGTCAGGGCGTCCGCCAGGGCGCGGGCCCGCTCCGAGGGGTCCTTGCCTGCCGCCTCAACGACGGTGGCGTAGCGGCGCTCGAGATCACGGCCCCTGGCCGCGGCGAAGGAGTCGACCGCCTTGTCACCGGCCACCTGGGACAGGTAGTGCAGGGCGCGGTTGGCCAGGTCGGAGTAGCCCTCCGCGAAGGAGGTGCGGGCCTTGGGCGTCAGCACATAGTGCCGGGCCGGGCGACCACGGCCACGCTTACCCGTCAGGGCCGGCGTGTGAACCTCGATCTGCTCAGCGTCCTCAAGCGCCGTGATGTGCCTGCGCACGGCGGCCGGCGTCAGGCTCAGGACCTTGGCGAGCTGAGCCGCCGAGACAGGGCCCTTCTCAGCGATGAGGTCGAGCACACGTGCCCGCGTCGAGTCATCGTCACTCTGTGTCATGACTGCTCCTCCCCTAGTCGCTGCGACGCCTCACGGCCTGACCCCGTTGCGGCCGGTTCGACCACGTCCTTGTTGGCCGAAGGATTCCAAGAATCAGCCAAAGGGCTGGCCCAGGATCGGCTGTAGGGCGTCGCAGGTCGTCGTGCCACGAGTTTAACCAAGATCTTGCTTACCGAATTCAACACTGGCAAGTTCATGACGGAGCGCCGCAGGGTGGGATTGAACACGCCACCTAATCAAAGGTAACCCTTACCTAGGAATACCTAACTAGTGGGTTGCCGCATATGACGGTGCCCCGTTACTCAAGCTGTCGCTGCCCCGGCGCAGACTCCTACAGGCTCTCTGGGCTGCGCAGCCAGGGGGCGTCAGCGGGACGCAGCCCTGCCCAGCCGCGGGAACGTGCCTGGGCCGTGGCCAGGACCCCCAGGACGGTGGAGGGGTTGTGCAGGCGGCCGTCCATGACGGCGTCGAGTGCCTCATCCAGTCGGACCCAGGTGGGCACGAACTCGGCCTCCTCGGCCTCGCGGGCAGTGCGCTGGTCCTCGGGCAGCAGGCTCAGGTCCTGGGCGAGGAAGATCCGGGCCCCCTCGGTGGTGAAGCCGGGCGAGGCGTAGAACTCGGCCAGCGTGTTCCAGGTGGCCGCCGCGTAGTCGGTCTCCTCAGCGAGCTCGCGGGCGGCGGCGACGGCGGGGGCCTCCCCCGGCACGTCGAGCAGGCCGGCGGGAATCTCCCACAGGCAGGCGCGTACGGGATGGCGGTACTGGCGAATCATGAGGATCTCCGCGGCACCGTCGGTCTGGGAGGATGCCTCGCCCTCGCGCAGGGCGACGACGGCTACGGCGTCGTGGTGGACGACGACCTGACGGGCCACCGGATCCTGACCGGGCCCCAGGCGCACGTGGTCGGCGTCGACGGCGAAGATCGGCCCGCTCCATACCCGTTCGCTGCCGACCAGCTCCCGCCCCGGTTCGCGCGTGTCGGCGAGGCTGTTCCCTAATCCGTCGCTGCTGCGGGTCGTCGTCACCGGGTGGTCCACGATTGGCTCCTCTTCTCGCTGCCGGCGTCATGGTTGACGGGCGCTCGGGCACAATGATGCTACCGCTCGGGGCGGGGCGGCTCAGTGCAGGTCGAGGACCGCCTGGCGCAGCTGGGCCGCCAGGTCCTCGAGCCCGGGAAGGCGCCCCGCCGCCTCCTGCGCGCGCTCAGCGGCGCGGAAGCGGGCCTCGGAGTCGCTCAGGAGGGTTCCGAGCGACTCGGCGATGGCTTGGGCCTGGGGAGCCACGAGGACGGCTCCTCCCCTGGCGGTGACGGCGGTACCGCCGACGTCGGTGGCAACGATCGCGGCGCCGGCACGCAAGGCCTCCTGGATGGTGAGGGGCTGGCCCTCCCACAGGCTGGTCTGGACGACGATGTCGGCTGCCTTCATGAGGGCCGGCGCGTCGGTTCGCCGCCCCAGGAGGGTGACCGGGAGGTGTTCGGCGCTGATGCGCTCAGAGGCCTCGGCCCCACCGGGGCCGTCTCCGGCGAGCGCCCAGGTGAAGGCCGCCAGCCGGCCGGCGTCGACCTCGCGGGAGAGGATCGCGGCGGCCTCGAGCAGCAGCGGCAGGCCCTTCTGGGGAGCCAGGCGGGCAACGGTCAGCAGGCGCGCGCCACCCTGCAGCCAGATCTCCCCCGGCGCAACAGAGTCGGAGGGACTCGCTTCGGAGGACTGCTGTGGGGGCGCTGCAGGGATGATGGCGAGCTCGACCCGTGGGGCGTCGAGCTCCCGGGCCCGTTCAGCCAGGTCTGGGCTGACCGCAAGGATGAGGTCGGCGCGCCGGGCGATGAGCCGTTCGAGCCTGTCCCCTACCAGGGTGGTCAAGCGTCCCCCGACAGTGAGGTTGTGGAGGGTGACGACCAGCCGGGTGCGTCCACGGCGGCGTCGTCCCAGGGCCAGTGCGGCCAGGGCTCCGGCTCGCAGCCCGTGGGCATGAACGACGTGGGCGCGTCTGCCCAGACGACGCAGCCTGGCCACGGCCAGAGTGTCGTTGGGGCTGGGGCGGGGGCCGATCTCGAGTACCTCGGCGCGAGCTGGATCGACATCCAGTCCGTCAAGGACGACTGCGGGTGCCTCGACGATGACGTCGTGGCCGTCGGCGGCCAGGATCCGGGCGCAGTCGGCCAGGTGGGCCCGCACCCCTCCGGCGGCTGATCCACACACTTGGAGGATTCGCCGGCGCCCAGCGTGCGGGCTCTGCGAGGCACTGGACTCGCTCATGTTCTCAACACCGCTGGGACTCATGGTCTCTCCTTGTCATCCTTCGTCCTCACCGTTGACCTGCCGCTACGTATTGATGCCAGGAGACTGCGGTCAGCCAGGTGGATGGCTACCAGGACGAGGGCTGCTGCCGCGGCGGCACCTGTCACAGCGGTGATCACGGCCAGGGGCAGGGAGGTCACGCGGGTGGTCACTGTACGGACAACCAGCCCGAGGGCGAGGGCCACGGGCAGCCCCGCGACGAGCGCGGTCAGAGTCGCACGCAGCACCCGGCCTCCCATGACCCGGGCCAGGACGGCGAGCAGACTCACCCCAGCCACCGTCATCCCGATGGTCGTGCCTACTCCCAGTGCCACGAGGGTGGCGCGCCCGTCCCCGCCGGAGGGGGCCATGAGGCGCACGCAGGTGGCGCAGGCCACGGCCACGGTCAGCCAGCCGGCCGCGGTGGCGTGAGCGGCGGGTCGAGAGCGGTCGGCGGCGAAGAGGACCCGGGTGACCTGGTAGATGAGGGCGTATCCGATCAGCCCCGGGGCCAGGACGGCCAGCGCCTGGCCCATCCCGTCGACCTGCTTGAAGGAGAAGAAGCGCTCGGCGGCGGTGCTGGCGGCCAGGAGCATGGCGGTTCCGGCGACGGCGACGGCGGTGACCAGGGCCGTGGAAGTGGCGACCAGACGCGAGACGTCCTCATCCGCACCAGTGCTGCCAGAGCTCTCCGACAGGTGCGTGCGGGCCTCGAAGGCGGCAGTCAGGCGGGGGTAGAGGACGGTGGCCACCGGGACGGCCAGCACCGCGTAGGGAAGGACGTAGACGGCCTGTGTGTACTGGTAGACCGCCGCAGTTCCGGTCTGCCCGCCCCAGCGGGCCATGGCCAGGACCACCAGGACGCTCAGCTGCTGAGCCAGGATCGTCCACACCCCGGCGCCGCCGAGCCGCAGCGCCCGCCGGGCCTGGGAGCCCCCCAGTCTCAGGGTGGGGCGCAACCCCAGTCCCAGCCGGTGGACCGGCCACAGCAGCGGGAGGCTGAGTGCGGCCACCCCGAGGGTCGTCCCCCAGCCGAGCACCTGGAGGGCGAGGCTGGAGGCGGTCGCGTCGTCACCGCCGGCCAGCGCCCCGTAGAGGCCGTAGGTCGCCATGACCACGAGGCTGGAGAGCATCGGTGTCAGAGCCGGCCAGGTGAAGCGGTTGTGAGCCTGGAGGACGCCGGTGAGGACGACCGCCACTCCGTACATGGGCACTTGCAGGGCGAACATGCGCAGGAAGGAGGCGACGAGCTCGTGCTGGAGCGCCGGGTCCACGCCCTGAGAGGTGGGGAACAGGGCTGCGATCGGTGTGGCCAGGATGATGAGCCCCAGGGACAGCGGGGTCAGGACCGCCAGGACCAGGCCGAGCAGCCCCGAGGCGGTGGCGGTGACCTCCTCACGTCTGCCCGCGGCGATCGGTGCGGCCAGGAGCGGGACGACGGTGGCCGCCAGCACGCCACCGACAACGACCTCGTAGAGGGTGTTGGGCAGCTGGTTGGCCGTGGTGTAGGCACCCGCCACCGTCCCTGTGCCGACGGTGGCGGCCTGGACGAGCCAGCGCAGGAACCCCAGGACGCGGGAGACGAGGGTCAGGCCTGCGACGGACCCGGCCACTGAGAGCAGGCCGCCGCGGCGTTGCTGGGATGCCATCAGGGGCGGCGTCCCAGCCCATCGAGTGCGGCCAGCACCGGGGTGTCGCTGATGACACGGGAGAAGGAGACCTTCTCACTGGCCAGGATGAGGCTCACCCCGCTCAGGGCGGCTCCGACGCGCACCGCGGCGTGGGGGTGGCATGCCAGAGCGGTTCCCAGCAGGGCTCCGACGGCGTTGGCTCCGGTGTCGCCCAGCATCGTGTTCTCCAGGAGGTCCTCCGGCAGGGCCATGAGGCTGACTCCCAGGGTTCCTGCGGCCACCAACCGAGTGGACTCGCCGTCTCGTCCGGGGGTGGCCAGCAGCGGGGCGCTCACGATGCAGGCGGTCTTGAGCGCGCGTCCGGGGCGCAGGTCGAGCAGGTTGAGCAGGTTCGCCCAGGCCGCGATGACCACGGCACTGGATGCGGCGTCGGCGACGATCGTCGCCGGCGGGCGTCCGCCGTTGCCCGAGCCGCGGTGGCGGGCCAGGAGGACACCGCTGACAAGCGCCCCTGAGCCGATGACGGCGATCTTGAGGGCTCCTGTGGTGACGCGTCCGTGGGCGAGGGCGGTCAGATGGCCCTTGAGCCCCTTGGCGGGAGTGTCGCCGTCGTGGGCACCGGCATCGAGGTCATCGACCAGGCCGGCGCACCCGCCGGCCGCAGCCGCGAGGGTGGCGGCAAGCCCTGTCCGTGAGGACGATGCGGTCCCGCCCCCCATGAGTCTGCCGGTCTCAATTCCGGCCGTCACGGCGCCGACCGCGGCTCCCACGCCCCCGCGCAGGCTCACGGTGCGGCCATGGAAGTTGGTGCGCTCCAGGCCCTGGGCGATGGGCGCCAGAGAGGCGGACCAGGACAGGGTGACGCCCGCAGCCTTGCCCCCCACCTGCGCCAGGCGTCGGGCGCAGGAGCTTACTCGCGTGATCGTGCCAGCCATGGACTCAGCCTAAGGCAGGGCGAGGGTGGATCGCGGCGTCGGCGCCCGTGACGAGGCCGGAGCGCCTGAGAACAGGGGCTACTTGGTCACTGGCGGCATGACGGCGTCGGCTCCCTTGTCGAAGCCGTAGTGGCCGATGGTTCCCGCCCGGGTGGAGGCCAGGGCCAGGGGCGTGGAGACCGAGGCGGCGATCTGGCCGACGGAGTCGATGGTGGTCACCTTCGCACCCTCGGAGCGGATGATGCTGACGACGTTGTCGTCGCCGTCGGCGGAGCCGACGACGACTGTGGGCGCCCGACCGGCTGTACCCGCCAGCGCCTTGGCCCAGGCCTTGGGGTCCTGGCCCGGTGATGCCTCGACCGTCGCCCCCTTGCCGGAGGCGGCCTGCGGGCGCGGCCCGACGACGACGATCATCTCCGCAGGCCCGGTGGGCGTGGAGTCCACGGTGACGAAGGGCGTGCCGGACTTGTCCACCGACAGCATGTCCATGAGGACTCGGGAGGAGTCGTCGTTGGCGGTGAGGGCCTTGGCCAGTGCCTCCCCCAGGATGCCGTTGGCGTCCTTGGAGGTGGCGCTGTCCAGGTGCCCCTGGACCTGTCCGGAGAAGGTGGAGCGGTAGTTCTCCCGCGACAGGTCCACCCACGTGCTGGTCAGGCTGAGCCGACCGGTGACGGTGGCGCCTGCGCTCTTGAGCTGGGTGGTGATGGCGTCGGCGTCCTCGGCCTTGGCGTCGGGCAGAAGCACCATGGCGACGTTCTTGGAGGCCAGGGTTCCGGGCAGGAGACTGCTGGCGGCCTGAGTGATGTAGGAGTCCCGCTCGTTGACGGCCGTCTCAGTCTGCTCGAGCTTGGCCTGGGTGGCGTTGCGGTTCTCACGCAGGGCGGTGACCTGGTCGTTGAGCGCGGTTCCCAGGGAGTTCTGCAGTGGGCCGGCTCCCAGGACGACCCCGACGGCGAGGGCAAGGAACACGGAGATGAGCGATACCAGGTGATAGCGGAAGTCGATCATGGTTGAAGACCTTGAAGATGACCGTGAGAGGGGCTGCCTCTCAGATGGGCGGGGGTCGTTAGACGGTGGGTGAGTTCGGGGCCAGGCCCAGCAGCGTGCGGAAGAAGTTGACGATGTCGTCCCACACGGCACCGGACAGTCCCAGGAAGGTCTGTCCACCGGGCGTGGACATCAGGGCCATGGCCAGGGCGAAGGTGCCCGCCAGGGCCAGGAACAGCAGCCACCATCCCGAGATGCGGGTGCGGTAGAGCTGGGAGACGCCCTTGGCGTCGATGAGGCGGCCACCGACCTTGAGCCGGGTCAGGAAGGTCGAGGACATGCCGGCACGTCCCTTGTCGAGGAACTCCAGCAGGGTGGCGTGCGTCCCCAGGGCCACGATGATCTCGGCGCCGGCCTCATCGGCCATGAGCATGGCGATGTCCTCACTGGTGCCGGTGGCGGCGAAGACATGGTGCTCGACCCCGAGCTCCTCGACATGGGCCAGGCCCGGGGCGCGCCCGTCGCGGTAGGCGTGAACGACGATCTCGGCACCGCAGGTGAGCGCCTTGTCGGACACAGAGTCCATGTCACCCACGACCATGGCCGGTTTGAAGCCGGCCTCCAGGACGGCGTCGGCACCTCCGTCAACGCCGATGATGACGGGCTTGTACTCGCGGATGTAGGGCTTGAGCGCCTGAAGGTCCTCCTTGTAGGAGTAGCCGCGCACGACCACCAGGACGTGCTTGCCGCTCATCCGCGTGGTCAGCGAGGGCATGCCGACACCGTTGAGGAGCAGGTCCCACTCCCCGCGCATGTACTCCATGGTGTTGGCGGCGAAGGCCTCCAGCTGAACGGCCAGGCCCTTCTGGGCCTCCTCCATGGCCACGGCGACGGTCTGCTTGGTCTGGACCGAGCCCTCGGCAATGACCTGCTCCTTGCCCTCGACACGCACCGAGCCTTCCTCGACGGTGATGCGCTGGCCGTCGTGCAGCCGCATGATGTCGGGGCCCAGATCATCTACGAGCGGGATTCCCGCGTCGAGGAGGATGCCGGGGCCGAGGTTCGGGTAGCGCCCGGAGATGGACGGGGATGCGTTGAGGACCGCTGAGGCACCGCACTCCACCAACGCCTCTGCGGCCACCCGATCAAGGTCGGTGTGGTCGATGATGGCGATCTCCCCGGGCTGGAGACGCTTGGTGAGCTTCTTCGTGCGCGCGTCGACGCGTACGACACCGCTGGGACGCTCGGAGACGGACGCAGACTTACTGCGGAAGGGATTCCTCACGGCTCGGATTGTCCCACGACTGCTTCCTGGAGAAGCTCAGCGGCGTGCCGGACCGCGGCCTGGGAGTCCTCGTGCCCGGAGAGCATTCTGGCCAGCTCCCGTTCTCTCTCCTGGCCTTCGACGACGAAGACCTGTGTGCGGGTGCGTCCCGTCTGGGACTTTCTCACATTCCTTGCCGACGCCTCTGAAAGGCCGGGACCGGATTCGGGTTCGGGCACTGTCTCCTTGCGCACCACGAGGTGGGTGTCAGCCCATGCCGCCACCTGGGCCAGGTGGGTGACCACGATGACCTGGTGATGTCGTGCCAGGCGGGCCAGGCGCCTGCCGATCTCCCGAGCGGCCCGGCCTCCCACGCCGGCGTCGATCTCGTCGAAGACGAGGGTGCGGGTATGGGTCGAGGGGCGCGCGGAGGCCGCGGCGTCGGCGAGCACCACCTCCAGGGCGAGCATGATGCGGGACAGCTCGCCTCCCGATGCCCCCTTCCCCAGGGGCAGGGCGGGCGCACCGGGGTGTGAGACGAGTGTGAGGGCGACGCTCTCAAGGCCTGTGGGTCCAGGCTCATCGAGCCGGTCCAGCTCGACGACGAGCCGGGCGCCCTTCATCTCCAGGCCCTCCAGCTCTGCGGTGACGGCCTGTTCAAGACGCTCGCCGAGCCGACGACGAGCCCGGCTCAGCTCCTCGCCAGCACCGGCCAGCTCCTCGTCGGCAGCGGCCAGGCGCTCGGCCAGGACGGTGGCGGTGTCCTGCGGCCCGTCGAGCTCGGCCAGGCGCGCGGCTGCGCGCTGCCCCCAGGCCAGGAGGGCATCGACGTCGTCGAGCTGCTCCTGAGGCCCGCCGATCTCCCGGCAGGCGCGAGCGAGCTCCCCGCGGCGGTCCTGGACCTGGGCGAGACGAGCCGGGTCGGCGCTCAGTGAGGACAGGTATCCACTCAGCTCGGCGGCGATATCGGCTGCGTCGATGCCCAGTCGCTGGGTGCGTGTGGCCAGCTCGGCCAGGGCGGGATCGCGGTCGGACTCGACAGCCAGGCTGCGGTGAGCGTGGGCGATGAGGGAGACGACATCGGGCGCCTGCCCGGTGGCGGACTCCTCTCCGCTGAGTGCGGTGCGGGCGCCGGTGGCGGCTCTGCGCAGGTCCTCGGCGTGGTCGAGTCGCTCGGCCTCCGCCGTCAGGTCCCGGTCCTCACCGCTGCGGGGGTCGATCTCCTCCAGGGCCTCGAGCCAGGTACGCAGCTGCGCCACCTCAACGGCTCGGGCCTGAGCGGATGCCTGCCACTCCTGGAGCTCCTGGTCAGCCTGTCGGCGCGCCTGGTAGGCCCGGGCATAGCGGCGGCACAGGGCGGCATGGTCCTGGCCACCCAGTGAGTCCAGAGCAGCGCGTTGGGCCGCGGTCGAACGCAGTCGCAGCTGGTCGGCCTGGCCGTGGACGGAGACCAGGCGGCCACCCACCTCGCTGAGAACCGAGGCCGGCACTGAGCGCCCTCCCAGATACGCGCGGGAGCGTCCGGAGGAGGGAACCGTGCGAGAGGCCAGGAGGAGGTCGTCGTCGAGATCGCCCCCGGCCTCGACGACGCGGGCGGCAACGTGCGAGTCCGGGTCGACCAGGAAGGCGCCCTCAACCAGGCTGCGCTCGGCACCGGTCCGCACGATGGTGGTCTCGGCCCGCTGCCCCAGCAGCAGCCCGAGGGAGGTGAGCACCATCGTCTTGCCGGCACCGGTCTCGCCGGTCAGGGCGGTCAGGCCCCGACTGAGGGGAAGATCAGCCTCCTCGATGACACCGAGGTCCTCGATGTGCAAAGACTCGATCACGCCGTTCCTCCCGAGGAGTCCCGCCGGCTCTCACCGTCGGCGCTCTTTTCGGCAGTGGTGACCTGCTGCTGGTGCAGCACATCATCCTCAGATGAGTATGCCTCGTCGGCGCTACTGGAGGCCCGCCACCCCTCCACGGGCAGGTCGAACTTGCGCACTAGACGGCTGGCGAAGGGGGCCTCGTTGAAACGTGCCAGGCGCACCGGACGCTCCGCCCGGGTGACGCGGATCCTGGCACCGACCGGCACGTCCAGGCTGCGTCTGCCGTCGCACCAGATCTCGGCGCCTCCGAAGCCCACCCGTTGGACCACGACCTCCATGCAGGAGTTGGGGCCCAGGACCAGGGGGCGGGTGAACAGGGCGTGCGCAGCCACGGGCACCAGGAGGAGTGCCTCGACCTCAGGCCAGATGACGGGGCCGCCACAGGAGAACGCGTAGGCGGTCGAGCCGGTGGGCGTGGCCATGATGAGGCCATCGCAGCCGAAGGAGGACACGGCCTGGCCGTCAACACCGATGGCGACCTCGATCATGCGGGCGCGGTCACGCTTCTCCAGGGCCGCCTCGTTGAGGGCCCAATCGCGAGTGACCGTTCCGTCAGGACAGATGACCTCCACGTTCAAGGTGGTGCGGGTCTCGACCGTGTAGCGGCCGGCGACCAGATCTGCAACAACCTGCTCGATGCCGTCGGGGTCGGCCTCGGCCAGGAAACCGACGTGGCCGGTGTTGATGCCCACCAGGGGGATGTCCCGCTCACGGGCGATCTCGAAGGCGCGCAGGATCGTGCCGTCACCGCCGAGCACCAGGACGAGGTCGACGTGGTCTGTGCAGTCCGGGCCGACCGGCTCGACACCGTGGGCACGCAGCGCCGCTGATGCCCGAGCCACAGCGGTGGTCGTCGGAGCACTGGGCCGGGGAACGGGAACGGGCTTGTCGTTGAGCTCGCGCTGCAGCAGCATGACGCGCGAGATCCTCCGGCAATGCTGCTCCGTTCCCGGTTGCTCCAAGGTCTGAAGGCCGGCCGACTCAGCCGGCCGCGATGCAGCACTGGTGTCTGAAGGGCTCAGCTTGCTCATGGGTGGGTCCTTGTTCTGCGTCGTCGTGGGCCGCCCGCCGCGGGTCCGGCAGCAACGGCATCCTCGATGCTCGAGCGCAACTCGTCTCCGCGCAGGTCCCCGGGGCAACCGGCGCGGGAGGCGTGCATGCTCAGGAAGTACTCAACGTTACCGGCGGGACCCGGCAACGGGGAGGCGGTCACGGCGTCCACTCCCACACCCAGGGCGTGCGCTCGCTCAGCCACCGTCATGACGGTCTCCACGTGGAGATCCGGGTCGCGCACCACTCCCCCGTGCCCGATCCGATCCTTGCCCACCTCGAACTGGGGCTTGACCATGAGCAGAAGGTCGGCGTCGTCGGCCGCGGCACGCAGCAACGGCTCGAGGACCAGCGTCAGGGAGATGAAGGACAGGTCGCCCACGACCAGCTCCGGAGCCGGGGCGACGGCCTCGGGATCCAGCGTGCGGATGTTGGTGCGGTCCAGGGCGGTGACGCGAGGGTCGGAGCGCAGCGACCAGGCCAGCTGGCCGTAGCCGACGTCGACGGCCACGACGTGCTCAGCACCGCGGCGCAGGAGGACGTCGGTGAAGCCCCCGGTCGAGGCACCGGCATCCAGGCAGCGGCGGCCCTCAATACGGGGCGCCAGACCGTGCCGGTCCAGCGCGTCCAACGCACCGGCGAGCTTGTGGGCGCCGCGGGAGACGTAGTCCTCTCCGGAGGGCGCCAGGATCTCGATGGCCTGGGCCGGGTTGACCTGACGGGCGGGCTTAGTGACGACCTCGCCGTCGAGGGTGACGTGACCGTCGGTGACGAGGGTGGCAGCGTGGGTACGGGAACGGGCCAGCCCACGACGCACGAGCTCTGAGTCGATGCGGATCAGCCGGGCCATGTCAGCCTTCCGCCTTGTGCAGGACGGAGGCGAGGTCCTCGTGGATGGCGGACAAGGCAGCTGCTCGCTCCTCCAGGGGCATCTGAGCTATCTCGGTGAGCTCGTCGGCGCGGTCATTGAGCCCTTGGGCTGCCGTCAGGGCGACATCGGCTCGCGGGGGCGCGGGCACCGGAGGCCGAGGCGCCGGTCGGTGCGCGGGATCCGCCATCGCCGGCGTCTCCTCTCCGATGTCGGTTATCGACTCGTTGCGGCTCATTCCTGACTCCCATCGACATCGTTCGAGCTGCCGCGGCGTGTTCCTCTTCCCCTCCTGAGGCGCCTCTCCAGCCCCGGCCAGGTTCTCAGGGCTCGATCACCTCGATCTCGGGCAGCTCCAGCGCTGCGGCCTCACCCGGGCGGCCCTGGGCGTCGGCCCAGTCCCAGGCGGCCACGGCCAGCGCCCGGTAGGAGTCCAGGTCAATACGCACGGGAGCGCCGTCCGGTGAGGACACGGCGCCGGCGCCCTGGAGCTCGAGCCCGGAGCCGACGACGCGGGCGCTGCGGTTGCCGACCCGCCACCACACCTGGCCGTCCTCCTCGGTTCGCACGGGCTCGGGGTGGGGCGCAGTCAGGCCACGCAGGTCGGTGTGAAGGAAGCTGGGACGCTCGGTGGCCGGCGCGGAGATGACGTCTCGCGCGTCTGAGACACCGGTGAGAACGTGGAGCCCGGGGATCCCGGCGGCCCGGGCCCCGACGTGGTCGGTGTTGAGCCGGTCCCCGACCGCCAGGGGCCTGGTCCCACCGGCCCGCTTGAGGGCACGCGTGTAGATGCCGGGGAAGGGCTTACCCCCGGCCAGGGGCTCCTTGCCGGAGGCGTGGACGACGGCGGCCACGAGGCTGCCGTTGCCCAGGGCGAAGCCCCGCTCGGTGGGCAGGGTCGCGTCAAGGTTGGTGGCCACGTGGAGGGCCCCGGCATTGATGGCGTAGACGCCTTCAGACAGCAGTGCCCAGTCGACCGCAGGGTCCCAGCCCTGGACGACGGCGACCGGTTCGTCCTGCGCACTGCTGGTCACCTGGAAGCCCTCGTCGAGGAGGGCCTGGCGGACTCCGTCGCCTCCGACGACAAGCACCGTGGAGCCCGGTTCAACGTGCTCAGTGAGCATGGCGGCCGCGTCCATGGCGGCGCTGAAGACCTCCGACGCCTCGGCGGTGATGCCGTTGGCCGCCAGCTTGTCCACGACCGTTTGAGGGGCCCGTGAGGCGTTGTTGGTGACGAAGGACAGGTGCATGCCGGCCCTGCGGGCGGCGTTGACGTTGTCGGCGGCATAAGGCACTCGGGCCTCTCCGGCGAAGCACACGCCGTCAAGGTCCAGCAGGGCGACGTCGTAGGCGGCGCACAGGGGCTGCTCGCTGCCCAGAAGGCTGGCGGGAGCAGCAGCGGCAGCGGCCTGGGGCATAGTCATCGGGGCTCCTCAGAGGCGTTGGTGGAAGGCGTCGGGGGTTCATTCGCGTCCTGAAGCAGTTCGGCCATCTCGGCCTCGACACGCTCGGCGAAGGACTGCGACCACTGGGCGTCCTCGTCCTGGTCCATAGGCTCATCGCGAGGATCGAGGTCTGCTGAGGCCTCGTCCTGGACGGCCTCACCCGGAGCCTCTAAGGCCTCTCTCGGCTCACTCTCCGCCTCGTCGTTCCGGTCGCCGCCGGAATCGGTGGCGGCCTGAGTGTCGGACCTCTCCGGAATGCCTTGCTCCTCGGCCTGGGAGTCGTAGTCGTCCTCGATATCGAAGACCTCGACCTCGTCCTCCTCCACCGGCTCAGGGCCGATACGGTCGCGGATGGCCTCCGCCTCCTGGTGCCGCCCAAGCTCCTCGAGCCGGTCGGCGCGCACCGAGTGCAGGCGTCTAAGGGTCTCGCTGTCAGAGGGGCGTGCCCTGATGGCGTCCTCGATGACGATCAGACCGAGATCGGTCTGGCCCATGTCGTGACGAAGACTGGAGACGACCATGGCCAGCTCGGCCCGTTCAATCTCGTCGAGCTGGCGTAGATCGGCCGCCTGAGCGGCTTGGAGGGCCTTGTCGACGTGGCCCAGTGCTCGCTCGCAGTCGACCTCGATCGCCCGGTGGAGATCGAGGCCGGACAGTCGCCTGGCGGCACGAATCTCTCGGAGCGCCTCGCTGTAGTGGCCGGCGAGGTATGCGGCGATACCTGTCGTCTCCCGGACGACGGCGACACGGCCCGCGTGGGAGGAGGCGTAGCGCGCGTGCTCATAAGCGGTCTGAGGATCGTCGTTGAGGAGACGCTGAACCATGACCAGATGCCGGGCAACGTTCTCCGCGTTGGCGCGGCCCAGGGCACGCAACTCGGCCCGCGCACCGCGCTCAAGATCTGCGGGCTCAACGTCGTCCGGAACCTTGGGCTCGGGGACGCGCTGACGCTGCGGCGGGCGACCTCGACGATCGTCCCGTCTGTCCCGCGAGTCCTTACGCCCGGAGTGATCGTTGAAACGACCTGGTCTCCTACCGCTACGGTCAGCGCGCCTGTCACCGTTGTCCCCGTCTCGACGCCGTTCACCGCGCCAGTTGTCACGGTGCCGGCGATCGTTGCGAGGAGAGTGTTCGTCATGGCCCGACCGCTGGGAGTGCCCACGGGAGCCGTAGGACTCGTCATCCCGTCCTGCGCGCTCACTGCGCCGAGAGTGTCCTTCATCCCCCGTGAAACGGCTGCGTGCGCCGAAGCCGTGCCGCTCACCGCTGCGACGACGCCGACCTGCGTCGCCGTGGTCCGACCCGTGCTGACGGTCCTGATACGCCATGGTCCTTCTTTCACTCCGGGACTGCCGTCAGTTCCCCCGCTGTCCTTGAATACCTGGGAGGAGCCTACCTGGAGCGAGGCTCTCAGGCGTAACGAGACCCGGTAACACGCAGTGAGGCGCGCGCTGTTTGGAGCTGCGTGCTGAGTGCTGTGTTGTGTGTGGGTATATAGGGGTATCGGGTCGGCTCCCACATCTGTTGTGAGAACCGACCCGATACTGGTGGTTTGTGCTCGGTGGTGTCCTACTCTCCCGCACCCTGGCGGGTGCAGTACCATCGGCGCTGTCAGGCTTAGCTTCCGGGTTCGGGATGGGTGCCGGGCGTTTCCCTGTCGCTGTGACCACCGAGACGACTGGTCGGGCAGTGCGTTACCGTCGTCTGGTGCGGTTATTCGGTTATCCGTCTGGCTGCCCCCGTTAAACCACGCACGCACGAGCACGCTGGGTGCTTGTGTGTGGTTGGTGGTTGGGTTGGGTGTGGACCGTATAGTGGACGCTCACGCTCTTACTCTCACTACCCCCGGGTGTGGGGGTGTTGTTGTTTGTGTTGGCCTATTAGTACCAGTCAGCTCTGCAGACCGTTGCCGGTCTTCCACTCCTGGCCTATCAACCCAGTAGTCTGCTGGGGGCCTACCAGGACACCGAGGTGCCCTGTGGAGACCTTATCTTGAAG